>JBDLJA010000076.1:0-3169 GCA_039714595.1 Thermodesulfobacteriota bacterium | reverse complement strand
GCCAACTGGGACGAAGGCGCCAAGACCCTGACCCCCGGCCCCGACCTGGTGGGCCATGTGGCCGAGGCGCTGGAATAGAGGATAAAGGCGAACCGCAGAATATCGAATGTCGAAGGAAGGATGTTATCTAATTAAGATAAGTACCTCCCTTCTGCGGTTCGACATTCATCATTCGATATTCTCCGGTTCTCTGTTTGCCGTCTGCCGTCTGCCGTCTGCCGTCTGCCGTCTGCCGTCTGCCGTCTGCCGTCTGCCCTAAGATTATCCCCCGCTACCCTCCTCTCTCCACCCGCTTTTTTGTCCGACCCACCCACCTATCTTCCCCGTAAAAGTTTGCCGGTTAATGAAAACAGCTGACATAAAAACTTTCCCCATTGCCCCTTACTTTCTTTAGTTTACGCCTGGCCCTGGACAGTTTACAGTTGCCTGGCCATTTCCTCGAAAAAAAACAAGACTTAAGGTGCAAGCAAGCCCATGCCCAGCGATAACGACCCCATCTACCTGGTGGACGGCTCCGCCTATATCTACCGGGCCTACCACGCCATCACCCCCCTGACCAACGCCCAGGGGCTCTTCACCCACGCGGCCTACGGCTTTGTGGGCACCATCCTGCGGATCATCAAGGAGCGGCAGCCCAGCCACCTGCTGGTGGCCTTTGACCAGAAGGGGCCAACCTTCCGCCACGACATCTACCCGGAGTATAAGGCCAACCGGCCCCCCATGCCGGAAGACCTCTCCTGCCAGATCCCTTACATCCACGAGCTGGTGGCGGCCCTGGGCATCCCCGCCCTGGCCGAAGAAGGGGTGGAGGCGGACGACCTCATCGCCTCGGCCGCCCGGGTCTTGAGTGAACAGGGGCGGGAGGTGATCGTTGTCTCCGGCGACAAGGACCTGTTGCAGCTGGTGGGGGACAAGGTCTGCGGCTGGGAGCCGATGAAGGACGTGGTCCTGGACCAGGACTTTGTTTTGGCAAAATATGGGGTGGCGGTGAGCCAGCTCCTCGATTTTTTCGCCCTCATCGGCGATAAGTCAGACAACGTGCCGGGCATCAGCGGCGTGGGGCCGAAGACCGCGGCCAAGCTGCTGACGGAGTATGGCAGCCTGGATGAGCTGCTGGCCAACCTGGCTGAGCTGAAGAAGTCGAAGATGAAGGAGAGGCTGATCGAGCAGCAGGAGATGGCCCGCCTCTCCCGCGACCTGATCCGCCTCAAAGAAGACGTGGCGGTGCCCCGGGAGCCAGAGGCGTACGCCATGGGTGAGCCGGACCAGGAGCGCCTCAAGGAGCTCTACCAGGAGCTGGAATTCAAGCGTCTGCTCAAAGAGCTCAGCAGTGAGGCAACTCCGGCCGCCACCTTTGCCTATGAGACCTTCCAGCTGGTCAGCGACGTCGACGAGTTAAAAAAGCTGGTGGCGGAGCTTCAGCGCCAGCCCCTGCTGGTCATCGACACCGAGACCACCTCGCTGAATCCCCTCACCGCAAGGCTGGTGGGTATTTCCCTCACCAGCCAGGGCGACAAGGCGTGGTACATTCCCCTGGCCCACTGCGACGAGGAGGGCCGGGCGCTGGAGAACCAGCTCTCCCTGGCCCAGGTCCAGGCCACCCTCGGCCCCCTCCTGACCAACCCGGAAATAGCCAAGATCGCCCATAACCTGAAGTATGACCTGCGGGTCCTGGCCCACCACAACCTCCCCCTGGCCGGCCCCCTCCATGACACCCTGCTGGTCTCCTACCTCCTGGACCCCGGCCGCCGCTCCCATGGCCTGGACGACCTGGCCCAGGAGTTCCTGGGGCTTACCATGACCTCCTTTACAGAGGTGACCAATAAGGACAAAAAGGATGGCGCCTTTGGTCGGGTGACCCCTCAAGCCGCCTGTCACTACTCCTGCGAGGACGTGGTAGCAACCCGCCTGCTCTGGGCCCATCTCCATCAGCAGCTGGCCCAGCAGACCGACATGTGGGAGCTTTACAGCGAGGTGGAGATGTCCCTGGTCCCCATCCTGGCCGAGATGGAGGAGAGCGGCGTCCTGGTGGACCGGGAGGCCCTGGCCGAGCTCTCCAGCGAGTTTGCCGCCAAACTTAAGCTTCTGGCCCAGACCATCCATGATATGGCCGGGGAGGAGTTCAACATCAACTCACCCAAGCAGCTGGGCACCATCCTCTTCGAGACCCTGGGTCTGCCCCACGGCCGCAAGACCAAGACCGGTTACTCCACTGACGTCAAGGTGCTGGAGAAGCTGGCCGCCAGCCACCCCCTGCCGGCCGCGGTCCTGGAGTACCGCTCCCTGAGCAAGCTGAAATCCACCTACGCCGATGGCCTCACTGAGCAGATTGAACCAACCAGCGGCCGGATCCACACCTCATTCAACCAGGCGGTGACCGCCACCGGCCGCCTGTCAAGCTCCAACCCCAACCTGCAAAACATCCCCATCCGCAGCGAGGAGGGCCAGCGCATCCGGGCCAGCTTCATCGCCCCGCCCCACTCCTGCCTGCTGGCCGTGGACTACTCCCAGATCGATCTCCGCGTCCTGGCCCATTACAGCCAGGATGAGACCCTGCTGGCCGCCTTCCGCCAGGGCGCGGACATCCACCAGCAGACGGCGGCCGAGATCTTCCGGGTCAACCCAATGCTCATCACCCCGGATATGCGGCGGGTGGCCAAGACCATCAACTTCGGTATCGTCTACGGCATGAGCGCCTTTGGCCTGGCCGGCCAGCTGAAGATCAGCCGCAAGGAGGCCCAGACCTTCATCACCCGCTACTTCCAGCACTACGCCGGGGTGGAGAGGTTCATGGGCGAGATTGTCGAGACGGCCAAAAAGCAGGGCTATGTCACCACCCTGCTGGGCCGGCGCCGCTACCTGCCGGAGATCACCAGCCGCAATAAGACCAGGCGCGACTTTGCCGAACGCACCGCCATCAACAGCCCCATCCAGGGCACCGCCGCCGACATTATGAAGCTGGCCACCATCAAATGCCACCAGGCCCTGGCCCAGCACGCCCTCCAGGCGAAAATGGTCCTGCAGATCCACGACGAACTGGTCTTCGAGACCCCTGACGGTGAGCGGCAGGAGGTGAGCGGTCTGGTCAAGGAGGTGATGGAGTCGGTGCTGGAGTTGGATGTACCACTACTGGTCAACATCAGCAGTGGCCAAAATCTGGCCAAGGGAT
>JBDLJA010000075.1:0-3174 GCA_039714595.1 Thermodesulfobacteriota bacterium | reverse complement strand
CCAACTGAAAGGCGCAGCTCAGCCCCGCCGGACCGGCGCCGATTACCGCCACCCTCTCCGCCCGCATCTCCTCACTCACCTTGCGGTGTCGCAGGCCGCGCCTGAGGCCATAGTCGCCAAGCCAGCGCTCAAAGGCGTGGATATTAACCGCCCCCTCCTTGACCCGGCGATTGCAGCTTGTCTCGCAGGGGGCGGGGCAGACCCGGCCGCACACCGCAGCAAAGGGCGTGGTCTTGCTGGCCTCGTGCCAGGCCAGCTCATAGGACTGGTCCAGGCTGCGCCCCTTTAACCGGCCAAGCTGGACCGTGGTGAGCCAGCCGCGGATATCGTTGCCGGCCGGGCAGCCTTCGCGGCAGGGGGGCAGCGCGGTCACATAGATGGGGCATCTATGGCTGTTATCGCCAAAGGCGACCACCTTGTCTATGCCGGTCTCCTCTGAAAAGGGCGGAAACTGCCAGTTAAGGGCCGACTCGAGAATCGGGTTGCTGGGGATCTCTTTATCTTTCATGGCGCTGGGGGAATCTCACCTGGGCCGACTGGTTAAAGGTCATCCTGGCGTGGCGGTAGTTATCGATCATATCCTCAGTAAAGAGCAGATCGGTGCTCTTAAAAAAATGGCTCCAGCCCACCCGCTCAATCCATTCCCCCAGCCTCTCCCAGGGCCTGCCCTCACTCCTATAGGCGCCCAGGATCCGACCCACCACCTCGTTGACCTCCGGCCACCTGGGGGGATTATTAGGCAGGTTCTGGGCCACCAGGCAGCCCAAGGAAGGTTTCGACCGGGCGTTGGAATTTTTGCCGCCCACCCAGATGCCAAATTTTGAGTGCTCCGGGTGGTTGATCTCCATCACCGGACAGGCGCCGAAACAGGCCCCGCAGTACATGCACTTCTGCTGATCCACCGTCAGCGATTGCCGGCCGTCCACCACCATGGGCCTGATCGCCGCCACCGGACAGCGGGCCACCACCTTGGGCAGCTCACAGATGCGGCCAATCTTCTCATGGTTAATCCGCGGCGGCCGGGTATGTTTGACCACGATGGCGATGTCCGCCTGGCCGCCGCAGTTGATGGCGCAGCAGGAGGTGGAGATCCGCACCTTGCTGGGCAGACGCCACTTAACAAAATCGTCATAGAGGCTGTCCATGATCGACTTCACCACGCCGGAGGCATCGGTGGCCGGGATATCACAGTGGAGCCAGCCCTGGGTATGGTGGACACTGGTGACGCAGGGGCCAACCCCGCCCACCGGCAGGCCGATCTCCGTCAGGGCCTTGATAATGGCAGCCACCTTTGCCTCGTCCGGGGTCATGAGTTCCACATTGTTGCGCACCGTGAAGCGGAGAAAGCCATCACAATACTTATCGGCAATATCACAGATCCGCCTGATCAGGTCCACCGAGTCCTGGCGGGGGGTGCCGGCCCGCACCGTATAGAGCACGTCACCGCCCTGGGCCACATGTTTCAAGACCCCTGGCCGTGGCATCTGATGGTACTGCCACTTGCCGTAGTTTTTCTGCACCACCGGGTGCAGGGCGTCCTTGTAATCATGGGGACCAGACTCCACCGTCTGCCACTCTCTCTTCATCGCCATATGCTAGGGCTCCCAAAGGATTTTTCTCTAACGGGCTGGTGGAAAACGCCACGAGCGCCTGAAAGAGCAATTTTTCAGGCTGGATTTCAGGGGCGCATAGCAGCTCTTCCTGACAGCCTGCTAATACTCCGACTTATAGTAAGGGTTACTCCGGGGCCGCGAGACCATGGCCGGCGTGGCTGGCAGCCCCACCCCAGCCAGGAACTGTTTCAGCCCCAGCCTTTCAATGGTCTCGCCGATCCTCTCATGGTCGAAACCGTTAGAATTCCACCACTCGATTATGGTCTCACTTAAGGCGATAAAACGGTCAATATCCTCCTGGCCCTCCAGCCTGAAGAAGGGGACGATCATGGTACAGCCCATGGCCCCCACCTTCAGGGTGTTCTTGCCGCCCAGGAGAATGGCCAGCCCCCTCTCCCGCCCCGGCGAGAGCGCCTCGGTCATAACATTGATACAGTGCATGCAGTGGACGCAGTTGCCGTTGTCGATGACCAACCTGCCCTCGGCCAAGGAGAGGGCCCGGCTGGGGCAGCGGTTGATCACATTGTTGACCAGGAAGTCCAGACCGTTCTTGCTGATCCAGGCCGCCATCGCCTCCTCGTCCACCAGGATGGCGTCCCGCCACATGCCGATAACCGCCAGGTCGGAACGGAAGATACCATTGCTGCAATCGTTGGGGCAGCCGGAGAATTTGAATTTGAACTTGTAGTTATACTGGGGGCGATGGACCTCGCCAGCAAAATGGGACAGGACCGCCTGGTGGAGGCGCAGGGTGTCATAACAGGCATGCTCGCAGCGGGCCGGCCCCACGCAGGAGACCCCGGTGCGCATGGCCGCCCCTGCGCCGCCAAGGTCCCAGCCGTTTTGATTGATCTCGTCAAAACAGTCCTGGACCCGGGCCTCTTCAATGCCCTGGAGCATCACGTCACCGGTCTGACCATGGAGGGCGATGAGGCCGGAACCATGTCTCTCCCACGAGTCGCAGAGATCACGGAGCATCTTGGTATTATAGTGGAGGCCGGGAGATGGCTGGACCCGCAGGGTATGAAACTCGGCCGCCTCAGGGAATCTATCCTGCAGCATGGAGCGGCGGCTGATGATACCGCCGCCATAGCCCAGGACCGAGACCATCCCCCCCTGCCAGTAGCCGGTTTTGGTCTGGTAGGAGTACTCGAGCTGATCCAGGACCCCGCGGAGCATCGTCTTTTCAGTGCGCCGGGCCATCTCTTTCAGCCCCCTGACAAAACTGGGCCACGGCCCCTTCTCCAGCTCATCAAGCATGGGGGTGGGGTTAAGGAAATCCTCCCCGCCGGCCGGAGATTCCTGCCCCCCTGCCCCATCACCATCTTTATCTATCTTTGTCATCCTGTTCTCCTGTTGGCCCCGAGTCTGGCCAGGGCGACTGCCCGCTTCCCTAAAGTATAAGTTAGGCAGTTTTACCCGCCAATGCAACCGGCTTTAAAAGGGAGGGGGGCAACGGCCGGGACGGCATGGAACCAGAAGAGCTTAAAGGCGGCCAAGCCTCCGGCCCAGCAAAAACAGTGTTAAATGAAATGATTAACTCACGGCTTGTTTTCAACCA
>JBDLJA010000074.1:0-3968 GCA_039714595.1 Thermodesulfobacteriota bacterium | reverse complement strand
TTTAGAAATCTATAAACTGCTGCCCCAGAGTAACTGCCGCCGTTGTCTGCTGCCGTCGTGCTTAGCCTTTGCCGCGGCGGTGGTGGCCGGTCAGCGTAAGCTGGCGGATTGCCCGGAGATTGATCAGGGGCTGCTGGCGGCCCATGGCGGGGGCGTTGGGGCAAAAGAGACGGCCGAGCCGAACCAGGCCGCCTTTATCGCTAAGATGGAAGGCCAGGTGGCTGGCCTTGATCTGGCGGCTGTGGCCCGTCAGCGCGGGGGCCGCTTTGAGAAAGGCAAGATTATTATTAATTCCCTGGGTAAGGATTTTGTGGTGGACCAACAGGGTGCAATTACCTCGCCCTGCCACATCATCCCCTGGGTTGTCGCCCCCATTCTCTCCTACATCACCCATGCCACTCATCAGGAGATTACCGGGAGTTGGATCTCCTTTCGCGAGCTAAAAGGCGGCATTGACTGGCAGGGTTTGTTTCAGCGGCGCTGTGAGCAGCCTTTGCAAGCTTTAGCCGATGAAAACCCTGATTTTTTAAGCGATCTCATTGATCTCTTCATGGGCCGGGGGGTGGACTGGTACCAGGCCGATCTGGCCGTTGTTCTTCATCCCTTGCCTCATATCCCGCTGCTGATCTGCTACCAGGCGGCCGACGATGATCTGCTGGACTCGGATCTCTCCATCCTCTTTGACGCCTGCTGCGCCAAAAATCTCCATATCAAGTCGATCTATACCCTCTGCGCCGGCCTGGTCCAGATGTTCGTCAAGATCGGCGAGCAGCATCATCTGTGATGGCTCTGGCTTCAGTAAAGGCGCTGGCCGCCCCATTGGCTGCTACCCTTGCCCCCATCATTGCCAATTCCTCCCGCCTGTGCTCTATTAATCCCCTTGGGCAATGGCTGACCCGGTGATCGTCTCTTGGTGGTAACCTGGCCATTTTGGGCTGGAGAGGCAGGTGGGCTCCGGCTATGGGGGGCGGCCCCTTCCCCGGCCCGTGCTTAAAAAAAACTGCCGGGAAAGGGCGAAGGCAAAAACAAAGAGTAAAAAAAATGTGCGAATTCTGCAGTAAACATGGCGATGGCAAGGTGTGGTTCAAGAATGCCGCCAACTATGGCCGCGATCTCACCAGTGATCTGGCCCGCCGCGGTTATATCGATTCCTTTTTCACCTCCACCATTGAGGCGGGCATCCAGACCATTGGTCGTTTGGAGACCATCTTCGCCAAGAAGAAACAACTACCCCAGCGGGTGGTCAAGGCCATGGTGGACAAGGCCAAGGACGAGCATTTCGGCCAGGTGGTGACCATGGAGGACATCCGCGAGATCGTCGGTAAGGCGGCCACGGTGGTGCGGCTGCCCTGCGCCTGCCGCTGGGCCGCCCAGAAAAAAGAGAACCGCTGCTGCTACAGCGTGAGCTACACGCCGGACGCCTGGTATGACGGGATGGACATGGGTTATTTCGGCCTGGCCCAGGACGAGGGGCTGGAGTCGGTCAGCAGGGAAGAGGCCATTGCCCAGATGGAGGGCCTGGAGAGACAAGGCTCCGTCCACACCATCTGGACCATGATGACCCCCTTTGTCGGGGCCATCTGCAACTGCCAGCCGGTGGAATGTCTGGGGCTGCGCACCCTTTCTTTAGATGTGGAGACCATGTTCCGCGGCGAACAGGCGGCCCGGGTGGACGGGGCGGCGTGCAGCGGCTGCGGGGCCTGCGAGGAGGCCTGCCACTTCAAGGCGATCTCCAGCCGCCAGCAGCAGGGGGGCGAGTATAAGGCGCAGGTCAGCGAGAGCTTATGTTTCGGCTGCGGCCTCTGCCGCAACAGCTGCCCGGAGGACGCCATCTCCATGGTGACGCGCAGCGCCGGCTGAGGTGGGGTGATAAGTTTCGGGGATAGCCTTTTAATCTCTGGCCGGGTAAACAAAATTTTGATTACTACTTTAAGTTTCAGCCACTGTTCCGCCAGACTCCTCGCTTGTCAGCGATTGCGGCGGAGAGTCGTAGGGTGGGCTGAGCCCACCAGAAGAACGGCCCGGAATGGCTGAAAGTCGTAAGGCAACAGGAGAAAACTATGACCGCTACTCAGGCCAATAACCCCCTGCACGGTGTCACCCTGGAGATGGTTCTCCGCCGGCTGGTTGACCATTATGGCTGGCATGGTTTGGGCAAGAAGATTCCCCTTAACTGCTTCACCAAGACGCCCACCATTAAGTCGAGCCTCAAGTTCCTGCGCCGGACACCCTGGGCCCGCGACAAGGTGGAGGGTCTTTATCTGTACACGAAATTTCCGGCAAAGCGCCGGTTGGCCGGCAAAAAAAACTGAGCCCCAGAAAATTTCAGCCTGTTTCCTCTTTCGTGAAATCACTTCTCCTCATCTATCCTCCCCTGGCCAAGAACTGCGAGCCACCCCCGGGCCTGGCCCGGCTGGCCGGTTTCTTATGCGGCCATGGCGCCTCCTGCGCCACCTATGACGCCAATCTCCATGGTTTTTATTATCTCCTGGGACTTGCCCCCGGTGGCAGCGATACCTGGACCAGGCGGGCCAAGAAGAACCTGGCCGCCAACCTGGCCGGTCTGCGCAACATGGCCACCTACGGCAACTTTGACCGCTACAAGCGGGCTGTGGCCGATGTTAACAGGTTGCTTAGCTCCGTGGGTCAGACTCAGGGGGTGGAGCTAAGCCTGGCCAACTACCAGGATGAGTGGTCCCCTCTGCGCAGTGACCACCTGCTCCAGGTGGCCGAGGCTTACGAGGAGAGTATCTTCTTCCCCTTTTATGACGAGGTGGTGCCGGACCTGCTCCGGGCCAAAGGGCCTGAGGTCATCGGTATCTCCCTGAGCTATCTCAGCCAGGCGGTGGCCGCCTTTGCCCTGATCGGTTTCCTGCGGGCCCGTTTCCCGGGGCTGAAAATAATCCTGGGCGGCGGGCTGATCACCTCCTGGCGGCGCAGCCCCCTCTGGCGGGACCAGTTTGCCGGCCTGGTGGATCAGTGCCTGGCCGGGCCGGGGGAGGGGCCGCTGCTGAAACTGCTGGGGGGTGAGAGGCGGGAAGGGGTGGACATTACGCCCCAGTATGACGAGCCTGATGGGCCCGGCCCGGCTGGGGAACTGGCGAAAAAATACCTGGCGCCGGGCCTCATCCTGCCCTATGCCGCTGCCAGTGGCTGTTACTGGAACAGGTGTCTCTTCTGCCCTGAGACAGCGGAGGAAAATCCCTATGAACCGCTGGCGCCGGAGCGGGTGGTGGCGGAGGTGGCCAGCTTATGTGAGCGCCACGCTCCCACCCTTATCCATTTTTTAGACAATGCCGTGAGCCCGGCCCTGATGCAGAGGCTGGTGGCCCAGCCGCCAGGAGTCCCCTGGTACGGCTTTGCCCGGGCCAGCCCGCTCCTGGCCGATGTTGATTTCTGCCGGCAGCTGCGGCGCTCCGGCTGCGTCATGCTTAAACTGGGCCTGGAGTCGGGGGACCAGCAGGTGCTCGATGCCATGGACAAGGGTACCCGGCTGCCCATGGTGCGTCAGGTGTTGGCCGCCCTCAAGGCGGCGGGTATCCAAACCTATGTCTACCTCCTCTTTGGCACCCCGGCCGAGGATGAGGCGGCGGCCCGGCGGACCATGGAGTTTACCATCCGCCACCATGAGGAGATCACCTTTCTCAACCTGGCCATCTTTAACCTGCCCCTGGCCAGTCCCGAGGCAGGGGGGCTGGCGAAGAGTGATTTTTACGCGGGCGATCTCTCCCTTTACAGCGATTTTGCCCATCCCCTAGGCTGGTCGCGCCGCCGCATTCGCGCCTTCCTGGCCCAGGAGTTTAAGCGCCACGCGGCCATCGCCCCCATCATTCAGCGCGACCCGCCCCTCTTTACCTCCAACCACGCCGCTCTCTTTCACCCGTCTTTTTCCGGGTAATTATAAGGTCTCTGGGCCTTCTGCTCTCTTTTTGGCGGGCTGTTATTGGCTTTTCCGGCTATCTTGTCTG
>JBDLJA010000073.1:0-4337 GCA_039714595.1 Thermodesulfobacteriota bacterium | reverse complement strand
AGCCACGCGTTTTACGCCTGGAGAGTTTACTCCCGGATATCATTGTAAAAATTGGCCAGGTCCTGCTGGATGAACTGTTTAATGCGGGAGAGGTTGCGGTTGTGGCCGCCAAATATCTGGCCCAGGGAGGCCTGCTCGACAAGGCGGTCAACATTGGCTTCCACCTTGCTCCAGACATTGCGGCGGTAGTTGGAGTTTAAGGGGATCAGGTTCTCTTTCTCCGCCCTGGTCTTCTGCAGGAAGCGGGGAAAGGTGAGGTGGGAGAGCCAGGCCCAGGAGGTGACGGTCACCAAGGTCAGGCCGGCTAAGGGGAAGGCGAAGTTGCTCACCGTAACTTCGCTGGTGAGGATCGCCTCCACCAGGCTCTGGTCGGGGAAGCCGAGAAAGATCTTGCTCAGCAGGCCGGTGAAGAAAAAGGCGATAATGGCGGCGGCGCCGGTAAATTTCAAGGTGCTGGCCGCCAGAGCGCGCGCCCTTTGGCTGAAGCTGGCCATGGCCTCGCTGATAAGCTGCAACTCCGCCACCTGGCGGTCGATGTCCTGGAGGACGTGGTAGACCCGGAAGGTGGGGGCGGTGAAGATCTTTTCCGTCAGCTCGCACCGTTCATCGGTCCAGGGGTCCAGGTCCAGGTTGGTGGCCTGCTGGACGCCAGGGGCATAGGTGAGAAAGACGTGGGGGATGTCCTTGCGTCCGGTCATCTGGGAGAGGTTCCAGCACAGGGTGCCAAAGGAACGGACCAGATCAGAGGTGGAGTCGCACTCGTCAATGCGGTTCATGACAAAGATTATCCGGTCCTCATCGGCGCTGGCCGGCAGGGTGTCGCGGATGGCGGTGTATGTCTCCTTGATCGTCCCCGCCTTGTGCGGGTCGAACATCAATACCACCAGGTCGGCCAGCTTGGCCAGTTGCGATATGACCGCCATATAGTCGTAGCCGCGATCATTTTCCGTTACCGCGTCCAGCATGCCGGGGCTGTCGATGATGGCGATGTCAGACAGTTCCGGCATGGCGACCTTGCGCATGCGGAAGTGGGAGATGAACTGGTCGCCATGGCTCTTCATGGCGGTAAAGGGCATCTCCTCGTCGTTGACCAGGGATGAGCCGGGAACCTCTTCCCCCGCCCTCTCCTCGCCCTCATGGGTGATGATGGTGAAGGAGTCGTCGGTGGGGGCCTGGCCGGTGCGCTGGATATCTTCGCCCACCAGTTCGTTGATCAGGGTGGATTTGCCCGAGGAGTAGTTGCCAATGAGCAGGACCATGGGCTTCCACTTCAGGGCCGCCTCCAGGTCGGTGAAGTCGAGGTCATACTTGTTGAACAGGGGGCGCAGCTTTTGCTCCACCCGGAGTTTTAATTGCTGTTGCAGTTCATTGGCATCCATGGGAGGCTCTCCAGAATGGGCGGCTAGGTTTTCTGTCTCGAAATTTTTAAGTTAAATAATATTAGTAGGTTGCTCGTAAACTATCAATGGTTTTGCCGCGCCCTGCGCCGCCCCGGCCGGAGGAATAAAAAAAAGTGGAAAAAAGCAAGACGTTACGCCTCTCTCTTTTCCACTTTTATCAGGGCCAACCTGCGGAAGGGGTGGTTTCTACATCTCGGTGACAATGCCGTCCAGGTCGTCAAATACGCGCATCTCATGGCGGCTGGGCTCGAAGTCTGGTGTAAAGGAGTTGCGGCGCAGGGTCATGGGGGTGCAGCTTGACTGTTGGTCATCGGCGGCAACCAGGCGGCCCGGCATCTTGTCCCGGTAGACGTCGTCGGTGACCAGCAGGGCCAGACCCGCGGCCTGCTGGTTCCAGGAGGCGCCGGTCCCCAGTCGGATGGCGGTGAGATCACTGTCCACCAGTATTTGCTCGGGAAAGGTGGATAGGGGTCTCAGGTTTTTTTGATCGCTGCTGTTTTTCATCTCTCGGCCTCCCGTGGTTGCCCCTGGGCAGCCATGCCTTGTCTTGGCATATGGCTGCTTAGTTGTCGTAATTGGTAAGAAATATGATGCCCCTACTATATCGCTGGAAGCAAGAAAAAAAATTGGGAGAAGGCTTACCGGTCTTAGAGCCGGATTTACGCGGCAGCAGGGATGGGGTTGGCGTGGGCGGCGTTATTGTGTCAGGCGACAGGAGTGAGGCAAGAGCTTGGCCTGGGGCTGGTTTCTTTTGGCACGGGGAGTTGGCCATGGCTGGCGGCCCGGTTGGCCGAAAGGAAGGTGCCTGACTAAACGATGGTTCGGCACCCCTAAGCGGAACGCCTAAAAAAAATTTGGTTTTTCGTAATTTATTTTTCGCCGGCAGGCGGGCCCCTCCCCCATGGTTTGGGGCGGGTAGCCGGAGAAGGACTATTTTTGCTCAGTCTTTTTACGATCTTAGCCCCAAAATGGCGGCAAGATAAGAAAAAAAGGCAAGGAGGGAGGATTTCAAGCCATCTTTGCGGGGCTCCAGGGGAGATTTTGTTGGTATGTAGATCTATTCCACTGTAATATCCGGGCTGCTTTGCGGCAAAGTAGCACGCCTTTCTCCCTTTGCCCTGCAAGCGGGGGGGCAGCGGGTCCCAGGAGGTCGGCGGGGGTAGTTCCGGGGAACGGGGCGGCCCGGCGATATTCGGGGCTTTAGCTTTATCCCTGAGTTGCTGTTGCGCCCTGGCGGCAAGTAGCCACCCTTTAGTCCCTGACAAATTGTTTTCGTGTTATTTGTGGCAAGAAATTCAAAAAAATCTTTGAAATAAACAACTTGCCTCTACTGTTAAGGGACTTATCCTAAAAACACTGATGTTTTATGCCACTTTAGTGGGTTAGCTGAATCACTTTTGAGATTGCGGAAAAATGGCCATGCCTAAAAAAATTCCCCATTCGGCCATTGTCCTCTCCATTGCCGAGGATAATGTGGCCCGGGCCCTGGGTGTTGCCCGGCCCCTGCAGGGGCTGGCGGATATCATCGAGATCCGCCTGGACACCCTGGCCGAGCCGGCGCTGGAACCCTTTGTCCAGGGTCTCACCACGCCCCTGCTCTTTACCAACCGGCCCGCCTGGGAGGGCGGCCAGTGGCAGGGGGCGGAGGAGGCGCGGCTGGACCTGCTCTGCCAGGCAGCCAATGCCGGCGCCGCCCTGGTGGATCTGGAGCTGCGGGCCCCGGATCAGAGCTGGCAGCGGCTGCTGGCTGAGTCTGGCCCCTCCTGCGCTGTTGTCGCCTCCTGGCATGATTTCAGCTCCACCCCTACGGCCCCGGAGCTTGAGGCGATCCTTCTGGAGATGAAGGGGCGGGGGGCTGATCTGGCTAAGATCGTCACCACGGCCCATGACTATCGGGATGTCCTGCGGGTCCTGGGGCTGCAGATGGTTGCGGCCCAGGAGAATATGCCCCTGGCCGCCTTTGCCATGGGCGAGGCGGGCCGGATAAGCCGGGCCGCCACCCTGGAGCTGGGCGGGGCCTTGACCTACGCCGCGGCCGATCAGGCTTCGGCCACGGCCCCGGGCCAGCTCACCGTGGCCCAGATCCGCCAGATTCAAGGGATTCTTCAGGGGGGAGATGATGATTGACGGCAAGACGACCCTCCACGGCATCATGGGTAATCCGGTGAGCCACTCGCTGAGTCCGGCCATGCACAACGCCGCCTTCCGTCACCTGGGGTTAAATAGCGTTTATCTGCCCTTTCCGGTGGCCGATGTCGGCCCGGCCATAAAAGGGTTGGCCGCCATCGGCGTCCGGGGCGTCTCGGTGACCATCCCCCACAAGGAGGCGGTGATCCCCTTTTTAGACGAGATCGATCCGGTGGCAGAGCGCATCGGCGCCGTCAACACCCTGGACTTTCAAGATGGCCGGGTGCGGGGCAGCAACAGCGACTGGCTGGGGGCCAACCGGGCCCTGGCCGAAAAGATGGAGCTGGCCGGCAGCCATGTCCTCCTGCTGGGGGCGGGCGGCTCGGCCCGGGCCTTAGGCTTTGGCCTGCAGGAGGCGGGGGCGCAGGTCTCCATCGCCAGCCGGACCAGGGAAAAGGGCGAGGCCCTGGCCCGCTCCCTGGCCTGCCCCTGGCATGATCTGGCCGAGATCGCGGGTCTCACGGCCGACGCCGTGGTCAACGCCACCTCGGTGGGCATGGGGGAAATGGCCCATCTCTCCCTGGTCCCGGCCGAGGCGGTAAAAAACTTTCCGCTGGTGATGGATATCGTCTACGCCCCTCTGGAGACCAGGCTCCTTAAAGAGGCGAAGGCGGCGGGCTGTGAGGTGATCGACGGCTTGGCCATGCTCCTCTATCAGGGGGCGGCCCAGTTTGAGCTGTGGACCGGCCAGAAGGCGCCGGTAACGGTGATGGCTGCTGCCCTGCGTTCCGGCCTGGGGCTCTAGCCGGA
>JBDLJA010000072.1:0-4352 GCA_039714595.1 Thermodesulfobacteriota bacterium | reverse complement strand
CCTGACCGGCAGACGGCTTAAGGCGAAAAAGAGAGGTCGGTCGGTGGGGTGGCGAAAAGACGGTTCTAATTTAAATTCACTCTGACCCCTTTAGTTTTCTTTAGTTTTTGTTTTTTTTAGTTCGCCTGCCATAAAATTTTATTTGGGCCAAAATAGTCCCTTGATTTTACAGACAGAAACCTCGCATCCTGGAAGGACGTTATTATTTAGAGACTGATGGCCAGCCGTTTTAGGCGTGCTCGTCTACTCCGACCGCAACAAACTGCCGCACCCGTCTATCTTGGGGATAAGGAGGGGTTCCATGATTTTCAAGGTTTTTCCGGCCCGGGAATTAGCCACACTTTATAATTTGCTGGCTGACCGGCCCATTGTCGGGCCGGTGCGAAAGGCGACCAATAAGGATGGCGAGGCGATTTTTGATTTCCAACTCACCAGCTCCTTTAGCGATTTGGTTTTGGATTATGATCAGACGGTCCATTCTGCCAAGCAATACTTCCTGCCCCACCGTGAGGATCTCTGTACCTTTACAGTCAGTGAGGATGGCTGGCAGAAACATGTGGATTTTGGCGCCTATAATCAGACCGTCTTCTTTGGTCTGCACCCCTGTGATATAAATGCCTTGAACAAGCTGGATAAAGTGCTGATGGAGAGCGCTTATCCCAATCCATTCTATGGAGCAAAGCGGGCCAGGATGTTTATTGTCGGCCATTCCTGCCAGCCGATGCCCTCCTGCTTTTGCCGTTCCATGGGGACGGATTCGGCCATCCGCGGCTTTGACCTCTTTCTCACTAGGCTTGACGAGGAGAGTTATTTTGCCGAGATCAACTCGCCGGCGGCCCATCACCTCCTGGAAAAAATTAACTCCGAGCCGGCCCGGGCCAGCGACCATAAACGTTTTCGCCTGCAGGTGGCGGCCAAGAACAGGCGGATCAGCGCCCAGGTGGATACAACTGATTTAACAAAAATTCTTGATATGGAGTTCCATGCCGATGTCTGGCAGGAGTGGGGCGATAAGTGCCTCTCCTGCGGGACCTGCGCCAATGTCTGCCCCACCTGCTACTGCTACGGGGTGGAAGAGGAGGTGGATTTGGATCTGGCCGGCGCCCGTAAGGAAAAGCTGCTTTACTCCTGTAACCTGGTGGATTTTGCCCAGGTTGCCGGGGGGCATAACTTTCGGCCAGAGAGTCATAGCCGCCTTAAATACCGCTACTACCATAAACATCGCGGTTTTGTGGAGGCGTACGAGGAATCTTTGTGTGTGGGCTGCGGCCGCTGCGGCAACGCTTGCCTGGCTGATATCAACGTGCCAGAGGTGATCGCCTCGGTGCGTGGCGAGGAGGATGCATAATGATGAGTATTGATGAGAGCTTTTTTGTCCACCCAGGCGGCAGCCCGGCAAACTCGGTCCATGACTTTGAGTACAGCTATCAGGCGGAGATCACCAATGTCTACCCGCTCACTGCCACGGAAAAGCTGTATCAGATTCAGATATGTGATGAGCAGAGGCGGCACGACTTTGTCTTTAAACCTGGCCAGTTTGTCATGCTGGAACTGCCCGGTATTGGCGAGGGGCCTTTCTCTATCTCTTCGTCGCCCACCAGGCGTGGTGATTTGGAACTGTGCATTAGGGGGGTGGGCAATATGACCAATTTCCTGGCCAGGGTGCAACGGGGCACAAAGGTTGGCATCAGCGGTCCCTTTGGCACCCACTTTCCGGTGGATGACATGGTGGGTGATGATATTCTCCTTATTGCCGGCGGTTTGGGTATTGTCCCCTTGCGTTCCCCCATCCTCTCGGTGCTGGAGAGGCGCAGCCGCTACGGTCAGGTGGATATCGTTTATGGCGCCCGCAGGCCCAGTGAACTGCTCTTTGGCTACCAGTATGAGGAGTGGAAACAGTTTGATATCAACCTTGATATCATCGTTGATGAGGCGGAGCCAGGCTGGCGGGGGCCGGTGGGGCTTATCACCGAGATCCTTAAACAACGGATAGAAAAGGGCCGCGCCCGTGACCTGCGCCAGCGGACCAGCGCCATTGTTTGCGGCCCGCCCATCATGTTCAAGTTTGTCTGCGACCAGCTCACCCAGGAGGCGGGCTTGCCCATGGAAAAGATGTTTGTTTCTCTGGAGCGCCGCATGCACTGCGGCCGTGGCAAGTGCTGTCGGTGCAATATCGGCTCCACCTACACCTGTCTGGAGGGGCCGGTCTTTGACTACTGGTCGGTTCTCAACTTGAAGGAGGCAATCTGATGAATGATAAGCCTGCTACATATCTCGGGGTTGAGGTCAAGCGGCCAAAGGTTGCTTTTTTTGATCTTTCCTCCTGCGAGGGCTGCCAGCTACAGTTGCTGAACAACGAGGCGAGCCTCCTTGATTTCCTCTCCCTCCTGGAGGTGAAGGCCTTTCGCGAGGGCATGACTGAAGAAAGCGATGACTATGACATCGCCTTTATCGAGGGCTCGGTGACCCGTGATGATGAGATTGAGCGGATCAAGAAGATTCGTGCTAAGGCCAAGCTGGTGGTGGCCCTGGGCTCCTGCGCCTGTTTTGGCGGGGTTAACCAGCTGAAGAACCGCTTTAATGATGCCGGTTGGGTAAAAAGGGAGGTGTACGGCTCTTATCCCATCGTCAGCCGTGATGCGGCGGAACCCATTGCCAACTTTATCGCCATTGATCTGGAGATTTATGGCTGTCCCATCAAGAAGGAGGAGGTGGAGCGCATAGTGAGCCGCCTGGTGCTGGGCAAGGCGATCAGCCACCCGCAGTATCCGGTCTGCATGGAGTGCAAGGCCAATGAGAATATCTGCCTCTTTGAGCTGGGCGAGGTGTGTTTAGGGCCTATCACCCGGGCCGGCTGCGATGCCTGGTGTACCGGCAACCGCATGGGTTGCTGGGGTTGCCGGGGGCCGGCCCCGGCTGCCAACTTCAAGCAGTTAGAAGAGATCGTCGCCAGAAAAGGCATTGCCCGGCAACGTCTCCTGGACCGCTTGGAATGTTTTGGCGGCTTCAGGGGCCAGGTGGATGAGATTCGCAGCAGGGGAGGGGAGAAGGGATGCAGCTAAGTTGTGATATTGATATTAAACACCTGACCCGGGTGGAGGGCCACGGTGATATCCAGATCAAGGTGGTTGACGGCAAGATCAGGCAGGCCCAGTGGCAGGTGGTGGAGACACCCCGCTTCTTTGAGGCCCTTTTAGTGGGCAAATACTATGACAATGCCCCCTATATCAGCGGTCGTATCTGCGGGATCTGTTCCATCGGTCATACCTTGGCCTCCATCCGGGCGGTGGAGAACGGTTTTGGTATCACCCCTTCCGAGCAGACGGCCAAGCTGCGCCTGCTTTTAAAGCACATGGAGACTCTCCAGTCCCACATCCTCCACATTTACTTTCTGGCCGCCCCAGATTTTTTAGGCGTCGGCTCGGTGTTACCGTTGACCGAAAGCCACCCAGAGGTGGTGCAGCAGGCTCTGCGCCTAAAACTGTTGGCCAATGATATGTGTGATGAGGTGGGGGGGCGGCGGCTGCACCCGACACGGACGGTGGTGGGGGGCTTTACCATGCTGCCAGACCGCTATTGCCTCAGTCAGTTTCGCCAGCGCCTTAAAGCCTCCATGGCGGATCTCGTCGCCTCGGCCGAGCTCATTAGCACCTTTGCCATCCCGGATTTTAGCCGGGAGACCGAGTTTGTGGCCTTAAAAGGGGAGGAGGGAGGTCACTACCCCTTTATTGGTGGCGATCTGCTTTCCAGCGACGGGGTGGAGTCGGCCGAGGCCGATTACCTTATTATGACCAATGAGTACATGGCCGACTATTCTACCTCCAAGCTGAGTAAGCTCTCCAGGGAGGCGTTGGCCGTGGGCGCCCTGGCCCGGCTGAACAACAACTTTGGCCAACTACAGCCGGCGGCAAAGAAGGTGGCCGAGGAGCTGGGGCTCTTGCCGGTGAACCATAACCCCTTTATGAACAATGTCGCCCAACTTGTAGAATGCGTCCATGTTGTGCAAGACTCCATCCGCCTGATCGATGAGCTCTTAGCTGAACCGTGGCAGGAGGAGCGGCAGCCCGTGATTCCCCAGGCCGGTCATGGCGTGGCGGCGGTGGAGGTGCCGCGCGGCATTCTCTACCACAGTCTCCAGTTTGATGATAAGGGCTGTATCGTTAAGGCCGACTGCGTGATCCCCACCAGCCAGAACCACGCCAATATCCATTATGATATGGTGGCCCTGGTGGCCTGGTGCGTGGAGCTTGGCAAGAGCGATAAGGAAACCGAGTTGCTGGCCCAGATGTTGGTCCGCGCCTATGATCCATGTATCTCCTGCTCAGTGCATTAAGGGCTGATCCATAAAAAAA
>JBDLJA010000071.1:0-4542 GCA_039714595.1 Thermodesulfobacteriota bacterium | reverse complement strand
TGGTCATTCCCGAAACGATCCATGAGGTGCTCATGGCCCGTATTGATAAGCTGGATGAGGAGGCACGCGCATCTTCCTGCTCCTGTTGCTGCTCCTGACCCTTCTCGCCCTGCTCCCCCTTTTCCTGCTGCTTCTGCTGCTTCTCTCCCTGCTCCTGGCGCGCCTGCTCCTCCCTGACCACCTGCAGGTTGTGACGGGCCGCGCTCAGGGTGGGATCCAGGCTCAGGGCCCGCTGGAACGCCTCCCCGGCCTGGGCCAGTTGTTTGAGGCGGAAGAGGGTGGTTCCCAGGTTATAGTAGTGGATAGCCTCCCGCGGCTCGAGAGCCACCCGTCCCTGGAACTGTTCCAGGGCCAGGGAGAAGTCACCCTGCTCATAGGCGGCCAGGCCGCCCTGAGCCCGGGGTTCGGCGGCCGCCACTCCGGCAGGGGAAGCAGCAAAAAGAAGGAGCAGCAAAAAAATCATCGCGCCTCCCGGCCCCAGAGGAACAGGCCCGCGAGCAGCAGCAGGGCCAGGGCCAGCAGATATTGAAACTTCTCATCATAGAGCTCAATACTCTCCTCAGTAAGCTGACGCTTGGCATCACCGGCGATGAGATCCAGGTAGACCTCACCGAGATCGATGGTACCGGTGGCCACCGGCAGATAACGCCCGCCCGGGGTGGCCCGGGCCATGGCGCGCAGGGTGGCGCCATCCAGCCTGGTCATCACCTCTTTGCCCTCGTGGCGCAGGAATTGCCGCTTACCCCCCTCGCCTTTAAGCGGGATGGGCTGGCCCTGCCTCTCATTGCCCAGGCCGATGACGATGAGGCGCACCCCCTCATCACCAGCGACCTCGGCGGCCTGGACCGGAAAGCTCTCATGGTCCTCGCCATCGGTGATAAGAATTACATCCTTATACGCCATGAGCTGCTGGTCAAAGACCCGCTCCATCACCGTGCGCAGGGCGTCGCCGATCAAGGTCCCCCCCCGCACGGTGAGCCCCGGCTCCAACTGGGCCAGGGTCTGGGCGAAAAAGGAGTAGTCCAGGGTGAGGGGGCAGATCACCTTGGCGGAACCGGCAAAGGCCACCAAGCCCACCCGGTCGCCGTTAAGCTTGGCCACACAGTCATTGATGGCCAGCTTGGCCCGCTCCAGCCGGTTGGGGTGGAGATCCTCGGCCAGCATGGAGCGGGACACATCCACCATGAAGACCACGTCGCGGCCCTGGCGCTCCACCGTAACCTTTGCCTTCTCCTGGACCGGCCGGGCCAGGGCGCCAACCAGGGCGGCCAGGGCCAGAAGCCAGACCAGCATGGCTAGCCAGTCGGCCCGCTGCTCCAGGGCCAGCTCCTGCCGCATCTCCCCGCTAAAGAGCCGGGCCAGGCGGCGCCTGCGCGCCTTGAGCTGCCAGACAAAGAGCAACAGCAGGGGCAGGGCGCCCAGGAGCAGGCTTAGATTTTCACTGGCCAGCAGCCGCATCAGGCCACCTCGCTCCAGAGAGTCCAGCGCCCCAGCCGGGCCAGGAGCAGAAAGATGAGGGCGGAGACGATAAAACGGGGAAAGTACTCCTGATAGTCGAGGTAACGCATGGCCGTGATCTCACTCTTCTCTAAGGCGTCAATCTCAGCGTAGATGGCGGTGAGCGCCTTGCCGTCACTGGCCAGCCAGGACCTGCCCCCGGTTGTCTCGGCCAGCTCGGCCAGGGTTTTCTCGTCCACCCCGCCGCCGCGCAGACGGCTGAAAATCCCGCCAGCCCCGGCCGGCTCACCGATGCCGATGGCATAGATGGTGATGCCCCACTCCCGGGCCAGCTGGGCCGCGGCCTTGGGGGAGTTGCTGCCCATGTTATGGCGGCCGTCGGTGAAGAGGATGATCACCTTACTCTTGATCTGATAGCTGGAGCTGACATCCTCAGCGGCCCGGTTGAGACGGGCGGCGGCCAGGGCCAAGCCGTCGCCCAGGGCCGTGCCATCCTCCTCCCGCAGATCCACCAGCCGCAGCTGCGGGAGAAATCCGGCCAGGGCGCCATGGGCCAGGGTGAGGGGGCAGATGGTCTCCGGGAAACGGGCAAAGGCCACCAGGCCGATGAGATCCGAGGGCCGGCCCGAAAGATCGCCCTGGCCCAGGACAAAGTCGCCAAAGGCCTCCTTCACCGCGGCCAGCCGACTCATCTTCCTGCCCCGATAGACAAACTCCTCAGCCATGCTGGAGGAACGGTCCACCACCATCTCAATGGCGATGCCGTGGCGGATCTGCTCCACCTTTTCCAACCCCAGCTGGGGCCGGGCCAGAGCGACGATGATCAGGGCCAGGGCGAGGAGCTCCAGAGCAAAGGGCAGAACAAAGGTGCGCTGGCGCAGGGTGGCGCCACAGGCCGCCGCCTCATAGCCGGCGGACCAGGGCAGCCCCCCCTTGGCCGGCTGGCGCCAGCGGCGGTAGATGATGAGCGGTAGAAGGAGCAGGGCCAGCAGGGCCCAGGGCTGGGCAAAGGTCATAGCGCCACCACTCTTTTTTCTAGCTGCCCGGCCACTGCCGCGCCTGAACTGGCACCCTTTGCCCCCCAGACCTTGATGATGCACCCGGACCCGCCCGGGCCAGCAAGATTGACTAATTTCACCAGCGGCCACATCTCCTTTTGTCCTCCGGGCCTGGCTGCTCTGTGGCGGCCACCAGCGCCCCCACCCGGGCCAGCAGCTCCTGGAACTGCGCCCCCGTCACCTCCTCCCCCGGCCGAAACTGCCAGAGTTCACACTGGTCCAGGATATCCTTGATCCGCTCCTGCTCCTCGGCCGCCAGGGCGCTGGCGGCCAGCTCCGGACCAATCTCCACCGCCGTCCGCCCCTGCAGGGGCCGGGCCAGGATCTGGGCCAGGTAGCCCCGAACAATGGCGGCCAGCTCCCCGGCCTGCTCCGGGCCGGGAGACGAGGTGGCGGCCAGGGGGGCGAGAAGCTGCCGGGCCTGCTGGCTGGGGCTGGGGCCGATAGGCCCGGAGCGGTGGCGCCACAGCCAGAGGCCGAGAATCACCAGGGCGCCGATGAGTAGAAAAATAAGGACCAGAACCCCTGGTCCGACAAAAGATGTCTTGGCTTCAGGGGCGGGCAGGGGCGGCAGGATATCAGCCCCGGCCGTAACCGCGGCCACCGCCAGCTCCTGACCGGCAGAGAGGCGCACCTGGTAGCCGTCCTCTTCAGCCAGCCGGGCCGTGACCCGCAACTCCGGCCACGGCCAAGGCCCTGGCCCCGGGGGGCTGAGCTGCCAAGCCATGCTGGTGACCAGAAGTCCCTGCTCGTTCAGCTGGCGCCGCGTCTCCTGGCGGGCCGTCAGCGAAAAATCACCCCAGGACTCCGGCCCCACACCTTCCACCCGCAGCCGGCTCTCCTCCGGGGCGGTAATCCGCAGGAGGCAGTCAATGGGGTCCAACGTTGTGACCTGGGGCCTGCCGTCCTCCCCCGGCGCAACAGTCTCGCCGCTCACCCTAAGATTCACCCGCAGGGGGCCATCCTCCCCCGCCAGCGCGAAGAGCTCCATCTCCGCCTGCAGGGCCGGGGGGTGGGCCAGAAGGAGCAGGGCCAGGAAGAGTAAAGAAACCCTCACCGCCGCCCCTCCCTCACCTTAAAAAAACGAAGCAGCCTGGGCAGGTAATCATCAGCGGTGGCCAGGGGGATATGGTCAATTCCCATGCGCTGCAGCAGGGTCGCCAGGCTGAGCTGGCCCTGGCGGGCCCGCTCCTTAAATTCCCTCCGCACCCGGCCGCGGGAGCTGTCCAGGAAAAAAAACTCGCCGCTCTCGCTGTCGCGCAGCCGCAGAAGACCCACCTTGGGCAGGGCCAGCTCCAGGGGATCATGGATGGAGATGGCCACCAGATCATGGCGGCGGGCCGCCACCCGCAACGGTTTTTCATAGCCCTGGTCCCGGAAGTCGGAGAGGAGAAAGATGACACAGCGGCGGGGCATGATCTTGCCCACATGGTCCAGGGCCAGGCCCAGATCGGTGCCGCTGCCCCGGGCCTTAAAATGGAGGATATCGCGGATGAGGCGCAGGGCGTGGGAGCTCCCCTTGCGGGGCGGGCTGAAATGTTCAATCCGGTCGGAGAAGCAGAGGAGCCCCACCTTATCGTTATTGGCGATGGCGCTGAAGGAGAGGAGACCGGCGATCTCGGCGGCCAGGTCATTTTTCAAGCGCTGGCGGGAGCCGAAATGGCCAGAGGCGGAGAGGTCCACCATGAAGAGGATCGTCAGCTCCCGCTCCTCCACATAGCGCTTGATGTGGGGCTGGCCGGTGCGGGCCGTGACGTTCCAGTCAATGGCCCGCACGTCGTCACCGGGTTGATACTCCCGCACCTCGTCAAAGGCCATGCCGCGCCCCTTGAAGACGGAGTGGTACTCGCCGGCCAGGACATCGGTCACCGACTTCCTGGCCTTGATCTGGATCTCGCGAATCCGGTGGGCGGTCTGCGGATCAAGCATGGAGAGGTACGGTTAAGGGAACAGCGAATAATGAGGTCACAAGAAATTTCGAATTATGAAGGGCGGAAGGCATCTTAATAGATAGGCATACCCCAGG
>JBDLJA010000070.1:0-5086 GCA_039714595.1 Thermodesulfobacteriota bacterium | reverse complement strand
TAACAGGTATTAGATACCTTCCCTATATCCTACTATTGTCCCATCCGCGTGTTTACGAGATGGGCTGAAGTGGTTTATCTCAGCAGCTCTTGCCTCAAGATTTATCACAAAAAACTTCATAACTTCGCCAGGAAACTTGCCCGGATTTTGTGCATTTGTCAATAATTGAAACGGTTTAGCCAGGTTTTTAGCAGGTAAAGAGAAGGGAGGTGCGCGGCAAGGCACGGCCAGGGATGGCTCGTGCTGGAGGGAGGGGGAAGAGAATTAGTTTTGACACCTGCCCTTTTCAGCGGCGCCGAAACGCAGATCCCCCTTAGAGCTGGTCGTCGGTGATGATGATGCGGATGCCGGCCTTGGCCAGCTGCTTGCGGGGGGCGGTGCTGCCGGGGGAGGCGAGCAGGCAGAAGCTGTCATTAAGAATCTCGGCCAGCGCTGTGGATTGCCGGGGCAGACGCGGGGGGGGGTCAGTAGCCAGGCCAAGACCTCCTTCCCCTTGCCGTAGATTTATAGTTGTTTGGCCTGGCCCAGGTGGAGATCCACCTCTATGCCGCTCTGGCTGACCAGAGCGCCACCAGTGAGCGCTGCGGGGTTGATTTAGGCTGGCTGGTCAGCCAGGGACTCTCCAAGACCAAAAGGGGGAGGCGACTGGCGCCTCCCCCCCATCTCAACTACGTTTAATTACACCTTTAGAAGGCCATACCCAAGGTAAGGCCACCGTAGAGATAATCACTGTCACCGCTGACACTCACCGCCTCGATATCCGCCTCCGACTCCGAGGTGAGGGGGAAGGAGTAGTGAATCTCCGGGGTGAGGCTGAAATATTCAGCGAAGCCGTAGGTGAGGGAGACGGAGAGCAGGCCGTCGTGCAGCTCGTCATAGTCAACGTCATCCAGGGAGTAGTAGCCGGCCTGGGCCCCCAGATCCAAAGTGAGATCATCGGCCAGGGCAATGGAATGGGAGATACCTAAGGTGGCGTACCAGCCATCAAAGGCATCGAAGTCACGGTAGACGGTAAGCGTTGGCGCCAGGAGGACGTCCAAGCCCGCGGAAGCGTACAGCTCCTGGCTATCGTCACCATCAAGTCCGTAGAAGATATAACCCAGCCCGTAACCCACTATCCCGGCCGCGCCGTCGTAGCTGACGGTGAGGTCGGTCTCCATCAGGTCGGCGCCGTCATCGTTGTAGTCGGTATCCAGGTTGCCCCACATGTTGACCGCAAACCCTTTATAGCTCACGGTCATGGAGGGCTGAACCACCAGGGAACCGTCACTTAAGCCGTAACCGCGCCACACATAGTCGCTTAAGATTGACACCCCGAGATCGGCTGAAGGGGTCTCCTCCTCGGCTGAGGCCAGGCCCGAAGTTAACACGCTGCAGAGGGAGGCTGCCAGGATCATCCTGCTGAGATTCATCATTGTCTTACGCATCTTTTTTCTCCTTTACTGTTACAAGTTTCTCGCTGCCAGCTTCCAGGGACAGGTAATGCCACCTACCCCTTCAATATGGCAGCTATGGTTAATTCACTCTTGGTTCCGGAGGAGCTGGCAAAGCAGCCCCAGTCTCCGGAAAAGTTCAGCAGGGCCTTAGGTTCCTTCATTTAACCCTGCGAAGCATAGTGCAGCTATCTGAGCAGGGGGAAATGAAGGAAGATGAGGTGCTGCTGAACTTTTAAATTTATTTGGTGACCTGAAAGTCGTTATAGGCGTGGGCCCCATGCTCGACGATGTCCACCCCGATCAGCTCTTCCTCTTCGCTGATCCTTAGGCCCACGGTGAGACTGATCAGCTTGAAGAGGATGAAGGCGGCGCCAAAACTCCAGATGAAGGCGGCCACGATGCCGGTGAGCTGGGTGGTGATGATGGCGGCCGTTACGCCCTCCATGTTGAAGAGACCGGCGGCCAGGGTGCCCCAGGCGCCGCAGACACCGTGGACCGAGACCGCGCCCACCGGATCATCGATGTGCATCCGGTCGATGGCCATGACGGAGAGGACCACGATGACACCCGAGATAAGCCCGATAATAAGGGAGCTTGTGGGGCTGACATTGGCGCAGCCGGCGGTGATACCCACCAGGCCGGCCAGGGCCCCGTTCAGGCTCATACCGATGTCCGGTTTTTTAAAGATCAGCCAGGAGGTGAGCATGGCACCAATGGCGCCGCCGGCGGCCGAGAGGTTGGTGTTAACAAAGATCATCGCTATCGACTTGTCGGCCGTGGTGGTGGAGCCGGGGTTGAAGCCGAACCAGCCCAGCCAGAGGATGAAGACGCCAATGGCGGCCATGGGGATGTTATGGCCGGGGATGGCCCGCACTTCTCCTGCTGGCCCATATTTACCCAGACGGGGACCCAGGACTATGGCCCCGGCCAGGGCGGCCCAGCCACCCACGGAATGAACCACGGTGGAGCCGGCAAAGTCGATGAAGCCCTTTGCCTCAAGCCAGCCGTTGCCGTTAAGCAGACTGCCCCAGGCCCAGGAACCGAAGACCGGGTAGATGAAGGCGCAGAGTACGGCGGAGTAGATCAGATAGCCGGTGAACTTGGTGCGCTCGGCCACGGCGCCGGAGACTATTGTCGCCGCGGTGGCGGCAAAGACGCACTGGAACATCCAGAAGGCCAACACCCACGGGTCGCCGTCCGGACTCCAGCCGGAGAGGAAAAAACCGTCGGTGCCGAACCAGCCGGTACTTGTGGTGCCAAACATGAGGCCGAAACCGATGGCCCAGAAGAAGAGGGTGCCCATGGAAAAGTCCATCAGGTTCTTCATCATGATATTGACGGCGGACTTGGCCCGGGTGAAGCCCGACTCCACCATGGCGAAACCGGCCTGCATGAAGAAGACCAGGGCCGCGGCCACCAGGGTCCAGAGGAAGTTGGCGTGCTCCTGGACCAGGGCCACTGCCGCGGCGTTGCTGGTAATGGTGGGCGGTTCACCCTCGGCCATGGCCAGGGAGGGCAGGAGAAGAAGGGTTGCTAATACAATTTTTTTCATCGTTACATCTCGCTAGTTCGTTTTGTTAGACTTTAAGCCCGCTAGATGGCGTCCAAATCCTTTTCCCCGGTCCTGATCCGGGTCACTGAATCCACCGGCATGACAAAGATCTTGCCGTCGCCGATCTTGCCGGTCCGGGTGGCCGTCATGATGGCCGTGACAACCTCCTCCACCTGGCCGGCCGCCACCACCAGCGCGACCTTCACCTTGGGGATAAAGTCCACCTCATACTCCGCCCCCCGGTAGATCTCGGTGTGGCCCTTCTGCCGGCCAAAACCCTTGACCTCGGAAACCGTCATGCCGGCGACACCGATCTCCTGCAGCCCATCCTTCAGGTCGTCCAACTTGTATGGTTTGATAATCGCCTCGATTTTTTTCATTTCACTCCTCCTGAGAAAATTTTTTATATTTACAGGGGGTTATAGCGAAAGGCGTGCCAAGGCTATGGCAAGGGGCGAAGAAAGCTCCTTAATCCTTATGGGCCAAGGGACTAAGAAGATTGGCGAGAGAGACGCCCCGGCAGGGGCGCGTCAACAAAAGTACAAAAATGTATATTGCCACCGTGGCCATTTTACAATTTTGCAATACTTGCAGCGACAGGTGGCGGCCAGGGCCAGGGAGCAGCCAAGGGCAAGGCGGGCGGATTGACAGAGCAGGACCAATGGAATATAGGTTACCTTCCCTTTAACGCTGAAAACAGGCCACCAAAAATATACGAGGCGACCATGATTACCATTAACGAACATTTCCTGAAGCTGCAGGCATCATACCTCTTTGCCGACATCGCCAAGCGGGTCAACACCTTCCAGGAGGCCAACCCGGATAAAGACGTGATCCGCTTAGGCATTGGCGACGTCACCCGGGCCCTGCCGAAAGCCTGCGTCGCCGCCCTCCATGAGGCGGTGGATGAGATGGCGGCCGACGCCTCCTTCCGCGGTTACGGCCCGGAACAGGGCTACGACTTCCTCCGTGAGGCCATTGCCGAGCACGACTTCCAGGCCCGGGGGGCCGATATCTCCGCCGACGAGATCTTCATCAGCGACGGCGCCAAGTGCGACACCGGCAACATCCAGGAGCTGTTCACCACCGATATCAAGGTGGCCATCCCTGACCCGGTCTACCCCGTTTATCTCGACACCAACGTCATGGCCGGCCGCACCGGTACCTTCAGCGACGGGCGCTACCAGGGCCTGGTCTATCTCGACTCCACCAAGGAAAACAACTTTGTCCCCGCCCTGCCAGAGGAACAGGTGGATCTGATCTACCTCTGCTTCCCCAACAACCCCACCGGCTCCACCATCAGTAAAGAAGAGCTGGCCAAGTGGGTGGCCTACGCCCATGAGCACAAGGCGTTAATCCTCTTTGACGCCGCCTACGAGGCGTTCATCCGCGACGAGGCCCTGCCCAAGTCGATCTATGAGATTGACGGGGCCAAGGAGGTGGCCATCGAGTTTCGCAGCTTCTCGAAAAACGCCGGCTTCACCGGCACCCGCTGCGCCTTCACCGTGGTACCCAAGGAATGCCAGGCCTTTGATAGTCAAGGTAAGGCGCAAGCTGTCCACCCGTTGTGGAACCGGCGCCACTGCACCAAGTTCAACGGCGTCTCCTACCCGATCCAGCGGGCCGCCGCCGCGGTCTACTCTGATGCGGGCCAGGCCCAGACCAGAGAGCTCACCGACTACTACCTGAAAAACGCCGCCCTGATCCGGCAGGAGATCTCGAACTTAGGCTTTAGCTGTGTGGGCGGCGACAACTCCCCCTACATCTGGATCGACGGCCAGGGCCGCGACTCGTGGGAGTTTTTCGATATGCTCCTCAACCAGGCCGGGGTGGTCTGCACCCCCGGGGCCGGTTTCGGCAAGTGCGGCCAGGGTTATATCCGCCTCTCCGCCTTTAACAGCTTCGAAAACGTCAGCAAGGCGATGGAACGCATTGCCAAGGCCCTGGCCTAAAGCCTCCCCCTTTCCTCCCCCCAGGTCACTCTCATTGGGCCGGTCGCCAGAGTACGGCGGCCGGCCCAATGTCGTTTTCCCCCCCTCCCTCTGCCGAGAAGAAGCAACCAGCTGCCGCCATGCTTTACTTATGATGACCCAAATTA
>JBDLJA010000069.1:0-5503 GCA_039714595.1 Thermodesulfobacteriota bacterium | reverse complement strand
AGCGTAAATCGGGGACAGACCACGTTTTCTGCTTTTCTTTCATGCAAGTTCGCTTACTTGAAACGAAGAATGGCGGTGGGAATTGGTTCTCCGCCGCCTTTAAAAACCGTGGTCTGTTCCCGATTTATTCGCTGAAAAGTTTGTAGGAAATGAAAAAATGCTGTCTGCCAAAAAACAATCTAAAGATAGGAGAAAAGTGTGAACAAGCTCAAAGTTAACCATTTAATCTGGACCGTCTGTCTGGCCTTTATCCTGGCCGGTTGTGCCGTAACTGGCAGGGCCAAGGTGCAACCCGACTCCTTTGCCCAGGGCAAGACCTATGCCCTGGTTTCTGTCGCCTCTTCAAAGCACTTCGGCGGCGAGCAGGGGATGGGCCAGCTGTTTACCAAGAATGAGAATATCAAGGGAATCAACACCCAGCCGGTGGTGGATAAGCTTGTGCCCATTGTGCGCACCAAGATGTCCAAGACCGGCTATTTTACCTCTGTGCCCATGCGGAGCATCGTTAGCAGCGTTCCTTATAAACGCGTGGCCGAGGATGTGAAGATTAGGCGGGTGGGTCCGTTTAAGAACGAAATGAATCCGGGCAATGGCTACAAGTATTTGGCCAATAAGGAAAAACTTGCCAAGCTTGCCCGTGACTTAAGGGTTGACGGGGTAATTTGCCTTAATATGGATTTTACGGTAATGGCGCAAAAGTCCGGGGTCCATGTCGGTCCCCTTTCCTTTGGTAAGAAGAAATATGAGACTCAGGTAGCAGCCGATGTTATGGCCTACGACCGCTCCGGCAACCTTATTTGGCGGGACCACGCGATTAAGCGGGCCGAGCCGGGAGATACCAAGGGCATCATCGCTGTGGATGTTAGCGAATTTACTGGTACTGATTTTGAGAAACTACACCCCACAGCCGTGCAGATTGGCAGTTACGCCGTGGATATCTTGGTTCAGAGGTTTCAGGACACCATGTCTGGCAAGGGAACCAGCACCTTTCAGGCGGTAAAAGATAAGGGCTCTAAGGAGGCTACCCAGGCGAAATTGCAGAAGTAGCAGGAAGCTTAAAAGTCGAAGCAGAGGCCCTGGAAAGCGGTTTGCCGCTGGCCAGGGCTTTTTTGTTGGCCTGTTGGGACGCATTAGCCAGAGAAGGGCTGTTGCCGTCTCCCTCTTTTTGAGTATCAGCAAGGTGGCCAGCATGGGAGAACAGGAGAGAATCATGAATATCCACAGAAAATGGCGGGGACGGGTCTTATCTGTCCTTCTTTGTCTGCTCACCTTACCTCTGGCCGGTCAGCTCCTGGCCCAGGAACCTGGAGCCAGGGATACAGCGAAGAAGGTGGTCCTGACACCGCAACAGGAGTTCAAACCGGTCAGGCAGAGCCCAACTGCCGGGGCAAAATCCAAGCTGCCCCAGATCATCATCACTGACCTGCAGATCAATACCAGGGCGGACGGCAGCTGGTTCTGGAAGGCCAAGGTGCGTAACAGGGGCAGTGGTGTGATCAAGTCTGGCGAGTTGGCCGTGCAGACAAGGCAGGGGACCCACAACCCCAAGGCTCCCAGCCTGGCCACCGGCGAAAAGAAGATCATCCAGGCCCTGCAGCCGGGCCAGGAGGCAGAGGTTAGCGGCAACTGGTCCCGCTGCCCCCGGATCTTTGAATTCACGGCCACCCTGCGCAACCTGCTGAGCAACAAAGATATCTTTACTAAAAAGATCAATCCCGTAGCCAGAATCTCGCTGGTTAAGGTGAAGCCGGTGAACATCCGTTGGTCTGCCCAGGAGAAGAGGTGGAACGCGGACATCACAAACAGCACGGACTACAGCCTGAAGATTTTAGTGCAGGGCGTCTTGCTTAAGGGCGGCAAAAGGGAGGTGGTGGGGGAGCAGTTGCTGACCATTGCCGCCGGCGCCACCATGGAGACTAAAAAGTTTGGTGCGCCCCAGGCCGCAAAGGGCGATGAGCTGTACGTCGTTCTCTACCAGCCCGTGAGCGAGGAATTCTGCCAGGAGAAGCGTGGGATCGGCGGCTGGGCGATCACTATTCCCAACAGTATCTATAATCTTCCCTGATGGGTAGTTTGGCAGATGCCCTGGTGGCCTGTGGCGCCGCCCGAAACCGGTAAGTTGCCGGCCTAATTTCCTCTGGCCTCCGGGCCTTTATGGCGGGAGAGGGCGGGTCATTGTTTTTTTTTGGGATTACCGCCCCTTTCACTGTAGCGCCGTCAGAGGACGCTGCGCAATAGCTCCAGCAGGACCATGGCGCAGCTCATGAAAAACCCGGTCCAGGGCACCCAGCCGTAGACGACAAAACAGTTCTCCCCCTGGGGTTCCCGGCCTTTAATGACGATCAGGGCCATATTGACGCAGGCAAAGACCATGAGGGTCACCAGGCTGGTTAAGCGGGCCAGGGTAACCAGCGGCAGCCAGAGGGCCATCACCAGAACAATGGCGGTGAGCAGGATGGTGGCGGTGAGGGGTGTTCTGGTCTTGGGGTTGATCTTGCCGAGAAACTTGGGCAGCCATCCCTGCTTACTCAGGCCGTAGAGAACCCGGGCCCCCATGATGATCTGGACCAGCGCCCCGTTGACAATGGCAAAGAGACTGATCAGGGTGATCAGGGTGGGTGCTGATCCTGTCTTATGGCGGTATAGCAGGGCAAGGGGCGCGTGGCTGCCAGCCAGATCCGCCATGGGCAGGGATAGTACCGCTACCAAGGCGACCGTTATATAAAGAATAGTGGTGATAACGAGGCAGGAGATGATGGCCAGGGGCATATTGGTCTGGGGGTTCCTCACCTCTTCCGCGACATTGACCATATCCTCAAAACCGATGTAGGCGTAAAAGGCGAGAAAGGCCCCACCGGTAATGCCAACCCAGCTTGAGATCTCCCAGGTTGGCATCATCTCGGGCAGCTTGGCCGGCAGCAGGCTGAAGGAATCCCCGCCGATCCAGAGGATGTACAACAGGCCAAAGAGTTCAACGGAGGTCATAAAGGCGATGGTTGTTACCGACTCGCTGATCCCCCAACAGGCAATGAGCCCCAGGCTCACTATCAGCAGGCAGAGGATGAGGGGATCGGATGCCTTGATAAAGACTTGAAAGTAGCCGGTGAAACCGCGCGATATGGTGGCGGCGGAAATCACCCCGATGGCGATGACAAAGAGGCCAACCAGGGTGGAAAAATGGCGGCTGCCAAAGGCGTTCTGGACATATACCGCTTCCCCGGCACTCTGGGGGAAGCGGGAGCTGAGCTCGGCAAAGGAGAAGGCGGAAAAACCGGCAATGAGTGAGGCCAGGAGAAAAGAAAACGGCGTATGCCAGCCGGCCGTGGCCGCGACCTCCCCCACCAGGACATAGATCCCGGCCCCGAGAATGGTACCAAGCCCGTAAAAGGTGATGAGGAGGGGAGAGAGGCTGCGCTTCAGGGTAACTGGCATGGGCTGGCCTTGCTAAATGATTTGTGCTGGTTTCAGGGAAATCGCCCCTTTAAAGAGGTGCTGCCCCTATTGCCGGCGCTTTTTTCGGATCGCTTTATAGGGCAATTATATGACAGGGGGGTCTAAGGTGGGAAGGTGAAAATGGCGGAGGGGCTATCTCCATCACGCTCCGCCGGCCAGAAGAGAGGTTTTCTTTTCCGCCCTTCTCCTGGAGACCGGCAATGCGGCCCTTCAGGGGGAGCAGAGGCCCATATTTATTGCCGTCCGCCGGCCAGCCAGCCGTCGTTTATATTTGACATTTTCCAGTTTACTCATTAATTTTATTGCAAATTATTTATTGATAGCCAGTTTGGCTGATTTCCTGTCAGCAACAGTTGCCATGGTTGCTGACAGTGGCCAGTCAACAAGGCAAGGTGTATGAGAAGTTTTAGGGGCAATTCGTATAACGGCTTTTCGCCAATTTTGGAGCGAAAGGTGAACTTAGGCCCCCGAAAAGGGACAGCTACTCCCCTTGAAGGGGTAAGGCAATAGCGCCACCTGTGACGGCGGTTGTTTATTACCCTCATTAAAGATTAAGGAGACGTGCACCATGAAAAAATTTGTAAGTGCTGTGGCAGTTTCAACAATGGCCCTAACCCTTGGCCTCTCTCAGAATGCGGCTGCTCAACAGCAGGGTATTGACCTCAACTGGGGTGTCTATGCCGGCCTCGTCCAACCCCTGGATGATCTGGCCGATAAAACTGACCTCGGTTTTGACCTTGGCGTCCGCGCCATTACCCCCACGCCTAATATCCTCCCGCGCCTCTCTTTGGGTGGTTCCGTTGATTTCGCCTATCTGACCGGTGATGACAATTTCTTAGACTACGACGTCTACCTGGTGACCGTGAAGGCGTTGGGTCATTACCAGATCCCCAACCTGCCCCTCTATGCCCAGCTGGGGGTCGGCACCCAGTTCTGGAAGGAAGAGTGGGACGGCACCGTGACCATAGGTATACCAGGATTTCCTTCTACTACTATTCGTGATAGTGGTGATGATGACGGCACTGAAGTGGGTATCTCCGTGGGCATCGCCTTACAGGCCACGCCGAATCTTGAATTTCTCCTGACCCATGAGAGCTTTAGTTATGCCGATGATCTACGCCTGAATGTTGTCTATAACTTCTAGTAGCTGGCCGGCATAGGCCGCAAGGCGCCAGTGCCACCCTTTGAGGCGGTGGGAGAGTAATTCTCCCATCGCCTCTTGTCGTTTCTGGGGGCGGCCACTCTTATCCCCATCGCCATTCTGTTAAATTATGGGCCCGCACCCCTTGCGGCTCACTGGCTGGAATAATGGCCCCTTGGCCCTGGGCCTTATCCCTCAGACTGCTTTCAACAATTGCCACCTGCCTGCTATTCTTTGTAGGGGTGATTTTCTTTACCGCTCCCATCCGGCCTGGGACAAAGTTTCGCCGCTCACACGGGGGACATTATCTCCTGTGTTCGGCCTGAGCTCTGGCATAACTGCCAGATATTTTTTATTCCCTTACTGGCAAAGCCTAGGGGAAAGGGGAGTCAGGAGGTGATTAGTGCTGCTGTTACTCATCTCTGCTGGCTTTAGTAACAAATAAAAAACCTAGACCATGCTGGTTTGGGGAAAAAATAGAGGAGGAGCTGTTATGTTTGACAATCTGGTGGAGGTGGAGTGGCCCAAGGATGAACCGCGGAAGATGCGGCTCTTAAAAACGCTAACCTTCACCGATGGGGCCGGTAAGGTATGGGAGGCGCCGGCCGGGGCGAAGATCGATGGCGCCAGCATCCCCAAGCTCCTCTGGTCCCTCATCGGCTCGCCCTTTGTCGGCAAATACCGGCGGGCCACCGTGTTCCACGATATCTACTGTCAGACCCGCAGCGAGCCCCATCGCAAGGTGCATGATATGTTCCTGGAGGCGATGCTGGCCGATGGCGTCTCGGTGAGCAAGGCGAAGATGATGCACGACGCGGTGATCAATTACGGACCGCGCTGGGATAAGGACGGTAACCTGATCGATAAAGACGATATCTACCAGGACGAGGATGATGATCTTTATCTCTA
>JBDLJA010000068.1:0-5620 GCA_039714595.1 Thermodesulfobacteriota bacterium | reverse complement strand
GGTTAGCCTGCCGAAGCATGGTAGCGCCATGTAAGGCAGGCTAAACGGGCAAAGATCAGGCGCTGGGACCCTTTTTTTAATGGTCCACTGCGTCGCCGGAGCCAGCCGGGATACGGATGTTATCCACCATATCCTTGATGTGGTCCGGAGTCTCCGCGGTAACAGAAGAAACCGCGAAGGCGACGATGAAGTTGAACAGGGCACCCACAGCGCCGAAGGAGCCGGGGGAGATGCCCAGGATCCAGCCGTCCACGGTGTCGGGCAGCATGGCGGTGGACTTGACAAAGAACCAGCCCTTATACATGAAGATGTAAACCAGGGTGGTGCCGATACCGGTCAACATACCGGCAATGGCGCCGGTGCTGTTGATCTTCTTGGAGAAGATACCCATCATCAGGGCCGGGAAGATGGAAGACGCCGCCAGACCAAAGGCCAGGGCCACAACCTGGGCCGCGAAGCCCGGAGGGTTCAAGCCAAGGTAACCGGCCACGCAGATGGCGCCGGCCATGGCGATACGGCCAGCCATCAGCTCCGACTTGTCGGTCATGTTGGGGGTGAAGGTGGATTTGAGCAAGTCATGGGAGATGGCCGAAGAGATGGCCAAGAGCAGACCCGCAGCAGTGGAGAGCGCAGCGGCGATACCACCGGCGGCCACTAAGGCGATTACCCAGTTGGGCAGCTTGGCGATCTCGGGATTGGCCAGAACCATGATGTCCCGGTCAACCTTAACCATCTCGTTGCCGGCCCAGCCAAACTCAGCCTCTTTGTCGGCCAGTCCCTTACCGTAGTACTGGATGCGGCCGTCGCCGTTCTTGTCCTCGAACTTCAGAAGACCGGTGGTCTCCCAGTTCTTGAACCAGGTGGGACGCTCATCCACAGCGATGTTGCCGTCAGCGGCACCGATCTCACCGGTCTGGATGGTATCCATCAGGTTCATCCGCGCCATGGCGCCAACCGCGGGAGCGGTGGTGTAGAGCAGGGCGATGAAGACCAGGGCCCAACCAGCGGAAGAACGGGCGTCCTTTACCTTGGGAACGGTGAAGAAGCGGGTGATAACGTGGGGCAGACCCGCGGTACCGATCATCAGAGAGAGGGTCAGCAGCACCATGTTGGTGGTGGACCCCTTCTGGATGGTGTACTCCTTAAAGCCCAGATCCTTCAAGGTGAGGTCCAGGGCGTCCAGCAGGTAAGTCTCCGAACCAGCCATGGTGGAACCCAGACCAATCTGCGGAACGGGGTTGCCGGTGAGCTGCAGGGAGATGAAGACCGCCGGTACGGTGTAGGCGAAGATCAGTACGCAGTACTGGGCGATCTGGGTATAGGTTACGCCCTTCATGCCGCCGAGGACGGCGTAGATGAAGACGATGGCCATACCAGCAACCAGACCGGTGCCAAAGGGCACCTCCAGGAAGCGGGAGAACGCCACGCCGATACCCTTCATCTGGCCAATAACGTAGGTCAGTGAGGCCACGATGAGGCAGAACACCGCCACCAGGCGGGCCGTGTTGGAGTAGTAGCGGTCGCCGATGAAGGCGGGCACGGTGAATTTACCATGCTTACGCAGGTAAGGGGCCAGGAGCATGGCCAGCAGACAGTAACCGCCGGTCCAGCCCATCAGGTAAACAGAGGCGTCATAGCCCTTGAAGGCGATGAGGCCGGCCATGGAGATAAAAGAGGCGGCACTCATCCAGTCGGCGCCAGTGGCCATACCGTTAAGTACGGGGTGGACGCCTTTGTTGGCCACGTAGAACTCCTTGGTGCTACCGGCCCTCGCCTTAATGGCGATAAAGATGTAGAGGGCAAAGGTGGCCCCTACAACCATATATGTCATAGTTCTTAGATCCATTACAAAAACTCCCTATTTCTCTTCGACGTTGAATTTCTTGTCGAGTTTGTTCATCTTCGCTGCGTAGAAAAAGATCAAGGCCACAAAGGTGTAGATCGATCCCTGCTGGGCAAACCAGAAACCCAGTTTGTAGCCGCCTAAGCGGACGCTGTTGAGGGCGTCGGCAAAAAGAATGCCGCAGCCGTACGAGACGATGAACCAGACCACGAGGCATCCGATAACTAAGCGGATGTTCGCCTTCCAGTACTCTGCTGAAGAGTTGTCACTCATTCCTCTTTCCTCCAGAAAAAAAGTTAACTAGCGCCGGGTCCCTGGTTAATCTCCCTAAGGGTGGTCCAGCGGCTATATTGTGTGCCGGCAGCTCTATGCCGTCGGCGGTTTTCCGAATCAGGTTTTGCCAGAAGGAGCAGCCGCAGCGGGGTGCTGATTGCTGCCAGAGATGTCTAATTACTTAAGACACCCTTGAAAATCACAAATCCTTACCTGGCGCTTACCTAATAGCGCATAAAAACAAAAAAACTAATGATTAATACTTGCCCCAGCCCCCCGGGGGTAGCGGATGGTATCCACCATCTGCTGAACATCCGCCGGCGGGGGCTTGGTGAACCTTGTTACCAACAGGGTAACGCCAAAGTTAATCAGCATTCCCACGGCCCCGATCCCTTCGGCCGAGATGCCTAAGAGCCAGGGGTTGCCGGCGAAAAATTTTATATTAATGATGTAGATGGTGGTGAAGAGTATGCCGCTCACCATGCCGGCGATGGCGCCCTCCTTGGTGGTCCGTTTGGAAAAGATGCCCAGGACGATCACCGGGAAGAAGGAGGAGGCGGCCAGGCCAAAGGCAAAGGCCACCACCTGGGCCACGAAGCCGGGGGGGTGGATGCCGAAGTAGCCGGCCACGCTCACCGCGATGCCGATCATCACCCTTCCCACCAAGAGCCGCTGTTTCTCCGAGGCGTTACGGTTGATCAGCCGGTAGTAGAGATCGTGGGAGATGGACGATGATATCACCAGCAGCAGGCCAGAGGCGGTGGATAGGGCCGCGGCAAGGCCGCCGGCGGCCACCAGAGCGATGACCCAGTTGGGGAGCCCGGCGATCTCCGGATTGGCCAGGACCATGATGTCCCGGTCGATGTAGAGCTCGTTGTCACTCTCGCTTAGGGTGTTGGCCACTATGAGCTGACCGTGGGAACCGGTCTCCCCGGTGAACTCAGGGGTGCCCAGGAAGGCGGGGCCGGCTGAGTAGTTGATAACGCCGTCATGGTTCTTGTCCACCCAGGCGAGTAACCCCGTCTTTTCCCAGCTGGTGAACCAGGTGGGCGCGGCGCGGTACTCCACCTCGGAGATGGAGTTGATCATGTTGTAACGGGCAAAGGAGGCAATGGCCGGGGCTGCGGTGTAGAGGATGGCGATGAAGAGCAGGGCGAATCCGGCGGAAAGCCTGGCCCCGCGCACGCTGGGCACCGTGTAGAAGCGGACGATGACGTGGGGCAGGCCGGCCGTGCCCACCATCAGGGCGGCGGTGATGCAGAACACATCGAGCATCGACTTGCCGCCCTCGGCAAAGGGCTTGGTGTAGGCGGCAAAGCCCAGGTCGGTGTTAAGCTGGTTCAGGGTGGTGAGCAGGTACTGGCCACCATGGGGGCCGTCAGCAATGGTGGCGCCAAAGCCGAGCTGGGGGATGGCGGTGCCGGTTATCTTGGCGGATATGGCCACGGCCGGGATCAGGTAGGCGATGATCAGGACCGAATATTGGGCCACCTGGGTGTAGGTGATGCCCTTCATCCCGCCTAAGGAGGCGTAGAAGAAGACGATGGCCATGCCGATCAAGACCCCGGTGTTGACGTCCACCTCTAAAAAGCGGGAGAAGACGATGCCCACCCCGCGCATCTGGCCGGCCACATAGGTAAATGAGACAAAGATGGCGCAGAGCAGGGCGATGAAGCGGGCCGCGTTGGAGTAATAACGGTCGCCGACAAAATCAGGGACGGTGAACTTGCCGAATTTACGCAGGTAGGGGGCCAGCATCAGGGCCAGGAGGACATAACCGCCGGTCCAGCCCAAGAGATAGATGGAGCCGGTGTAGCCCATAAACGAGATCAACCCGGCCATGGAGATAAACGAAGCGGCGCTCATCCAGTCGGCCGCCGTGGCCATGCCGTTGGCCAGAGGACTCACCCCGCCGCCGGCCACGTAAAAACCTTTGGTGGTCTTGACTCGCGAGATCCAGGCGATGGAGAGGTAGAGGCTGAAGGTCACCCCCACCATGATGTATGTCCAGTCGAGGATTGACATCAGTCGTTAACCTCATGATCCCGGTCAACCTTCTCCATGATGAAGAAGTAGGCGAATATCAGGATGACAAAGACGTAGATGGCGCCCTGCTGGGCGAACCAGAAGCCCACGGGAAAGCCGCCAATGGTGAAGGTGTTGAGCTTCTCCACAAAGAGGATGGAACAGCCAAAGGAAACAGTGGCCCAGATGGTGAGCAGGGTGACCATGACCTTGATGTTTGTTTTCCAGTATTTTTGGATTTCCATCCTAGCAAGCGGTAGTGATTGGCCCGGACAATCAAGGGCTTGACCCGTTGGGTCTCTAAAATTAGCAGCTTGCTATCTAGGTAGAATTACACGAAAAGGCAATAGGTAGGAGTACCTAAGTAGTCTTGCCTGGGTGGATGTACCCATAGAAATAGTCCTGTGAGTAGAACTACTTAGGTCATTTTGGCTAGGCTTTTTCAGCGGTTAAAAAAATGGGTAATTACTTGAAAAGGTCTACAGTTTGCGAGGCTAGGTTGCTGATTATTTAACGGTTTTGTTGCCAACCCCTCCCAGGCTGAAATAGCCGGGAGGGCAGTTGGCGTTATTTCTGGCGGTATTTCTTGCCCATGTCAAAGGCGTCGCCAATAAAATCTCCCACCCCGTGGTAGCGCCGGGCCACCGGTGAGAAGATGAGGGGCCGGAGTTTTTCGATGAGGGGCAGCCCCTTGTCGCCCCCCAGGATCTCCTCCTCCGCCTTGACGTCGATGATCTCACCGATGAACTGGCTGTGCAGCCCCACCTCGACGATCTGCTGCAGCCTGCACTCTATGATCAGGGGAAATTCCTCGATATAGGGGGCGTCAACCAGCTCAGAGGGGGTGGCGGTGAGGTCGGTGGCCGCAAATTTATCCACCTTGCGGCCGGTGGACAGGCCGAAGTAGTCCACCTGGCTGGCGAATGCTTCAGTGCCGATATTCACCGTGAAGGCCTTTCGCTTGCTGATGTTGCCATGGCTTAAGGTGGCTGAGCGCAGAGAGACGGCCAGGCAGGGCGGCTTGGAGCAGCAGATGCCGCCCCAGGCGGCGCACATCACGTTGGCCTGGCCGTCTTCGTTATATGTGCCGATGGCCCAGACCGGGGTGGGGTAGGTGAGGGGCTGGGGTCCCAGGGATTTTTTCATCTTTTTTTTACCTTCTATGGAGAACTGTTCGCGGTTTGCGATTTTCGCCTCTGAGACAAAAATCATTTTGCTAGTAGTTGGTTATTTTTTTAAAAACGAATTTCGAATACCGAACAAGGAATTTCGAATGTCGAAGGAGGGTGCTTAATTAAACGTTAGAAAAAACGGTTATACCGTTTCCTCCGTCCCGATATGTTCATTTTCTTTGCTGAACTTTATGCCCTTTAGGGTGTTTATGCCCTGTGGGTGTTTATGCCCGCAGGGTGCAAAGAAAACCAAGCAGCCGGACGGCTTGACCGTTTTGGCGAAAGAAAGGGCACCCCAGCCATCTGG
>JBDLJA010000067.1:0-5740 GCA_039714595.1 Thermodesulfobacteriota bacterium | reverse complement strand
CTCTTCCCCGCAACAAACAGGAAACATTCTTAAATATTGTCCACAATAGCAACAGCTGGAGTCAAGAATATTCCCCGGACAGGGAAGGAGGAGGCGCCAAGGGGCAAGGGGCAAGGGGCAAGGGGCAAGGGGCAAGGGGCAAGGGGCAAGGAAGATTATCCTCCTCTACTTAAGGGTGTCTTGCATAATTAGATATTTTGTTTGACTACAAGGAACAGCAATTATTCAAGATAGCCTTAAGGGTGTCTTGAATAATTAGGCATCTGGTTCGAGGACAAGGAACAGTGAAAATAAAAAGCGCAGCATATTAGTGATATGTGAGCATTTTTATTTTTGCTGTGACGCAGTAATCGGGCCAGAGGACAATTATTCGAGATACCCTTAAGAGTCCTGCCAGCCCCCGTGGCTCAGGGGCTCGTCGTTAAACTTCCACGCTTGATCACCGCCCATATCGTCTGAGTAGCCGAAACCAACGGTGCGCCCCGCCCCGAGCAGGGAGAAGTAGAGGTAGACCCGCTCGTCGTCTTCATCCTGGGCATGGGCCAGTTGCACCGCCCAGCAGTCGGCCCGATAGAGCAGAGACAGGGTCTCTTTGATGGTGCGGTCAGTGGCCAGGGAACGCTTCAGCTCACCCTTGAAGGTAATTCGTTGCGTGAGCCCCAGCTCCAGAATGCTATTTAGTTCGTGAACATCGCTTGGCTTATTATAGCGATAGTCACAGGCCAGGGCGGTTCTCCCCCGGCGATAACGGGTGAAGAGGTCGTAGTCAACAATGCCTTCGCCGTAAACGCTTAAGCTGGTGTCATATTTCAGGTGCAGGCCGCTGAAGGGGTAAAGTTCCAGGCTGAAATCCACGTCGGAATAAGGCTGCTCCTCGCCACTCTTACGGAAGTTATAGGACTGGGAAACCTTGAACAGCCCCAGGTAGCGGTTGTAGGGTAAACCATTCTCCTCTCCCCCCACCCGGAAGTGATTATCCAGGCCGTAACCCACACTGTTGGCGGACTCCAACCGGTCATGGTTATCAAAATCGGGCAGATCATCCTGACCGGACCCCAGGGAGAGGTTGGTATAGTCCAACCTGGGCCGGATCATATGGTTTAACCAACTAAGGGATCCCATCTCCATGGCAAAATCACGATGGAAGGAGGTGGCCACCTCCGCCTTGCCGTGGAAGACGGAACGCTGGTCGTGGGAATCGCCGGTATACACATCGTCGCCGTGGGCCTCAACCAGATAGTAGGTCTGGCGGACACCGGCGAGGACGGAACCCTCCATGTAGCGCCCCAGGGGCAAGGGCGCCAGCAGGCGGGGAAAGAGGTCCAAGCGCTGCAGCCCCACCCCGGCGTCACGATGGTAGTTGACGTAATCGGCATCCCAGTTGAAGTTCACCGGAGATCCCGCCAGCTGCGAGATGCCGCTGGCCAGGAGATGGGGCAGGGTATGGATGGCGTCCTGGCCCGGCGTCTGGTGGGAAGCAAACTCATCCACCAGTGCCATCTCAGCGCCCAGAAAGACGCTGTCGCCTCGGCGGTCAAGCTGGAGGGTGGAATCACGCCAGCCCAGGGACTCCTCGGCCAATCCCCGGTCAAAGTCACTCAAAAAAAGCTCGCTGGAGCGCTCAAAACCGGCCATCTCATCGACAAATTCCATGAGAAAATCACGGTCCGAGGCAAAATCCAGATCAAGGCGCAGGTTGCTCTTTTCCCCCAGGGCGTCATCATACTTACCCCGGATCCAATAGCGATCCTTTCGGGTGCGGAAGTAGCCGTCATCCTTGTAATCGTTATCGTCATCCTCCGGGGTCTCGGGGCCGTCAACGAGCTGATCCTGGAGAAAGGAACCCTGCAGGCCAAGACGGTTTTCAAAGGAGAAGACCCGGCGGAACTCCGCCCCGCCATGGAAGCCGCGCTTCTCCATATAGGAGGGGTAGAGGGTTATGTCGGCACTGGGGGAGAGGTCGATGAAAAAGGGGGTGACCAGGCCGTAACCGCTGCGGGAGGAGGAGGTGATCTCCGGCGGCATGATAAAACCGGTCTGCCGCTCCATGAGGCCCGGAAAGGTGGCGATGGGCAGGTAGAAGATGGGTACCCCTTTAATCCGCAGAAAACAGTGCTTCATAAAGATGAAACCATCCGTATCGATATCCACCTCCAGCGCCTTGATGCTCCACATGGGCTGGCGCCCCTCCTCCACGGCACAGGAGGTAAAGACGCCATGACGGAAATAGTAGACCGTCTCACCCTCCTTGCGCGCCTCCCGGGCGGCAAAGTGGAGGTTGCGCTCCTTGATATGAACGGTGGCATCCTGCAGCTTGCCGGTCTGCTCCTTGATCAACAGCTGGGTCGACGCCGCCCTGGTCTCCTGGGCCTTGGTCTTCAGGTAGACGTCACCCCGCGCCTCCACCATCCCGGTGGCCGCCTCATAGCTGAGCCAGTCGGCCCGCATGGCCACCGTCTCCCTGTCCTCGGCCAGGCTGATCAGCTCCACATTGCCGGAGGCGACAATCTTATCCCCGTCACCACTACGGCTGAAGCGATCGGCGCTGATCTTCCAGCCGGAATCGGCAAGATCCACCGCCGCGGCAGGCGCGGCCAGGACAAGGGTCAGCAGGAGGGTGAGAAGGAGGGGCATGGGGTGAAAATTAATCCTTGAGCACCGCGCCGGTGGCGCCGCTGGTCACCATGCGGGCGTAACGGGCCGCGTAACCGGTGGTGATCTTTGGTTCCGGCTCTTGCCACGACTCACGCCGCTTGGCCAGGGTCTCCTCATCCAACTCCACCGCCAGGCTGTTGGCCGGGATGTCGATCTTGATCATATCACCCTCGTTGATGAGACCGATGGGCCCGCCGCTGGCCGCCTCGGGCGAGATGTGGCCGATGCAGGCGCCTTGGGTGCCGCCGCTGAAGCGGCCGTCGGTGAGTAAGGCCACGGAATTGCCCAAGCCCATACCGATGATGGCCGAGGTGGGGGAGAGCATCTCCGGCATGCCGGGGCCGCCCTTGGGGCCGCAGTAGCGGATAACCACCACGTCGCCCGGCTTGATCTCACCGCCGAGGATGGCACCCTGGGCCTCCTCCTCCGACTCATAGACCCGGGCCGGGCCGGAGTGGACCAGCATCTCGTCCGCCACGGCCGACTGCTTGACCACCGCCCCTTCCGGGGCCAGGTTGCCGTAAAGCACGGCGATGCCGCCCACCTGATGGTACGGGTTACTCACCGGCCGGATCACCTCCGTGTCGCGCACCTGGGCCGCCTTGAGGTTTTCCCCCAGGGTGCGGCCGGTGACGGTCATCACCTGCTGGTGGAGGCCGTCCTGACTGGCAAGGAGCTCCTTCATCACCGCCGGCACGCCGCCCGCCTCAAAGAGCTGCTGCATGGAGTGGGGGCCGCCGGGGATGAGCGAGCAGATGTGCGGCACCCTCTTACTCACCTCGTTGAACGATTCCAGGGGCAGCTCCACCCCCGCCTCCTTGGCGATGGCTGGGACATGGAGCACCGTGTTGGTGGAACAGCCCAGGGCCATGTCCACCGCCATGGCGTTCTCGAACGCCTCGCGGTTGGCAATATCCCGGGGCCGGATGTTTTCATGGAAGAGGTTCATCACCGCCATGCCGGCCTGCTTGGCCAAACGCTGGCGGCTGGCGTGGACCGCCGGGATGGTGCCGTTGCCGGGCAGCCCCAGACCAATGGCCTCGGTGAGGCAGTTCATGGAGTTGGCGGTGAACATCCCGGCGCAGGAGCCGCAGCCGGGACAGGCGGAATCCTCCAGCTCGTCCAGCTCCGCCATGGTCATGGCGTTGGCCTTCACCTTGCCCACCCCTTCAAAGACCGAGACCAGATGGACGTCTTGGCCCTGAAAGCGGCCGGTGAGCATGGGGCCGCCGCTCACCATGACGCTGGGGATGTTGAGGCGAAGCATGGCCATGAGCATACCGGGGACGATCTTGTCGCAGTTGGGGATGAGGACTAAGGCGTCAAAGGGATGGGCCTGACCCATGATCTCCACCGAATCGGCGATGATCTCCCGGCTGGCCAGAGAGTACTTCATGCCGGTGTGGCCCATGGCGATGCCGTCGCAGACGCCGATGGTGGCAAACGACACCGGGGTGCCGCCGGCCATCCTTACCCCGGTCTTAACCGACTCCAGGACCCGGTTAAGGTCGAAATGGCCGGGGATGATCTCGTTCTGGGCATGACAGACGCCCACTAAGGGCCGAGCCAGCTCCTCATTGGTGTAGCCCATGGCCTTGAATAAAGAGCGATGGGGGGCCCGCTCCAACCCTTTGGTGATAGCATGGCTGCGCATTGTATTCACATTTGTTAGTTTAGGCTGGGGATATGCAACGCGAGGCGGGAAGCTGCTCCTGCCCCGGGGACAATCCACTTAAATCAGCACATTATTCTAAATACTAAATATTATGGTAGATGGTGCAAATCTTCAACTACTTACGCCCTGACCCTGCCAGTGTCAAGGGAAAGGGCCTTTTTTCTTGCTTAGTGGCCCCAGATGGATTACCTAGGGTAATACGTTTAATTTTCGCTTGCATCAAACAGCTGTATCACCTCCTCCCCTTCTCCATGAAATATCTCTTTGGCCCGGTCAACTCCCGGCGCCTTGGTCTTTCCCTGGGTATTGACCTGCTCCTTAGCAAAACCTGCACCCTGGACTGTATCTACTGTGAGGTGGGACGAACCGTTATCCACAGCTGTCAGAGGCAAGAGTACACCCCAACCGCGGATATCATCAAGGAGATTGATGAATTCCTGGCCCAGGGGGATACGGCCAAACCCGTTGATGTATTCACTATCACCGCCACAGGTGAGCCCACCCTCCATAGCGGTCTGGGTTTGATAATAAATCACATCAAGGAACATACCGGGAAACCGGTGGCCATCCTCACCAACGGCACCTTGCTCCACCGGGCCGATGTCCGGGCTGAGCTCATGGCGGCCGACGTGGTGATCCCCTCATTGGACTCCGCCAGGGAGGAGAGCTTTCGCCGCATTGACCGGCCGGCCCACTGCGTGGAGCTGGAACGGGTCATCGCCGGCACCAGGCAATTTTGCCAGGAGTTTTCCGGCCAGGTATGGCTTGAGGTCCTGATCAGCAAAGGGATAAACGACAGCGCGGCAGACATCGAGGCCCTGGCCCGGGCCATCGAGGAAATCAAGCCGCAACGGGTACAGTTAAACACCGTGGTCCGGCCACCCTTGGAAGATTATGCCGCGCCACTGACGGGCCAAGAATTAGACGACATCGCCGGACAACTACCCGGCAATGTCGAAATTATCGCAAGTTTTGCCAAGCGCGATCGCCAAAATTTTCGCGCCCCTGACCAAGGGGAGATCCTCGAGATGCTCCGGCGCCGGCCCTGTCCGGCCGCGGATATCGGCGAGGCCCTCAACTACCAGCCAGCCGCCATCGCTACGTTCATGGCAAAGCTGGCCGAGCAGGGAGAGGTTGTCAGTCACACCTTTCAGGGCAAAACTTATTACCAGCCGCCGCCCTCTCCGGACCAGGAGAAGGCGGCCCAAGTCAAGGACTGCCCCTGCCAGAAGAATAACGGTTAGGGGCAGCGAAAAAGGAAGATTATGTCACCAGAAGAAGTAAGCAACGAAGAACAGAAAGAGAAGCCTAAAGAAGAGACAAGTCCGGCCGAAGGCAAATCAGAGGCCGATGCCAGTGGCGAGCAGCCGACCAAGCCCAAACGCAGACCGCGCAAGCGCTCCCCCCGCC
>JBDLJA010000066.1:0-7285 GCA_039714595.1 Thermodesulfobacteriota bacterium | reverse complement strand
CTTCATCATTCGACATTTCTTGTTCGACATTCGATATTCGCAGTTTAATACTCAAACCCTGCCTGGGCCTTAACCCCCTGGCTATACGGGTGCTTCACCTCCCGCATCTCGGTAACCAGATCGGCCTGCTCCATGAGCCTCTCCGAGGCGTAGCGCCCGGTGACCACCACGTGCATGGCAGGCGGTTTGGCCGCCAGCACCCTGAGAATCTCATCCTCATCCACCATCTCATAGCGCACCAGGTAGGTAAGCTCATCTAATACCACCAGATCGTGCTGCCCCGCCTCAATGGTCTCCCTCGCCTTGGCCCAGGCCGTCCTGGCCGCGGCCTTATCCTTTTCCAGGTCATCGCTCTTCCAGGTAAAGCCGCACCCCATGACATGGAACTCCAGGAGATCAGAAAACCGCTCCGCCGCGGTTAGTTCGCCGTAGTGCCAGCTCCCCTTGATAAACTGAATCACCGCCACCCGCTGGCCATGACCCAGGGCCCGCAGGACCAAGCCTAAGGCGGCCGTTGTCTTGCCCTTGCCGTTGCCGGTGAAGACGGCGAGGAGCCCCTTCTTGGCCGTGGACTTCTCAGCTGTTGCCGCCATCACACCACCTCCAGCTCAACCTCAGCCTCGTCCACCTTAAGCTGGGCGGCAATATCGGCCCGGATATCGGCCAGGGAGAGGTACGCCTTGTCATAATCCATGAGAAAGGTGTAGTCCTGCCCCTCCTCGTCAAAGAGCTGGGCCACCTTGAGCTGGTTGCCAAAGCTGGGGTGGTCGTCGAAGATAATTTGAAATAGCATCTTTTTTACTGTTAGCGCTGAGTTAATAACTAAAGCTTCTTGGCCTGTGGGGTGGGCTGGGTGTTAAGCCGTCTGGGGACATGGGCCTCTTTTTACAACCGAACAATAACCCGCCCCTGCACCTTACCGGCCAGGATCAGATCGATCTGCTCGGACAGGCCGGCAAGACCCACCTCCAGGCTCTGCTCGCTCAGGTGGTCAAAGCGCCAGTCTCTGGCGATCCTGGCCCAGATCTCCTGGCGCAGGGAGAGGGGACACTCGGCCGCGTCTATGCCGGTGAGGGTGACGCCGCGGAGGATGAAGGGATAGACGGTGAGATCCAGATCAGCCCCGGCCACATTGCCGCAGGTGGTGACAATGCCCCCCGGTTTAGTGGACTTGACAGCCCAGGTGAGGATCTCGCCCCCCACGCAGTCCACCACCCCGGCCCAGCGCGGCCGCAGGATGGCCCGGCTGGCCCCGCCCCGCACCTGCTCCCGGCCGATGACCCTGGCCGCCCCCAACCCCAGGAGAAAATCCTCCGCCGCCTTGCCGCTGGCCGCCACCACCTCAAAGCCCTCCCGGGCCAGGATGGCCACGGTAAGCGATCCCACCCCGCCGGTGGCCCCGGTGACCAGCACCGGGCCGTCTTCCGGCTTAAGCCCCAGGGTGAGGAGGCGATGGACCGACATGGCGGCGGTGAAGCCGCCGGTGCCGTACATCATCGCCTGCCTGGGGCTAAGGCCCTCCGGCAAAGGGACCAGCCAGCCGGCCGGCACCCGGATGTACTGGCCAAAGCCGCCGGCGCTGTTCATGCCCAGGTCGTAGCAGTGGACTATCACCTCCCGGCCCACCTTTACCTGGGGATCAGTGGTCTCCACCACCTCGCCCACCGCGTCGATCCCCGGGGTGTGGGGATATCGCCGCGTCACCCCCCGGTTGCCGGTGGCCGACAGCCCGTCTTTATAGTTGAGGGACGAGTAGCGCACCCGGACCAGTACCTCGCCGGCCGGCAGGTCGGCGAGGGCGCGTTCTTCTACGGCCCGGACGTACTCATCGCCGAGCTTGCGCACCAGCAGGGCCTGAAATTTTTTTTCACTGTTCATGGCAGAACATTTTACCTGTAAGAGCCGCTTTGCAAAGGGAAAACATTGCCCTTCGGCCAGAAAGTGGTTTATATGAGAGATTACAAAAAAATAGGTGGGGCAGCTGCTTATCTCGCCCCCGTGCCACCCGCAATCAACAAACCCTGGCCCCGCTTTTTTGCCACCTCTATGAAATATTTCCCCATCAACGTTGAGATCAACAACCGGCCCTGCACCGTCATCGGCGGCGGCAGGGTGGCCCAGCGCAAGGTTATGGGCCTTCTGGCCTGCCAGGGCCAGGTAACGGTGATCAGCCCCGAGCTTACCCCCGCCCTGGCCGAGAAGGCAGGGGCCGGCGCCATTACCTGGCTCAAGCGGGGCTATGAGCCGGGCGATCTGGCCCGCTCCTTTCTGGTCATCGCCGCCACCGATGATGAGCAGGTGCAGGAGGCGGTTTACGCTGAGGCCCAGGGCTTAAATATCCTCATCAACGTGGCCGATGTGCCCAAGTGGTGCAACTTCATCCTGCCCGCCACCGTCCGCCGGGGTGATCTTGCCATCTCCATCTCCACCAGCGGCCAGAGCCCGGCCCTGGCCCGGCTGACCAGGGAGAGGCTGGAGGAGGAGTTCGGCCCCGAATATGACCTGGCCCTGCGGCTCATGGGGGGCCTGAGACCCCTGGTCCTGGCCCGGGACGAAGGCCATGAGCAGAACAAAAAAACCTTTGCTAAAATTCTCCACCCCGAGCTTCTGGAGTGGCTGGCCCAGGGGCAGTGGCCGGCCATCAGCGCTCACATCCAGGCTCTGCTGGGCCATAGCCCCGAGATTGATACCCTCCTGACCCGGCTGCGGGAAGAGGAAATTTAATACTAGCCGGTGACTTTAAACAACGAACCGCAGAATACCGAGGTCATGTCGAACCACAGAAAGAAGGCGCCCAGAGGAGATAAGCGCAGACTTCGAGTGCCCTTGGGGTATAGATTATTAATTAGATAAGATCATTCCTTCGACACTTGTGCCCTTTAGGGTATTCGACACTCCGGAGTCTTCGCTTACCTGCGGTGACCTCGATATTCGCCGTTAAAAACACCCCTATGCCCTTCGCCATCACCTACATCGCCTACGCCCTGGCCACCACCCTCTACCTGGTCTTTTTCTTCTCCCAGAACAGCAGGGTGCGGACCATGGCCCGCCGCCTGCTCCTGGTGGCCGGCCTCCTCCACTGCGGGACCATCCTGGGCCGCTACCTGGCCATGGGCCACACCCCCCTCACCACCCACCACGACACGGTCTCCTTCTTCGCCTGGTCCTGTACCTGGGCCTTTCTCTCCTTCCGCTGGCGTTACCGGATCAAGAACTTCGGCACCTTTGTCGCCGTGCTCATCCAGCTCCTCCTCACCGTGGCGCTGCTCTCCAGCCAGGAGATCCGTGTCCTGCCCCCGGCCCTGCAGTCGGTCTGGCTGCCGATCCACGCGGCCGTGGCCATTGGCGCCAACGGCTTTCTGGCCCTGGGCTTCTGCGGCGGCCTCATGTACCTCATCCAGGACCGGGCCCTGAAGAGAAAGAAGTTCGGCCTCTTCTACCAGCGTCTGCCCAGCCTGGAGGGCTTGGACCAGCTCAACACCCACTGCCTCTCCATCGGCTTTCCCCTCCTCACCTTAGGGATAGTCACCGGCTCCATCTGGGCCAAACAGGCGTGGGGCGCCTACTGGCAGTGGGACCCCAAGGAGACCTGGTCACTGATCACCTGGCTCCTCTACGCCGCCCTGCTCCACCAGCGGCTGGCCATCGGCTGGAGCGGCAAGCGCTCCGCCATCCTCACCGTCATCGGTTTTTCCGCCGTCCTCTTCACCCTCTGGGGCGTCAACTTCCTGCTCACCGGAGTGCACTCCTATGTCCGTTGAGCAGATCGTCGTCCTGGGGGTCAACCATAAGACCGCCCCGGTGGCGGTGCGGGAAAAACTGACCTTCCCCGATATCGAGGTGCCCCTTTCTCAGCTGGCCGCAACGCCTAACTGCCGGGAGTTCTGCTTCCTCTCCACCTGCAACCGGGTGGAGGTTATCTTTACCACCGCGGCGGTGGACAAGGGCGCTAAAGAGGTGCGGGCCCTGCTCTTTGGAGCCAGTGAGATCAGCGACAGCGAGGCAAAAGAGTACACCTACCTGCACCAGGGCGAGGCGGCCATTCGCCACCTCTTCCGGGTGGGGGCCAGCCTCGACTCCATGGTGGTGGGTGAGCCGCAGATCCTGGGCCAGCTCAAGGAGGCGTACCGCCAGGCCACGGCCCGCAAGTGCACCGGCGTCATCCTGAACAAATTGATCCACAAGGCCTTCTCCACCGCCAAGCGGGTGCGCTCCGAGACCAATATCGGCTCATCCGCCGTCTCCATCAGCTATGCCGCTGTCCAGCTGGCCCGCAAGATATTCGGCAGGCTCAAGGGCAAGAAGGTGCTCCTGGCCGGGGCAGGCGAGATGGCGGAGCTTGCGGCCGAACATCTGCTCACCCAGGGCTGCACCGAGGTGATTGTCGCCAACCGCACCCTGGAACGCGGCGTTAAGCTGGCCAAGAGCTTCGGCGGCAAGGCGGTGCCGTTAAGCGACCTGGAGGAGCAGCTGGCCATGGTGGACATCATGGTGAGCTCCACCGGCGCCCCTGATCTGATCCTCACCAAGAGCCAGGTCAAACCCATCATGAAGAGACGGCGCAGCCGGCCCCTCTTCTTCATCGACATCGCCGTGCCCCGCGACCTGGACCCGGAGATCAACGAGCTTGACAACGTCTACCTCTACGACGTGGATGATCTGAGCCAGGTGGTGGAGATGAACAAGAACGAGCGCCAGCAGGAGGCCACCCGGGCCGAGAGGATAGTGGCCGAGGAGTGCGCCAAACTCCTCGCCTGGTTGGACAACATGGCGCTGACCCCCACCATCTCGGCCCTGCGGCGCAAGGCGGAGGAGATCCGGTTGGCCGAGGTGCAGCGCAGCGTGGGCCGAATGGACCTGAGCGAGAGTGAGAAAAAATCGATCAATAAGATGACCTCCGCCATTATCAACAAGCTCCTCCACCACCCCCTCCTCTACCTCAAGGAGGAGGAGTGCAACCCGGAGGAGCGCCAGCGCAAGCTGGCCGAGATGCGCCGGGTGTTTGGGCTGGACGAGGGGTAACAGAGAACCGCAGAATATCGAACCGCAGAATGATGAATGATGAAGGTCGGTACTCTTCTTAGTAGATCACATCCTTCCTTCGACATTCGCCACTTGTGCCCTTTAGGGTATTCATCATTCGATATTCTGCGGTTCGCTTTAAAAAATGCCTTCCCTCGCTCTGCGTGGGGATGTTCTGGTTGGGCGCTCTGCGCCACGAGACGCAGGAGCGTCTCATTTAAGTTCCCACGCCGAGCATGGGAACCAGGTTCAAGAGGAGGAGTGCAACCCGGAGGAACGCCAGCGCAAGCTGGCCGAGATGCGCCGGGTGTTTGGATTGGACTAAAAAACTGCGAACCGCAGAATGTCGAACAAGAAATTTCGAATGTCAAAGTTCGGGATTACCTGTAGTGCCACAACAGTCCATAGCGGCCTGAAGACACCTTCCACCACTTCTTCATTCGACATTCCTTGATCGATATTCGATATTCGTTTTTATAAAATGCCCGCACCTTTACAAAAGACCCTAAAAGAAACCTTCGGCTTCTCCTCCTTCCGGCCCAACCAGGACGAGATTATCTCCGCTATCATGGCGGGCCGTGACACCTTCGCGGTGATGCCCACCGGCGGCGGCAAGTCCCTCTGCTACCAGCTGCCCGCCATCCTGCAGGAGGGCACCTGCCTGGTGATCAGCCCTCTTATTTCCTTGATGAAGGATCAGGTGGACGCCGCCCTCGACCTGGGCATTAAGGCCGCCTTTATCAACTCGTCCCTGCCCCCGGCCGAGCGGGCGAGGGTCCTGGCCGATTTCCGCAATGGCGACCTCGATCTCCTCTACCTGGCCCCGGAGAGGCTGGCCGCCGGCTTTGCCAGCGAGCTGAAGCAATGCCCCATCTCCTTTGTGGCGGTGGACGAGGCGCACTGCATCTCCGAGTGGGGCCACGACTTCCGCCCCGATTATCTGGCCTTAAGCCAGCTCAAGGATCTCCTGCCCGGCTGCCCCTTAGCCGCCTTCACCGCCACCGCCACCGATCAGGTCCAGGAGGATATTATCTCCCGCCTGCGGCTCAATGCCCCCTTCACCCTGCGCGCCTCCTTCAACCGGCCCAACCTCTTCTACCAGGTGAGCCGCCGCGAGTCGGTCTTGGGCCAGATAGAGCGGGCCATTGCCAGCCAGGGCGACCAGCCCGGCATCGTCTACCGGTTAAGCCGGGCCGACGTGGAAAAAACGGCAGTCCATCTTGCCAAAAGAGGGGTGGCCGCCCTGCCCTACCATGCCGGTCTCCCGCCAGATACGCGGGCCGACCATCAGGAAAAGTTCAACCGCGACCAGTGCCAGGTGATCGTCGCCACCGTGGCCTTCGGCATGGGCATCGACAAGTCCAACGTCCGCTTCGTCATCCACGGCGACCTGCCCAAAAACATGGAGGGCTACTACCAGGAGACGGGGAGGGCCGGCCGCGACGGCGAACCGGCCCACTGCCTCCTCTTCTACAACCGGGGCGACGTGGGCCGCCTGGGGTCATTCATTGAGAAGATGGGTTCCCAAGCCGAACAACGGCTGGCCTGGCAGAAGTTAAATGATATGACGCGGCTGGCCGAGACCGCCGTCTGCCGCCGCCGCCAGCTCCTGGCCTACTTCGGCGAGGAGTTTGAAGGGGAAAATTGCGGGGCCTGCGACGTGTGCCAGCAGGGGGTGGAGCTGGTGGATGGCAGCAAACACGCCCAGATGGTGATGAGCGCCATCTTCCGCTCCGGCCAGCGCTTTGGCGCGGCCCACGTGATCGACATCGTCTGCGGCGCCAGGACAAAAAAAATCCAACAGTTCCACCACGACCTGCTCAAGACCTACGGGGTGGGGGCCAACCAGGCCAAACCTTACTGGCGCCGGCTCACCGATGCCATGGCCGCCCACGGCCTGATCAAGAGCGACCCCAAGCGCTACAACGCCCTGGTCCTCACGCCGGCCGGCGAGGATGTACTCTACGGCCGCAAGCCCTTTTCCTATCAGCAGCTCAAGGGGGAGACGGCCGCCCAGCCCCGGACCGCCGCCGCACCCAGCGACCACAACCAGGAGCTGTTCAACCAGCTGCGCGACCTGCGCCGGAGGCTGGCCGAGGCGGCCGACGTCCCGCCCTACGTGGTCTTCTCCGACCGCAGCCTGCGCGAGATGGCCGCCTACCTGCCCGCCACCCCCCCCGAGTTCCTGGCCATCCACGGGGTGGGCCAACAGAAGCTGGAGAGATACGGGGAGGATTTTATTAAGATCATCAAGGAATTTTCT
>JBDLJA010000065.1:0-8208 GCA_039714595.1 Thermodesulfobacteriota bacterium | reverse complement strand
GATATGGGCATTGTTACCATCTATATCGCTCTTTTCATCTATCGCTCTTTTCATCCTCAAAAAGAGCATTATAGATCCCTGAAGGCTTTTGGGTCCGTGACTCTCTCAGTTTTGCAAATCGCTGATATTGCGTTTTGCTGTTTCCCTCCCCCCCAACAAGACAATCAGTCCAACCAATTATCCAACCGTAAAGCCGTTACACGTTCAAATTCGCGTAAATTGTTGGTGACCAATGTAAACCCTTCACTTCTGGCATGCCCTGAAATATGAACAGGAAAAAGGGGACAGATTTATTTTCTGTTCAACTTTAAATTTTTCAAATACCATTCAGTCGCTTTATCCAAGCCCTTCTTGACTGGGCAAATAGTGGGACAGACCACGTTTTTCACCTTTCTAGCACTTTAGAAGTTGCTTAATTACTTCATTTTTTCTTTTACCGCCACCCCTTTTCACAGCCAGGCACTGGCGGCCCAGGGGAGAAAGTTTATTTTGCAGGAGATTGGCGAATCAAGCCGCTGGGATGTTTGGGGAAAAACAGCAATGGCGTAATTTTCGGCATCAGGTGAGTAGATAGCAGAAATTACAACTTCTGCCATAACTAAATTATTCAGTTGAAAAAGCGCCTCACATAAAGTAGAATCATCGGCCAGCTTAAGGATTACCTGTACGGGAGGTTATCCTCTTTTAAAAGTTTAGTTTTGAATTTGTTCCGCAAATTTAAGAATTTGCCTGCTTAGCGGGCTGGGGCACTGCAAGTTGTAGTGGTACTAAAGTATGCTGTTAGACACTGATTTTTTAACAATTGTCGTTTTTCTAGTATCTTTCTTCGCCTCTCTGGCTCTTCTACCTCTCTTGATGCTGGCGGCCCGGCGTATCGGCCTGATGGATCAACCCAATGCCAGGAAGGCCCATGTAACGCCCCGCCCTCTGGTTGGCGGCATTGGCATGGTTACAGCCATCTCCACCACCTCATATTTCCTTGTTCCCCAGCACGGTCTCCTTGGTTTTTTCAGCGGCCTTACCCTTCTTGCCCTGGTGGGCTTTGTTGATGACTTTAGGGAGATCGGCCATCGGCCCAAATTCCTGGCCCAGATTATTGCCGCTATCCTCTTAATTACCCTAAGCGACACCGTCCTTTACTCCTTTGGCGACCTGCTGGGCCTGGGCGACATTGCCGTCCCCACCGCCTGGCTGGCCATGGTGGTTACGGTGTTCTGTGTGGTGGGGGTGTGCAACTCCATCAATATGATTGACGGCTTGGACGGCCTGGCCGGCGGCGTCTCCTTTGTCGCCTTTGTCGCCTTTGCGGCCCATGGCGCCATCTCTGGTCAGACCACTCTGATGTTACTGAGCCTGGCCTTTGCCGGGGCGCTGCTGGGATTCCTCCGCTTTAACTGGCGGCCCGCCTCCCTTTTCATGGGAGATGCCGGCAGTCTCTGCCTCGGCTTTGCCTTGAGCTTCATGGCCATTGGCCTGACCCAGGGGGAGAGTGGCACCATGCAGCCGGCCGCGGCCCTGCTCATCCTGGCCATACCCATCACCGACACCCTGACCCTGATGACCAAGAGGGTTATGAAGGGCCATAGCCCTTTCAAGGCGGACAGGAACCACCTGCACCATATCTTCGTGCGCTACGGCTTCAGCCGGAAAAGAGCGGTTAAGATTATCATCGGCCTTACCATTCTCACCAGCAGCTGCAGTCTCCTGGGCCCTGTTTACCAGTTGGCCGACTCCACCCTCTTTTTAATCTTTGCCAGCTACTTCGCCCTCGTCTTTCTCTCTTCATTTTTTGTCGTTAACATTGCCCGCTTCAGCCTTAAATTCAAGCGCCAGCGGGAATCGTGCGACACTGGCCTCTGCCAGGTTGTCCGGAGCACCATCATCTTAATCGACCACCTGGGCTTCTTCCGTAAGGCCAAACGCTACCCCGTGGAGCTGCCTGTTATCTGCCGGACCGGGAGAGACCAGTTTTCGGGCACCGTGCTGGACATCTCCCGGGCCGGCTTTATGGCCCGGATCCCTGAGATGAGATCTCTTAAGGGCGACGTGGAGGTGGAGATTGACCTGCCCTTTTTCTCCGGGCTTAGAATATTTCAGGCCCCAGCCACGAACCTGTGGCTCGACCAAGATGAGGAAGGCCGCTATAACCACGGCTTCTGCTTTCAAGCCGTGACAAGCAAACAGGTTGCCTTACTTGCCCGCTTCATTGAAATGCAGAAAAAAAGCGCCGGCTCACAAAATGGCGCTCCCCTCCCCGCACCTGTTACAGGCGAGATGGGCGAAGGTCTGCCCCACCCCAACTAGTCGGTTTCTTTGGCCCCTTGCCTTTCCAAGGGCCGGCTGTCGGTCAGCAACAGCCATCCCGTATTGGCAGACAACGAACCAGCCTTTTACGGCCTGACCAGCTGGCCCAAGAACCTCCCCCCCTATTCCCTTGCCAGGCAACAAATTGCTCCACAGGCAACAACCGCGCACCTTCCTTCCCCGCTTAGTTAGATAGCGCCATATTTGCCAGGGTCGTTTCATTCGTTACGGCCTGAAAATACAAAATTGCAAATTGCTACGTTATGAATTAAATTATATTCCAAACGAGACAAACCAATTGGAGGGCAATAAAATGGCAACGGCTGTAAGGATATCCGCAAGCCTCTTAACTGAGGCAAGAAAATACAGCAAGGTCGACCACAGGTCCATAACGGGCCAAATTGAGCATTGGGCCCGTATTGGCAAATGTGCAGAGGAAAACCCGGATTTAACCTATGACCTCATCAAGGAAATACTCATTGGCATCCAGGAGTTGGATCAGGATGAAAAAACTGAATACACCTTTGGCTAGTGGCGATGAAAATTTATCAGTCGCGGTCATTTGCCAATAAGGTCAAAAAACTGACAAAGCCTCAAAAAATCGCTCTCGACAACGAAATAAAAAAAATCATCGGCGATCCAGAAATAGGTGTTGAGAAAAAGGGGGACTTACGTGGCATATTTGTCCACAAATTTAAAATCCAGGCAAATAAGTACCTCCTGTCATACAGGTTTAGCCAATCGTCATTGGAACTTATCATGCTTGGGCCCCATGAAAATTACTACCGAGAGCTGAAGAAGCACCTAAAGTAGCTTAATTAATCAATCTGACCCGCGGCCCCTTGCACCCACTGGTAACGCCATAAAAGACCATGCCCCCGGTTATCGAACTTTCCCATATCAGCAAATCATTTGTCCTGCGTAACTGGCGGACCCTGCTGGGCCGCAAGCCCCGCCGCGTTGCGGCCTTAAGCGATGTCAGCCTTACCGTGGAGAAAGGCGAGATCATGGGCCTTCTCGGCCCCAATGGCGCGGGCAAGACCACCTTAATCAAAATCCTCGCCACTTTAATCAGCCCGGACGCGGGCCACGGCGCCATCTGCAACTTTCCCCTGGCAGGCGATCCTGCCCCGATACGTTCCCTTATAGGGTTGGTCAACACCAATGATCGCACCTTCTACTGGCGCCTCAGCGGCCGGGACAATCTGCGTTTTTTCAGCTCCCTCTACAACCTGCACGGTGAGGCGCAAAAAACCAGGATAGACCAGGTATTGGCGACCACCGGCCTGACCGAGATGGAGCATGTCCCCTTTCACTCATACTCGGCCGGCCAGCGCCAGCGCTTGGCCATCGCCCGGGCCTTATTGGCTGACCCGACGATTCTCTACCTGGACGAACCCACCAACAGCCTGGACCCCCTGGCCAGCCAGGCCTTGATTTCATTTATCCGCCAGCGCCTGGTGGCCGACCATGGTCACAGCGTAATCTGGTGCACCCATAACTTGAGAGAGGCGGAAGCGGTATGTGACCGGGTAACCATCCTGAACCAGGGGCGGGTCATTCATTCAGGCCCCATTGCTGGGCTTAAGGGGCTTCTGGCCGACCAGCACTATTACCAACTGGTTGTTGACCGGCTGCCCCCTTCCCTGGCCGGGGAGCTGGCCCTTGTGGATGAGCCCCGGCCGGACAGGAACGGCCGCCTCTGCTGCCGGCTGAGCTGCCCGGAGCAGTCCAGTGGTGAGCTGGTGAAGAGAGTGGTGGCGGCGGGTGTCATGGTCCATGAGATGCGCCGGGAGGAGGTCTCCCTGGAGGAGGTGTTCGCCAGGCTGGTCCAGGGCCAGGGTGAGGAGCAATGAACAGTTCTTTTGCCGGGTTTGCCGCCAAGGCCTGCGCCTTTCTCCGCCGCGACCTGTTGATCGCCCTCAGCTACCGGTTGCAATTCTTCATTGAGAGTGTGGGCATCTTTTTTACCAGCACCACCCTCTTTCTCGCCGCGCGCCTGATCGACGGCCAGGGACAAGGCTACCTGGCGCCCTATGGGGGCGACTTTTTCTCCTTTGTCATTATCGGCGTGGCGCTCACCGACTACCTGATGATCACCACCAACGCCTTTGCCAGCGAGATCCGCAAGAGCCAGGTGGTGGGCACCCTGGAGGCGCTACTGGTCAGCCCCACCTCCATCAACACCATCCTCTCCCTTTCCCTGCTCTACACCATGCTGACCACCAGCCTCAGGGTCTTTGCCTATCTGGGCCTGGGGATTCTCTTCTTCGACATGAAGCTGGAGCTCAGCGGCCTTGGCCCTTTGCTCATCGCCTTTAGCGCCACCCTGCTGCCCTTTATCGGCATAGGGCTGCTCTCGGCCGCCTTTATCATCGCCTTTAAGCAGGGGAGCCCCATAGCCTGGCTGATGGGCGTCAGCAACACCCTGCTGGCCGGGGTCTTGTATCCGGTAAGCGTCCTGCCGGAGTGGCTGCGGCCTGTCTCCGCCCTGCTGCCGTTGACCCACGGGTTGGAGGCCATCCGCCAGGTGATGTTGAACGGCGCGGGACTTACCGATATCGGCCACCAGCTGACCACCCTGACCATCTTTGCCCTGCTCTTTCTCGTCAGCGGCCTCTGGGCCATTAAAAAAAGCCTGGAGATCGCCAGGCGGGACGGCTCACTGCTCCATTATTAGTGACTTAGGACCTAAAAGCCTCACAGAATACAAAAACCAGGAACTTTCTCTTAAAATTACCAAATTACGCATGTTAGCAAGTCACTTATAGCCGCAGGGTATCGGTTAAATTGCGGCATTGCCGCATTAGTGACCTAGGCCGCTTTGTGCTGGCATTGAGTTAGGGGGGGGGGAAAGCGATTGCAGGTTCAAGGCTCAAGGTTCAAGGCTCAAGGTTCAAGAGATTACCTCAATAATGTAGGGTGGAATCTTGCGGGACAGGGACTGAAGGTAGATTGGTAATCAGATTTTTTTTTGTTGTCAGCAAAACCTATTATCCTATAGTGCAAAGATACTAATTACTAAAAGCAGCGTTAATCCTGAAAACGGCTCTTTCACCATGCCCTCCCCCGCCCTCGCAAACCAGCCCCGCCATACCGTCGATTCCCTCCGCGTCAAACGGGCCGCCCAGGCCCTGTCCACTGATTTGGAGGAGGAGACCATTATCCTGGAGATTGAATCGGGCATCTACAGCGGCCTTGAGGGGGTAGCCAGCCGGATCTGGGAGCTTCTGGCGGGTGAGATAAGTATTGCTGAGCTGCGCGGCCAGCTTATGGCCGAGTATGAGGTAACCGAGGAGCAATGCCAGACAGATCTTCTCGCCTTTCTCGATGATCTGGCGGCAGCTGGTCTTCTCGAGGTAGAAAGTGGCCCGGATCAGTAATTTTTTTGGCCTCTCTATGACTGAAAAGCTCTTTCTGGCCAGGGGTATCTTCCTGCTTATTGCCTGGCGCCTGCGCCTGCAATTTGTCCCCTTTAACCGCCTCCTGACCCAACTGGCCGGACAACCGCTGGCCCAGCCTGCCGCCAGGCTGGAACGCCAGCGCCTTCTCTGGATTTTTAGGGCGGCCTGCCGTCTCATTCCCCTGACCACCTGTCTCTCCCGGGCCATGGCCGGTTACATACTGCTCTGCCGTTACGGCCTTGCCCCCACCCTCCATATCGGCGTGGCCAAGGATCCTGAGCAGGAGCTGGCGGCCCACGCCTGGCTCACGCTGGCCGGACAGGTGGTGGTGGGCCATATCCCTGACCTGGAGCGGTTCCGGGAGTTGCCGCCCATTGTCAGCAGGGCTCCAAAATGAGCGGCATCTGCGGTTATTTCGCCAGACAGCCGGCAGATCTTGGCCCGGGACGGTTAGCAGAGATGCTCGCCGCCATCAGCCATCGCGGCCCGGACGGCCATGGGACCTGGCAGGACGGGCGGGCCGGTCTGGGCCAGCAGCTCCTCTGGACCACGCCTGAGTCAAAATTTGCGCAGCTGCCCCTGGTGGATGAGGCCACGGGCCTGGTACTCTGCGCCGATGCCAGAATTGACAACCGGGCCGAGCTTGCTGATCTCCTCGACCTGCGCCTCTCGGCGAAGCAAAAAAAAATCCCGGACAGCCGTTTCATCCTGGCATCTTTCAAAAAATGGGGAGAGGGTTGTCCGGCCCGCCTCATTGGCGACTACGCCTTTGTTATCTGGGATAAACGGCGCCAGCAGCTCTTCTGCGCCCGGGACCACTTGGGGGCCCGGCCCTTCTACTACTTTCTCTCGGAGCAGATATTTGCCTTTGCCTCCGAGATCAAGGGACTCTTGGCCCTGCCCCAGATAGAGCCACGCCTCAATGAACCGCGGGTCGCCGATTTCCTCCAGCGCATTGTCGATAATAACCGCGACACCTTCCACCGCGACATCTGGCGGCTGGAGCCGGCCACCAGCCTGACTGTTGGCTTAGAGCGGCTGGCGGAAAAACGTTACTGGCAGCTGGACCCGCAGCGAAAATTACCCCAGGCCAGCAGTGAGGAGTACGCCCAGCAGTTTCGGGAAATATTCACCGAGGCGGTGCGCTGCCGGCTGCGCTCCGCCTATCCCATCGGCTGCACCTTGAGCGGCGGCCTTGATTCCTCGGCCGTGGCCTGCGTGGCCCGGGATATCCTGGCCGCGCGAGGTGAAAAACTCCACACCTTCTCCGCCACCTTCCCCGATCTGCCCCCGGCAGAGCTGGCCAAGAGCGATGAGAGAGGCTATCAGCAGGCGGTAATCAAGCAGGGCGGCTTCATCCCCCACCCCTTCCGGGCCGACCAGCTCTGCCCCCTGGAGGGCCTGGAACGGCAACTAGAAATGCTGGATGAGCCCTTCTTTGCCCCCAACGGGTATCTGCTCGTTGAAGCAAACCGGCTGGCCCGGGAGAGCGGGGTGCGGGTGATGCTGGACGGTTTGGACGGTGACACGGTGGTCTCCCACGGCTATGAACGCCTCCATGGCCTGGCCATTTCCGGCCGCTGGCCCACCTTGGTGGAAGAGATATTACTAATCGCGGAGCGCCAGGGAGAGAGTAAGAAAAAGCTGCTCTATAATCTTGGCATCCGCCCCTACCTGCGTGAACCGTTGGCCCATCTCTACCGGCTCTGGAGGTCTGCCTTCCGGCCCGCCTGGAACTACCGGAAAATAGTAAACCCCAACTTTGGCCGCCGCTGGGGCCTGAGTGAGCGGCTCAAGCCGGAACTGGATTCCTTCAGGAGACCAGCCGCAATCCACAAAGAGTACATGGCCTCCACCCTGCAGACCTCTGCCCTGGAGATGGCCAACTCCTTCGCCACTGCCTCTGGTGTCTCCAACCGTTCACCATTCTATGACCGCCGACTGCTGGAGTTCTGCCTGGCCCTGCCCGCCGAAGAGAAGCTGCAGCAGGGGTGGCCGCGCTACATCCTGCGGAAGGCCATGAAGGGCATTGTGCCCGAGAGCGTGCTGTGGCGGCCTGACAAGGGGGATCTAGGCTACGGTTTCGACTATAATCTCCACCGTTGCCATGGAGACCTTATCCAGTGGGTGGCCCAAGAGCCCCACCCTCTGCTGGAAATGGCAACAAACATGGAACTTTTGCAACGTGACTGCCACAATTTTTGCCATGATCCGGCCAGCCGGCAAAAAAATTCTCTAAATATCTACTCCGCCCTGCTCCTTCAGACCTGGCTCGGGGCGACTGAAGGCATTATTTCTTCAGTAAAACAAGAAGATGGACTGCAATAACTTCTACAGAGGCTTGCGCCGGACCAGGTCCGATCACCAGCCCCTTTAAGCCTTGATATGGGCGAAAATTCACCTTTCTCTTTTATCTTGCCTCCTAGCCGAAAACATGATTTATTGTTGCGCTCTCCTAAACAATCGCTTATAAATCTAATAGTAATAATTATTAAGTAGA
>JBDLJA010000064.1:0-8545 GCA_039714595.1 Thermodesulfobacteriota bacterium | reverse complement strand
CCCTGTACCCTTTATCATCCACTTCTGCCTGGTCAACAAGGTGGTGGTGGGCCTGGTCCTCCTCGCCCTGGTGGGCTGGGGGCTGATTGCCGCCCCCTTTGATTTTCAGCTTAAACATCTGCCCCGTGATCCGGTGCCGGTGGATGCCATTCCCGACATTGGCGAGAACCAGCAGATTGTCTTCACCGCCTGGCCGGGCCGCAGCCCCCAGGATGTTGAGGACCAGGTGACCTATCCCCTGACGGTGGCCCTCCTCGGCTTACCCGGGGTCAAGACGGTGCGCTCTTACTCCATGTTCGGCTTCTCCTCCATCTATGTCATCTTCGCTGATTCGGTGGAGTTTTACTGGTCCAGATCAAGGCTCCTGGAAAAGCTGGCCAGCCTGCCGCCTGGCAGCCTGCCGCCGGAGGTAAGACCAACCCTTGGCCCCGACGCCACCGGCCTGGGCCAGATCTTCTGGTACACCCTTGAGGGGCGGGATGAAGAGGGCCAGCCCACCGGCGGCTGGGATCTGGCCGAGCTGCGCTCCATCCAGGACTGGTATGTCCGCTATGGTCTCATGGGGGTCCAGGGCATCAGCGAGGTGGCCTCCATCGGCGGCTTTGTCAAGGAGTACCAGATTGATGTCAACCCCGATGCCATGCGGAGCAAGGGTGTCACCCTGGCGGAGGTCTTTCGGGCGGTACAGATGGCCAACCTGGATGTGGGGGCCCGGACGGTTGAAATAAACCGGGTGGAGTACGTCATTCGCGGGGTCGGTTTTGTCAAGGAGCTGGCCGATATTGAGCAGGCGGTAATCAAGGCCCCGGACAACACCCCCATCCGGGTGGCGGATGTGGCCACGGTGACCTTTGGTCCGGCCATGCGCCGCGGGGTGCTGGATAAGGGCGGGGCCGAGGTGGTCGGCGGGGTGGCGGTGGTGCGCTATGGCGACAACCCCTTGGCCGCCATTAAACGCCTGAAGAGCAAGATTGCCGAGATTAGCCCGGGGCTGCCCAGCAAAACTCTGGCGGACGGCCGCAGCAGCAAGGTGACCATTGTTCCCTTTTATGACCGTTCCCAGCTGATCCAGGAGACCCTGGCCACCCTGGAGACCGCCCTCAGCCAGGAGATCCTCTTGACCATCATCGTCATCCTGATCTGCCTGATGCATTTCAAATCATCCCTTTTAGTCTCCTCCATGCTGCCCCTGGCGGTCCTGCTCAGCTTCATCGGCATGAAGATCTTCAAGGTGGATGCCAATATTGTCGCCCTGTCCGGCATCGCCATTGCCATCGGCACCATTATTGATATGGCCATTATCGTCTGTGAGAATATTGTCAAAAGGCTGGCCGAGGCGGGGGAGGATTGTGACTCCCTGGCCGTGATCCATGGGGCGACAAGCGAGGTGGGCGGTGCCGTCCTCACCGCGGTGAGCACCACCATTGTCAGCTTCCTGCCGGTCTTCACCATGGAGGCGGCCGAGGGTAAACTCTTCCAGCCCCTGGCCTATACCAAGACATTCGCCCTGATCGCCTCTATTATTCTGGCCCTTACCGTCCTGCCACCCCTGGCCCATATCCTTTTCCGCCGTCCCAAGGGGACAAAACCGGGCCAGCGATTCTTCCTCCTCCCCGCCCTGCTCGTGGGCCTGGGGCTTTTTATCACCCTTAAATTTTCTCACTATGGCCTCATCCTCACGGCCCTTGGGATCTACCGCCTTGTCCTGCCCTGGCTGCCCCCCGCCTACCGGCCCTGGCTGGCCCGGGGGGGAAACTGGCTGGCCATTATCACTGTAACCATTATCCTCTCCCTGCTCTGGCTGCCCCTGGGGATTGGGGCAGGCCGCGTCCTTAATATCACTTTTGTGATCCTGCTGGTTGGTTCCACCCTGGGATTTCTCCAGATTTTTCAACGGGCCTATCCGCGGCTGCTGGCCTGGTGCCTGAACCATAAAAAGACCTTTCTCGTCATCCCCGCCCTCATCACCCTCTTTGGCGCCACTGTCTGGCTGGGGGCGCCCCGGCTCAGCGGCTGGCTGCCCCATTTCATCCAAAGCTCCCGACCGCTGATGAAACTGGCCCACGCATTCCCGGGCTTGGCCAAAGAGTTCATGCCGCCCTTAGATGAGGGCAGCTTCCTCTACATGCCCAGCACCATGCCCCACGCCGCCCTGGCCGAGGTCCAGGAGGTCCTGGCCCAGCAGGACAGGCAGATCAGCGCCATTGCCGAAGTTGCCTCGGCCGTGGGTAAGATGGGCCGGGCGGAAACCGCCCTGGACCCCGCCCCCCTGTCGATGATTGAAACCATCATCAACTATAAGAGCGAATTCCTCCTTGACGATAAGGGCCGTAAGGCGCGTTTTGCCTGTGAGGGGAATCGTAAGGACTTTTTTCGGGATATCCACGGCAGCCCCATAAGGGCCCCGGATGGCGCGCCTTACCTGGTTCAGGGCCGTTTTTTACGCGATGGGCAGGGGCAGCTGGTTGCCGACCCGGGGGGCGAACCCTTCCGCCTCTGGCGCCGGGCCCTGAAGCCGGAGCTTAACCCGGGCCGCGAGCCATGGGCTGGTATTCGCTCCAGTGATGATATCTGGCAGGAGATCGTCCAGGCCGCTGAGATCCCCGGGGTCACCTCCGCCCCGAAACTCCAGCCCATTGCCACCCGGATAGTCATGCTGCAAACCGGCATGCGCGCCCCCCTGGGAATCAAGGTTAAGGGGCCGGACTTACAAACCATTGAGGCGGTGGCCCTGGAGCTTGAGGCGTTGGTGAAACAGGTGCCCTCGGTTTCAGCCCCCACGGTGCTGGCCGACCGGGTGGTGGGTAAACCCTATATGGAAATTGTCATTGACCGCCAGGCCATCTCCCGCTACGGCCTGCCCCTGGCCAAGGTTCAGGAGGCAATCTCTTTCGCCGTGGGCGGCAGGACAATCAGCACCACGGTGGAGGGGCGGGAACGCTATCCGATCCGGGTCCGTTATGCCCGGGAGCTGCGCGACTCCTTTGAGGAGATCGGCCGCATCCTGGTGGCCGCCCCCGGCGGCGAGCAGATTCCCCTGGCCCAGCTGGCCGATATCCGTTATGTCCGCGGCCCCCAGATGATAAAGAGTGAAGACACCTTTCTCACCGCCTATGTCCTCTTTGACAAAAAAAAGGGGATGGCCGAGGTTGATGTGGTGGAGCATGTCCAGGCCTTCCTGGACCATAAAAGGGGGCAAGGGGAGCTTGTCCTGCCAGCGGGTGTCTCCTACACCTTTGCCGGCTCCTACGAAAATCAGGTCCGGGCCCAGAAGCGGTTGGCCCTGATCCTGCCCCTGGCCCTCCTGATTATCATGGCTATCCTCTATCTCCAGTTCAAGTCCCTGACCACAACCATGATGGTCTTTTCAGGCATCCTGGTGGCCTGGTCCGGCGGCTTTATGATGATCTGGTGCTACAACCAGCCCTGGTTTCTGGCCTTTAACCTCTTCGGGGTGGATATGCGGGCGCTCTTTCAGGTCCATCCTATTAACCTGTCGGTGGCGATCTGGGTCGGTTTTCTCGCCCTGTTCGGCATTGCCACCGATGACGGGGTCTTGATGGCCACCTACCTCAATGACGCCCGGGCCAAGGCCCCCGGCCAAAGCGTGGCGGAGATCAGAGCCATGGTCAGCCAGGGGGCCATGAGAAGGATCAGGCCGGCCCTGATGACCTCGGCCACCACCATCCTCGCCCTGATGCCCATCCTCACCTCATCGGGCCGCGGTTCCGACATCATGGTCCCCATGGCCATCCCCTCCTTCGGCGGCATGTGTATCGCCATCCTGACGGTCTTCGTGGTCCCGGTCCTCTACTGCTGGCGCGAGGAACACAGGTTGGGCGGGTAAGCGTGCGGCTGGCATCAGGCAAAAAAAATTTGCCGGGCGGCTCAAAGTTTATAACAATTAGTCACCCTTCACAAAAGGGGCCGACAGGGCGCCTGGGGCCCGCCCCTTAAGCAGCAAACCTCCATAACCGTCAAACAATATAAACATCTTGCCCTTATCAGCTGATTCGCTCTGGAAAGGAGAAGCCTACCAATGACCAGCAAACGCAAAATACTGTTAGGACCTGACCTGCTGCGCTTTTTGTCGGTGGTGGCCCTGGCCTGGCTGCACGGCAAGGGACCGGGCCAAAACTACCTGGAGGTTGGTATCTATTGCCTGATCCTCCTCTCTGTTATCCTGCCCACCATGGGCAAATCACGCCGCACCTTTGGCGAATTTACCAGCCAGCGGGCCCAGCGCCTCCTCATCCCCTACGCTGTTTTCTGGCTGGCCTACGGGCTGCTTGATGTGATAAGCGGCAAGCCCTTCTTTCCCTCGCTGTGGATAATTCTGGACGGCCATAACTGGCACCTCTGGTACCTGCCCTACGCCTTCATCGTCTCCGTCCTGGTTTACCAGCTCAACGCCTATCTGACTAAACTCCCGGAGTTTCAAGGCAACCTGCTTCTCCTCGTCGCCAGCACCTTGACTGTGGCGGGAACAACACTCATCCTTGACCGTTACGATTTCCCCCATCGCCTGCCCATGCTCTATCTCCGCTTTGCCCCCACCATACCCCTGGGCCTATTTATCGGCCGGGTATTGCGGGGAGGGAATAAAGAAAACAAGTATCTCTGGTTGCTGGCCTTAATAACCGCCACGGCCGGCACGGCCCAATACTTTGAACATGGCAGCTCCCTCGACCCAGCACTCTCCTACCGCTATTGCGCCGCCCTGGTCCTGGTCAATATTGCCTTCCTGTGGCAGCAAGGGACCACAGAGGTGATGCAGCGGGTCACAAGTCTGGCCATGGCCGTCTACCTCCTCCACCCGGCTGTGGCCTTTGTTCTGCTCCGCCTCGATATCTCCGGGCTCAACAACTATGGCCCCCTCTTTGCCCCGGCCCTGATCCTGGCCACCCTGCCAGTGGCCTTTATCACCCTCAGGACACCGTTTAAAATTCTTTTCTAGGCCTTAAAGGCCTTTGGCGCCAGGGAAGCTCAAGAGATAAGCTCATAACCCACCGCATGCCAGAGCCGGCAAACAACGACCCTAAGAGGGCAGGAGGAACAAAAAAATGGCCAGTGGAATATTTGCGATCCTTGACGATGTGGCGATGCTCCTTGATGACGCCGCCGTGATCAGCAAGGTGGCGGCCAAAAAGACGGCCGGCATCCTGGGGGATGATCTGGCCGTTAACGCCGAGAAGGCCACCGGCTTTCAGGCCTCCCGCGAACTGCCGGTAATCTGGGCCATAACCAAGGGCTCGCTGATCAACAAGGCGATTATTATCCCGGCGGCCCTGCTCTTGAGCAGCTACCTGCCGCAGTTGATCGTCCCCATCCTGCTGGCTGGCGGCGCTTACCTAAGCTTTGAGGGGGCGGAAAAGGTCTTTGAGTGGCTCACCGGCCAGGGCCATGGCAGAAAAGAGAGCCCTCCCCAGGAGGGGTCGGCAGGCCAGGAAGATCTTGGCCTGCGCGAGGCTGCCAAGGTCAAGGCGGCGGTGCGCACCGATTTCATCCTCTCCATCGAGATTGTAGTCATCTCCCTGGGCACGGTGGTTGATCATCCCCTTACGGTCCAGATCATGGTGGTAAGCCTGGTGGCCCTGCTGGCCACCGTGGGTGTTTACGGTCTGGTGGCGCTGCTGGTGCGGATGGATGACGCCGGTTTTTTCCTGATGGCACGGGCGGCCGCCAGGCAGGGGGGCAGTGGCGCCCGAATTATGCACCGGGGCGGCGAACTCCTGGTGGCGGGCCTGCCCAAGGTGATCCGGTTGCTGAGCATCGTCGGTACCATCGCCATGCTGCTGGTGGGGGGCGGGATGTATGTCCACAACATTGCGGCGGTGCACCACGCCCTGGCCTTCATGCCCGCCCTGCTGGCGGAACTCATAATGGGCCTTATCATCGGCGCCCTGCTCCTGCTGCTGATCCATCTGATCAAGGCGCTGCGATCCGCTGCCCCATGATCTTTTTTGGGGCCCGGATGCAAAGGCTAATATCCGGCAATAACTAAGAAAGCACAAACCTTCCCCATCACCCCCCGGCATGGCCAGATGTTTTTGGGCTTTGCCGTCATTGACCCATTCCAACCTGTGGTTATCATTTTCCCATTACTCCCTGAACAAGTTATGCGAGCAAGGCGGGGTTGACCAATAACAACGTAATTGGCTCAGACAAATGACGAAGGAAATAAAGACGGGATGTCCCTGACCAGGTGGATCTAAAAGATATTCCCACCGAGGAGAGGGAACTGCCCTGGGGAGAATGCGCCACCGACAAGCTGCGCTATACCAGGCCCCCTGAATCACCCTAGGCCCACGGCCAGCCTTGAGGTCATGTTGAACAATTAACATGTAGAGCCAACCGGACTAACCGCAAAGGCGCATGGGGCGCATGGGGCGCAACATTTTCTGCTGTATAATCAGAGTGTTATACATTTTAGAAGAATCAAAAAGCTAGCCACTATGGTGGGGAGGATTCTGTTATGGCAATGAAGGCATTATCGGGAATTTTGGTGACAAGAGGTCACAGTGAAGGAAATGTTACCATTCATTTCACCGACAGAGATGAGCATACCGTAACCGGAACTCTGGACAGAGCTTTTCATACCAAAACTAATGGTGGGAGGGGAAGGTTCACAGATAATCCCTGCAAGATGGTTGCTTTGCGGGAGATCAGTTTTCGAGAATCAGGTGATGGGAGAACCGGTTTCCCTCGAGGTTATAAATTTGAGATAAACGATACACGGATAACCAGAGATCTTATAGAGATCAAATGGGAAGCCCATAATTGCCTTATCGAAGAAATATCCTATATGATTATTGGCGATACCCCCGACTAATGAAGAACGGAAACAGCAACAGCGCTGAGGCCTGAATAAAATTAGCGCCTTTGCGGTGAAAGATATGTTTTCTGGTTTTTTTAATTTTCCCAGATTTCCATTGGCAGTCGTAGGGTGGGTAAAGCTCTCCCTCCCGGCCCGAATGGCTGGAAGTCAGTGATAATCAGAAATCAGTTAGCTAGCCACTGCAGATAAGCGCAGACTTTAAAGGCGCAAAGCAAGCAAAGGTTATAACAATACAAATAGTTACCTTTGCGTCCTTTGCGCCTTTGCGGTGAAAATCTGTTTTATGGTTTTGAATTTTATAAGATTCCTGGCTGGCCATAATCGTCACAGCCCCTCGCCCATCCCCATCTGGATAAAGGCGCAGGGGCAGGATTGGGCGCAGATGTGGCAGCCGACGCAGCGGTTATAATCGGTGGACATCACCTCGCCGATGGGGCGCTGGGGATCTTCGCTGATCGCCAGCTGGGGGCAGAAGATCAGGCATTGGCGGCACTCGAAACAGAGGCCGCAGCTCATGCAACGCTGGGCCTCGGCCTGAAACTGCTCCTGGCTCAGCCCCCTATCCAGTTCCAGGTCCAGGCCGCCGGCCAAGCGCTGATCCACCGGCAGGCAGGCCCCCCTGTTTGGCTCGCGTCTCTCATAATATTCCAGCCGTAACTGGCCCGGGCCGACAACCGGCTGCTCCCTTACCTGGCCGCGGCCAGTCTCGCCCTGCAGGCGGGCCATTATCCCCTCTGCCGCCCGGCGCCCTTCACCGATGGCGTTGGTCACCAGCCGCAGGCCAAGGGTATCGCCGCCGCTATAGATGTTATCGGCCAGGGCCATGTCATCATCTGGCTGCAGCCAGTTCGCCTCCCCCACATAGGGCTGCACGTCGCGCCACTGGGGGCGCTGGCCAATGGCGGGAATCAGCATGGTACACTCCTTTCTGAAGGTGGCGCCGACAATGGCCAGGGGCTGCCGCCGGCCGCTGGCATCCGGGGCGCCAAGCTCCATACGCTGGCATTCAACAGCCACCACCCGCCCCTCCTCCACCTCAAGGGCCAGGGGGGCGACCAGGTAGAGGATCTCCACCCCTTCGGCCTCGGCCGCCGTGATCTCCTGCTCGATGGCCGGCATCTCGGCCCGGGAGCGGCGGTAGACAATGGTCACCTCCGCCCCCAGCCGTCTGGCCACCCGGGCGGCACTGATGGAGCTATCACCCCCGCCGACCACCAGCACCTGGCGCCCCACCTCGGGCAAACTCCCGCCATGGACCAGACGCAGAAAGCGGGCACCGCTGATGACATTGGCGCACTCCTCACCGGCCAACCCCAGTTTCAGCGCGCCATGGGCGCCAATACCGATAAAGATCGCGCTGAACTCCTCCTTTAGATCTGCCAAGCCCCTTTCCTGGCCGATCACGCTCTGGCAGACGATCTCCACCCCCATCTCTTTAATGGCACCAATCTCAGCATCGAGGACAGCGCGGGGCAGTTTATAGGCGGGGATGCCGTAGCGCAGCATGCCACCGGCCTGGGCATTGGCCTCAAAGACGGTGACGGGATAACCGTGCCGGGCCAACTGAAAGGCGCAGCTCAGCCCCGCCGGACCGGCGCCGATTACCGCCACCCTCTCCGCCCGCATCTCCTCACTCACCTTGCGGTGTCGCAGGCCGTGCCTGATGCCATAGTCGCCAAGCCAGCGCTCAAAGGCGTGGATATTAAC
>JBDLJA010000063.1:0-9322 GCA_039714595.1 Thermodesulfobacteriota bacterium | reverse complement strand
AGCTTTTCCGCCAGCTCGGAGACCGCCATGGCGTAGCGGTTGGAGTTGTTCCAGGCGGTGATGGCCTGGAAGTTGGGGTAGCCGGCCACATAGCGCATGGCCCCCTTCTTATCCAGCTCCAGACCGACGATGGCCACCTTCTTGCCCCCCGGGGCGGCGGGCATCTTCTTCAAGCCCTGGGCCTTGGCCACCTGGGTCACGCTCACCCGTCCCTTGCGCCCCTTCTTGTAGGCCTTGGTCAGGACCGAACTCTTCAGCTTGGGGCCGATCTCCGCATAGACCGGCGCGTCAAGACGCCAGCCGAAACGGCGCAGATAGTTGGCGATGGAACCTAAGACATCGGCCTCCGACTTCCACACGTCGCGCCGGCCGTCGTGGTCAAAGTCCACGGCATACTCGTTAAAGGAGGAGGGGATGAACTGGGTCTGGCCAAAGGCGCCGCCGTAGGAGGCGGGCACCCCGTGGGGATCCACCCCGTTCTCCCGGCAGAGGAGGAGAAAGGCGACAAGCTGGCCGCGGTAGAACTTGCTGCGCCGCGGATAGGCGTCAAACATCGTGTTTAAGGTCTGAAAGAGATCAAAGGCGCCCTTATGGGTGCCATACCTGGTCTCAATACCCCAGATGGCCACCACCGTCTCGCGCTCCACCCCCAGCTCTTTCTCCACCCGGTCCAGAATTTTTTTATGCTTCTTGAGCTTCTCTTTACCGTTCCGGATCACACCATCGGTGATGAAGCGGGGCCAATAGTCATAGTACGGCTTGGCCTCCCACTGGGAGTCCATGAGGACCAGGACCCGCTGCTTAATGGTGACGCCGGCAAAGATCTTATCAAGCTCGGCCTGGGAGTAACCATGTTTCTTCTTTAGCTCGGCAAAGAGCTTCTGGTAACGGGGGCTGGTGAGGTCGATGACCTGGCCGTCCTTGACCTGGTCAGCGGCCTTGGGACCGGCCTTGGCAGCGGCCAGGGAGACGGCCGGGAGGAGGAGAAGCACTAAAAGGAGAACAAGGATATTCTTCATGGCACCACCTGCTTAAGGTAAAGGGTCTTCTAAGGGAAAGGATCAACAATAGTACAACATATTCCCGCTAAGACCATTAATTTTCTGGGAAAACAAGCCGCCCCCGGCGAGACAGACAACGATAAAGGCCTGAAAGGCCCAAGTCAGGAAAATCCGCTGAAAAAAGCGTTAACAAAGGTGTCCAGCTCTGCCTCGGGCAGCCGGTTGACCCCGGCCGCGGCGGCCCGGCCGCCACCGGTGGCAAACTGCTGGCACAGCTCCACCGCCCCTTTACGGGTGGCCAGGGGGGCGCGAACACTGACCACAAAGGTTCCGGCGCCGCTAGCCACCAGCAGGGCGTGGGCCTTGTCCGGTTCCTCCCGGGCCTTGGCGTTGCTGAACACCCCGGCGCTGCGCCGGGCCCAGGGGGCGGCGGGAAAGAGGTAAAGGCGGCCGGAGTCGCGCGCCTCGGCCGGCTCCTGCCCCAGGGCCCGCTCCATGTCGTCGGCGAAACCGGCCCGCAGGGTGGCCAGGGCCGGACTTTCGCCATGGAAGTCCAGGGGGTCAGCAAAGGGCTGGAGGGCCTGGAAGAGGTCAGCCGGATGGAAGTGGAGATCATCCAGATCACGGCCATAGCCGTTGTAGTTCAGCAATTCGCCCAGCTCGCGGAGCCGGGCCAGCTCATCTTCAGCAAAGCCGTTCTCCACCCCCACCTTGAGGGCCGTATCATGAAAGTTGTCGCCAAAGGCGGCGGCCACCGCCCAGCCGGGATAGGCGCCGGAGAGGTAATCGTTGATGATCAGGGCCGTGCAGGTGGCGGGGCGCAGGTCTATATGGTGCTTTAGACCGGGATGGTCGGGAATCTCGCCCGCCTTGTGGTGGTCGGCGTAGAAGACCTTGGCCCCTTGAGCCAGAATCTTCTGCAAACAAGCCATGTTCACCGCCATGGAGATATCCAGCACGGTCAGGCGGGCCCCGGCCAGATCAGCCCTGTCCGTCACCCGGCAGAGGAGATCGATATCACGTTTGATACCGGTAACAAGCTCCGAGGCCCTGGGCCGGGCCAGGTGAAGCTGCTGCAGGGCACAGATCCCGTCCGCGTCACCGTTGAAGACATCAATTTCCATTACCACTCCTCTATTTTTTTACAAATTAGCATCATAGTTCAGCCCCAAAGATTATCACCTTCAAGGCCTATTATCATTGCCTTTTTTTAAAGGACTCTAATATTTATAACCATTACTTATAGCCAGCCAAAACCAACAAAACCCCAGGGGCACGGGCCCTGGCCGACCCTGACCAACCCCGCGGGAACCCGAAAAATCTTTGACTTACCAGCCATCCCCTCCCTAAACTGCAACTATGGCCTCACCACTTTTTTTATCTGTGCCCCCAGCATCCTGGCCTCTCCCCCCCCGGCGCCTGCCTGTCCCTAAAGCCGGGGTCTACGCTATCGCTTCCCCTGCCGGGGCCAAAGGCCTCCAAGGCCGCAAGGAGTAAACTCTCCACCCGTAAAATGCGTGGAGAGTTTCCATGAGCAGACACCGCTGGCAAAGCTAACAGCAGGCTTGACCTGCGGTGTCTGGTTTTAACTTACAGATAAAACCTTCTGCGAATAATAAAGGAAAAAAAGATGCCAAAGCAGACCACCCTCATCCTCATGGCCCTTCTCCTGCTGCCCCTCACCCTGGCCCAGGGTGCCGGAAAGCAGGAGCAGCAGGAGCAGCAGCAGTGGCCCCGGGAGGTGTCTCTACCATCCGGCACCATCTCCGTCTTTCAGCCCCAGGCGGAGTCCTATAGCAACAACATCCTCAAGGCCAGGGCCGCCGTGGCCTTTCACGACAAGAAGCAGAAAGAGCCGGTCTTCGGTGTCACCTGGTTCACCGCCCGCCTGGATATCGACCGGCAGGAGGGGGTGGTCCACTACGACAACCTCACCATCAGCGAGACCCGCTTCCCCGAGGGCCGAGAGGAGCTGGCCCCCGCCTTCAAAAAGGCGGTGGCCCAGGCCCTGGCAAAAAACCCCCTGACCACCTCCCTGGACGAGCTCACCACCTCCCTGGCCGCCCTGGACCAGGAGAAGAAGGCCAGCGCCGATCTGCAGACCAAGCCACCGCGCATCATCTACACAGACCATCCGGCCCTGCTGGTGCAGATCGATGGCAAGGCCATGTTCCAGAGGATTGACGGCAGCTCCTACCAGCTGGTGGCCAACACCCCCTACCCCCTCTTCCGCCGGGGCAAGGCGTACTACCTCAACGCCGCTGACAAGGTATGGTACAAATCCGGCCATATTGACGGACCCTACCGCTATGACCCGCAGCCAGCGGCCGAACTGGTAAAGATCGTGGCCGCCAAGGAAAAAAAGCTCAAGGAGGAGTATCAGCAGCAGGGACAGGCCGCGGCAGAGATAAGCGCCAGCAACGCCCCGGCCATTGTCGTGGTCCACGAGGCATGCGAGCTGGTGGTCTCTGACGGCAAGGCCAACTTCAAGCCGCTGACCGCCGAACTGCTGGCGATGGACAACAGCGAGACGCCGGTCTTCATGGATGTCGCCAGCCAGCACTACTTCCTGGTCATCTCCGGCCGCTGGTACAGGGCCAAGGTGATGGCGGGGCCGTGGCAATATGTGGCGGCAGACAAGCTGCCGGACGCCTTTGCCAGCATCCCGGCGGATTCCGACTACGGCGATGTCCGGGCCTACGTGGCCGGCACCCATGAGGCGCGGGAGGCGGTGATGGACGCCCAGATCCCCCAGACCGCCACGGTGCAACGGGGTCAGGTGGATATCAAGGTGACCTACGACGGCCGCCCCAAGTTCAAGAAAATCGCCAAGACCGACCTGGCTCACGCGGTGAATGCCTCGGAGACGGTGCTGAAGGCGGGCAAGGACTACTACCTGGTGAAAGAGGGCGTCTGGTACCTGGCCAGCAAAGCGGAAGGCCCCTGGCAGGTCTCGGACCACGCCCCGCCGGGCATCGGCAATGTGCCGCCCTCATCACCGGTCTACAACTGCAAATATGTGTACGTCTACGACTCCACCCCGGAGCTGGTCTATGTGGGCTACACCCCCGGCTACATGGGCAGCTTTGTCTACGGTCCCACCATCGTCTATGGCACGGGCTACCATTACCAGCCGTGGGTCACCCCCAGCTACTACTTCCCCCGCCAGTCCACCTGGGGCTTTAATGTCTCCTACAATCCCTGGAGCGGCTGGGGTTTTGGCCTGAGCTGGAATAAAGGCCCCTTCCACTTCGGCTTCCATTCCGGCGGCTTCTACCATCCCACCCCCTACCACCGCCACGGCTGGTGGGGCCCGGGGGGCTACCGGCCCACCTTCAACCAGCGGGTGAATGTCAACAACGTCAACATCAATGTCAACCAGAATAACTGGAACCGCTATACCAGAAACAACAACATCTACCGCCGCCCCCGGCAACCGGCCCGGGTCAGGCCAGGCCGGCGCATCGGCCCTCCTGGCGGGCCGCCCCCCATACCGGGCGTGGTCAGGCCGCCGGTGGCCAGACGACCTGCCCCTGTCCCGGGGAGACGATGGGGCAACGTCCTCAGCGATCAGCAGGGCAATGTGTACCGGGAACAAAACGGCAGATGGCAGCAGCGCCACAATGGCGGCTGGCAGGAGCATCATCCCCAGCAGCCCCGGGTCCAGCAGCCCCATGTCCAACAGGCCGCGCCCCAGCCTAGACCCCAGACCAGGCCCCAACCCAGACCACAGCCCAGGCCCCAGCCCCACCATGTCCAGCCCCAGGGGAGATTTGCCCAGAGCCCCCACGCCGGCTACCAACAGCGCTCCCACATCCAGCGCCAGCGTTTCTCCCGGCAACGGGCCATGCAGCGCCACCAGTACCACCGGCCCGTGAGCAGGGGACATTGGGGGGGCCGCCGCCATTAACAGCAAAGTGCCCCATCATCAAGCCCAGGGTTTACCATGTTGCCAGCCAGCCGCCTGAACCTGCTGTTTATTGCCGGCCTGCTCTTCTCCACCCTGCTGCTGCTCCTCTTTGGCCCCGCCGCCCCTGGCCTGGCAGAGAGTGGCGAAGCAGCGGAGAAGAGCGCCGCGGCCAGCCTGGACAAGGGGCAAAAAAAGCTCCTCCAGAAGAAAGCCCCCTCCCTGGAGGAGCTCATGGGCGGCGATGTGCAGCTGGCCAAGGAACGCATAGACCTGGAGGAGAAGCTGGCCACCATGGTGGATCCGCTGGCCATGAAAGAGCGGATCCCGGAACTTGAGGGGAAGATAGAGGAGCTGGCCGGGGAGATTGACCAGGCGGGACAGCGGCCCCAGCAGTACGATGAGCAGCTGGCCGTCCTGGAGATGACCCTCCAGGGCTTGGAAAAGATCGTCACCGAGGAGGGCGGGCCATACACCCAGGCCCAGGAGGAGCTCATCCTGGCCCATGTCCACTGGGCCAAACAGCAGCAGAAACTGACCCGGGCCATGGAGCAGATCCAGGAAAATGACGCCCTGCAGCTGGTGGCCCAGGATGTCAAGACCCGCCTGGAGCAGGTGAACTCGGCCCTGGAGCTCCTGGGCCAGCACCTGGAGGCGCAGAAAACAGCGGTGACCCGCCTGGAGGCGATGCAGGTCCACCTCTATGGCCTGGAGGCCCAGCTGCGGGAGATAAGCCACAAACACCAGCGGGCCATAATGACCCGCACCGCCCCCCCCTTCTTCGCGGCCGAATACTGGACCTCCCTGCGGGGCATAAGCCGTGAGGCCGGGGCCAACTTGGGCCAGGCCACCTATGCCAAGTTATCGGCAATCAAGCAGGAGCTGGACCACCTGATTGTTCTCACCATCCTCTCCCTAACTGCCTGGGGCTGGATCCGCCGCTGCGCCGGCAGCCCTGGGCTTTCACCCCGTTGCGCCGCCTTCACCCGCCGCCCCCTGGCCACCGCCCTCTTTCCGGTGCTGACCATCTATACCCTGACCCTGGGCAGCTCCGGCGAGACCCCCTATGACCTGACGCAACTGATCCACCTGGCCGTGGTCATCACCCTGCTGCCCCTGAGCCTGCTCCTCATACCCAGTCCCGGCCTGCGAAAATTCTTCAGCCGCTCCGTGCTTTTTCTGGCCCTGACCATGCTGCTCCAGCTCATCGCCCTGCCCCAGCCCCTGATGCGCTTTTACATCTTTGCGGCCACCTGCGGCGGCCTCATCCTCTGCGGCCGCCAGGCCTGGCAGACCCACCGCAAGCAAAAAAACAGGCTCTGGCTCTTATTGGCCCTGGAGCTGGGCGCCCTCTTTATGCTGGTCATCATGGGGTCCACCTTCCTCGGCCTTGACAAGCTGAGCCAATACCTGTTCACCGCCTTCCTGCGGAGCCTGGTCAACGCCCTCACCGGCTGGATGCTTTACCAAGTCACCATCAGCCTGACGGAGCTAATCCTAAGCAGAACACCCCTGCCCTTGCTCCGGCGGCACAGCCAGGCCATCAGCCGGGAGCTGGCCCCCCTGTTCGCCACCGCCTACCTGGCCATATTCGGCCTGCGCCTCCTGCAGATCCTGCTGCGCCACCCCTTTTCCCTGGCCAATATGGGCGAACTGCTCACCTCCACCATCCCCATCTTCTCCTTTAAGATGCTGAACCTGGGCGTCCTCCTCACCACGGCCGCCATCATCTACGCCACCATCCTTTTCTCCCGCTGGCTCAGGGCCCTGCTGAGCCAGGAACTGCTGCCGCGCTACAACATCCAGCGCGGGGCCCAGCTCTCCGTTACCCGCATCGTTCACTACGCGGTGGTGCTCCTGGGCTTCATCGTCCTCCTCAAGGCCCTGGGACTGGAACTCACCCAGCTCACCATCCTGGGCGGCGCCCTGGGTGTGGGCCTAGGCTTTGGCATGCAGGCCATATTCAACAACTTTGTCAGCGGCCTGATCCTCCTCTTCGAACGGCCCATCAAGGTGGGCGACATCATCCAGGTGGGCGAGGAGATGGGGGAGATTAAAGATCTCGGCCTGCGGGCCACCGTGGTCAAGACCTATGACAACGCCGAGATCGTCATCCCCAACGCCGACCTGATCACCGGCCAGGTGACCAACTGGACCCTGGCCGAGCGGCTGATCCGAATCCGGGTGCCGGTGGGGGTGGCCTATGGCAGCAACATCGGCCAGGTTATGGAGATTCTCCTCGCCTGCGCTGAAGAGCACCCTCTGGTCCTCTCCACCCCCAAACCCCGAGCCCTCTTTCTCGCCTTTGGCGCCAGTTCCCTGGACTTTGAACTGCTGGCCTGGATTCCGGACGTGGCGGAGAGGCTGGTGGTCTTAAGCGAGCTGAACCAGGAGATCAACGACGAGTTCACCGCGGCCAACATAGAGATCCCCTTTCCCCAGCAGGACCTCCACCTGCGCTCAGTGGACCCGGCGGCCGGCCAGGCCATTGGGCCCGGAAAGAATTGAGGCAGAACCATTTCCCCCAGGGGATTTTTTTGCTAAGGTGATTTTTTCTTTTGCCTGGCAATGGCAGGCTTAAGCTGGCATTGAAAACAAATCAGACTTACCCCTTTCACCCTGCCGCTACTGCGTTCCCAAACCGGACAAACCTCTACGGGAGGCCTGGGAGAGCAGGGTAAAAAAAACTCTCGCGCCCCATGGTATGAAAAATGGCAAAATCAACGACTATCTTTTACCGCCGCATTGTCCGCAGCTGCGGCTTCTCCCTGCAGGGGCTGCGGGCCACCTTCAGGGAGGAAGAGGCGTTCAGGGTGGAGGTGGTTCTCGCCCTGCTCCTCATCCCCTTAGGGATTTTCCTGGGTGAGACAGGGGCGGAAAAGAGTCTCTTGGCAGGCTCGATAATCCTGGTGCTGATTGCCGAACTGGTCAACTCCGCCGTTGAGAGCGTGGTGAACAGAATTGGCAGTGAGCAGCATGAGCTGGCGGGCCGGGCCAAGGATCAAGGCTCGGCCGCGGTTTTCCTCGCCCTCATCCAAGTCCCCCTGGTCTGGGGGCTGATTCTCTTTCTGTAGGGCCAAAGGGACTATTGCCGGGCGAAGAGGGGCTTGAGTTTGCCTTTACCAGCGGCTCCCCGGTAAAAACGCTAGGGGGAAGAAGCAAAAAAATCAGATAATGGAGTAGGTCAGGGAGGAGACCAGGCCCCAGTCATGATTCACCTCCTCGATGGAGGGCGGATCCGAATCATAGCTGTCGAAGACGGTCAACTGCAGGAAAAAGTCGTGGAACAGTTCGTAACGCAGCTTGACGTTCAACTCACTGCGCCAGCGCCCCGAGTTAGTAATACTTGGAAAGATCACCAGACGGGAGCTGATCTCCGTCTCCGGCTCACGAAAGACAAAACGGCCCAGAGTGAGGCCCCAAAAAGCCTCCATGTTGTTGCGATCGCCGCTTGACTCGGTGCCGTAGCTCTCATTGGTGTAAGCCAGGCCGCCGCTGGTTCGGAAATAATTTCTATTTGACTTAACCAGGATCCGGCTCACCCCGACGCCGCTGGTTAGCCGGTAGTCCAGGTCCAGCTCGTCGCTCTGGAGGAAATCGACAATGGCCAGGACACCCCAGCGCGGGCCAACAAAACGGATGGCGCTTAGACCCGCCTCAGCCCGATTGAAGACCCTTAAGCTCGTCTCAGCCTGATCATCGTTGGAGACCTCATCCTGCTCCATGTTTATCCAGCTGCCGCTCACCGTGAGCAGCCTTTTCCGGTCACGGTAGCGGCCATCGGCGGAGAGGTTGAAGTTCCGCTGATTCTGGGCCTTGTAGGCAACATAGCCCGCCCCCAGGTTGAGCTTGACCCGATCCTTGAAGGCGGGGGAGATGGGCACTATGGCCACCACCTGGCTCCTCTCCACCAACCGGTGGGAGCCATCATGCTCCACCCTGATCATCTGGTCGAGGCCTGAGTCGGCCAGTTGGCCATAGATGGTTGAGCCATCCTCCAGGTCAATCTCAAAATGGGCCGGGCTCACCAACCTTTTAACCTCCCGCCAGTCCAGGTTGAAGGAGGAACGCGTGTAGTTGGTGCTCAGCTGCAGACGGCCATTAGCCAGCTCCTTTATCTCACAGGTAAGGCTATCACCATTGGCCAGGACCACCGTGTCCACCTTGGCCCGGGCCATAAGCTCTCCAGCCAGGGAGAGTGGCGCCAACAGCAACACTATTATCCAGATCATTACCCGCATTACGCCCTCCCCCACCTAGCCGCCGCAAGTGACGGCAAGTCTATATCAGGCTGATGACGCCCCAAAAGGGAACACTCTTCCCCGCAACAAACAGGAAACATTCTTAAATATTGTCCACAATAGCAACAGCTGGAGTCAAGAATATTCCCCGGACAGGGAAGGAGGAGGCGCCA
>JBDLJA010000062.1:0-10144 GCA_039714595.1 Thermodesulfobacteriota bacterium | reverse complement strand
CGACACCTGCCTGATGGACGCCAACGTGCGGGACGAGATTAAGAAGATCACCGCCATTGTCCTGCCCCCCTCCAAGATGACCAAGCCGGGCAAGGTCAACCGGCCCACCGAAATCCCCCCCGGCTATCCGCCGCCACCGGAACCCATGGAGCCGCCCGCGGCGGCAACACCGGCAGAGGGCGCAGCCAAACCTGGGGCTGAGACAGCAGCCGAAGGTGGAGCGGAACCCGTGGCCGAGACAGCGGCAGAAGGTGCAACGGAGCCTGCGGCCGAGACAGCAGCAGAGGGTGAGGCAGAAGGTGCCGCTGAGCCCGAGGCTGAGACGGTGGCAGAGCAGGGCGCGGCGGCAGAGAAAGAAGAGGCCCCCGAGGGCGAGACAAAGCCTGCTGGCGATGATGGGGCCTAGGGCCCTATTCGCTAGTAAGATGGTGGCGGAAGCGCATGGGAATAGAAGCCACCCTGCAGGCTGTTAACCCACTGCACCGGTTTTGAAGTCCGGGATAGACACCAGTAACCTTTCTCACTCAAACTTTCGTATTTTCCTGGCGCTATTTTTCAGCACGCAGAGATGAAAAACTGCCTGGTTTCTCACCTCTTCGTGCTGAGTTTCCCTGTTAGGCTGTTTGCGCGAAGCTTTATGGGTTACACCCAGGCTAGGCCCCTCACATGGGCAGGATGTGCACCTCTTCCTTAACGGGGTGCTTGCCCTTGACCAGCAAACCCTTACGGCCGTCAATGGCGATCCAGTCGCCGAAACGGATGACGTGCTCGCCGATCTCGCACCGCTCCTTCCACTCAAAGACCCGCAGGTTCTGGCAACCCACCACGCAGGTCTTTTCCAACCGCAGGGTGATCACCGAGGCGTGGGAGGTCTGGCCGCCGCGGGCGGTTAAGAGCCCATCGGCCCGGGATATCTCCCGGATATCCTCCGGCACCGTGTCCTGGCGGATGAGGATCAGCGGCGTCTTGGGCTCCCTTTCCCGCAACTGATCGATATTCTCATCTGAAAAAACGGCCCGGCCGCACATGGCCGAGCCGGAGACGCCGATCCCCTTGCCTAAGGTAGCGGCGTCAAACTCCGGGCCGTCGACAAAGACAGAAAACTGCTCCCGTTTCTTGATGGTAATCATATCCCGGGTCTGGAGGACGAAGAGGTCTTCCGCCGCCGGCCCCTCGAAGGTAAACTCTATCTCCTGGGGATTCCACCCCTTCTCATAGACCAGCTGCCGGGCTATCTCCAGCAGCCTCTCATAGACCGCCGGCGCCACCCGCTCCAACGATTCGGCCGCCGGCCGCCCGTCGATCTCCGCCTGCTCAATGGAGACGGGATAGGTGGAGACCAGGCCGCTGACGATATCCTCCCCCTGGTCGCCCTGGGAGTAGTCGCCCCACAGGGCCACCCGCCGCACCCGGCGGTAGGGGTGGGCGGTGAAGAGCACGCCGCTGCCCGCCTTCCGGCTGCGATTGCCGTAGACCATGGCCTGGACGATCACCGCCGTGCCCCAGGCGTCGGAGACCCCCATGAGTTTGCGGTACTCCTGGGTCTTGGCCGTATCCCAGGAGGTGAGGACCATCTCGATGGCGCCGGTGAGCTGGAGCCACGGGTCATTGGGGATGCCAATGCCCAGGGACCTGGTCTTCTTCTGGTAGGCCAGGGCCAGCTCCCGCATCTGGACGGCGGAGAACTGCGCCTTCTTACTGATCCCGTGCCTTTTTTTCGCCTCATTCATCAGGGTCTGAAACACCTCGCGCTCCACCCCGCAGGCCATGGCCCACGACTGGAGGAAGCGGCGGAAGTTGTCCCAGGCCAGGTACTCCTTGCCGGTGCGCCGGACGAACTCCAGGCAGATCTCCTCATTGAGCCCCACATTGTGGATGGTGGCCATCATCCCCGGCATGGAGATGGAGGCGCCGGAGCGGACCGAGACCAGTAAGGGCCGATCAATATCACCGTAGGTGCGGCCGGTCTGCTTCTCCAGGGAACTGAGCGACTCCCTGATCCGGTCCATGAAATCCTCCCGGGCCCGGTTGAAGCCTTTAATCACCGGCCAGCAGCGGAACACCTCGGTGGTGATGACAAAACCGGGGGGCACCGGCAGCCCATCGCCGGCCATAAGCGTCAGGTTGTAGCCCTTATTGCCCAGCAGGACCAGGTTGGAACCGGTGGCGGTCTTGGAGCCCAGCTGATGGATAATCTTGTCGGTGTTATAGGTCAGGAGCAGGTCCAGCTGCTGCTCGTCCAAGATCTCCCGCTGCCGCTCCAGGGTGTGATAGATGGTGGCGATGAAGTTATCCAGATGCTGGAGGCCGAAGGTACCGGCGATGAGATCGCGCATGAACGCCTCGGAGATCTGATGGATATTGGTGGTCATCTCCTCGTCGCTCCCCGAATCCCGCCACAGGTTACGGTACTTGGCCAGCAGGTTGGCCCGGCCCATCTGGGGGATGATGATGGAGAGGTTATTCTGGTGGATGTTGGTGTAGTAGGCGTAGATCACATCCTTGACGCCTTCGGAAAGACCGCGGAAGATGTCGAGATATTGGGTGTAGGAGAAGCGCTTCAGGGCCAGGGAGTTGGAGAGGAGCGAGACGTAGGTCTCCAGCTTGCGGCTGATGATGCCGTCGATCTTTAAGGCGCGCAGGTAAAAGCGCAGACAGTTGACCACCCGCATGAAGGTGGCCCGGGTGACGAAGGTGGTCTGGACCTGTTCGGGCAGCCGCTCCAGATAGATATTGGCCAGGTTTTCCAGCCGGAAGGTCAGCGACAGGGCGTCAAATTTTTTCTCCCGGTAACGGCCATAGACGGAAGGGATATCCACCGCGATGTGGCGCTTGTAGAAGATATCCTCCCGGGCGGTGAACACCTCGTCGCTTAAGATGATCTCTTTGAGCTTTTCCAGGTGGGTGAGGAGCGAGCCGAGGCACTGGAAGGTGTCGCAGAGCACCAGATCCTCCAGCAGGGGCTGGAGCTCCGGGAAGGAGGAGGAGACCGCCTCCTCCAGCTGGTGGCGGATCTCCTGGACCCCCAGGTTGTACTTCTGGTCCAGAAGGCGGTACATCTCCACCAGGAGGCGGAAACGGAGGCGCTCATGGGCCGGGATATCCTCCTGGTTGGCCAGATATTCATCCAACCGCTGGGGCTCCACGGCCAGGAGCCCCGCCTCATCCGCCACCCACTCCTGGGCCAGGATACGGCCAATCAGCTGGTGCTGGTGCTCCACGAATGGCCCGTCAACCTGCACCTCTTCCAGCACCTCGGCCGGCAGGTAGTCCACCAGCACCTCTTTGTCCAGGCCGGCCCAGAAGGAGATGATCGCCTGGATAAAGTCGACGATCAGGTTGGAGCTCTCCACATGGGACTGCTTACGGAGGAAATGGATCAGCCTGTCCTTGCGCTTGTGGATCTCATCGATCTCGGTGGAGACATCACGCAGCTTACCTTCCGCCCCGATATCGTTAAAAAATACCGGCATCAGCTTGGTGAACTGCTTCACCAGGTTGTAGACCGGGCCCACTGCGTGGTTCAACAGCTTGGTTATATCGCGCTGGAACAGGTCGGTGTCCTTGACGCAGGTGCCGGAGAGGTTGATGTTGATGATCAGGGCCGAAAAGAGGGTGGCGCACCACTTGGGCTCCTGCATGATCAGGTTGAGCCAGGCCCTGATATTGGTGAGGTGGGACGGGTTGGTAATGGGCTGCCACTCGTCATCCACCCCCACCACGTTGGCGTACTGAAAGCCGAAGCGCACCGTCTCCCAGAGAAAGGTCTCGGCCAGGAGGCTGGAACCACGGGCGAACGCCTCGGAGCCTAAGATCTGGATGCACTGCAGGGCGGTGTGGGGGTAACGCTGGACGTTCTCCTGCAACAGCCTCATGGTGGTGAGGAGAAATGACTCGATCTCCTCGTACGGCTGCTCGCGGATGAGACTCACCAGGTTACGGTTGATCTCCCGCAGGGTCTCCTCATGGATCAGATAGAGACCGGTGGTCTTCATGATCCGGAAGAGGAAGATCAGCTTGCGATTCTCCGCGTAACGGTCCTCCTCGCCGCCCGCCTCCTGGGTGGCGGCCAGCCGCTCCGGGATCTCCCGGTAGAGACGGACGATATCCATGTGGGAGGGCAGGTCCAGCATCGCCTCCAGGGTGGCGGGCTCACCATCAGCGGCCAGCTCGGCCAGCCGGGCCAGATGGGTGTTAAGGCGGGCGTGGGAGATGGCCCCAAAACGCTCACCCGCCTGCCAGTCGGCGCACATGGCGCCGCACTCCTGCTCAAACCAGGGCAGGGGGTCATCCTCGGAGAGCCAGTAGCGGTAGTTGAGGGTAAGGACATGGCGCAGCAGGGCAACGGTGGCGGCGAGATCAAAGTCGGCCCCTTCCTGGCGCTGGGCCAGGAGACGCTGGGCCATCTTCTTCATGGGGTGATGGCCCTGGACCATGAGCATCACCTGTTCCTCGGGGAGAGTACCCAGGCGGGTCATGAAGTTATCCAGCTCATCCTGGTAGAGGCAGAGTTCCGCCTCGGCAAGGACGGCCAGCAACCGCTCCACATAGGCCAGGAGCGACTCCATGGCCAGGGCACGCAGCTGGCTGTTACGGCCCGCCTCATCCAGGGCCTTGAGAAAGAGCTCGGTGAAGAGGGTAAAGACCTTTGGCCCCTCGCTGGAGCGGGCGTATATCTGGTTATTTTTCAGGGCAAAGGCGCGCAGCTTGGGCAGGAGCTGGTTCCAGTTGCGGTAGGGGTGGCTTATCTCGTAGAGGAGACCATGGATGGCGTCATGGATGCCGCGGTAATCGGCCACCAGGTCACAGAGGAGGATAAATTCCGGGGGGATGATAACCTCGGTGACGGCGGTCTCGGCCAGGTTGGCCTGCAGGGCCTTGGATGTTTCAGGTAGGGACATGTTTTGTAACAGCGAACCGCAGAATTTCGAATGATGAATGTCGAATGTCGAAGGAGTGGAGTCAATCTTGAGAAGTTAGCTGGTCCCTGGGGCACCTTGGGCTGATGTGGTCCCTTCCACCTTTCTCTACCGCAAGCCATTCACCACTTCGACATTCAAAATTCTGCGGTTCGATATTCGTTATTCTCTTTTTAAAGCGGTTTCTTCTCCTCCATGAGCAGAATCAGATCCAGGACCCGGTTGGAGTAGCCCCACTCGTTGTCATACCAGGAGAGGACCTTGACCATATTGCCGATCACCTTGGTGGAATCGGCGTCCACCACCGAGGAGTGGGGGTTGCCCTGGTAGTCGATGGAGACCAGAGGCTCGTCCGAATAACCCAGGTAGCGGCCCGCCGCCGCGGCCAGGGCCTCGTTCACCTCAGGCACCGAGGTCTCCTTCTCCACCTCCATGACCACGTCAACCAGCGAGACGTTGGGGGTGGGCACCCGCACCGCCAGCCCGTCGAACTTGCCCTTCAGCTCCGGCAGGACCAGAGAGACGGCGGCGGCGGCCCCGGTCTTGGTGGGGATCATGGAAAGGGCCGCGGCCCGGGCCCGCCGCAGGTCACCATGGGGAAAGTCGAGGATCGACTGATCGTTGGTGTAGGCGTGGACCGTGGTCATCAGCCCCTTGCGGATGCCGAAACGGTCCATGATCACCTTGGCCACCGGGGCCAGGCAGTTGGTGGTGCAGGAGGCGTTGGAGACGATATGGTCGCTGGCCGGGTCATACTCATGGTCGTTGACCCCCATGACGATGGTGCGCAGGTTGCCCTTGGCCGGGGCCGAGATCACCACCTTGCGGGCCCCGCCCTCCAGATGGGCGGCCGCCTTCTCCGCCGTGCAGAAGAGGCCGGTGGACTCCACCACATACTCCACCCCCATATCACCCCAGGGAATCTCGGCCGGATTGCGGTGACTGTGGATGGCTATCTCGCGGCCCGCCACCAGGAGGCCATGCTCAGTGGCCGAGACCTCCGGGCCAAACACCCCCATCACCGAGTCATACTTGAGGAGATGGGCCGAGGTGCTGTTGTCGGTGAGGTCGTTGATGGCCACCACCTCCATATCCGCGAACTCCGGATAGGTGGCAATGGCCCTGAAGATACTCCGGCCAATCCGGCCAAAACCGTTAATACCGATGCGAATCGCCATAACATTAATCTCCTGGTGGATTATTTTTTCCTGCTCCCCCTACTAAAAACAGGAAAGCGAGCCTGCGAGGCTCCCTACCTAACACCCTTATGTGAGTATGTTACATCTCTGAAAGATAAAATTTCAGTCCTCCCCCTCCCGGGCCGCGGCGTCGCGGACCATACCGCTGATCACGTAACTCTTGCGCCTCGCCTCCTCCTGCGCCGGATTTATGGCCAGGGCCTGTTCATAGGCGGCCAGGGCCTCTTTGAGGCGGTGGGCGGTGAAATAACTCTTGGCGGCGATGAGGTAGCCCGCCTCAGGGGTGTGGGGGAACAGCTCAGCAAAGAGCTGGGCTAAATCTTTGTCCCATAGTGTCACAGAGAGTCCCGGCTGCTCAAGGAATAAGCGCAGGAGGAGGGGATTTTCAGCCTCGCCCTGAACCAGCTCCAAAAGCAGGGTGTCCAGCCGGGCCACCAGCTCCCCTAGCTCCGGGCGCCCGGCAGCAGCCCGGCCCAGGAGCTCCATGCTGAGGCTGGCGTGCAGTTTGAGCAGCTCCAAGCGCAGCAGCCGCGCCGCGTCGGCAAATTCCGGCTGGGTAGCCGGGGACCAGATCAGATTAAAGGTGGCTACCAGCTGGCTCAGGGGGCCGGGAAGCCGTTCGTCCCCCAAAAGCTGCTCCAGTTCAGCCCTGGCCGCAGCCGGCTCCGAGGCCAGGGCCAGACAGCCTTGGCGGACCAAGAGATAATCGCTCACCAGGGAGCGGAGCAGGGAGTCGCGCCGGCCCATGGCCCAGGGATTGGCCGGCTCTTCACCCCCAGCCACTGTCAATCGTTGCACAGCGCCTCTCCATACAGCTCCAGGTAATGTTCGGAGACCTTGGCCCAGGTATACTTTTCCGCTATACGCTCCACGGCGGCCCGCCGCATGGCCATGATCTTCTCCGGCCGCTCCCGGAAGGTGGCCAGGGCATCCTCCACCGCCTCGATCAGGGCCAGGGAGGAGTGCTCTGCGTAAGCAAAGCCGGTCTCGCCCTCCTCCACCTTGACCAGCCCCCCCACGTGATGGACGATGGGCAGGTTGCCATGGAGCTGGGCGATAAAATCAGTGAGGCCGCACGGCTCATACTGGGAGGGAATGATGAAAAAATCGCCGGCCGCGTAGATCTGGCCGGCCAGGACCTGATCAAAGCCCTCCAGCAGACAGATCCGGCCCCCATGGGCACCATCGGCCGCCAGGCTGCGCAGGCCCAGGGCGATATCGGCCTGGCCGCTGCCCAGGATCACCACCTGAAAATCGGGATCCGCGGCCAGCAGGACATGGAGCGCCTTGACCAGCTTGTCCACCCCCTTCTGGGCCGAGAAACGGCCGATGAAGGTGAGCAGGGGCTGCTCCGGGCGCGGGGCCAGGGTGCCGGTGCGCTCCACCTGGGCCAGCTCACCCTCCAGCAACTCTGACAGGGCCTCGCGGCAGACCGCCTTACCGGCCATCTCCCCCTCCGCCACTGAAAAAGAGGCGGCCAGCTGGAGATCCTCAGGCTCCCTGGTGTCAAAGCAGAGGGGGTCAATGCCATTGGTGATGCCGCGCAGCTTACAGCCCCGGGTCATGAGAAAGTGGCCCAGCCAGCCGGTGAGCTCATCCGCCTCGGTGGCCCGCAGCTCATGGGCGTAGTTCTCGCTCACCGTGTTGATCTCGGCGTGGGGGGCGGCGGCGATAAAGGGGTCAAAGTCACCGCCCAGGAGGTTTTTACCGATAAAGGAGCGGGGCAGGCCGGTGATGGCCTGGGCAAAGTCCAGGTCGCCCACCTCCTGGTGGTAGCCGATTCCGGCGTTGTGGATGGTGACCACCAGGCCGGTGGCGTGGAAGAAGTGGCGGAAACCGTCGCGCTCCCGGACCAGGGCCGGAATAAGCGCCGTGTGGCCATCGTGGCAGTGGATTATCTGGGGCCGCTTATTCTTCTCCATCATCAGGCAGAGGGCCGCCTTCTGGAGGAGGACGTTCATGGCGAAATAATCGTCATGGCCCTGGCCGCTGATATGGAGCGGGTTGAGGAGTTCATCCTCCGCGGTGTAGGTGTAAACCCCCTGCTTCTCCTGAAAACGTTGGGCGTCGGCGAGAAAGATGGTGAGCTTGCCGCCGTCACTGGCCAGCCTCTCCTTGCGGCGCCAGAACTCCACCTCCTCATGGCGCTCCTCAGCGGCGTAGTTCATGGCCACCGAGAGCCGGCCGGCTGGCCGGAAGCCCAGCTCCTTGGGGTTCATGAAGCCGTAGCACGGCATGACCACCGTCACTGAAGCGTGGACGGCCAGGGCCTCGGCCAGCTGCCGGCACACATCCTTGACCCCGCCGGCCCCGGCCAAGCCGTCATACTCCCGGGTGACAAACCAGATTTTTTTTATCTTTTTTTTCTTTTTCATCGGCTAATGCGTCTCCTGGGGCCGGACATTTCTTTTCCTGATTGCCAAGAAACTTCACTGAAGTTCACTTGGCTGAGCGATTACCAGGCGCGTATACCGCCTTGTCACGGAATCCACCGAAGACACGGAAATTGAGTGAAAACATTCCCTGTCTTCGGTGGATTCCGTGGCAAAATTAAAGGGGCGCATCTCTTTGGCTGAGATTCGCTGGTAATCACATTTCTTTTTGAGCCAATTCCCCTTCTAATCCATCCACAGGTCCACGCCAAACTCCACCACCTCCTGGCGCAGCAGGTGGTCCACCAGGGTGAGGCAGACCATGGCCTCGCAGACCGGGATGATGCGGGGGATGGCCGAGATGTCATGGCGGCCGCCGATCTTCACCTCCACCGGCTCATTGGCCAGGTTCACCGTCTGCTGGGCTTTGCCGATGGAGGGGATTGGCTTCACCGCCACCCGGGCCACCACCGGATCGCCGTTGGAGATCCCGGCCAGGATGCCGCCGCTGTTGTTGGAGGCAAAACCCTCCGGGGTGATCGGGTCGTTGTTCTCGGAGCCGCGCATGGCGGCCGCCCCAAAGCCGGCGCCGATCTCCACCCCCTTCACCGCGCCAATGGACATCAGGGCCCCGGCCAGGTCGGCGTCCAGCTTGTTAAAGACCGGATCACCCAGACCGGTGGGACAGTTCAGGGCCGCCACCTCCACCACCCCGCCCAGGGTGTCACCCTCCTTGCGCACCTGGCTGATCAGCTCCTCCATGGCCGCAGCCGCGGCCTGATCCGGGCAGTTCAAACGGTTGGCCCGCACCTGATCCAGATCCAGCTCGTGGCATCTGATGGTGCCCAGGGCCACGGTGTAGGCCATCACCTCGACCCCCGCATAGGCCAGGATCTTCCGGGCCACAGCGCCGGCCGCCACCCGGGCCGCGGTCTCCCGGGCCGAGGAGCGCCCGCCCCCCCGGTGGTCGCGGATGCCATACTTCTTCTCATAGGAGAAGTCGCCATGGCCGGGCCGGTAGATATCCTTGAGATGGTTGTACGACTTGGAGTGGGCGTCCTTATTATAGATAACCAAGGTGAGAGGGGTGCCGGTGGCCCGCCCCTCAAAGACGCCGGAGAGGATCTCCACCAGATCCTCCTCCTTACGGGGACTGGTGGCCCCCCCCTTGCCAGGCCGGCGCCGGTCCAGATCGGTCTGGATATCCGCCTCCACCAGGGGCAGGCCGGCCGGACAACCATCAATCGTTACCCCCACGGCCGTGCCGTGGGATTCGCCCCAGGTGGTTATCCTGAAGGCCTGACCAAAACTGTTTCCTGCCATTTTTTTACCCTTCCTTTATCAAGATCTTTTTTTGCTACCTAATAACTTGCCAGCAGCCCCAATGGGGTTCTCCATTTCAGGCAATCATCTCCTGCCACAGCTCGACAACCCGGGCCACCACCTGGGCCAGGGGCTCTTCCGCGTCCACCTCCGCCTGGGCGCTGGCCTGGTAGAGGGGGATTCGCTCCCGCAACACCTGACTCACCTCGCTCATGCTGTCCGCCCCGGTTAGGGCGGGACGCTGGCTTTCGCTATTGCTGTCAGCGGCCAGACGGCTACAGATGGTGGCCTCCGTGGCCGTAAGCCAGATCACCAGGCCAGCCGCCCGGAC
>JBDLJA010000061.1:0-10960 GCA_039714595.1 Thermodesulfobacteriota bacterium | reverse complement strand
TTCGACATTTGATATTCACAGGAAAAAATCTAACGGCCCACGCCAAAGATCCGCATCACCAGCAGACCCAGCTCGTAGAGGATAAAGAGGGGGATGACCAAGAGCATGGTGGACATCACGTCGCCCGCGGCCAGGAGAAAGGAGAGGACGATTATAGCCAGGTAGAAGTAGTGCCGTTTGGAGGAAAAGTAGCTGCGCTGGACAAAGCCAGCCTTGCCGGCCATTACCATGAGAAAGGGAATCTCAAAGGCGAGGCCAAAGGCCAGGGATGAGCGGGCCACAAAGCTTAAGTAAGAGTCGAGCTTGGGTAAGGCCTCCATCTCCGGACCGGCAAAACCCATGAAGAAGGTAAGGGCCCGGGGCAGCACGGCAAAGTAGGAGAAACAGACACCAAAGGCGAAGAGGAAGGTGGCCCAGAAGACCACGCTGGCGGCCAGCCGCCGTTCATGGCTATGGAGGCCCGGCGAGATAAACATCCAGAGTTGATAGATAATAACCGGGAAGGCGCCGATGAGCCCCACCAGAACCGCCAGTTTAAGGTAGGAGACAAAGGCCTCGGTGAGGTTGGTATAGACCAGGGTGGCCAGCTGAGGGCAGGCGGCGAAGAGCGGCGCTATGAGAAATTCGGCGATGGGTCCGGCAAAGAGATAGGCGACGATGCTGACCAGCACCACAGCGCCAAAGGCAATGGAGACCCGCCGGCGCAACTCCTTAAGGTGAAGATCAAAATGATTGACCAGGGGCGATGTCATGAGACAGAGGGTCCGCCATCGTCCTTCTCATCCCCATCCTTCTCACCCTTCTCACCCTTCTCACCCTTCTCATCCTTCTCATCCTCTTCATCCCCTTGCTCATCCTTTGGGGGATCAGCCGCCTTCAAGTCGTCGGAGAGGTCAGAAAAGCTGTCGCTGATCTCCTGGATCTGCTTTTTCTCATCCACCAGCTCATCCTGGAGGGAGTCCTTCAGGGAATTTGCCGCCTTTTTAAGCTCCAGCACCTGCTTACCCAAGGTGCGGGCCAGGCCAGGCAGCTTGTCCGGCCCCACCACAATGAGGGCCACCACCATGATCAGGATGAATTCGGGAAGTCCTATACCAAACATTTTTCTTTACGATAACCAGTCAATTTAGGGCAGCAAAAAAGTCTCAGACAACTTCACTGCTAATACGGCATTTCCCCTGCTATGTCAAGAAAGGCGGGGAGCCAGCCAGCCTTTCTTGACATTTGCCAGCGGGTTGGCTATCGTTGCCAGGTTTGTCCGGAGAACAGATGGTTTCCAAGCCCTCTAAAGGCAAAGGACATCCTTAACTTAAATATATTTTTGCTTGAAGGTCTTTTTAGCCGCAAGGCTGGCACCTTCACACCTCTTTACGGCCTGTTGCAGGCCATGCAGCCCCAGGCTACGAGAGCCAGGGGCTCAAAGAAATGTTGGAGAAAGAAAATGGCTAACGTCGTGGTGGTAGGCACCCAGTGGGGTGATGAGGGAAAGGGCAAGATCGTTGATCTACTGACCCAGCATGCTGATTTTGTCGTCCGCTTTCAGGGCGGCAATAATGCCGGCCATACCCTGGTGGTGGACGGCAAGAAGTTTGTCTTCCACCTGATCCCCTCCGGCATCCTCTACGAGGATAAGCAGTGCATGATCGGCAACGGCGTGGTCCTTGACCCCCAGGTGCTGCTGGAAGAGATGAAGTCTCTGGGCCAGCAGGGTCTGCCGGTCACCCCGGCCCGCTTCACCATCAGTGAGAACACCCACCTGATCATGCCGTACCATAAGGCGTTGGACCTGGGCAGCGAGGCGAAGAAGAAGGACGGGGCCAAGATCGGCACCACCGGCCGCGGCATCGGCCCCTGCTACGGCGACAAGATCCTGCGCAGCGGCATCAAATGCGGCGATCTGCTGGACGAGGATCTGTTCCGCGAGAAGCTCAGAGATAACCTGGCCGAGAAGAATGATATCATCGTTAATAAGTTTGGCGGCCAGCCCCTGGACTTTGACGCCATCTACGGTCAGTTTCAGGAGTACACCGAGGAGATGGCCCCCTTCTTAGGCAATGTCAGCGTCAAGCTGGACGCGGCCCGCAAGGCCGGCCAGCACATCCTCTTTGAGGGGGCCCAGGGCACCCAGCTGGACATCGACCACGGCACCTACCCCTTTGTCACCTCCTCCAACGTGGTGGCGGGCAACGCCTGCGTTGGCTCCGGCTTCGGCCCGGCCCATATCGACGCGGTGATCGGCATCATCAAGGCGTACACCACCCGGGTGGGCGAGGGTCCCTTCCCCACCGAGCTCTTTGACGAGGTGGGAGCCGGCATGCAGGAGCGGGGCGGCGAGTTTGGCGCCACCACCGGCCGCACCAGGCGCTGCGGCTGGCTGGACGGCGTGGTGGCAAACGACGCCGTGCGCCTTAACGGCGTCACCGGCCTGGCGCTCACCAAGCTCGACGTCTTAAGCGGGATGGACAAACTGAAGATCGCCACCGCCTACGAGGCGGCCGGCACCACCTACCACGCCATGCCGGGCAATATCCGCAAGGCCCAAGTGGTGCAGCCGATCTACGAGGAGATTGACGGCTGGCAGGAAGATATCTCCGCTGTCCGCTCGGCCGACGACCTGCCGAGGAAGACCCGCGACTATGTGAAACGGATCGAAGAGCTCACCGAGACCCCGGTGATGCTGCTCTCCGTGGGCCCCGACCGGGAAGAGACCATGCTCCTGGACAACCCCTTTGAGAAGTAGTTAGCCATAAAAAGGGCGGAGAGTCCCCAGACTCTCTGCCCTTTCCCAGCAAATTCTCCCTCCCCCTAGCCAGCCTGCCCCACCCCATCCAAATCAGACCCACGGCCAACCCAGCTCTCATCCCCTGCTGTTTCCAATTAGCAGAGAGGGGCGCCCCGTAAGCCCCAGGCGACTAAAATATGGCATAACTCATGCCAACCCACCCTTCGGGCGCTTCGGGCGCTTCGGGCGTGGTTGGCAGCGGGCCGGGGCAAATAAAATTCTTGCCAAACAATAAATCATGTTTATAATAAATCGGTTCTAGTCCGCCTTTATCCCTTTACCCCTCAGGCCCCAGAATCAGGGCCTTAACAAGGGCAAGGCGCAGCCGAAAATCACCCCCCATCCTGCCAACCACCAGAGTGGTGGCCGAGATGAGCGACCGCATAAGGAGGAGCCCCATGGCTCGTATTACCGTTGAAGATTGCCTGCAGAAGATAGGCAACGAAAACCGTTTTTCCCTGATCCACCTGGGCGTCAAACGGGTCAAGCAGCATCGCAAGGGCCAGCCCTTCATGACCCAGGGCAAAAACAAGGAAATCGTCATGACCCTGCGCGAGATTGCCACCGGCGATGTCTCCTTTGATAACATCACCACCCTGGGCGTCCCCCCCCTGGTGGAACAGACCGAGGAAGAGACCGCCACGGCCCCGGCCGCAAGCTAAAAAACGGATCTCAGCCAACCAAAACGGCCAAGCCAGGGGCTGCCTTCCAGGGGCCCCTAAGGGGGCACCAGTAAAGCAATAAGGTGGCCCCGGGCCAACCTCCCCCTGGCTTTCGCTCCCCTCCCGCGTAACACCACTTCTTTATCTTCCATGGACCAAGATTTTTATAATACCATCGGCGTTGACCGATCCGCCTCCAGTGCCGAAATCAAAAAGGCGTACCGCAAACTGGCCATGAAGTATCACCCGGACCGTAACCCGGGCGATAAAGAGGCCGAGGAGAAGTTCAAGGAGGCGGCGGAGGCGTACGAGGTTCTCAGCGACGAAAAGAAACGGCAGATCTATGACCAGTATGGGGTGGATGGCCTGCGCAACTCCGGCTTCAGCGGCGGGGCCGGTAACTTTGAGGACATCTTCTCCAACTTTGGCGATATCTTCGGGGATCTCTTTGGCTTTGGCGGTGCCCGGCAGGAGAGAGGCGGTCCGGCCCAGGGCGCTGATCTGCGCTATGACCTGACCATCTCTTTCTTAGACGCCGTCCATGGCTGTGAAGAGGAGATCGAGCTAACCAAGCGGGACACCTGCTGGACCTGCGAAGGCACGGGCCTCAGGCCCGGCACTAAACCGCAGACCTGCGCCACCTGCCACGGCAGCGGCCAGGTCACCAGGTCACAGGGTTTCTTCCGGGTGGCCGCCCCCTGCCCCGAATGCCAGGGCCAGGGCCAGATAATCACCGACCCGTGCCACGACTGCCAGGGCGGCGGCCTTCTCCGCAAGACCAAGACGGTTTCCCTCAAGGTGCCGGCCGGGGTTGACACCGGGGCCCGCATGCGGCTGCGCGGCGAGGGTGAAGGGGGGCGGCGCGGCGGCGGCAACGGCGACCTCTACGTGGTTATCCATGTGGAGCCCCACGAATACTTCCAGAGGGATGGGGACACCATCTTCCTCTCCTACCCCCTCACCATGACCCAGGCCACCATGGGGGCTGCCATAGAGCTGCCCACCATCCATGGCGAGACATCCTTCTCCTTCCCGGCCGCGACCCAGCCAGGCCAACGTTTTACCGTCAAGGGTGAAGGGGCCCCCAGCCTGCGCACCAGGGGCCGGGGCCATATGATCGTTGAGGCCAACATCAAGATCCCGGAGAAACTGACCAAACGGCAGGCGGAACTGCTGGAAGAGTTCAGCGAGATTGAGGATGCCAAAAACTCCGACACAGGCCTGTTCAGCCGCCTATTTAAGAAGGGGTAAAAGATGAGCAGTGACACGCCAACCTTCACTCATTTTGACCAGGCCGGCAACGCCCGGATGGTTGATGTCAGCGCCAAGGCCGATACCAACCGGGTTGCCACGGCCCAGAGCGTCATAACCATGAGTGAAGAATGCTTCGCCATGGTGGCGGCCGGGACCATTGCCAAGGGCGATGTGCTGGCCGTGGCGCGCTTAGCCGGCATCATGGCCGCCAAAAGGGTGGACAGCCTCATCCCCCTGACCCACCCCCTGCCCATCACCAAGGCGGACGTCGCCTTCCAGCTGGACGAAAAAAAACAGGCGATTACCATTGAGGCCACGGTGGGCATAACCGGCAAGACCGGGGTGGAGATGGAGGCGCTCACCGCCGCCACTATCGCCGCCCTGACCATCTACGACATGTGCAAGGCCGTGGATAAAAGAATGGAAATTTCGGACACCTACTTACTTAGTAAGAGTGGGGGCAAGAGCGGCACCTTCCGCCGTTGAACTTAATCTTGGCTGGCCTCCGGACCGTATATTTGCCCTGCTATTAGCAAACATCTTGATTTAACCAGGAAAACCTTGTCATAATCTTACATTGTCGGCCCTGCAAAAAACTCCTTGGAATGGCGCCTGCCTGTCAGTAATATCTAACATTCCGACTCTTATGTTTTTTGCCCGGCCAGCAATGGCGATAAAATAGCTGCCCGTTTAACTAAGGAGATTTGTGATGGATTCAAAAAAGATGCAACACTTCAAAGACAAACTGGAGATGATGAGCGCCGAGATCATGGAGGGGGCCAACAAGACCCTCAACGAGATGAACGACAGCGCCGGAAATTTTCCCGACCCTGCTGACCGGGCCACTGCCGAGTCAGATCGAAGCTTTGAACTGCGGATCCGTGACCGGGAGCGCAAACTGCTCTCCAAGATAAAGAAGGCCCTCACCCGCATCGACGAAGAAGAGTTTGGCATGTGTGATGATTGCGGCGGTGATATCAGCGATGCCCGCCTGGAGGCGAGACCGGTTACCACCCTGTGCATCGAGTGCAAGACCAAGCAGGAAAATTACGAGAATGCCAAGACAGGCTGAGGCAAGCCTTGCCATTTATTTCAGCGCTTCTCATGCTAAGGCAAACCTGCTAAACTCTCTTTCACAGAGTATACCTGCCCCCCGGTTGACCCCACTTAAGCCGGGGTATCAAGTCTCCATACCTGGCCCAGCCGCCTTGGGCCGGACCCATTTATCAGTGCCGTTTTCTTGTCCCATTTGCCTGGCAACCTCCATGGACCAACTCCACCCTGGCGCGACTATGAAATTTAACAGGAAACTCTATGCCTGAACTACGCAAAGATCCCATCCTGGGCCGCTGGATCATCATCGCCAAAGAGCGCGGCAAACGGCCCACAGACTTTATTATTGAACGAAACGACAGCAAGGGCGGCTTCTGCCCCTTATGCCCCGGCAATGAGAAAACCACCCCCCCGGAAGTTCATGCCATGGGCCCCAGCCAACGCCAGGCCAACACCCCGGGCTGGGACCTGCGGGTGGTCCCCAACAAATATCCGGCCTTAATCATTGAAGGTGATTTGAACAAAGAGGGAGAGGGTCTTTATGACAAGATGAACGGCATCGGCGCCCATGAGGTCATTGTCGAGACACCTGACCACAATGAAACCTTCGCCGACCTGGCCCCGGAGAAGATGCTCAACATCTTTCTCGCCTTCCGCGACCGCCTTAAGGATCTTGGCAAGGATAAACGCTTCAAGTATGTGATGGTCTTCAAGAACCATGGCCGGGCGGCCGGGGCCTCCCTGGAGCACTCCCACTCCCAGCTCGTTGCCCTGCCCATCCTGCCGCGGATGATCGTCTCGGAGCTGGCCGGCTGCCTCTCCTACTATCAGTATAAGGAGCGCTGCATCTTCTGCGATATCATCCGCCAGGAGAAGAAACAGCAGGAACGGGTGGTCTGTGAGAATAACCACTTCATCGTCCTGACCCCCTACGCCCCCCGGGCACCCTTTGAGATGTGGATCATGCCCAAGAAACACTCCAGCCATTATATGTCCCAGGACATGGAGTCATTCAGGGCGCTGACCGGTATCTTCTCCGAGGCGATGCACCGCTTAAACGCCTGCATGCCCAACGTGCCTTACAACTTCGTTCTCCACACGGCCCCCCTGCGGACCGAGCCGATAAAACATTTTCACTGGCATTTCGAGATAATGCCTAAACTGACCAAGATTGCCGGATTTGAGTGGGGCAGCGGCTTTTACATCAACCCCACCCCCCCGGAAGAGGCCGCGAAATTTCTGCGTAAGGCCAAAATTTAGCTCACCTTTTCCCCTGTAAGGGGCAAAGAATATCACTCGCATATAACTAGTAACGGAAAATAGCATTTTAGGAGGTGTGTCATGAAAAAAATTCTCCTCGTCGATGACGAAGAGTCCATCCACCTGCTTTACCGTGATGAACTGGAAGAAGAAGGCTACGAGATTCATTCCGCCCTGTCAGGCGACGAGGCCCTGGAGAAGCTGGATATCCTCTCCCCCGACCTGGTCATCCTCGACATCAACATGCCCGGCCTAAACGGCATAGACACCCTGCGCGAGATGAAGGAGAGGCGGCCGGAGATGCCGGTAATCCTCAGCTCGGCCTACAACGAGTTTAAGCAGGACCTGGCCTCCTGGGCCTCTGACGCCTACATCGTCAAATCATCCGATCTGAGCGAACTGAAGGAGGCGGTGGCCAAACATATCTCCGCCTGACAATTGACGCGACAGATGCAGAGTTTGCGGGGAGGAGACTAAAAGGCTAAGTTTCCTCCCCGTTTTTTTTGGCGTCACATGGCTTGACTTATGCGATTATTTTGATGATTATCACCAGGCTATAATCACCCCGCAACCTGAGCAAGCCCGGCCATCTAAACATGAAAGACATCCAGAATCTGCAAGACCACCGCCGCATCAGCATTGAACAGGTGGGGGTAAAGGAGATCTCCTATCCGGTCACGGTCCTGGACAAGGCCCACTCCCTGCAGCACAGCGTGGCCCGGGTCAACATGTCGGTGAACCTGCCCCACCATTTCAAGGGCACCCACATGAGCCGTTTCATTGAGGCGCTGAACAAGTTTCATGGCGAGGTCAACCTCCCCAGCCTCAAGCGTTTTTTGGAGGAGATGAGGGAGAGGCTCAAGGCGGAACAGTCCCACCTGGAGATAGAGTTCCCCTTCTTCCGTGGCAAAGGGGGTTCCCCCAGCAGGCCGCGCAACAGCTACCAGTGCCGAATGCGCGGCGAGTCCAGCTCCGGCCAGGATATCACCCTGGACATCAAGGTGCCCATCGCCCCGCCCACCCCGGTCCAGACCAGGTTGGGCATGCCTGAATCCCTGGGCCACTGGGGAGACGCCAACATCTCCTTACGCTTTCGCCATTTCATCTGGATTGAAGAGATCATCGACCTGGTGGAAGAGGTCACCAGTCACGACCTCTACTGGTCCCCGGAGGAGGGCAAACCGGCCAACAGCCCCCTGTCGGTGGAGTCACTGGCCCAGAAACTGGGCCAGCGCTTGAGCGAACATGAGGCGATCCGCTGGTTTGCCGTGACGGTGGAGAACCTGGCCCGGGGCTACACCACCTTTGCCACCATCGAGGGGCCGTAAGCCCCGCGGCTGCCCTGCCCGCCCCGCCCCCCCCCACATTCCCCTGGTTCTTGCCGGTTAACTGCGGTATATTAGCCCCTTTTCAGCAAACCAGGCCGCCCATGCCCAGGTAAATGGGGCAAGGCAGGTCAGATCTGCCGCGGAAGCCGGACCATTTAAGAAAAACTTTCATAAAAAATATTCAGGATCATCCCCCATGTCACAGGAACTTTTTATTGAGATAGGCACTGAAGAGATTCCCGCCAGCTACATCAAACCGGCCCTGGGCCACCTGCAGGACACTGTGACAGCCAGGCTCAGCGAGCTTAACCTGGAGCATGGCCCCGTCAAGACCACGGCCACCCCCCGCCGTCTCTGCCTGGTGGTGGAGGATCTGGCCGGCTGCCAGCCGGACCAGCGTCTCGAGGTAATGGGGCCGCCGCGGACGGCCGGTTTTGACCAGGACAACAAGCCCACCAAGGCGGCTATCGGCTTTGCCGCCTCCCGGGGCGCCACGGTGGACGATATCCAGATTAAAGAGACCGCCAAGGGTGAATATCTGATGGTGGTCCAGGAGGTTGTCGGCCAGCCCAGCGACAAGCTGCTGCCTGAACTCTTGACCAAGGCGATCCTGGCCATGCCCTTTCCCAAGTCCATGCGCTGGGCCGATCACGACACCCTCTTTGCCCGCCCCATCCAGTGGCTCTGCGCCCTCTACAGCGGCGAGATTGTCCCGTTAGAGATTGCCGGGGTCAAGAGCTCCAGCAGCAGCCGCGGCCACCGCTTCAACGGGGCCAGCGAGGTCGCGGTGCAAGACTTCCGCCACTATCGCCAAGAGATGGCCCGCCTCCAGGTCATGGTTGATATGGATGAACGCCAGGCCCAGGTAGCCCGGGAGATCAACGAGGCGGCCAAATCATCCGGCGGCGAGATAGTGATGGACCAGACCCTGCTGGCCACGGTGACCAATCTGGTGGAGTCGCCCCACGGGGTGTGCGGCAGCTTCAGCCAGAAATTCCTGGAACTGCCAGACGAGGTGCTCACCACCTCCATGGCGGTGAATCAGAAGTATTTCACCCTGGCCGACGATAAAGGCGCCCTGCTCCCCTATTTTGTCGCGGTGAACAACACTGAGGTTAAGGATCTGGCCATCTCAAGGCAGGGCCACGAACGGGTTCTCCGAGCCAGGCTGGAAGACGCCCTCTTCTTCTTCAACGAAGACCGCAAAAAGACGTTAGAGAGCCGGCGGCCCTCCCTGGAAGGCGTAATCTTTCAGGCCGGCCTCGGGACCATGGCCGAGAAGGCGGAACGCATCCAGGGACTGGCCACTCATCTGGCGGCCAGCCTGGCCCCGGAGCTGACAGAGGAGGTGGCAAGGGCCAGCAAGCTGTGCAAGGCCGACCTGGTCACCGACATGGTGGGCGAGTTCCCGTCGCTCCAGGGGATCATGGGTAAGTATTACGCCCAGCATGACGGCGAGCAAGCTCAGGTGGCGGAGGCCATCGCCGACCATTACCGGCCGCTGCGGGCCGGCAGCCCCCTGCCGGAGAGCGTGGCCGGCGCCCTGGTCAGCATCGCCGACCGGCTGGACACCATCAGCGGTTGCTTTGCCCTGGGCAAGCGCCCCACCGGCGCCACCGACCCTTACGGGTTGCGGCGCCACGCCCTGGCCGTTATCCACATCATCAATGCCCGGGGCTGGCAGCTGCCCCTGGCCGCCACCATCAGCAAGGCCCTGGCCCAGTATGGCGCCAAGGAGATGGAGAGCGGGCCGGAGACGGTGGCCGCCATCGTCGATTTCATCAAGGGGCGCTACAGCAATGACAAGGTGGCCGCTGGGGCCAGTGGTGAGAGCGTGGAGGCGGCGACAAGCGTCCTCTTTGACGACATCCATGACTGCAACCAGCGCATCAGCGCCCTGGAGGCCATTGCCCACGACGAAACCTTCACCATGCTGGCCGGCTCTTTCAAGCGGGTGAGCAATATCATCAAGGAACATGAGGCCAGCGAGGTGGACGAAGAGCTGCTGGTGCCAGGGGCCGAAAAAGGGCTGTGGCAAAGCTTCCAGACCGTGGCCGAAAAGTGCGCGCCCCTCCTGGGCAGCCAAGATTATCCTGGGGCGCTGGCCGCCATCCTCACCCTGAAGGACCCCATCGACACCTTCTTCGATGAGGTGATGGTCATGGATAAGGACGAGAAGATCAAGGCCAACCGGTTAAGCCTGCTCAACGCCATTGCCCAGCTCTTCCGCCAGATCGGTGACCTGGCCAAGATGTACACCCTGGCCAGATAGTTTTTACTGGGCCGAGACCCTGGGACCATGCCCCCCATTAAGGAGGGGCGCAATGGTAAAGAGAACCGCAGAATATCGAATAACGAATTTCGAATGATGAAGTATGGTGGGTATCTTCATAGAGATACTTATCAACAGATATGCTTTGCGCTCTGCGGTTGGCTGAACCACGATGGGTTTCGCCAGGATTGCAACTTTTAAAAGGGTCTAAAGGGGGACAATGACCCCGGCGGCCAGCAGTTCGGCCGTGAGTTCACTCAGGGGCAGGCCAATGACGTTGGAGTAGGAGCCCTTGATCTCCGCCACCAGAAAGGCGCCAGCGCTCTGAATCCCGTAGCCCCCCGCCTTG
>JBDLJA010000060.1:0-11289 GCA_039714595.1 Thermodesulfobacteriota bacterium | reverse complement strand
GGCAAGCAAAGAAAATGAACAATAACGGCAGAGCCAGTGAACTCTGACCACGCCCAAAGGACGCGGTTTTCTTCTAACGAATAAAATTTGATCCAGACGGTAATAAGATATACCTTACTACAATGAACAGGGCGCGCCCTGCCCAGGAGATATCCACAACGACCACTGGCCCTTCACCATAACAATGAGGAGGAGTTGTTCATGAGGATAATAGCAACCAGCCTGGCCATTCTCGCCGCAGGCCTGCTGAATGTGGCCTACGCCCAGCAGCCGGCGGCGCCCCCTCTGGGTCTTCCCCCCCTACCCGTACCGCAGGACAACCAGATCACCCCGGCCAAGGTAGAGCTTGGCGACAAACTATTTCATGACGAACGCTTCAGCACGGATGGCAAGGTCAGTTGCGCCACCTGCCATGACGCCGAGAAGGCGTTTACCGATAGCCCCTTGCCGGTTTCCGAGGGCATCGACAAAAAGAGAGGCACCCGCAACGCGCCCACCGTGGTGAACGCGGCCTACATGCAATCGCAGTTCTGGGATGGCCGCGAACCGGACCTGGAAGGGCAGTCTGCCGGGCCCTTTATCAACCCGGTGGAGATGGGACTGGCCGATCACACCCCTATTCTTAAAATTGTCCGCGCTGATCCCGCCTACAAAAGAATGTTCAAGAAGGCGTTTAACAAGAGTGGCCAGCAGATCACGATGAAACATGTCCAGCAGGCCATCGCTACCTTTGAGCGCACCATTGTTTCCGGCGATTCACCCTTTGACCGTTATTACTTTGCTGGCGACCAGCGGGCCATGAGCAAGCCTGCCGTCCGCGGCCTTAAAATCTTTCTGGAGCAGGGGCGCTGTGTATCGTGTCACACCATCTCCCAGACCCACGCCCTGTTCACTGACAGCCGTTTCCATAACCTGGGCATAGGTTTTGCGCGGATAAACAAGGATGTGACTGAACTTGCCAGCGCATATCGCCAGGCGAAACGGACAATGGCCCAGGTAGACGTGGATGTTTTGACCAACAAAAACACCTCAGAGCTGGGCCGCTTTGCCGTGTCCAGCGAGTTCCGTGACATGGGCAGCTTCAAGACCCCGACCCTGCGTAATGTCGCCAAGACAGCACCCTATATGCACGACGGCAGCCTGAAGACCCTAAAAGAGGTGGTGGACTTCTACAACAACGGTGGCCTGGTTAAAAAGAGCGACCCCCTCTTCGATTTCCAGAGCGGCGGCATCCGTCCCTTAGATCTGAGCGAGGAGGAGGTTGCGGATCTGGTCGCCTTTCTCGAGGCACTCACCAGTCCTGAATATAAATAAGAGGAGATAGAGATCATGAAACGGCGTAATTTTTTAAAGGGGGCGGCAGCCATGCTGGCCGGCAGTGTCCTCCCCGTCAGTCTGGTGGAGGTGGCCTTCGGCAAGGGCCGGGAGGAGAACTTCACCTTCGCCTATATCTCCGACTCCCATATCCAGCAGATCAGCGGCAAGGAATTTGTCCGCAACTTTGACCGGGGTCTGATCAGGGCCGTGGCCGAGTGCAACATGATGGACCCCAAGCCAGACTTCGTCATCTATGGCGGTGACCTCGCCCAGATCGGCACCAGGGCGGAGATAGATCATGGCCTGGAGATCATGTCGGCCTGCAAACATAAGACCCATTACGTGCTGGGCGAGCATGATTTTTATCTCGACCTGGGTGAATATTGGCAGTCACAACTGGGGCCGCAGTGGTACAGCTTCGACCATAAGGGTGTCCACTTTGTCGTGCTCAACAGCATCATTGTCGACGATAAGTGGATCAACAAATGGGGCAGCGGCGAGGAGCGCATGGGGGTGATGGCCGGCCTTGATAACCCCCTGGGTTCGCCTTTCATGGTGGGCGCCAAGCAGCGCGACTGGTTAAAAAAAGATCTGGCCAAGGTGAGCAGGGAGACGCCACTGGTGGTCCTGTCCCATTCACCCTTGCAGAAGATCTACAAGGGCTGGAATTTCTGGACCGATGACGCCGAGCAGGTGCAGGATCTCTTAAAACCGTTCAAGAAGGTCAATGTGTTCTATGGTCACGTCCACCAGGTCCAGTACAACCAGATCGGCAACATCAGCTTTCATTCCGTCATGGCCACCGCCTGGCCCTGGCCCTATCCCGCAACCTACAGCCAGGACGCCAGTCAGCTGCCGAAACTTACGGTGGAGATGAATCGGGCCGACCCCTTCTTTGAACGGGACGCCACCGGCTGGCAGTTTATCGACGTGTGGAGCGGCAATACCAGTATGCACCTGCAGTTGCCGGAAAACCAGACGCGGACCATCGGCTTCAACAGTAAGCGGCAGCGGCCGGAAGACACCAAGTATCAGACCAAGGGCATAGCGCCGCAAGAACACTACTAAGAGGGCTAAGATAAGATGAAAATACAACTCGCATTAAGTTTAATTTTGACCGGCCTGCTGCTAGTTGTGGCCGGGAACGGTTCCGCCGATGAGTTCACAAAGCAGGACCTCAAGCTCTGGCAGGATGAATATATGGTTGTGGTCAAAGAGGGGCGCAAGGTTTTCACTGATCCGTCCCTGGGAAACAACGGGGTCGTCTGCGCCCAGTGCCACCCCAATGGCGCCAACACCCATCCTGAAACCTATCCCAAATTTCAGAAGCAGTTGGGCCGGGTGACCCAGCTGTGGGAAATGGTTAACTGGTGCATCCGCAATCCCATGGAAGGTGAGAGCCTCGATGCGGATGACCCAAGCATGACCGCCATCCTCACCTACATTGCCCATGAGCGGCGGGGAAAAAAGATGGCGCCTGGCAAACACTAACTAAAATCTGAGCGGGGAAAGATAAAAAAAGCCACTGGCAAATGCCGGTGGCTTTTTTTATTCTGATTACCACTATGTTTCAGCCATATCGTCACGACCCCTTGAGAGTCTTGGCGATAGGTGGCCTACGCAGAGGGACGATATCTAAAAGAAAATCTAACCGCAAAGGCGCAGAGGACGCAGGTAAGCGACCAACGGGTAGACTCCGAAGGTAACTGCTTGTTTTTAAAAAAACTTTGCGCACTTTGCGCCTCTGCGGTGCAAAAACAGTTTTTGCCTATCGCTCTTCTGGCTGAAAGTCGATGGGAATCAGAGCTTTTTTTATGCCAGTCCTGAGGAAGAGCGATCCGTTTTAGAGGGCGAGATCGAGCCCGGTGGCCAGAAAAAGGGTGAGGCTGATGGTGCCGTTCATGGTGAAGAAGCTGACGCCGATGCGGGAGAGGTCATGGGGCACCACGATGAGGTGCTGGTAGAAGAGGGCCGCGGCGGTGATGGCGCAGCCAGTAAAATAAATCCAGCCAAGGTTCGCCGCAAGGCCGGTGGTGACAAAGAGAATAAAGGCCAGCAGGTGGAAGAAGACGGCGAGGCGAAAGGCGCCCTGGCGGCCAAAACGGGCCGGCATGGAATGGAGGCCGGCCTGCTTGTCAAAGTCGGCGTCGAGACAGGCGTAGATCGTGTCAAAGCCAGCCACCCAGAAGAAGACGCCGGCCGCCAGGCTCCAGGGAAAGCCGCTTAAGGTGCCGGCCACCGCTACCCAGCCGCCTAAGGGGGCAAAGGCCAGGGCCAAGCCTAAGACCAGGTGACAGGCCCAGGTAAAACGTTTGGTGTAGGAGTAGAAGAGGGTGAGGAAGATGGCCACAGGGGCCAGCTGCATGGTCAGGGGATTTAACTGGTAACAGGCAAAGAAGAAGAGCAGGCCGGCCACGATCACCATGAGCCACGCCTCCCACCCCTTAACCGCCCCGGCCGGAATGGCGCGCTCAGCCGTGCGCGGATTGGCCGCGTCAAAGCGGGCGTCGACGATGCGGTTAAAACCCATGGCGCAGGTCCGCGCCCCCACCATGGCCAGGACCACCCAGAGAAAGACCATTAAAGGCGGCACGCCGTCCGCGGCCAGCCAGGCCCCCATGAAGGCAAAGGGCATGGCAAAGAGGGTGAGCTTGAACTTGATCATCTCAAGGAGGATACTGATTTTATTTAACATAGAAGTCATAAACGCTTAGATAAAAGAGAATAATGAGGTCACAAGGAATATCGAATGTCTAAGGTCGGAATTATCAATTGTGCCCCTGAAGAGTCGGAGGTGGCCAACAACACCTTTCACCACTTCGTAATTCGACATTCGACATTCGACATTCCGGAGTCTCGCAGGCTCGTTTATGCCCTTCAGGGTGCTTACCTGCGGTTCGCTGTTTCCTACTCCACTCCCTGCCACCTGGGATAATCCACCGCCACCCCCAGCTGCTCCGCCACCCGGGCCGCGAAGTTACGGGCCATGGCCTCTAGGGTTTCCGGCCCCTGATAAAAGCCGGGCATGGCCGGACAGATGGTGGCCCCGGCCTCATGGGCGCTCAGCATGTTCTTTAGGTGGTTACGGTTTAGGGGCGTCTCGCGCACGGCCAGAACCAGGGGCAGCCTCTCTTTCAAAATAACATCGGCGGCCCGGTGGATCAGGTTCTGGGAGAGGCCGGCGCTGATGGCGGCTAAAGTCCCCATGGTGCAGGGCAGCACGGCCATGGCGTGATAACCGGCCGAACCAGAGGCCATGGGCGCGGTAAAATCTTTCACATCGTACCAGCGCTTAACCCCGGCCAGATCTTCCTTAGCCAGCCCCAACTCAAGGTCCAGCACCTTCTCCCCCGCCTCTGAGATCAGGCCGTGGACCTCCACATCCTCCACAGGGGCCAGCAGTTTCATGAACTCATGGGCATAGATGGCGCCGGAGGCCCCGGTTATGGCAACAGTCAGTTTTTTCATTTCCTTTTTCTCTCCCCCCCTTGTTGGTCGGTCAAACCCGCCAGCCCGCAAGGGGCATCAAAAAGAATCCTTGTCGCAAATATCCAAGGGCAGAGAGGCGGGATCGCCCTCGCCCCGCCTGATCAGATATTTAAAAAAGAGGCTTAGGCCTTTAATCTTCTCTTCCCCCAGGTCATACTCGATCTTCTCCAGGTAGTCGTGACAGGCGGAAACCGACATGGGGATGCGCGGCGCAACGACACGGCAGATGGCCGGCAGCTGCCTCCTCCCCTCGCAGATGCAGCGCTGCAGCTCATGGTGGATCTCGGCCACGGTGACGGGGTCTCTCCGGCAAAACTCCTCGCGCACGGCCCAGACAGCGAAGACAAAGGGCAGGCCGGTCTCTTCATACCAGAGCTGGCTCAAATCAAAGCAGTGGGCGTAGCGCTGCTGCTGCAAGAGGCGCAGGGCGTCGTCGCCAATGGCCATGACGGCCGGCGGCAGGTCATCTTCGCCCTGGGGCACGGAGCCGCCACTGTAACAGGGCTGAACAGCGATGAAATCCTCCAGGATAATCTTCACCAGGGCCACCGAGGTCTGGGACTGGCTGGAGAGGAGCAGCTTGGCCCCGGCAAGCTCCGCCAGGGGCCGCTGACTGAAGAGGAAGACGGAGCCCACCGGCCCGGTGGCGCTGATGGAGAGCCCGCCTAAGATCTTATAAAGCCCGGGATGGACGCCATACTCGTGGGAGGAGACAAAGCCAAGATCCAGCTCGCCTTCATAGAGCAGGCGGTTCAAGGTGGTGGGCGGCGCCTCGGTGACCTGCCAGTCCGGGCGCTTGACGGTCTGGTGCCACACCTCATAAAAGGGGGCGGTGTTGATGAAGTTGACCATACCGATCCGAGCCGGATGGCCCTGCTCTTCTACAGCCATGTGACCTCCTTGACCGCTGGGTCGCGCACCAGAAATTCGCCAGAGACGGCGGCAGGATCGGGGCAGCTAACCGCCAGCCACCGGGCCGGCCTGCTACGATTGAAAGACGCCCCGCTACCCCGGGTGGCCATGGCCAGAATCACGGCCGGGTCCAGAGTGGGAAAATCTTCAGCCAGGAGCCGCATCTCCCGCCAGAGGGAAAGCTTTTTATTACTGGCCCGGCTATCGGTCCCTAAGTAAGGCAGGATGCCGGCGGCCAGTAACTTTTCAACCGGGGCCTTACCCACGCCGAGATAACGGTTGGAGCCGGGACAGAGGCAGACCGCGGCCCCGCTCTTGGCCAGAATTTCTAATTCCATATCACTTAGATGAACGGCGTGGACACAGAGACTGTGCCGGTCCAGCAGCCCCAAACGGTCCAGATAGGCCACCGGCCCGCAGGCCGGGGGCTGGAAGGTACCATCCCAACCGCCGATCTCCTCTAAAAAGTGGCGAAAAGGCCCCTGGCCGGTCATTAAGAACTCCAGCTCGGCCAATGATTCCGCCACGTGGATGGAAAATGTTTTTTGCCCTGCCCGCGCCCTGGCCTTCAACGCCACGAGAAGTTCGGCCCCGCTGGTGTGGGGGGCGTGGGCCGTGACGCCTGTTTCGGCCGGCAATTTTGGTAACTGCGAGATGGCCTGCCCCTGCCGCTCTTGCGAGAGACCCAAAAACTCCAGCAGGGTGGTTACCGCAACACCATCTTCACCCTTGGGGGCCAGGCTAAGGTCATTGGCGATATCCAGCAGAACCCCCACCCCCTGGGCCTGAAATTTCTGCAACTGGGCCTTGGCGGCCTTAGCCAGCTCGTCGGCCGAAGCCGCCATCCTGGCAGCCAAGAGACGCTTGATCCAGCCCGTCATATCGCCAGCTGTCTGCGGGCCAGCGCTTACCCCGCCAAGGCCGGAGAGCTCCAGATGGCAGTGGCCGTTGATTAAGGACGGCATGATTACCGTGTCCGGGTGATCCACCACCTGCTCGTGCTGGCCTAAGGCGGCAAGCTCATGATAAGGGCCCACGGCCAGGATCTCGCCCCCTGCCAGGAGCAGGCCACCATCTCGGATCTCAGGCCGGTCCGGGGGCAGCAACAATGGCGCCCGGTGCAGTATTCTCATTACTCCACCAGGGTGTAATCCATCCGCCGCTGTTTCGGGGCAAGGCCCACACCCTCCACCAGCCGCCTGATCTCCTCCTCGGAGAGGCGAAAACTGACGCCGGCCGCCGCCACCACGTTCTCCTCGATCATGGTGGAGCCGAAATCGTTGGCCCCGAAGAAGAGGGAGGTCTGGGCCACCTTGGCCCCCTGGGTCACCCAGGATGCCTGGATATTATCGAAGTTATCCAGGTAGATGCGTGATAAGGCCAGCATCTTCAGGTATTCGTGGGGTGTGGTCTTGGGCAGATGGTCAAGCACGGAATTATCAGGCTGGAAGGGCCAGGGGATGAAGGCGGTGAAGCCTTTAGTCTTGTCCTGCAGCTCTCTTAGCCGCTCCAGATGCTCGACCCGTTCAGCAATGGTCTCCAGATGGCCGAACATCATGGTCGCGGTGGTGCGCAGCCCCTGGTTGTGGGCCTCCCCCATCACCGCCAGCCAGTTATTGCTGCTGCACTTGCGCGGCGCCGTCTCGTTGCGGACCCGGTCAGATAAAATTTCCGCCCCGCCGCCGGGGATGGAGTCAAGACCAGCGGCCCGCAGTTTTTCTATTACCCTGGCAATGGAAAAGCCGGAGATCTCCGCGAAATGACAGATCTCGGGGGGGGAAAAGCCGTGGATGTGAACGCCGTAGCCCTTCATGAAGCGCAGCATCTCCTCATAGAAGGAGAAGTCCAGGTCAGGGTGGAGCCCGCCTTGCAGCAAGATCTGATTGCCGCCCAAGCTTTGGGTCTCCTCAATCTTCTGGCCCAGTTCGGCGAAAGAGATGACCGAACCCTCCCGATCCTCCGGCGCCTTAAAAAAGGCGCAGAACTTACAGGCGGAGACGCAGACATCGGTGTAGTTGATGTTGCGGTCGACCACGTAGGTAACCAGGGGCTCCGGGTGCTTCTGCCAGCGGATCTCGTTGGCCAGCATGCCCAGCTCAAAGAGGGAACCCTGCTGCAATAACTCCTCGCCCTCGGTCTGGCTGAGCCGCTCTCCGGCCCTGACTTTGTCGATAATTTTTTGCATTTTTTTTTGTGCCACGGAAACCACAGAAGACACTGAAAGCTTATCTTCCGTGGTTTCTGTGGCCAGAAGTTAATAGGTCTTAATCACATCATAGAGGGTGCCGCGCTGGATGGGCTCGCGGCCCGCCTCCTTGATGATCCGCACCAGCTCGGGAATGGCCATGGCCTGCTCCGTCTCGGCCCCGGCCATATGGGTGATGATCTCCTCCTTCACCGTGCCGTCCACGTCGTCCGCCCCAAAGGAGAGGGCGATCTGGGCCATCTTGGGACCGATCATCACCCAGTACGCCTTGATGTGGGGGAAGTTATCGAGAAAACAGCGGGCCACGGCGATATTCTTCAGGTCCTCAACCCCGGAGGTGCGGGAGATATCGCTCATCTCGGTGTTTTTCGGATGAAAAGAGAGGGGGATGAAGGCGAGGAAACCGCCCGTCTCATCCTGGGCCAGCCGCAGGGCGTCCAGGTGGTCGATGCGCTCCTCCACTGTTTCGATATGGCCGTAGAGCATGGTAGCGTTGGTCTTGAGCCCCAGGCCATGGGCCGTCTTGGCCACCTCCAGCCACCCCTCGCCCGAGAGCTTGTCCGGACAGGTCTTCTCGCGAATCCGCGGCGAAAACACCTCGGCCCCGCCACCGGGGATGGAGTCGAGGCCGGCGGCCATCAGCTCTTCCAACGTCTCTTTTACTGGTTTATTGGCCAGTTTGGCCAGGTGGTCGATCTCCACGCAGGTGAAGGCCTGGATGTGGATGGACGGCTTCACCTCTTTAATCCCCTTAAGGATATCGGTGTAGTAGGAGAAAGGCAGGTCGGGATGGATGCCGCCCACCATGTGCACCTCGCTTATGGGCTCGTCCAAGCGCTCCCGCACCTTGTCTATGGCCTCCGCCACATTCATCTCATACGCCTTGTCGCTCTCCTTGTCCTTGCCAAAGGCGCAGAACTTACACAGGTTGGTGCAGATGTTAGAGTAGTTAAGGTGCTGGTTGTAGATGAAGTACGCCTTGTTGCCGTTCTTGCGTTCCCGGACGATGTTGGCCAGATAGCCCACGGCCAGGAGATCGGGCGACTCATAGAGCCTGATGCCGTCCTCACGGCTGAGGCGCTCCTCCGCCTGAATTTTTTCTAAGATGTCCCCTAACCCAGCCCGTTTAATATAAGATTCCATAATGTTGTCCTTTCAGGACAGAATATAAAGCATGGAGAGAAAGTTAGAGAAGCGATTCCCTCCTTTCCACCATTCTTTACATCCCATACCTTCCTTTAACTTCCTTACCTTCTGCCAACTGCCATTGCCTGGTGCAGCATTTTTGTTAAATCATCTATCGGACCCTCTGGGTCAGCAACATCTCCCCTGGCATAGTCCTGCAAAAAACGATCAATGGCCGCGTCGAGGAGAAAGATCAGCGATTCCAGGGCAACATCTCCCCGCAGCAGGCCTTTCCGCTGGGCCATCTGACAAAGATCGCCGAAATAATCGACGGAGAAGAGGCGCACCTGACCCAGCAGCTCCTCGCGACCCGGAACATCCTCATCAAAGAGGATCTTCAGATAAATCTGAAAATAATCGGGGTAGCGGTCAACAAAGGTGACGCCGGCCCGCAATACCTGGCCGATGAGGATGAAAAAATCACCCTGCGCGGCCAGGCTCTTCACCATCTCCTTCACCTTCTGGCGAAAGCCGCTGAAGACAAAGGAAAAGAGCGCCTCCTTATTGGCAAAATACTGATAGAGTGAGCCCTTGGAGATCCCCGCCTCACGGACAATGACGTTGACACTGGCCCGGCTGTAACCCTGGCGGGCAAACTCTTTAGTGGCCGCCGCAAGCACCGCCCGCTGCTTGTCCGCCGCCAGATTGGCAAAGGTACCCTGCCTATTTATCCTTCCACTTTCCATAATATGACCAGGTGGTCATATTAGCAGTGTTTCAAGTTTTTGCAATCTATTAAGGGCCTTTAAACTACGGGAAAGGGGAAACCTATCTGGGCCGGACTAGCAGATGTCGTTTCCCCGCGCCAGGTGACAGGGCTAGCAGGTGGGATCAGCGACAGATTGATGAGATTTTTTACCTGCGAGGCACAGCACATTCGACAAAAAACGGTATGTGTTCTTCTGCGCTGCAAGTTTTCGGGCAAAACTATGGCCAGCTTTTGATCTGCATGTTAACTAAACTAATGCTTAGTTGGGAGTCCTTGCCAAAACTTACAAAAGGGGACTCAAGGTGGCTAACAATTACAGCTGTCCCGCTGGGTAATTTGTGTACATCGCTGTTTTCTGGCCACTTTCGCCCCATTCCTACTCTCTTTGAAAAGCTATTACCTTTCACATCGCCTGATACGGTCAATGACTCTTCAGCTATATACCGAGACCATCATAAGGGCTGAGGAGATGATTCGTGCTTGAAGCCCGCCCTATCCTTACGATAGGTGACTGTAACACGCTGGGCTCAGGAACGTTGCGGCACAACAGCTATCCGGAACGACTGGGTCGCCTTTTGGGGGCAGCGGTTGAGAACAAGGGGGGTACCATGTCCACCAGCCGGGAAGGGCTGCGGCTGCTGGCCGACCATTTACGGCCTGACCATGATCTTATCGTTATCCAGTTTGGCCTGGTGGACTCGTATGCCACCTTCAGATACGCCCCCTATGTGCTTTATTACCCAGACAATTGCTTACGCAAGCCACTACGGTCCCTTGTAAAATCATTCAAGAAGAGGTGTCGGCGTTACCGCTTGAACAACCTTTTCGGTGAGAGTCCTGTGGTCCCACAAAAAGAGTTTGCGGACAATATCCGTGCCATGGTGGAGCGGTGCAAGGGCCGGAGGGTGATTCTGCCCGAAACGATCCCAAATCATGATACGAGCCGCAATGAGGCCATTTGCGCCTATAACAGCTCATTGGCTAAGGTTGCCGAGGAGACTGGCGCTACCTGCCTGCCGCTTTACGATACTTTTCTGGCAAACATGGACACCTACTATACGGATGCAACCCATGCCAACGCAGCCGGATATGATTATATTGCCGAAGTGATTGCCTTCCTGGATTAAAACTCTAGGCCCCAGGATTCCTGGCTTACGACTCATGCCACCGTTTTGTCTTCAAACTCAGGATCGACACTCCCATCCATTTCCCCGACTCTGAAACCTCTGGCAAGAAACCAGGCCTGTTAACATTGGCCAAGTTTAAAGTATGCTGGGCAAAGAAAAATTGGAGGCAGTCTCACCCCCTGCCGCTGATTCAAGGTTAAATGATAATTTCTGATGAAACTCTATTACGTTAGTAGCAACAACAACCTGGGCGACGCGGTCAATAAAAACATCTTCGCGGATGTCCTGGGGGTCGCCGGGGAGCCAGCCAGCTATTTTGCCGCAGAGGTCTTCGGCATCGGCTC
>JBDLJA010000059.1:0-11435 GCA_039714595.1 Thermodesulfobacteriota bacterium | reverse complement strand
TCTGGCGCGAATTTAGGGCCGCTGAAAGAGGACCATGTCGCCTAAAGAGGCCTTGCGGCCGCTGATCTGGTCTATGTGGGCGGCGACGATGGGGCACTTTATGGTGAGGAGGAAGAAGATGGGGCCGGGTGTCTCCGACAGGGTCTCGAAGTTGCCCTGGCCTTTACTGATTATCAGGTCCGCTTTGGCAAAGATCTCCTGGAACTCTGCGCTGCAGCGGGACAGCGGCGTGCCGGGGCAGCTTGTGCCGTTTGTTACCACCGTACAGATCTGATCTAAGCCCACGGCTCTGGCGTCGGCTGCCAGGGCGTCGTTGATGATGGGGCCGCTCTTCACCGCCGCCACAATTTTTTTCCCTGGCCCAAGGGCAGTCAGCGCCTCAATAACCAGCTTGTCAAAGACTATCTCCCCGGCATTGTCGGTGAGATAGAGGACGGTCCTGGCCTGGTCAAAGGCCTGGGCCAGCTCCAAGGAGTCGTCCATGGCCAGAGGCCGGGCCAGGGCCCGTTGTAGTTCGGCCTGGGCGTCAAAATCCTGCTTGGAACCATAATCGATGATGTTGCCGGCAATGGCGAGGTGGAGGGCGGTCTCCAGGGGGGCGGCGCTCTGCGCCAGGCTTGTCCGGGCCTCCTCGCTGAAGCGGGCGGCCAGCTGGTTACTCTCCTCCTTCAGCTTGACGTAAGGGTCGGGGCAGCCGCTCAGGGCGCTTATGGTCTCATAGACGGCCATGGAGTTTTCCGGCGGTGTCTGTTCAAGATCCATATCGGCCAGGAGTTGGGCCACCCGGGCCATTATCTTGGCCTGGCACGACTCGTCACTGGTTGCCAGGCGGGCGGTAAAGAGGGTCTGCTTCAGCAGGCAGGGGATACATTCCAGGGCAGAGCGCATTTTTTTATCTGATTTCCAATGAAATTAAGCCAATGAGAAGCGCCCCTTTAATTTTGCCACGGAATTCACGGAAGACACGGGAATTGAGTGAAAATATTCCGTGCTTTCGGTGGGTTCCGTGGCAAATCGCTTTAGAGATTCTCGTTAATCTGATAATCGACCCCCCAAATGAACTGGCTGAAGTTGCTTGGTAGCCCCTTTCTTTTTACTGTTGGGCCAGGGTCAATTTCTGGTCTTGTGGGGGAGATAGTCGGGCCGGACATTGGCCAGGGCGGCGAAGATATTGCTCTTAAGCTCCGGCTCCTCACCATAGAGTTCGCTGAGTTTGGCCCGCACCGCCATCCGCTTGGAGTTTTCAGCCTGGGGGCAGGGGTTGGCCACCGGCTCCACCCCGAAGAGATTCGCCAGGGCCAGGATATCCTTTTTGGCCAGGTAGGCCAGGGGGCGGATGATGGTCAGCCCCCCGTTAAAGAGGGGCTGGCTGGGCAGCATGGTGGAGATATTGCCCCCGTAAAAGAGGTTGAGAAAGAAGGTCTCAATGATGTCTTCCTTATGGTGGCCCAGGGCCAGCTTGTTGCACCCCCTGGCCCGGGCCAGTTCAAAGAGCTGGCGGCGCCTCTGCCGGGCGCAGTGGAAGCAGACATCGCCGTCCTGGGTCAGGATCTCCGGGCCCACATCACTTTTAATTACCCCGTGATTAACCCCAGTGGCGGCCAGCTGGCGGGCCACCTGTTCTCCCAGGCCAGGGGCCAGACCCATATCCAGGTGAATGGCCTCGATTTGCAGAGAGATTGGCGCCTTGGCCTGCCAGATTTTTAAGACGTGGCTCAGGACAAGGCTGTCCACCCCACCGGAGACGGCGATGAGAACGTGATCGCCATCGGCCAGCATGGAGTGGTCATGCATGGCCTGACCGATGCGCCGGTTGCTGGCAGGCGGCAGCCGCACGGTCTTAGCGCGAGATCTGCTTGCAGTTGCCAAACTCCCTGTTTACTCCTTCCTGGAGCAGGGTGGTGGCGCTGACAAACTTGAAGCGGCGTTTACGGGCCTGGGGCAGGGTGAGGATGTCGCTTAAGAAAGGTTTCTGCGTCTCACTATAGGAACCCTTGCAGATAGTGGTCTCAGTGAGCAGGTGAATGAGCTGGTAGTTGAAGGCCACCGAGGCGGGCTGCTGGGCCCCATACTCGCTGCCCTCAAGCTCCTGGAAGGTGACAATGTCGGCTATGAGAACCGCGTCGCCGCCGACCTCCTTTGCTATGTGCATGGCCAGGGCGCGGTTACTGCTGCCGGTGAAGTTTATCTTGAGGGCCTGGAGGCGTTCATCGTCAACGCTCAGGGTGTTATCGCGGCAGGAGAGGTAGTCGACTATGATCTGGTCCAGGACAGCTCCGCCTTTGGCAAGCTCTGCCTCCGAGTCAGTGCCGGCCGGGGCCGGGCTGCGCATGAAACGGCTGGGCAGGAGGACTATCTTCTCCAGGACCACGGCCCCGCTCTCCAGCTCCTGGGGGAGGGGGCATTGGGGAAAGGGCTCCGGGGCCTTGCCGCAGCCGGCCAGAAGCAGCAGCAGGAGGGTAAGGCCGCCTATCAGGCTGTGGCGCCCCATTAAAGTACACCCTTGGATGAGAGGGCGTTGCTGGTCCGCGGCTCCAGCTGGGACGCCCTGTCCAGGGCCCGGCCCAGCCCCTTGAAGATCGCCTCCAGGACATGGTGGCTGTTCTGGCCGTAGTTTACCTCCACGTGCAGGGTCATGCCGCAGTTAAAGGCAAAGGCGCGGAAGAACTCTTCGGCCAGGGTGGTGTCGAAGGTGCCGGTCTTGGCATCCAGGGGGATCACGTCGTAGTGGAGAAAGGGGCGGTTGCAGAGGTCCAGGCTGATTTTAGCCAGGGTCTCGTCCATGGGCAGGTTGAAGTTGCCGTAGCGGCTCACCCCCTTAAACCCCGGCATGGCCTCCTTAAAGGCCTGGCCCAGGCAGATGCCGATATCCTCCACCGTGTGATGGTCGTCAATATGGGTGTCGCCTGTGGCGCTGAGGTTGAGGTCAAAAAAACCGTGGACGGTGAACAGGGTGAGCATGTGGTCGAGAAAGGGCACGCCGGTCTTGATCTTGGCGTTGCCCTTGCCATCGATGTTCAGCTCCAGCCGGATGCTGGTCTCGTTGGTCTCTCTCTTTATTGTTGCGCTGCGCTTGGGGCTGGTCATGGTCGTCAGGGGGGGAATTAATTTATTTTTTAATATCGCTTGCTTACCTATACCAATAAATAGGTCCCTCTGGCAACCGGGAAGATGGCCGCCAGGCTACGGCCCGCGGGGGGCAGGAGGGGGCGCCTGTTTTTGCGGGGCGGATACCATTTTTTGTTGACAAGGTATGGCCGGTTAGATATAAGTGACTCCTGTTTCGCCATCTGGGGTAATGACCAGATCGGAGATGAGGTAAGGCCATATTTACGATTGGCCCGCTCCTGAAAAATGGCGACAAGTTAAGTAATCACGCGGGAATAACTCAGTGGTAGAGTGCAACCTTGCCAAGGTTGAAGTCGCGAGTTCAAATCTCGTTTCCCGCTCCATTTTCTTGGTCCTGTTAAGGCGGAAGTTGTTAGCAGGAGCATTAATATAAAAAGGTTCGAAGATTACTTCGAACCTTTTTTCGTCATAGACGCGCCATGGGTTTGCATGGCCGTTTCTATTTTGCAATTGTAAGGGATAGTACCATGACCACCTATATGACACCTGTAGATGAGATAGAGCGTAACTGGCTGGTTGTTGACGCCCAGGCCCTGGTTCTTGGCCGCCTCGCCTCCGAGGTTGCCACCCGTCTGCGCGGCAAGCATAAGCCTAATTATTCCACCTATCAGGATGTGGGTGATTTTGTTATCGTTATCAACGCCGATAAGGTGAGACTGACCGGTAAGAAGATGGATGATAAGGTCTACTATCACCACACCGGCTGGATTGGCGGGATCAAAGAGGCCACAGCCAGAGAGTTGCTGGCCAAGGCCCCTGATCAGCTGGTCTACAAGGCGGTTAAGGGTATGCTTCCCAAGAACACCCTGGGCCGCGATCAGTTAAAGAAACTTAAAGTATATGCAGGAACTGAGCATCCCCACGAGGCCCAGGCCCCCACAGAGCTCAAATTTTAGTGGTTTAGGACTTGTTTTCTGGCACTAAGAAGAAGCTGCAAAATACTTCTGAAATATAATTGTAACATCTACTGTTAAGGCGCTTACCCGGAGGGTACCGGTTATTTGCCAAAGGCATTAGGAGAGAAGAGATAATGGCTGCAGAGAAATTTTATGCGACTGGCAAACGTAAGAGCGCTATTGCCCGGGTCTGGCTGGTTGCCGGCAATGGCAGTGTGACCGTTAACAAGCATGACATGGAAGAGTACTTCGGTGGTCAGCTTGATAAAAATACGGTCTTAAAGCCCCTTACCATCACCGACACCATTGACAAGTTCAATGTAATGGCCACCCTCAAGGGCGGCGGCAAGGTAGCTCAGTCCGAGGCCTTGCGCCACGGGATTGCCAAGGCCCTCACCGAGGTGGACGGCGAGAATCGCGCCCCCTTGAAGAAGGCCGGCCTCTTGACCCGTGATTCCCGGGTCAAGGAGCGGAAGAAATACGGGCAGAAGGGTGCCCGGGCCCGTTTCCAGTTCTCCAAGCGTTAATCTGCCGCAAAGCAGTTTTTACATACCTTTGTGCAATAGGGAAAAGTGGCTCGTCACTTTTCCCTATTTTTGTTTCCGCTCACCTCTCTTTTTTGCGGGATGGGCGAGCTCTGGATGATAAGAACAAAAGGCGGTTGCCGTTCGTTGTGACTTAAGGCTATCTTGCTGGAGCCTGGAGGAGCCTCCGGGTTGGAAAGAATCTCTCTTATAGGTAAAAAAATGTATCGTGTGGGAATAATTGGTGCCTCTGGTTATACCGGGGTGGAGTTGGCCCGGCTGCTGGCCGGCCATGACGGGGTGGAGCTTTCCGTGGCCACCTCACGCCAGTACGCGGGCCAGCCCCTGTCTGCCGTTTATCCCAACTTGCGCGGGATTTGCGACGTGGTTTGCGAGGATGTGGTCCTGGCCGATCTGGTGGATCGGGCCGACCTCTTCTTCACCGCCGTGCCCCACAAGACGGCCATGGCCATTGTCCCTGACTTGCTGGCCGCCGGCAAGAAGGTGGTGGACCTGAGTGCCGATTTCCGGATCGACGATGCCGCGGTTTATGAAGAGTGGTACCAGCCCCACACGGCCCAGGATCTGCTGGCCGAGGCGGTTTACGGGTTGCCCGAGCTTTACCGGGATAAGATTACCGGAGCCCGTCTGGTGGCCAACCCCGGCTGCTATCCCACCAGCGTAATCCTTGGCCTGGCCCCTTTGCTCAAAGCCGGCGTGCTGGAGCCGTCTTCGATAATTGCCGACTCCAAGTCAGGGACCACCGGCGCTGGTCGCGCTGTCCAGGCCGCCACCCTCTACTGCGAGGTGAATGACGGCTTTAAGGCGTACAAGGTGGGCAGCCATCGGCACACCCCGGAGATCGAGCAGGAGCTTGGCAAGCTGGCCAAGGAGAAAGGGCTCACCGTCTCCTTTACCCCCCACCTGGTCCCCATGAGCCGCGGGATCTTGAGCACCATCTATGGGACCATGGTCAAACCGGTGAGTCAGGACGAGGTGGATGCCATCTACCACGATTTCTACGCGGATGAGCCCTTTGTCCGGCCGTGTGAGCCGGGGACCTTTCCCGCTACCCAGTTTGTCCGCGGTTCAAATTATTGCGATGTGGCTTGCAAGGTGGATGAGCGTACCGGCCGTATCGTGGTGATTGCCGCCATTGACAACCTGACCAAGGGCTCTTCCGGTGGCGCCATCCAGAACATGAACCTGATGCTGGCTCTGCCTGAACAGCAGGGGTTGGGGGTGGTTCCCCTCTTTCCCTAATAGAGATGCGGAACATCAAGCTGGTGCTGGCCTATGACGGTACGGATTTCTGCGGCTGGCAGCGCCAGAATAGAGAGCGCACTGTCCAGGGCGAGCTGGAGGATAGATTGACCCTGATGACCAAGGTGCCGGTCACCGTCCACGGGGCCGGCCGCACCGATGCCGGGGTCCACGCCCTGGCCATGGTGGCAAATTTTCAGACCCAGGCAAATATTTCTTGCCTCGCCTTTAAAAAAGGGCTTAATAGTCTGTTGACCACTGACCTGCGGGTGGTGGCGGTGAGCGAAGAGGATTCTAACTTTCACGCCCGCTGTTCGGCTAAGGCCAAGACCTATCGCTACCACTTCAGCACGGCCGAGATGATTATGCCCCACGCCAGGCGTTATCGCGCCAGGGTGGTGGGGCCCCTGGATATTGGGGCCATGGAGCAGTGTCTGGCCCAACTCATGGGCCGTCATGACTTCAGCTCCTTTGAGGCCACTGGCAGCCGTGATCTCGACTACCATGGCGGCCGGGGCGCGGTGCGGACGATCATGGCCGCCTCTGTCGAGCAGGAGGATGGTGATGATTACTGCCTCACCATCCGCGGCGATGGTTTTCTGCGCAAGATGGTGCGTAATATTGCTGGCACCCTCTTTGCCGTGGGCCGCGGCCAGATCAGTGTGGCCGGCTTCAAGGGGCTGATGGCGGCCCGGGACCGCAGTCAGGCTGGAGCCACGGCCCCGGCCTGCGGTCTGTTTCTGGTTGAGATTTTTTATTAGCCACGCCTCTCACCCAAGGCGCAAGTGGCTGAAGAGAAGTTGCCGTTGCCAGCGGTAAAGGCGGGGAGTTTTGTCCCCACTCGGCCCGCACGGCTTGTTCCGGCACGAGGAAAATAAACAGCAGGCTGCCCCTCGGGCGCCTGGCACAGGATGGCTAATTAGAGGAAAGACAATGGCTGACGAGATAATTGGACTGGCAGAGAGGATGTCCCAGATTAAACCTTCGCCCACCCTGGCCGTTAACGCCAAGGCCAAGGCGATGAAGGCGGAAGGGGCCGATATCCTCAACTTCAGCGTGGGGGAGCCAGACTTTCCCACCCCGGACCATGTCTGCGCCGCCGGAAGCCAGGCCATTGACGAGCGTTTTACCCGCTATACCGCCGTGCCGGGCATCCCGGAGCTGCGTGAGGCCATTGTTGACCGTTTCAAGGCGGACCATGGCTGGGACTACGCCCCTGAGCAGGTCCAGGTATCCTGCGGCGGCAAGCATGGCCTCTACAATATGGCCCAGGCCCTGTTCGGCCCCGGCGACGAGGTGCTGGTGCCCACCCCCTACTGGGTCTCCTATCCGCCCATTATCTTGCTGGCCGGCGCCACGCCGGTGCTGGTGCCGTTGGAGGAGAAGGATAACTTCGATCTCACCGCCGAGAACCTGGAGAAATACAGCACGGCCAAGACCCGCGGCATCATCCTCAACTCCCCCTCCAATCCCACCGGCGCCGTCTTCTCCACCAAGGCCCTGGAGGCGGTGGCCAGGCTGGCCAAGAAAAACAACTGGGTGGTGATCTCCGACGATATCTACGACACCATTGTCTATGATGAGGAGCCCCTGGCCCATATCCTTGATGTGGATCCCTCACTCCAGGAGCAGACCATCATCTTAAACGGCGTCTCCAAGTCGTTCGCCATGACCGGCTGGCGCATCGGCTACTCCTTGGGGCCCCAGCACATCATCACGGCGATGAACAAGATTCAGAGCCAGTCCACCTCCAACCCCTCATCCATCGCCCAGAAGGCGGCCCTGGCCGCTGTCAGCGGGCCCCAGGACTTCCCGGCCATGATGAAGGAGTCGTTTGTCCCCCGCCTTGACTACATCCTGGGCGAGCTCACCGCCATGGAGGGGATCAGCTGCGTCAAGCCCAACGGCGCCTTCTACGTCTTTCCCAATATGTCCGCCTATTACGGTCGCAAGGCAGATGGCAAGGTGATTGAGGGCTCGGTGGACATGTCCGCCTATCTGCTGGAGAAGAGCTTCATGGCCACCGTACCCGGCGCCGCCTTTGGGGCCGATGATTTTGTCCGCTTCTCCTTTGCCGCCTCCATGGCGGAGATTGAAGAGGGGATGAAGCGGCTGCGCAGCGCCCTGGCCGAGCTCAGTTGAAATAATTTTTCGCCAAACCCTGCGAGCAGGGCGGCTTTTAGGAAGAGGCAAGGCGTCAGCTTATGATGCTTTGCCTTTTTTTATTTTGCTGTAAAAAACCTGGTTCTCTGGGCCCAGTCAGCGAACAAAGGCACTGCGAAGTTTATGTTCGTTTTCTTTGCTTGCCTTTATGGCCGCAGGGTGCAAAGAAAACGAAGCAAAAAGAAAGGGCACCCCAGCCACCTGGTCCTGGCGGACTTCCTTTGGCTGTGGGCGAAGATGATGGGATTTTGAGAACTCGCGGAGTTTATACCCCCTTGAGGGGTGCTCAGGCAGCTCAAAATCCTTTATCACCACCTTCGCTCAACAGCCAAAGCAGCTGGCAACGGGGTAAGACAAGCCCTTTCCAGGGGGCTAGCAAGGGCTGGCCCTCTGGGCCCGGATTTCTACTTATTGGCTTTGCTGCGGAGTGTTGAGGGGATTTTCTGCTCTTCTGGCCCGACTAAGCCGACTTGCTGGTCTCGCGGTCGGGGGATGACAGCCCAAGATTTTGGGCGGGAGGATTTGCGGCAGCTTACTCTTCTTTTTCCAGGCAGTTTGCTATGCAGCTGGCACAGTTGTCCTTGGTCTGGCCGCTGGCGCAGTAAGTGTTGAAACTCTTTATCCAGTCCGCCCCGCCTCGGGGGCATTCCTCAACAAACTTCACAAATTGAATCATCCGGTTGATGATCTCCGGCGGGGCCGCGTGCTCGATCTTGCACGCCCCCTGGTCGGCGATTTTCTCATCCACGGCCAGCACCTTGATAAAAAAGTCCTGGAGGGCCTGGTGGCGCTGGATAATATCGGCGGCCACCACCTTACCCTTGGCGGTTAAGGTGATCACCTCATAGGGGGCGTAGTTGATCAACCCCTTTTTGGCCAGGGAGCGGAACGCCTCAGTCACCGACGAACGGCTCACCGCAAGCTTTGCCGCTATCTCCTTGGCCCGGGCCACCTGTTTCTCGGCAATTATATGGGCGATTACCTCCAGGTAATCTTCCAGGCTGGCGCTCAGCCTCTCTTTCTGGTGCATAAATAACTCCGTAGAAATCAAATTTACAGGTTTTCACTTTACCGGTGACAGGGGATAATTACCATGGTTTTATGCAGAAATCGGGCTGGTTCCCGGGGGCTTTGGCGGCCGTTTGCCCTTGGTTTTGCTGGAGGTGTGGAAACGTCAGGAGGGTTGCAGGATGACAGATTATATTACGGTGCTGACCACCGTGGGAAGTGAGGATGAGGGGACGCTGCTGGCCGAGATCCTGGTTTCGGCCAGACTGGCCGCCTGTGTCCAGCTTGTGGGGCCCATCACCAGCGTCTACCGTTGGCAGGGCAAGATGGAGCGGGAGAAGGAATTTCAACTGGTGGCAAAGTCCAGGGGTGATCTCTTTGCGCCCCTGGCTGAGCTGATCAAAGATAACCACTCCTACGAAGTGCCGGAGATTATCGCCCAAGCCATAAGTAATGGCAGCGACGCCTATCTGGCCTGGCTGGACGAGCAGTTGCAGGGAGAGTCCCATGGCCACTGAGAAAAAGGTCCGCCGGCGGCGGCGCAAGTCCTACAAGTGCCACTGCTGCCAGAAGGAGATGCCATACTGCTTCAACTGCCCCTGCGGCTTTCAGATCTGCGAGCCGTGCTTCAAGGAGAACCGCTGGACCATCACCAACGGCCCCACCTGGGTCTGTCCCGACTGCGGCCGCATCCGCATGACCTACTAGATTCGCAAATAGGGATAGTAGATTGTTGCCGATCTCTTGTAACTGTTTGATATAGCGATATTGAGCTGTGGTATGATGGACCTTTCGCGCACCCCTGCCTGTTTTTAGAAAGGGGATAACCAGAAGTTACTCATACGCTTTATCTTTCTTGCTTACTTGTCATTAAGCAAACCTTACTCATGCCCGTCTCATAGTCCCGCAGTACTGAAACTTAGTTGAGGGGCTCAGGAATAGTTTTTAACTCGCCCCTCCTCTTGGTTTGGCGTAAGGGGGTGCCAGGCTGCCAATCAAAATTGAACCTTTTTACGCCCAACACCCTCTAACTAATAAAGGGTGCGTTTGGCGGGGCGGTAGATGCAAAGAAAACTCTTAGCGGTTGTAAAGGGTAATTCGCATCTTATTGGCGCAAAAGAAAGGAGTTTCTTCTGGCACTGCGGGATCTGGATATCCTGGTTTAGGCCTGGCCCCGGAAGCTTTCGATTCCATAAACATGGTCCTTGCCACTGGCAGATCATAATGGCTCTATTTCGGGTTTGGCCATGGTCCTGCAAATGAAGATTGCCACAGAGAAAACACTACTCATCTATCAAGAACTAGAGTTGTCAGGTTTCCGTATCAGTACCAATGGCTCCCGGACTCTTCTAACCATGTCAAGGGAAGTCCTCTGATGAAAAGACTGATTCTCATTGAAGTGCTGTCTTATGGCCAGGTCTTTAGGTATCCGCTGGATTCTTTACAGAACGTCCCGGCCCAACCTGGCGCCACCTACGCGGTAGTTGAGAGTAAAAGCGACGAGATCCCCGATGATTTGCTGATTAGGCGCAAGGGTGATGCCCTGGAAATAATGATTGACGGCAAGCCGGTGGCCGAGATTGGCGATTTTTATGGGGTAGACAGTACGGCGACCTATAGCATTGACGGTTCGTCCGCCCCGACCCAGGCGATGTTGATCAGTGGCGCTGACAGCGCGGTGATCAATGACGGCGCGGTGCTCTGGCAGGCTGAGGGCGGCGGCAGCGGCTGGGGTTCCCTCAGCCCCTGGGTTTGGTGGGGGGCCGGCGGGGCCTTGGCCGTTGGCGGCGCAGTTGCCTTGGTCGGCGGCAGCAGTGATAGCGGGGCGACAGAGAGCACCACTCCCACAACCAGCAGTAGCCCGGCAGATGAAGCACCCCCGAGCGGCGACAGCACCCCTGCTCTCGACCAAGTAGCCCCCACCATCCTAAGTCCCGCTGTGGCCCAGGCCATAGACGAGAACTCGGGGGCAGGGCAGGTGGTTTATACGGTGACCAGCGACGATGGGGCCGCCACCTACAGCCTGGGATCGAGCTATGACAGCGCCGCCTTCAGCATCGACCTAAACAGCGGCGAAGTGAGGTTGAGCGTCAACCCTGATTACGAGTCCCAGCCCAGCTTTCACTTCACTGTGCTGGCCACCGATCCGGCCGGCAACAGCAGCGCGCCGCAGGCGGTAAGTCTGGCGATTAATGACCTGGACGATGATCCCGGCCCACCCCCTGCTGAAGATGAGACGCCCCCCACTATCACCAGCGGCGCTACGGCCCCGGCCATAGACGAGAATTCCGGGGCGGGCCAGGTTGTCTATACGGTGACCAGCGATGATGCCAGCGCCAGCTACAGTCTGCGGCCGGGCCAGAGCAGGCAGAACTTCTCCATCGACCCGGAGAGCGGCGAGGTTACCTTGGCCGCCAATCCCGACTATGAGGAGCAGGAGAGTTACAGCTTC
>JBDLJA010000058.1:0-11516 GCA_039714595.1 Thermodesulfobacteriota bacterium | reverse complement strand
AGTTCACTCAGGGGCAGGCCAATGACGTTGGAGTAGGAGCCCTTGATCTCCGCCACCAGAAAGGCGCCAGCGCTCTGAATCCCGTAGCCCCCCGCCTTGTCCAAGCCATCACCGCTCTCTCCGTAAGCCCGGCACACCTCCGGACCCAGATCGGCAAAACAGACCCGGGTGCGCACCGCCCGCACCGTTTGCTGACCGGGGGCCGGTCCCAGCAGGGCAAAACCGGTCCACACCTCATGCCAGCCGCCGGCCAGAGACTTAACCATGGCAATGGCCTCGGCAACATCTGCCGGCTTGCCGAGAATATCCCCCTCCCGCACCACCACGGTATCCGCCCCGACCACCGCCGCGCCCGGGTTGGCCCGGGCCACCAATGCGGCCTTGGCCAGGGCCAAGCGCCGGACAAAGTCGGCAGCCCCCTCTCCCTCTTGGAGCTCCTCGGGGATATCACTGCTCGCCACCCTGAACTCCAACCCCAGCTGACGCAAAAAATCCCGGCGCCGGGGGGAGCCCGAGGCCAGGATCAGGGGAAAAACACTCTTAAAGACAGGGGCCATTTTGCTTTTTAGGCCCGGATGGAGTAACCGCCATCCACCACCACCACCTGACCATGGATCATCTTGGCCAAATCACTGGCCAGAAAGAGGGCCAGATCGGCCACGTCATCCGGGGTGGTCAAAACGCCTAAGGGGGTCTTGCGGATGGACCCCTCCAGGATCTCCTGGCGGTTGGGGAATTTTTTCAACGCCTCGGTATCCACCGCCCCGGCGCTGATGGTGTTGACGTTGATCTTATTGGGCCCCAGTTCCACGGCCAGATGGCGGACCAGCGACTCCAGGGCCGCCTTGGAGGCGCCCACCGCCGTGTAGTTCTCCACGGCCCGCACCGAGCCGAGGCTGGAGACGGCCATGATCCGCGAGCCTTCGGCCATTAAAGGCACCGCCTGCTGGACCAGGGAGAGCAGGGCCCGGGCATTGATGTCCATGGCCCAGTGCCAGTGACGCGGGGTGAGCTCCATCACCGGCTTCAAGACACCGGAGGCGGCATTGGAGACCAGCAGGTCAAGGCGGCCGTAGCGCTCCTTTATCTCGTCGAACATCCGCACCACATCATCATCATTGGCCACATTGGCCTTGACCACCATACACTCGGCCCCCCGCTCCTCGATGAGGGCGGCCGTGGCCTCGGCGTCCCGTTTGTGGCGAACATAGTTCACCACACAGGTTACGCCGTTTTCGGCAAAGCGCAGGGCGATGGCCTTGCCAATACCTCGGGAACTGCCGGTGATTAGGGCGATCTTGCCTTGCAATTGAAACATAATTATCCCTTAATAGAGTTTCTTGGTTTACGACTGACGATTTCCAGACTATGGATTTTTTTTGACTTAAGATCCCAACAAGAACTTACCTGATATGGTTGGGTGCCGGGATCAATATTAAAATAACAAATAATAGCAGGACCAAACAAAGAAGCAAAGATATTTCACACTGTTATCACCATCACGAAGAGGAGAAATCAACTATGGACGCCATGGAGTGCATTAAGAGCAGACAGAGTATCCGCAAGTTCACCGAGCAGGAGGTTGACCCCCAGCTCCTGCGGGAGGTGATCAACGCGGCGCGCTGGAGCCCCTCATACAAAAATTCCCAGCCGTGGCAGGTGATGGTGCTCTCCGGGGCCCGCAAGGAGCAGCTCTCCGCCCGCCTGGTGGAGCTGCTCAAATCGGGCCAGGATCCCCAGCCCGATCTCGCCGCCCCCACCAGCTGGCCCCCGGCCGAAGAGGCCAATATCGCCAAGCTCCTCAAACAGCGGCAGGAGGCCATGGGCATCGACCTGAGCGATCCCGCCATCATCAAGAAGGCGAAGGAGGCCAACTTCAACTTCTACGGCGCCCCCATCGGTATCTACCTCTATCAGGAGAGTAGCCTCACCTCCTGGTCCCTCTTTGACCTGGGGCTTTTTGCCCAGTCGTTGATGCTGGCCGCCCACGCCAAGGGCTTGGCCACCGTACCCCAGGCCTTTGCCACCGACTATGGGGCCGAGACCAAAGATATCCTGGGCATCCCCGCCTCCATGCGCTTGGTCCTGGGCCTCTCTTTGGGCTATCCGGACCTTACCTCCCCGGCCAACCAGCTCCGCACTGAGCGGGCCGAGATCGATGAATTCGTCCAGTGGCTAGAGTAAAAAAATATTCTGATTACCAATAATTTACAGCCTATTTTCCAGAGCGGTGATGATCCAAGACCTTCTGAGGTTAGCTGAAGGTCGATGGGGATCAGGTAAATAAAGTCCCCACTCAGCTCTAAAGCGAGCAGGGAGCTGGAAAAGGGGTAAGCATTGCCGCCTGTCTGAGGGGCTAAAGCCCCGAGTTTCGGCAATGCCCCTTTTCCAGCGGAAGGCGAGCGGGCCGGAAGGCTTAGAGCTGTTGGGGTGCCTTTTCTTTTGGTTCGTTTTCTTTGGGCAAACAAAGAAAATGAACAGATTGATACCTAGGTAATTGCTGTTCTATACACTACTGCTTGTCCCTTTTTGCTTGCCCTTTATGCCCTCTGGGTAAAAAAGGAACGAAAAAAGGGCACCCCATGATGCTTGCCCCCTTCGGGGTCCTTGCGCTCCTCCGAAGCTGGCTGGATTTTGCCAACTCGGGCTAACGCCCTCAGACAGAGCAAAATCCTTTACGCCAGCTTCTCCGGTGCTCAAGTCAAGTATCAAACGGGGAAAACACCGGTAATGTCCCTATTACGGCTGGGTTGATGAGAAAAGGGCTAAAAGTCGATGGTAATCAGAAAAAAATATTGGGGAGCGGGGATTAGGGGTTGCGGCCCAGCAAAAGCCTGAGCCGGCGCCACAGGCTGCCTACCACATGGGCCGGGGAGAAACGCAGGGGGCTGAGGCGGCGGGGCAGCCTGAACCCCTCAACCCGCAACTCCTCCGGCCGGGCCAGGGGGTAGGATATTTGCGCCGGACTGCTACCCGGCAGACCCTGCTGACAAGCGGCCTGCCAGAGGGGCACCCGGGAGCCAGCCAGCCCCAGAACCTGGAGCATGGCCGTATCCAGGGCCACCGCCTGGAGGCTGGCCCCCAACAGGCCCAGGGCGAACGGCTCACCATGAATGGGGCCCTGGCGGTGCATGGCCGTAACCCCGTCCAGTAGAGAAAACCCCGGCGGCAACATGTTGGGCAGTTCCAGGAGCATGGTGAAAAACTGATCACCATGACCACCGCCGTAGCGCTGATGGGCCAGGGCCTTGTGCCAGCCCTTGACCACACCAAAATAATTCTTCATGGCCATGGTGAGCCCCACCTGAGCATGGGCCTTGACCTTGGCCAGGTTGATCAACCCGTCACAGGCCAGGGCGTCGGCGGCCACGGCCACCTTGATGCCGGACGGCAGGGTTACGGTTCTGGTCCGGCGAAAATCAAGGAGGTCAACGGCAAGATGGGCCAGGGCCCGGGTCAGGCCCAGCCGCTCCATGGCCCGGCGCGGAGAACCGGTGGCCGGCGAATCGGCCACCGCCACCACTGCCCCGCAGTCCAGGAGATACTCGGCCACTGCCGCCACCAGCGCGGGATGGGTGCAGGCCAGGTCATTGGCCCGGGATACAGCGACCAGGTTGGGCTTGAGCAACAACCGCTCTCCCCGGCTCACCCGGTAACCGCTGGCCGTTATCAGCTGCGCCACCTTTCCTTTAAGACCGCGCTCCTGATAACTGTCACAGGCCATTAAGGCCACACCAATCTCAGCCGGCAAGCAGGATTCCATATCTTCTCTTCACCACCTCCGCCTGGGCCAAGCCTCAAGGCGATTTTTAACAATTTGCACGGGGATTAAAAATTAACCGCAAAGACGCAAAGGCGCAAAGTTTGTTTTTCCAATATGATGCTGTTAACTTTACATCTTGTGCCTCTGCCCCTGCCATGATCTCTGGACAACCAGGCAGGGTTACCCCTATGGGTGCAACTGGGGAATTTCAGGAAAGAAGGCCCCCTTCACCTTTCACCCCTTGCTGCTTAAAATAAAAAAACAATTGCCAATTCCAGGCTCCCAAAAAATAGAGAGGACGATAAAATGGCGGCGGACAAGAAGATAAAAATCCTGCTGGTGGATGACTTTGCCACCATGCGCCACATCATCAGAAAAAATTTACGCCAACGGGGTTTTACGAACATTGTTGAGGCGGACGACGGCGCCACGGCCGTTGCCGTCCTGCAGCAGGAGAAGATAGAGCTGATCATCTCCGACTGGCAGATGCCGAAGATGAACGGCCTGGAGCTGCTCAAGCATGTGCGGGGCCATGATGCCACCAGCGCCATCCCCTTTATCCTCCTCATAAGCGAGGCCCAACAGGAGGAGATCAGCCAGGGTGTGACGGCCAGGGTAAATCAATATATAGTTAAACCCTTTACCGCCGAGACATTGGGCGAGAAACTTGACAAGATTTTCACCTGAGATTACAGTCGATTACCTGAAACGGTAAACAATCCCGCTTGGGAGCAGCCTGCTCCTGCCTCGCTGGAAGGCAAACCAGCAGTCCTAACTCCCCGCCAAACACGGCCCAGACGGCCCCACCAATAAAACAAGTTCCTCCCGTTTAGCAGCGTAAACAGTGTCCCGCCGGTGCCATGGAGACAAAAAAGACTCTTCCCGCCACCGGCACACCCCCCCAAAACCTTATAAAGGAGAAAAAAATGAAAACCAAAATCTTAATGACAATGCTGGCCCTGGCCCTTCCCGCTTCCGTCCTGGCCCAGGACGGTAAGGTAATTGAGTGTAAAAAGGAGAACCAGACCCGCACCATTAGCGTTAAGTTTACTGGCCAGGATGGCACCATGCCCTGCGAAGTAGTCTATGACAAAGAGAGCGGCTCCCAGGTCCTTTGGCAGGCCAATTTTGAGGCCGACTACTGCGATGAGAAGGCCACCAGCCTGGCGGAGAAGCAGCGGGGCTGGGGTTGGGATTGCCAGGATGTTGAGGTCGTAGCCCAGGCAGCTCCAGCCGCCAGCGATGCCGCCGCGCCCGAGGCCGGAGCCGTGGCCGCCGCACCTGAGGCCGGAACCGAGGCCGCCGCGCCTGCGGCCCCTGCCGCCGTAGCCAAGGCCGAAGAGGCCAAGGCTGAGGCCCCTGCCGCCGCAGCCAAAGCCGATGAGGCCAAGGCTGAGGCCGCTGCCGCTCCTGAGGCAACCAAGGCTAAATAAAGCCCCTATCCCAGCGGCCTGGGCCCGCCCTGGCCGCTGGGACACCCAAGTGACACAAAAACGAAATAGCGTTTGCAAAGTATTACGTTTTTGTTTAATGTCAGCTCCGCGTCTCCCCCTGAAACCCAGGGGGATTTTTTTTGAAATAACTCACGGAGCTGAACCATGATCAACAGTGGCGACACCGCCTTCATCCTCGTTTCCGCCGCCCTGGTCCTACTCATGACCCCGGGGCTGGCCCTCTTTTACGCCGGCATGGTCCGGGGCAAAAATGTCCTGGGCACCATCATGCAGTCGTTCATCATGATCTCCATCATCTCCCTTGAGTGGATCTACATCGGCTACACCATGTCCTTTGGCCCCGATGTCAGCGGGCTCATCGGCGATCTCTCCATGTTCGCTCTCAATGGGGTAACGGCTGCGCCCAGCAGCACCTACGCCACCACCATCCCCCAGCTGCTCTTCATGATCTACCAGTGCATGTTCGCCGTGATCACCCCGGCCCTTATTACCGGCGCCTTTGCCGAACGCATGCGCTTCGGGCCCTTCATTATCTTCAGCCTCATCTGGTCCATCACAGTCTACAACCCGGTCTGCCACTGGATCTGGGGCGGCGGCTGGCTCGGCGCCAAGGGGGTGCTTGATTTCGCCGGCGGCCTGGTGGTCCACCTTACCTCCGGCGCGGCCGCCGTGGCCGCTGTCATGGTCCTGGGGCCCCGCAAAGGGCTGGGCCGCGACAAATTCATGCCCCACTCCCTGCCCATGACCCTGCTGGGGGCCGGTATCCTCTGGTTTGGCTGGTTCGGCTTCAACGGCGGCTCGGCCCTGGCGGCCGATGGCATCGCTGTCACCGCCTTCACCGCTACCCATGTGGCGGGCATGACCGGTATGGCCATGTGGGTGGCCCTGGAGTGGCTCCTCTACAAGCAGCCCACCACCCTGGGCGCCGCCTCCGGCGCCATTGCCGGCCTGGCCACCGTGACCCCGGCCGCCGGCTTCATCAGCCCCAGTGCCGCGGTGATCATCGGTATCCTGGCCGGCACCTGCTGCTTCTTTGCCGTTACCCTGAAGAACAAGTCCGGCTTTGACGACAGCCTGGATGTCATCGGCATCCACGGCCTAGGCGGCGTCATCGGCACCATCGCCCTGGGTATCTTTGCCTCCAAGGCGATCAACCCGGGCGGGGCCGACGGTCTTCTGGCCGGCAACCCTGGTTTTCTCGCCACCCAGATCTTTGGCGTGCTGGTGGTGGGGGTCTACGCCTTTGTGGTGAGCCTCATCCTGCTCAAGGGGCTGGACCTGGTCTGCGGCGGCCTGCGCTTGGCCGAAGAGGACGAGGTGATCGGCCTTGACCAGGCGGCCCACAGCGAGACAGCCTATAACAGGTAGGCTTCGCGGCCGCAAAACAGAGCGCGAAGGCGCGAAGAGGGCGATTCGCCTCAAAACAAACAAAAAAATTGCACCTTTGCGCCTTTGCGGTTTACAAACATAGACACAACCTCAAACAGCCAGCCTAACAAAAGGAAATTCCTGCCATGAAAAAGATCGAAGCGATCATCAAGCCGTTCAAACTGGACGACGTCAAAGACGCCCTTAACAACATTGGCATTAAGGGCATGACCATCACCGAGGTGAAGGGTTATGGGCGCCAGAAGGGGCACAAGGAGGTGTACCGCGGCGCCGAGTACTTTGTCGACTTCATCCCCAAGATCAAGATCGGCATCATTATTAGCGCCGAGCAGGTGGAAGAGGTGGTGGATACCATCTCCAAGGCGGCCCACACCGGCAAGATCGGCGACGGCAAGATCTTCATCATGCCGGTGGACGAGGTGATCCGGGTGCGCACCGGCGAACGCGGCCCCGAGGCCATTTAGTTTTTTCTTACCGCCTGCTGAAGGCGGAAATCCCCCCTCCCTTGCCCTCCCAGCCCCCAACAGCCGCCGCCCCAGACATCTCAAGCCCATGAACCCCTCTGAACTACGCGCCAAACGGGCGGCCCTGGAGTCTCTCTGGCAGGAGGGGCTGAGCGGCCAGGCCCTGCTCGCCAAACACACCGAGCTCATCGACAGCAACCTGAGCCACTCCTTTAAGAACTGCCCGGCCGACACCTCTGAGATGGCCCTGGTGGCCCTGGGGGGCTACGGCCGCCAGGAGCTCTTCCCCTTCTCCGATATCGACCTGATGATCCTCTACCGGGATTGCAGTGACGATGAGATAAAAAGCGCGGCCGAGGCGATCTTCTATCCCCTGTGGGACGCGGGCCTTGAGGTGGGCCACGGGGTGCGTAACAAGGAGATCTGCCTGGACGACGCCGAAGCCGACTTCTTCTTCCAGGTGGCCCTCTTGGACGCCCGCCTGCTGGCCGGCAACAACGAGATCTTCACCGATCTCATGGCCGAGTTTCACACCACCTTCGTCCATAGCCAGCGCAAGGAGTTCTTTGAGAAGATGGTGAGCCATTGCCGCTTGCGCCACGAACGCTTCGGCAACCACAGCTACCTGCTGGAGCCGCACATCAAGGAGAGCCGCGGCGGCTTTCGTGACCTGCAGGCCATGCTCTGGTCCGCCAAGGTGGTGTTCGGCATCGACAGCCTGGAGGAGCTGGGGAACAGCGCCCTGATAAGCCAGGCAGACCAGCAGAACCTGGAAGAGGCGAGCAACAACCTGATCCGCATCCGCAACCGGCTCCACTACATCTCCGGCCGCAAGAACGACCAGCTCTTCTTCGAGCACCAGGAGGAGATGGCCGAGGCGTTCAGCTACCGGACCAGCAAGGCGATGCTGGGGGTGGAGCTGTTCATGCGCGATCTCCACAACAGCCTGCAGACCATTGCCGTGGCCACGGAACTGTTCTTCGAACATGTCACCGACGTGGTGGGCCTCACCCGACCGGAGAAGGGCGACAAGAAACTGGAGCAGGGACTGGCCATCCGCCAGGGCCGCATCCAGCTCACCGCGCCAGAGCTGCTGACCAGCCGGCCCCACCTGATGATGCGCACCTTCAGCCAGGCCAGCGCCACGGGGCTACCCATCCACCATCGCACCAAAAAACTGATCAGCGACAACCTGGAACTGCTTAACGATAACCAGCGCCACTCCAAACGGATGGCCAAGGCCTTCCTCGACACCCTCCAGGCCGGCAAACCCCTCACCGTGCTCACCGACATGCTGGAGACCGGCCTGCTCTCCGCCTTCATCCCTGAGTTTGAACACCTGGAGTCCCTGGCCCAGCATGACATCTACCACGTCTACACGGTGGACCGCCACCTGCTGCAGAGCGTGGCGGAACTGAACCTGCTGGCCCAGGAGGAATCGGCCATCTTCAATGGCCTGAGCAGCCCCCTTATCCTGCTGCTGGCCGGCCTGATCCACGATATCGGCAAGGGCACCAACCAGGACCACAGCGAGTATGGCAGCGAGCTGGCCCTGGTCATTGGCAAACGGCTGGGCCTGCCGGAAAACGAGCGGGACGACCTGGCCTTTCTGGTGCGCCACCACCTCTACCTCACTGACACCGCCCTGCGCCGCGACATTGAGGATGAGGGGCTCATCCGCCAATGCGCCAAGAAGATCCAGGAGCCTGAACGGCTGGCCATGCTCTACCTGCTCTCCATGGCCGACGCCCGCGCCACCGGCCCCACGGTCTGGACCGAGTGGAAGGGCGCCCTGCTCCAGGGCCTCTACCTGAAGGTGGCCCACGTCCTGGAGCATAAGGAGATGGCCCCGCCGGACCAGAAGCAGGCCGGCCACTGGATGCGCGACCAGATCGCCCAGATGATGGGCGGCTCCACCTTTGACCTGGCCACCCTGCCGGACGACTACCTGCTCAACCTGCCGGCTGCGGAGGTGGCCAACCATATCCGCCTGCGCCAGGAGGCCCTGCCGGAACGCACCACCATCCTGGAGCCGTGCGACATGGATGACCACTGGCAGCTGCTCCTCATGGCCCAGGACCGCCCGGGTCTTCTCAGCCGCTTCTGCGGGGTGCTGGCCCTGCACAACATCAAGGTCTTAGGGGCCAGGATCTTCACCTGGAACGACGGGACGGTGGTGGATGTTGTCGATGTCACCTCGGCGGTGGGCAACCAGTTTGACGACCAGGAGTGGCAGCGGCTCCAGGCGGACCTGGACCTGGCCCTCAACTTCCAGCTGGGCATCCGCCACCGGTTGAGCAAGAAGATCCAGCCGCCGGGCCGCAAACCAAAGCTGCGGACCATCAAACATCCCCACAGCCGGGTGACCATTGAGCCGGACGGCTCAGACAACTACACCATAGTCGAGGTGTTCAGCGAAGACAGGCCGGTGCTGCTCTACAACATCACCTGCGCCCTCCTCGACTTCGGCCTCTCCGTCTACCGGGCCCAGATCGGCAGCCAGGCCGACCAGGTGGTGGACGTCTTCTACGTCCTGGACCACCAGGGCAACAAGATCCACGACCCGCAGTTCATCGAGGAGATCCGCCAGGGTCTCATCTTTGCCGCCAGCTGACAAAGCGCCGCCCTATTCTGCCCCGGCTGGCCAGAGAGCTGGCCGGCTAGAGGCCCCCTTGGCCCAAAGACGCTGTCAGCCCTTCCCCGCAATCCCCCTTAAGGTGAGATAGAGCTGGCGCCCCACCCAGGCATCGGTGGCGGCATAGCTGATCTGTTTACCACTGAGCAGATCCTTGGCCCAGTTGGAGGTCTGGGCCCCCTTGGAGATGCGAAAGCCCAGGAGCACCGCCGCTAAGCCCCGCAGGCCGTGGTTCCGCACCCCCGCCTTTTTGGCCAGAGTGACCAGATCAACAAAACCGGCCGCCTTGAACGGGGCCAGCTGCCTGAGCTCGCGGATATCATAATCAAGGCCCACCCCCGCCTTGGTGATAGCCGGATCGGCCAGGATGGCCAACAGCTCCGGGTCCAGGCCCAGTTTCTTGAGCTGGAAGATAAACACCTCACCCTCCGTGGCCAGCTGCAGCAGGGAGGGCGGGTAATGCTCCCCCTTTTTGTAGGCCGGCCTGGTCTCGGTGTCAAAACCGAGGATGGTCTCCGCCCGCAACGCGCTTAAAGCGGCCGGCAGCTCGGCGTGGCGACTTACCACGGTCACCGGCCCGCTCCAGCCTCGCATGGGGCATTCATTGATCTCCGCCTTGGTCATGGGCCGCGTCCAGCCCGCTCCCCTCTTCCTGCCATCTGTCACCTTAAATCCCTCCGTAGCTCGGTTCTTCCTGTATCTTTTCTCATATTTTTTTATGTAAAATTCACGCCTGGACCCGGCCCGGCAGCCGCACCCGCCCCTTTAAAAAGAACCAGAGGAAGAGGGCGAAAGTTCCGCTGAAGGTTGCCAGCCAGGCCGTAAAACAGATCTTATCGGGCCAGTCAAGGGAGACGGCCAGCATGGCAATGGCCCCGCACATGAAGTAGGTAAAGACCATGGCGGACGAGGCGGTCCCGGCGTCTTTACTCACCTGTTCCAGGGCGAGGTTATTGGAAGGCGGCCGGCTGAGCCCCAGAGAAAAGGTGACAAGCCCCATGGGCAGGGCAAACTGCCAGAAGGGCCCCTCACCTATCCCGGCCAGCATCAAGAGGCCGCCCCCGGCCACCCCGCCATAGCCCGCCGTTATCATGGTCAGGGTGCCAAGCTTGCGGCCTAAACGCATACAGGTCATGGAACCGATCATAAAACAGCAGGCATTGGCGCCGAAGAAGAGGGCGAACACCGTCTCTGCCAGGCCAAAGCGGCTGATATAGATGGAGGCGGAACCGGCAATAAAGGCAAAGAGCGGCAGGGCGATGGCGGCATTGCAGGCGATCATCCCCAGCAGACGGTAGTTACGGAGAATTCGGCCATAGCGCTGCCAGAGCCGGGGGCCATCCTCCGCCGCCGCCTCCGGGCCGGGATGCGACTCCGGGGTCAGCAGCACCCCGATTAGGGCGACAAGCCCCATGCCCCCCTGGCAGATGAAGATCCAGGGCCAGGAAGCATACTGCAGGATAAGGCTGCCGATCATGGGCGAGACCATGGGGGCGATGGCCATGATAACTGAGACCTGACTGAGCACCCTTTCCCTGATGCCATGCTCCAGCCTGTCCCGGGCCATGGCCATGGAGATAGACGAGGCCGCCCCCGCCCCCAGCCCCTGGATAACCCGGGCGCTAATCAACATCCAGCTATTGACTGAGACGGCGCAGAGGAGACTGGCGCCAATAAAGAGGAGCAGACCGCCAAGCAAGGGCGGCTTGCGGCCAAACCGGTCGGAAAGCGGCCCGTAGATAAGGAGCGAGATACAGTAGGTGACAAAAAAGAGGACCAGGGTCAGGTTGAGAATGGCCAGGGGCCGATCC
>JBDLJA010000057.1:0-11665 GCA_039714595.1 Thermodesulfobacteriota bacterium | reverse complement strand
CCGCAGGTACATGATTCATGGCCGGCACATTGGTGGAGGTTCTGGACGACTGGGGGGGCAAGTATGGTGATATGCTGGGCTGCCGAGTCATTAAGGTTTGCCATTATTTCCGGGGAAAGCACCGGTAGAGGAAGCTCTTCTTCCCCCTCTGCCCAACCCTGACCTGGAACAAGGGTCATGCTCTCAGCGCCAAGACCGACAAATGTTTTGGCAATATCTGGAACCTCTTGTTCATTGATGTTGTGATACAGCGTGGTTTGAATCGTGACCCTCAGGCCCACAGCAAGGCAGGCGCTAACCGCCTTAGCCTGCTCAGCTATGACTATTGCCGCTCCCTCTTGAAGGGGAATATTACGTTTGCCGGGACGAATCCAACTATATAATTGTTCCACCAGTTCCGCTTGCACAGCATCAACGAGCAGGGTGATCCTCTCTACCCCATGCCGACGCAACTCCTCGGCATGCTCTACCAGGCCAAGTCCTAATGTTGTTATTCCTAAAGAAATGTTGGGCTGGTTTTCCTGTAACTGATCAAGGATTTCCACGGTCATCCTCAGGCTTGCCAGAGGATCTCCGGGGCCATGTAGCTCTAATCCGCCAATACGCCTTCCTCTTTCCTGCAGGTCACCAATCCAGCTCAAAGCACCTTGCAGGGGGATGGGCTGGGGAAGCTGGGCAGAACCGGCAAAACGCAGGCGAGCTACCCCATGAGGAGCCACGGGCAGGCAAAGCCATTCGGGAACAGGGGCCGCGCCGCAACCCTGTTTTTTATCAGCACAGGAGCATGATGGTGTCATAGTGTTCATCCTATTTTTTGAGAAGGTTAATGAGGCGAAACGAAGAAGTGGTGAGAGGAGGAAATCCCACCACCTCTTCTGCCTAGCTACATAACCAATTCGTATTTTTCTTCCGGGGCATCACGATCCTGGCGATCCATTAACTCTCCAAGGATCTTCTCAAGGAGGCGTAAGCCGCCCTTATAACCCACGGTGGGGAAATACTGATGACCCTGACGATCAAGGATGGGGAAGCCCCAACGGACATAGGGCAGATCCTCATCCCGGGCAATATACTTGCAATAGGTATTGCCAAGGAGCAGATCCACCGGCTCGTTTTTGATCCACTGGTGGAGGAGGAAGAGATCGCCCTTGGCTTTAACATTTACTTCACAGCTCATGTCCTTGGTGATCTCCTTGATCCGCCTTTCAAACTTCTTGCCCGGAGTACCGGTGACAATATGGATCGGTTTCATGTCCAGGGAGACGAGAAACTCGGTCATGGCAATGAGCTGGTCAGGGTCACCCACCAGGGCCACCTTTTTGCCATAGAGGTATTGGTGCATATCGGTGATCATATCCACTAACTGCCCACGCTCATGATCTATTTCAGCAGGGATGGAGACCCCGGCAATGGTGCGCAGGGCATCAATGAAACGGTCCGTGGCCATGAGGCCAAAGGGCATGTCCAGCACCGAACAGGGAACCTTATGGCTTGCGTCCAAACTGCGGGCGGCATCACCGGAACACCATTCCCCCATGGCCAAGGTGCCAATGGAGTCACCGCAGCTTTTGAGCTCGGCAACGGTGGTGCCGCCCTCGGGGAACATCTTATATTCGCCTGAGAGGGGGCCGTTTAAAACCCCAGAGGTGTCAGGAAAGAGGATGGTATCCACTCCGACAATGCCGGTCATCCGTTTGATCTCTTCCATGTCGGCCGGCTCCACCCAGCCAGGGATGATGTTGACCTTGCCGTTCTTTTTGCCAGTGGGTTCAGCCATCATGGCCATGGATTTGACCATATTGGAAAATCCCGTCACATGGCTGCCTGCATAACTTGGGGTGGAGCAACTGATAACATGTTTACCCTCAGGTATCTTGCCTTCGGTCTCTGCCTTTTTCTTAATCTGGGGCAGATCATCACCGATGGTCTCGGACAGACAGGTGGTATGAACGGCAATGACCTCCGGCTCATAGACATTAAAGATATTATTAATGGCCTGGAGCATATTGGCCTGACCGCCGAACACCGAGGCCCCCTCGGTGAATGATGAGGTAGAGGCCGAGATCGGTTCTTTATAATGACGGGTTAAGGTTGAACGATGATATGAGCAGCAGCCCTGGGAACCATGGCTATGGGGCAGGCAGCCGTGGATGCCAAGGGCGGCATACATGGCGCCAATGGGCTGGCAGGTCTTGGCCGGATTAATGGTCAAGGCCTTGCGCTCGTTTATATCTAAGGGGGTATGTCTCAGTAACATTGATATATCCTCAATGATTTTTTGTTAGATTAGAACCTCAATTTTCAGGGTAGAAACAAGTCATTTTGGTTCAGATCAAGGAAACCAAGGACGACCGCGGAGGCGTATAATTTATACGCCGCACAAGGGAGGCCCGCCGGTTGACGCAGAGCTGGGCCAAAAGGGCTGTTTCTACCCGAAAAGTTATTCCCAGTTATAAGATGCGGTTAACTGGGTATTCTTCTGCCAGGGGGCCTTCATGAAGCTCCAGACCTGGGAGTTCACCAGCCGGTCAATCTCCTGGTAGAAGTTGATGGCTCCCTTGAAACCGGCATAGGGGCCGCCAGAGTCATAGGAGTGGAGCTGTTTCATGGGGATGCCCAGTTTATGGATGGAGTATTTCTCCTTGATGCCAGCGCAGAAGATGTCGGGCTGCATAATTTCCACCAGTTTTTCTGCCTCGTACTGGTTGAGATCATCAACAATAATACTGCCCTTATCCATGTCCACGGCCATGCCGTCATACTCCTTGAAGGTGTAGCCCGAGTCTTCCAGGGCCTTCATTTCTGCAGGAGTTTTGCGGGGGGCGTAGCGAGTCTCGTCTGGCTCCACAGTCAGCTCTTCAATATTTCGGCTATCGGCATCAAGCTTGATATTGGGTAGCACCTGGCGGCCTTCATAATCGTCCTGATGACCGAACTCATAACCGGCGGAAATGGTCTTCATCTTAAGCTCATCAAAGAGCTCTTTATAATGATGGGCCCTGGAGCCACCAACAAACATCATGGTGGTTTTATCTTTTGTGCGGGGAACAATATCCCTCAGCGCTTCTTCCACCTCGGGCATCTCCTCACCAATGACCTCTTCCACCTTGTCGATCAACTCCTGTTCGCCAAAATAACCAGCGATCTTGCGTAGCGATTTGGCGGTGGCCTTGGCACCGATAAAATTCACCTTAACCCAGGGAATGCCGTATTTAGTCTCCATCATATCGGCCACATAATTAATGGAGCGATGGCACATGACGGCGTTAAGATCGGCGGTGTGGGAGGAGGCAAACTGGTCATAGGTTGAGTTGCCGGAAAAGGTGGAGATGCAGGTAATGCCACATTTGGCAAAGATCCGGTCGATCTCAAAACCATCACCACCAATATTGTATTCGCCAAGGAGATTGATCTTATACTTGCCAGGCTTCACCTCATCATTTTCACCGACAATATGTCTGAAGACCTGATTATTGGCGATATGATGGCCGGCTGACTGGCTGACGCCCTTATAGCCCTCACAGGAAAAGGCGTAGACATTGCAGTCGCCGAATTTCTCCTTCATGTTCTTGGTTACCGTGTGAATATCATCACCAATGAGCCCCACTGGGCAGGTGGCAAAGACGGCGATGGACTTCGGCTTAAAGAGGTCATAGGCCTCCTGGATGGCCTGGGCCAATTTCTTTTCACCACCAAAGATGATATCCTGCTCCTGCATGTCAGTGGAGAAGCAATAATTCATGAAATTTTCATTATCCGGGCCATCATCAGGGCCGGCATCGGTCTGATTACGCCTGGTGAGCCAGGCGTAAAAACTGCAACCAATGGGGCCGTGGACAATATTGACGATATCACGGGTCGGCCCCATGATAACGCCCTTACAACCAGCATAAGTACAGCCCCGCATGGTGATGATGCCGGGGATGGTCCGGACATTGGCGGTTAAGGTCGGGGTCTCATTCTGTAAGGCCTCGTTTATCATTATTTGTTTGGCGCGTTTACGGGCTACCTTGGGTGGATACTTGGTCAAAAGTTCCGCCTTTACATCGGCAGGATCCCACTGCACCAGCTTCTTCTTCGTTGCTGTTGCCATTCTATCCTCCTTTAGTAACTCACTCGCCAACTTTGCCTGAATGAACAGCAGAGAAAAAATTACGAGTAAAATGGTCAACTGACAGGACCACCGAGTTACTTATCCTAAAATTTTTATGGACTAATACCGCTTTAGTGGGCTAGGAGATGGACTTAACGCCCATCTCTCCTGTCCTGACTCGTACCGCATCGCTGATCGGCACCACAAAGACCTTGCCATCACCCGGCATACCGGTCTGGTTTGTATTGACAATGGTTTCCACCACACAGGACACCTGGCTGTCTTCCACCACAGCGGTAATCATCCGCTTTGGGTAGAGTTTGCCCTTTTCACCCAACAGGGTGGCGGCCTCTTCATAGCCTTGCTCCGCCCCTTCGAGGATCTGGGGGTTAACAAAGCCCTTGCCCCGCCCATGGGCCTCATGGGCAAAGAAGGCGTCAACGCCACAATCGGTGAGGGCCTGCTTGGTCTGGTTCATCATGTTGATTCGCACCACGGCGATCACCTCTTTCATGCTGCCACCTCTTCAGCTGCAGACTCCTTAATACCTGAGCTGATGGTGTAGGATTCCTCCACCTGGCTGACAAAGATTTTACCGTCACCAAAGGCGCCTTTGCCGGTCGAACGGGCGGTGTCCATAATGGTTTCAATGGCGAAATCCTTATCCTCAGTCTTGACCACACTCATCAACATGACCTTGGGAAGCTCGTCATAGGTGACTTCGCCGATCTTAATACCCCGTTGTTTACCACGGCCGGCCACAGCATATTTAGTAACGGCTGGAAAGCCTGCATCCATCAGGGCGGCAAGAACCGCATCGGCCTTCTCGGGCCGAATGATTGATCTGATCATGGTTAGCATTATTTTATCTCCAATATGTAGTGGCAGAGCTTGGTCTACCAAATGGTAAAGTTGGTTCTTCTCCTTCTTGTCCGCCTAGGCGGCTTCCATCAGGCCATACTCCATCAACAACTCCTCAAGCTCTTCAATCTCAAGGGGGTTAGGGATGACGAAATTTTCATTCTCATCAATGGCCTTGGCCAGACCTCGATAGGCATCGGCCTGGGGCACTTCCGGCTTCCACTCAATCACGGTCTTACGGTTAATCTCGGCCCGCTGAACATCATTGTCACGGGGGACGAAGTGGATCATCTGGGTGCCGAGCTTCTTGGCAAAGGCCTCGATCATCTCCGCCTCATTATCAACCGCCCGTGAGTTACAGATAAGCCCACCCAAACGGACATTGCCGGACTGAGCAAACTTGACGATACCCTTGGAGATATTATTGGCGGCATACATGGCCATCATCTCGCCGGAAACAACGATATAGATCTCTTCGGCCTTACCATCCCGGATGGGCATGGCAAAACCACCGCAGACCACATCGCCTAAGACATCGTAAAAGGCGTAATCCAGGGCCTCACTCTCCTCATAGGCGCCAAGGGATTCCAACATATTAATAGAGGTGATGATTCCCCGACCTGCGCACCCAACACCCGGCTCAGGGCCGCCTGACTCAACACAGAATGTCCCGCCATAGCCCTCCTTGCGGATATCCTCAAGCTCCACATCCTCGCCCTCTTCGCGCAGGGTATCGAGGACAGACTTCTGGGCCAGGCCGCCCAAGAGGAGACGGGTGGAGTCGGCCTTGGGATCACAGCCCACCACCATTACCTTGCGGCCCAATTCAACTAAACCTGCCACGGTATTCTGAGTTGTTGTGGACTTGCCAATACCGCCTTTGCCGTAGATTGCTACTTTTCTCATCTTGTCCTCCTTGTCATGAATTATTCGCCAGCCATTGCCGCAAGACAATAAGACCAGGCGTTAAGTTTGTTTGCCTTGGCAAAGCTATATTTCAAATGGTGTGCCAAGAGGAGTGTTCTTGGCGAAAGAGACGATACTACAGAGGGATGCGCTTGTGTCTGGGGCGAGAAGGCGTGGTTGAGGGCTGGGCGATTTTGGTAGCATAAGCAACCAAATGGAAGGAGGATGACAAAAGAGTAGCCTGGCTGGAATCTTTGGCGAGATCCCTAAAAATTAGCCCTGTTTGACATTTAGGTCGACGGCCAACCAAAAGGTAGGAGGGTCTGCCTATGTTTTACAAAATTGTAGGATGGTCGCGAGTGCTTGGGTAGGGTGCGGTCTCTATCTGGTTGTATTATCGTGTTTTGGTCTGGCTGGAATGGATATTGCTTTTGATGTAGGGAAAACGATTCCCGCATACTCATAGCATGAGGGCGCCAGGCAATAAACGAGGTCAAAATATGTTAGATGAAATAGGACGGGCATCAGGAAATGATCCCAGGTGCAATTGTCAGGTGGAAACCCTGAAGATAAAAGCGCTGGCTGAGATCTGCAAACTCATCGGCTCGGTGGTTCATTTGGATACCACCCTGAGCCGGATTCTCCAGCTCTTCCATGATATCTTGGCAATGGAACGGGCTACCCTGGTGCTGCTGGATAAAAATCGTCAGCATCTGGCCATTAAGTCCTCCTACGGCCTCAGTGTGGCAGAGGAACAGCGCGGTATTTATGGACTGTCGGAAGGGATCAGTGGTCGGATCTTCCAGACCGCTGCCCCCTGTGTGGTGCCAGATATCACCACGGAACCGCTCTTTCTTAATCGTACTGGAGCCCGGTCAGCCAGCAAGGATGGCCTGTCCTTTGTCGGGGTGCCGGTAATGGTAGATGGGGCAGCGGTGGGTGTCTTGTCAGTGGATCGTCTTTTTGGTCCCCATGTTTCTTTTGAGGAGGATATCAGCTTCCTTGACATTGTTGCCACCCTGATCGGCCAATTTCTCCTGCTCCATAATGCCATTAACGAAAAGGAGGAGCGGCTGGTTGCGGAAAATAAGTCGCTACGGGCTGAGCTCCACGGCCGCTTTAACCGCCATTATATTATTGGTAACTCAAAACCGATGGAAGAGGTCTATTGGACCATTGAAAAGGTGGCACCGAGCCGCGCCACGGCCCTCCTGCTCGGTGAGTCTGGCACCGGCAAGGAACTGGTGGCGCGGGCCATCCATGAGGCCAGCCCCAGGAAAGAAGCACCCTTTATTAAGGTTAACTGCGCGGCGCTGCCGGAAAATTTATTGGAGAGTGAGCTGCTTGGTCATGACAAGGGCGCCTTTACCGGGGCCACAAATGCCAAGCCAGGACGCTTTGAAATGGCGGATGGCGGGACGATTTTTTTAGATGAGATCGGCGAGATGCCCCTGCTTTTACAGGCTAAATTATTGCGGGTCTTGCAGGAACGCCAGTTTGAACGGATCGGCGGCACCAAGACCCTCACCGTTGATGTGCGGGTTATTGCCGCAACTAATCTCGACCTCCAGGATTCGGTGGATCGAGGTCTCTTTCGGGCAGATCTCTATTATCGCTTAAATGTTGTACCTCTGTGTCTGCCGGCCTTGCGCGACAGACGGGATGATGTGCCCTTACTCATCGACCATTTTCTAAGTTCCAGTAATAAGCGCAATGACAAGGAGGTACGATTGGCAGACGGCGCCCTGGAGTATCTCCAGAGCTATGATTGGCCCGGTAATGTCAGGGAGCTCCAGAACCTTATTGAGCGCCTGGTGATCTTGGCCAATAACAATCTGGTTGAGAGTCATGAGGTCAATGAGCATCTCCAGGCCATCCCCCGACCTCCACGGCCAAGTGGTAATGGTGAACCAGTCCCTGTTGCCCCTCCTGCTCCACCAAGCTCCTTAGAGGATCTTGAGAGGCAGGAGATTGAGGCGGCCCTGCGTCGCAATGGTTGGGTCCAGGCCCGGGCCGCTAAAGAGCTGGGTCTTACCCAGCGCCAGATTGGTTACCGGATCAAGAAGTTTAATCTCCAGCGCCCTGAGTTTGCGGAGGATTAGAGTTGCCGGGATATTCATGATGAAAATGTATCTGTTCAGCTGCACTCCATCTGCGCCCATTTTGGCCTTCTCGCGTACGACTAGCACGCTTCGAAGTCCCAAATGAACGAATATGAAGCACATCTGAACAGATACGGACTGAATTTAGGGTGATTTCTCGCTTATGCTGAATAATTACATGAAAATAATAATCAGCCTTTCCTTTTACCTTATTTTTTCAGCAACCATTGCTGGAGCTGCCGATGTTCGGGTTTCTGCTGCTGCCAGCATGACTGAGGCGGTGCGAGTCTTGATCGCCCACTTTAATCAGCAGCAGCCAGAAGTCAGCGTCTATGCAAATTTCGCGGGCTCTGGCTCTCTAGCCAAGCAGATCCACCAGGGGGCTCCGGTGGATATTTACATTTCCGCTAACAGGCGATGGCTGGACTATCTCCTTGAGCAGGGTCGCCTTGCCCCCCAGAGTCTCTCTCTTTTGGCCCGCAATCAACTGATCTTTGTTGGCCGGGAAAACAGTGGTGTGAAGGAAATTGCCGATCTTCCCCGCCTCTCTCTGGTGGGGATGGGCACTCCTCGCAATGTTCCGGCCGGACACTATGCAGCCCAGGCCATGGAGGCGGTAGGCATTTATACTGAGATGACCCGTGACCATAAATTAGTCATGGCCAAGGATGTCCGCCAGGCCCTGCTTTATGCGGATCGTGGTGAGGTGGATGGCGCTTTTGTCTACCGAACGGATGGTCGGCTGGCTCGAAATTCGGTCCTCCTTTTCACGGTGGATGAGGGACTCCACGACCCCATTACCTACCCCATGGCCCTGACTGTGAGCGGTGCCCAGAAGGATGGGGCCAAGGCTTTCTTTACCTTTCTGCAAAGCAAGGAGGCCCTGGCCCTTCTCATTGAATTCAACTTTTTACCGCCAGGGGAGGCTCATCTTGATTGATCTTTCCCCCCAAGATTACCAGGCCGTGCTCCTGTCGCTCAAGGTGGCTGTGGCCGCTACCCTGCTGGCTTTGCCTATGGGCTTTGGGGTGGCCTATCTCCTCGTCTTCTCCAAGGTTCCAGGACGGCCGTTGATCGAAGGGCTGGTCAACCTGCCCTTGGTACTGCCGCCGGTGGTTATTGGTTATTTACTGCTGCTGGTCTTTGGTCAGGCCGGGGCCTTGGGTCAGACTTTAAGTTTTTTTGATCTACGTATTGTCTTTACCCTAAAAGGGGCGGTCATTGCCTCGGCCGTGGTGGGGTTCCCCTTGCTGGTTCGCTCTATCCGCCTTGGTATGGAAGGGATAGAGCATGAGTATATCCAGGCGGCGCAGACCTTAGGGGCCCAATGGTTTGATCTGCTCTGGTCGATCATTCTGCCCCTTTCCAAGCGGGCGATCATTGCCGGCATGAGCCTGATGTTTGCCCGTAGTCTGGGGGAGTTTGGTGCCACCATTATTTTGGCGGGCAATATCCCCGGAGTGACCCAAACCATCCCCTTGGCGATCTATGAATATACCAATACCCCGGGTGGTGATAGCCTGGCCCTTTCCCTCTGTTTAGTCTCCATAGGACTATCATTTCTGGTCTTGCTCATCAGCGAGGCTGCCAGCCGTTCCATGAAAAAGGGGCAGCGCCATGGAACTTGAAGTTGAGCTAAATAAGAAGATTGGTGATTTTTCCATGGAGGCGAAGTTTTCTCTTAGTGGAGATAAGCATGGCGTCTTCGGGCCTTCCGGTAGCGGCAAGTCCACCCTGATGTCTCTTTTGGCAGGGCTTGCTGAGCCCGACCAGGGCCGAATCATCCTTGATGGTCAGGTTTTATTTGATGGCCAGCAAAAAATAAACCGGCCTCCGGCCCAGCGGCGGATGGGGGTGGTCTTTCAACATTCCCACCTCTTCCCCCATCTCACCGTCAAAAAGAATCTCCTCTACGGCTGGCAGCGCACCAAACCGGCAGATCGCCGGGGGAGCCCTGGAGAAGTCATTGAAGCCCTTGAGCTTGAACCCCTCCTTGTTCGCGATGTTACCACCCTTTCCGGAGGTGAGCGCCAGCGTGTGGCCCTGGGCCGGACCCTGCTCTCCTGTCCACGGCTGATTCTGCTCGATGAACCATTGACCGGACTTGACCAGGAGATGAAGTTGCAGATCATCCCCTATCTGAAAACGGCCTTGGCCCAGTTTGCTATCCCCTTTCTCTTTATCAGTCACTCCCTGGAGGAGATCCGTTTGCTGACCGATAATGTCTTGCTTTTAGGGGGAAGTGAGGTGGAGCAGCTGGCCCCTGAGGAACTGGCGCGCCGCCATTTTCTTGGCAACAGCAGGCGGGGCTATGCCAACCTTCTTCACCTGGGAGAGCCCACAGCTCATGGCGATCTTTGGCGCTATAATTGGCAGGGAGCCCAACTGATTCTTACCGAACCAGGCGGCCAGGGAGATACTATTTTTGAACTTGGCGCCAAAGACATCACCTTGTTTAAAAGACACCCCGAGGCCACCAGCGCCAGAAATATGCTCGACTGCCAGGTAACGGATCTCTGGCGCGATGGCAATCGAGTAGGGGTGGAATTGGCTGTTGCTGGCGGGAGACTGGTCTCCCAGATCGTTCCTGATTCTGCCCGGGAGCTTGGGGTCTGCAAAGGGGCAAAAATCGTGGCAGTAATAAAAGCCTCGGCCTTTCGCAAATTATATTGAAAGGCAAAAGGGTTTGGCCAGGGTGAGAATTTCGTGGTCAGTTAAAGCGCCTTGCCTGCTTGCGGCTTTCTTGCGAACATGCCGGGTAATTTTGGTGAGATTTCTTTCATCAAGAACCACTAAGCCTAAGCGGACCAGGGTGGCGGCAATACACCGCCTGCCTGCCTTCTGGCCGATCTTGATTATCCGCTTTCTGCCAAGTTTTTCCGGGGCAAAGGGCTCATAGGTCGTGGGATCAGCCATGAGTCCCTGAAGGTGAAGGCCGGTTTCGCAGGTAAATATCTCTGCTCCCAGGATGGGCCGGGCTGGGCCAATCTTGCGGCTGGCTCGACTGGCCACATAATTGCTCAAAGGGGAAAGTGCTTCCAGATTATAGTGGTGGTCTTTGCGAAGAGTGAGATAGCTGACCAGTTCTTCTAAGCGACTGTTGCCGGCCCGCTCCCCCAGTCCTAAGATGGTGGCGTCGGCCCATTTTGCTCCCAAGGCAAGGCCTGTAAGGCTATTGGCGGTGGCCATGCCGAAATCATTATGGCAGTGGAGAGCAAGTTCCAATTTTAGGCCGGCCAAAGCGGTTAGCATCCGAGAAATATCAAGGGGGCTGGCAATGCCCACCGTGTCAGCGAGCCGCAGCCGGAAGGCCCCGCCACTAACACCAATTTCCGCCAGCTTCCGGATGAAATCTAAATCGGCGCGGCTGGCGTCTTCAAGCCCCACACCAATCTTGCTGAAACCTGCCTCTCTTGCTGCTTTGAGGCTGGAACGAAGTTTTTCAGTGACCCAGTTGCGGTTCTTTCCTAATTTTTTGGAGATATGAAGATCTGATGCCGGAATGGACAGGGCTAAAATCGTTGGTTGTAAAGTCGCAGCATGGCGAATGTCCTCATCTTTACAGCGACACCAGAGGGAAAAGGGCTGGGCCGGGTGGTGGCGGCGAATATACGCTGTTAGCTCGCCAAGGTCTTGATTCTCAGGGCTTACCACCCCCAGCTCAATCTCATCCACCCCCAGGCGCACCAGACCGTCAATGATC
>JBDLJA010000056.1:0-11976 GCA_039714595.1 Thermodesulfobacteriota bacterium | reverse complement strand
GTTCAGGCCCTTTAGGGTACTTACCTGCTGTTCTGTTTTTTCCCTCTTCCCAGCCTTGTCACTTCTTTGCGGCCGGCGGCCCCGGTTTAAGCCGCACCACGCCCTGGGTCCGGTCCAGGTTGGCCGCCGCCTCGGCCAGTTGGACTCGGCTCAGATTCTCGCCGGCCAGGGCCTGGGCGTATGCCTGCTGGGCGGCCAGGACATCCAGGGTGGTGGCCAGGCCGACGCTGAACTTGGTCTCCTGGGCCTCCAGCCGTTTCTGACTGGCCAGGGCGGTCTTGGCCGCCGCCGAGACCGCCTCATTGGCCAGCTCCAGGTCGCGGATGGATTGGCGCACCTGGCGATTGATCTCCTGGGTCAGCAGGGCGGCCCGGTTTTTGGCCCTGGCCTGCCCAGCCCTGGCCTGCATGGCCTGGCCCCTGGCCCGGTGTTTGCCCAGGGGGCGGGAGAAGAGCAGGCCCACCTGCCAGGCGTTGTCCGTTGCCTGGCTAAGATTATCCAGGGCCTGGCCATAACTCTCATCCACCCCGGAGATGCCAACGGAGCCGGAGAGATCCAGTCTGCTCCTGGTCTGCTCCCGGGCCGCCTCCTGGCGAAGCTGGGCCGCGGAGAGGGCCAGTTTGGCCGCGGCCAGATCCGCCCGGTTTTGCCGGGCCATGGCAGCTACCTCCCCGGGGTCAGGCACGGGCAGGTGGCTGGGCGGCCTGTCAACGGGCTGGAGACCGGTGGTCCAGTCGCTCCGGTTGAGGAGGAGGAGGAGCTGGTCCTCGGCCAGGCCAATGGCCCGGCGGGCCCCGATGAGCTGCTGCTGGCGGCGGGCCACCTCTGACTCCGGCTCATGGATCTCCACCGCGGCCAGGTTGCCCAGCTCAATCCGGGTCCTGGTCTCGTCGCGCAGTTTCCGGGCCAGCTCCAGGGAGAGCTCCTTCACCTTGATATCCTGACGGGCGAAGAAGAGCTGCCAGTAGGCGGAGGTTACCTGGCGGGCCAGGTCGGCCGCCGCATCACTCACCATGAAGGTGGCGGCCCTCTCCTCGTTTTCGGCCGCCGCCAGGGTGGCCTCTTCCCCCCTGGCCCCGAAGCCCTGGAGCAGGGGTTGTTTCAGGGTGAGGGAGAGGCCGGAGGTGTAGGCGGGGTTGAAGAGGTTGAGCGCCAGGTCGGTGTCGCTCACCTTATTCTCCCAGCGGAGTCCCAGCTCGGTGCCGCTGGTCAGTCTTTTGGTTATGGCGGCCTGCCAGTCCCCCCCCTTCTCCTCGCTGGGATAGTAGGGGATGGTGGGGGTGGTCTGCCACTGGTGGCCGCTGGCCCCGGCCGAGAAAAGGGGGTCAAAGGGCTCTTCGGCGGCCAGGGCCGCGCCCGCGGCCAGCTCTTCATCGTTTTGGGCCAGCCGCAGCCCCAGGTTGTTGGCCAGCGCCTCGCTCATTGCCTGGGCCAGGCTTATTTTTTCTTGCTCCCCGGCCCACAGGGAGTGGGGGGCCAGGGTGAGCGCGAGGAGTATGAGGATAAAAGATCTCATGGTTTCTCCTCCGCCCCTTTGCCCAAGCCATCCAGGAGGTAGTAGAGGCTGGGCACCACCAGGAGGGTGAGGAAGGTGGCCACCATGAGCCCGAAGATCACCACCACTGCCATGGAGCGCCACCACTGGCTCGATTCGCTCACCCAGGAGATGGTGAGCAGGTGGAAGTCGAAGGAGATGCCGGTGACCATGGGGATCAACCCCAGGATGGTGGTCACCGCGGTGAGGAGCACCGGCCGCAGCCGGGTGGCGCCGCCGGCCATCACGGCCTGGCGCAGGGAAAGGCCCCGCTCCTGCAATTGGCTGATGTAGTCCACCAGGACGATACCGTTGTTCACCACCACCCCAGCCAAAGAGATCACCCCCACCCCGGTCATGATGACGCCGAAGGGCTGGCGGAAGAGGAGCAGGCCGAAAAAGGCGCCGCCTAAAGAGAGGAGGACCGAGGTCATGATGATGAACGGTTTAACCACCGAGTTGAACTGGCTCACCAGGACGAGGAAGATGATGAGCAGGGCCACGACAAAGGCCTTGCCCAGGAAATCCTGCGACTCCTGCTGGTTTTCATACTCTCCGCTGAATTTCAGGCCGTAACCGGGGGGCAGGGGCAGATCGGCCAGGAGCTCCTGGGCCGCCGCCCGGGCCACCGAGCCGGGTATCCGGGTCTCGTCCACCCCCGCGCTCACCGTTATCACCCGCTCACTGTCGATGCGGCTGATGTCGCCGATGGAACCACCCACCTCGATCCGGCTCAGGGTGGAGAGGGGAATGAGCTCGCCGGCCGGGGTGGGGATGAGCAGTTCCCGCAGGACATTCAGTCCCATCCGGTCATCCTCCGGCAGCTGCACCGTAATGTCATAGTCCTTGCTGCCCTCCCTAAAGGATGAGACGTCCAGGCCGTTATAGGCGGTCTTCAGGGCCTGGCCGATCATGGAGGTGGTCAGCCCGAACAACGCCGCCTTCTGGCGGTCCACCCGGACCCGCACCGTGGGGGTGCCGGCGACAAAGTCATCACGCACGTCCTGCACATGGGGGATGCGGCTGATGGCCCGCTGCACCTGGTCGCTGAGCCGGGAGAGGAGCTGGAAGTTTTCGCCGCTGATCTCAATATTGATGGGGGGGCCGGTGGGGGGCCCCTCCTCCTGGACGGCCAGGGTAAATTTGGCCCCGGCCAGATTCGCCAGGCGGGCCCGGATCTCGGCCATGGTGGCGTGGCTGGAGCGGACCCTCTTCTCCAGGTCAACCATCTTGACGCCGATGTGGTTGGGGTCGTTGGCCTCAAAGCGCGATGAGCCGCTGCCGCCGATAACGGCCTTGGTGTAGATATTCTTGATATTGGCCAGGTCGCTTGCCCCTGCCCTCTTTGAGCCGTCGGCCAGCTCATGCTCCTTGGCCTTTACGGCCTGCTCATAGGCCGGCTCCAGGGGGCGGCTCCACGGGTCAGCGCCGCAGATGGCTATCTCCGCCCTTTTCATCAGCTGGTCGATGTAATCGAGACCGGCCCCATCCGGCGGGTCCACATTGACGTAGATCGCCTTGGGGTCGATGTCGGGGAAGAACTCCACCGGTTTCTCCAGGCCGATGACCAGGAGCCAGCCCTGGACCATGATGATCAGCAGGGCCACCGCCCCCAGCAGGGTGATCAGCGGCCGCCTGAGACAGTGCCCGAGCAGCCGGCTGTAAGAGGTGAGCAGGGGTCCTTCGATGGCCACCGGTTTTTCCGGCCCCGCCTCTGCCCGGCCCGTGGTCTTGCCATCCTTCACCTTGACGAAGTAGGAGGCCAGGGCCGGGTTGATCACCAGGGCGACAAAGAGGCTTGAAGTGAGGGTGACGATGAGGGTCAGCGGCAGATAGCTCATGAACTCACCCATGATGCCGGGCCAGAAGAGCATGGGGGAGAAGGCGCCCAGGGTGGTGATGGTGGAGCCGATCACCGGCCAGGCCACCTCGCTGGTGGCGGCCATGGCCGCCTGGCGCCGCTCCATGCCCTGTTCCATGAAACGGTAGATGTTCTCAATGATGACTATGGCGTTATCCACCAGCATCCCTAAGGCCAGGGTAAGGGAGAAGAGGACCACCATGTTCAGGGTGACGCCCATCAGATAGAGGGTGGTGAAGGAGAGGAGCATGGAAAACGGGATGGCGAGGCTCACCAGAATGGCGTTGCGCAGCCCCATGGTAAAGAAGATCACCACCACCACCAGGAGCAGGCCGGTGAGGATGTTGTTCTCCAGGTCGGCCACCATCTGCCTTATCTCGGTGGCCTGGTCCATGATCTTGGTGATCTGGGTCCCGGCCGGCCAGGCCGGAGAGCGGCTGGCCAGGAGTTCCTCCACCCGGTCGCTGATGGCGATGATGTTCTCGCCACTTCTCTTCTTGACGGCGATGGCCACTGCCTGCCTGCCGTCCAGGCGCGAGCGGCTCATCTCCTCCTTATGGCCGTCTTCGACCCGGGCCACGTCCTTGAGGTAGACCGGCTCGCCTTGATTGGTGCCCACCACCAGGTTGTATATCTCGTCCGGATTGGTGAATTCGCCCGGTACCCTTAACTGGAAGCGGCCGGTGCCGAGGCGGACGGCCCCGCCCGAGGAGTTCTGGTTCTCCTGGGTCACCACATTCTGCAGGTTTAGGAATGTCAGGCCGTAGTGGGCCATCTTGTCGGCCAGGAGCTCCACCCGGATCTCCCGCTCCACCCCGCCGGTGACCACCACATCAAGCACCCCGGGAATCGCCTCGATATCATCCTCCAACCGGTCGGCGATCTCCTTGAGGCAGCTGAGGCCGCAGTCGCCGGCCAGGGAAAAGGTGAGGATGGGCATCTCGGAGAAGTTGACCTCGAAGACGGCCGGGTCGTTGTCCAGGTCGTCGGGCAGATCGCCCATGGTCTCGTCCACCTTGTCCTTCACATCCTGGAGGGCCTGGTTGATATCGCTGCTGGTGAGAAATTCCATGGCGATGGAGGAAAAACCCTCGCCGCTCACCGATTTGATCTCTTTAATCCCCTCCAGCCCCTGGAGATTCTTTTCCAGCTCCATGGTCACCGAGCTCTCCATGTCGGTGGCGCTCACGCCGCGGTATTTGGTGGAGACGAAGACGTAGGGGATGGTGATGTCAGGCGAGCTCTCCCGGGGCAGGGATTGGTAGCAGTAGCTGCCGAAGATGATGATGATCAGCGCCAGGACCAGGACGGTGACCCTTTTCCGCACCGCGGTGTCAGAGATGAGCATCTTCCACCACCTTGATGGCCCGGCCGTCATCTACCTGCCGCTGGCCCTCGACGATGACCTTGTCTCCGGCCGTAAGTCCTTTCGTGATCTCCACCTTAAAGCCGTCGATGATGCCGCTGGTCACCCTCTGCCGGCGGGCCACGCCCCTGTCCGCCACCATGACGAACTGCTCCTGGTCGCGAGTGATGATGGCGTAGAGGGGGACGGTGAGGGCCGCCTCTTTTCTCTCCTTGATCAGCTGGGCCCGGACGAACATCCCCGGCCGGATCAAGCGGTCGCCATTGGCCAGGCTCAGCTCCAGCCGGAAGAGACGGCCATTTTTCTGGGGGGCGGGGGAGAGGAAGTGGCGCCTCCCCATGACGGTGCGCTCCAGGGCCTGGATGGTCAGCTCCACCTCAGTGAGGCGGCTCACCGCGGCCACGTCTGACTCCGGGATGCCGATCACCGCCAGCACCGGCTCCACCTGAACCAAGCGGGCCAGGGGATCGGCCCGGCTCACCAGCAGGCCCACCTTGGCGTCGAGGCGCTGGACGACGCTGGCCAGAGGGGCCTTGATGGTACAGCGGGACAGCTTAAGCGCCGCCGCCTCCAGCTCACTGTTGCGGGTCAGCAGCATGGTGGCGCTGGCCTCCAGGCTGGCCTGGGGCAGGAGCTTTTTGGCGTGGAGTTCCTTGTTGCGTTTATGGTCGGCTGCGGCCAAGCGGTGGGCGGCTTTAGCCGCGGTCAGGGCGATACGGTAATCGTCCTCCTCGATCCTGGCCAGAACCTGGCCCTTTTGTACCTGTTCCCCTTCTCTTACCAGAACCTTGGCAATGGTGCCGTCCACCTGGGCCAGCAGGGTCAGGTCTTCTTTGGGCTCAATGACACCGGGCAGGTTAAGGCGGTCCTCGATGGGGCCGGGGAGAATCTCCTGGACAATGCAGTTCACCGGCGGCAGCTCCTGGGCCGCGGCCTGCTTTTTGGCCTCCAGCAGACGCCCTTTTTTGGCGGAGATGGTCAGGCCCAGCCCCAATATCAGGAGGAGGGGGAGGATGAGGAAGAGGAAGGGGCGGAGGCGGGGGGACATAGGTGGCATGGGTGAGATAGATTAATAATTACTGCAAGGTATAATCCAGCTCACCCCTGTTCACAAGGGGGTAGGCTAAAATTGCCCCGAAGGGGGCAGGGAGCGGGGGGGGGAGGGGGCTACTGCACCTCATCGCAGATATGGCCGGCCGGGGCATCCTTAAGGGCTGTCTCCAGGTCGGGAAGGGCCATTTCCGGCAGCAACTCGCTGCATCTTTTAATCTGTTGCACAGCCGGGTCGGCGGCAATTTTTTTGGCATGGGAGAGGGCCTTTTTCTGGGCCTCATCCCGTTTCCCCGCCTGGCAGAGCTGGCTGATTTCCCGCTCCATCTGGCGGGCCGACTCTTCAAGTTGCGCCATTTTTTCGCGATCAATTTTTCCCATGCAGTTGCTCACCTCGGCCATCTGCTCCATCATCTTGTTCACGTCGATATCCTGGGCCTGGGCTGGCAGGGGGATGAGAAGGAAGAACAGGGCGCTGATTAGGAAATTTTTTTTCATGCTGGTCTCCTGGTTGTCCGGGGTGCTCTGGCTAGGTGGCTTTTTTTAAGCATAGCCCGTGGCGGGGGAAAGGTAAATTTTAAGTTTGCCTTTCCCCCGGCTTGTCTTCGGGCGGGGCAATCGGTAGTATAACCATTGTATGGCGCTGTAGCCGCGTCCTGGCCCAGTAACGGGACAAGGAGGTGTCGGTTCACGGGAGGTGAAGATGACAAGCTCACGGCTTCTTCTGCTGATCTGTCTGGTTGTTCTGTTGCTGCCGACCATGGCGTGGGGTGCTGGCTGCCGGGGCAAGATGATAATTGGCGAGACCGCCCGTTTTCTGGTCCGGGAGGCGGGTTTGAGTTACCTGGCCCGGATCGATACCGGGGCGGAGATTACCTCCCTCCATGCCGAGGATCTCAAGGTCCACAGTGCGGGCAGAAGCTCCCGGGCCAATATTGGCAAGAAGATAAGTTTTACCACCAGAAATGGCCGGGGTGACCGGCGGCGGCTGGTGGCTGAGATTGTTGACCTGGCCCTGGTGCGTAATACCAAAGGGTATGAGGAGCGTTACGAGGTGGAGCTGACCCTGGTCTGGCAGCGGCGGGCCAGACGTCTGCGGGTCAACCTGTGCGATCGCGGCGCCATGAATAATCGATTACTCATCGGCCGCAATTTTCTCAGCCCTGATTGCCTGGTGGATGTGACGAAAAAGGAGAGGTGATGGCCCGGAGCAATTTTTTCAGCTATCTCATACTGGCTCTTTTCTGCAGCCTGTTAGCCGGCTGTTGTCCCCAGCCGCCAGAGCCGCCACCGGCTCCGCTCCCTGGTCCTGAGCCAGCCCCGGCGCCCACCCCAGAGCCTGAACCCGCGCCCGTCCCTGCCCCTGTTCCTGCGCCCGCCCCTGCCCCTGTTCCAAAACCCGCCCCTGAGCCAGCCGCCGCCCTGACCATCATCGGCGCGGTGGAGCCGGTCCATTTCTGTAACGAGCATTTTACCGTTGTCGCCCGGATCGATACCGGCGCCAAGACCTCATCCCTGGGGGCCCGGGAGATAACGCCCTTTGAGCGGGATGGCCGGGCCTGGGTCCGTTTCAGCCTCCAGGATGATGAAGGTAAGGATCATCGGTTGGAACGGGCGGTGGTGCGGGCCATAAGGGTAAAGGAGCATGGCGGGGAAGGCCAGCGGCGGCTGGTGGTTAATTTGATTTTTATCCTGGGCGAAAAGAAACGGCAGCGGGAGTTCTCCCTCACCGATCGCAGTAATTTTGATTACCAGGCCCTCATCGGCCGCAACATTCTCCAGGACGACTACGCGGTGGACGTCAGTCAGCGGGAGACCACCTCCCCCCTGCATGAGGGTGAAGGGCGGTGAGCAACAAGACTCTCCAGGTCCGCCTGATTGTCTTGACCCTGTTTGTTGTGGGGCTGGGGGCGGTTCTCTATAAGATCTTTGTCCTGGGTTTTCCCCTGTTGCCCGAAAAACGGCAGACGGTCTGGGCGGTGGAGGGCCATGTCAGCCTCCAGGCCCAGGGCGGCCCCTTAAGCGTTTCCCTGAACATGCCGGATGACAGTGAGTACCTGCAGGTTATGGAGATAAGCTCCACCGGCGACAGGGGCCTGCGTTTCGCCGTGGACAAGGAGGGACCGGGGCGGCGCGCCACCTGGCAGGGTGAGGTGGAGAAGGGTCCGGTGGATATCTTTCTCCAGGGGAGGGTTGTTCGCAGGGATAAGGGGGGCGGGCCAGGGCGCCAGCAGCGCCAGGAAGAGCCTCAGCTGGCCCTGGAAGAGGCGCAGCAGGCTGCGGCCACGGCCCTGGCCAAGCAGGTGGCCGACCGGGCCGGTTCCTGGGCCAAGACCCAGGAGATGTTGCGCCTCTTTAACAGCCCGAATCAGCCAGAGGCCCAGTTGCTGCTCCGTCAGGCGGGTAAACTGGGGGGCAAGATGCGGCTCATCAGCGCGGTCCTGACCCAGGCCGGGGTCAAGGTGGCGCGGGTAAAGGGGCTGCGCCTGGAAAAAAACAGCCGCAACAAAAAACTCCAGAGCTTTCTGGAGATCGAAGATGATGGCCGCTGGCTGCTGGTCAACCCCCGCACCGGCAAGATAGAACCTGGTCAGGATCTATTGCTCTGGCAGGAGGGGTCCGAGTCGGTGTTGGAGGTGGTGGGCGGTAAGGAGAGCAGGCTGCGGCTGGCCACCCTGGCCAGCCAGATGATGGCCGGCAAGTCCGCCCTGGCAGCGGCCAGGAAGGCCCATCATCCCCTGGTGGACTTTTCCATCTACTCCCTGCCCCTGGCCGATCAGAACACCTTCAAGCTCCTGCTCCTCATCCCCCTGGGGGCCCTGGTGGTGGTGATCCTCCGCAACCTGGTGGGGATATCCACCTCCGGCACCTTCATGCCCATTCTCATCGCTCTGGTCTTTCTCCAGACCAAGATTGTCACCGGCATGGCCCTCTTTCTGGTGGTGGTCAGTGTGGGGCTGGTCCTCCGTTCATACCTGAGTCACCTTAACCTGCTCCTGGTGCCCCGCATCTCGGCGGTGCTGGTCTTTGTTATCATCATCTATGTCGCCATCAGTGTGGTGAGCAATAAGCTGGGCTTTGCCGCCGGGTTGCAGGTCACCTTCTTTCCCATGATCATCATCTCCTGGACCATTGAGAGGATGTGCGTCCTGTGGGAGGAGGAGGGGGGGCGCGATGTCCTGATTCAGGGGAGCGGCAGCCTGCTGGCCGCCTCGCTGATCTATCTGGTTATGAGCAACCACTATGTGTCCCAGCTGGTTTACGTCTTCCCCGAATTGTTGCTGGTGGTCCTGGCCATTATCATTATGATCGGCAGCTACACCGGTTACCGCTTGAGTGAGCTGCGTCGTTTTGAACCACTGGTGCGGCCGTAAAGATGCTGGTCTCCCCCGCGCGCCTGCGTAAGGCCGGCATCGTTGGCATGAACCACCGCAATGTCAAATTGATCGCCCCCAACAACCCCCGCCGCCTCTATCCCCTGGTGGATGACAAGCTGCGGACCAAGGAGCTGGTGAGCCGGGCCGGCCTCGCCACGCCCAGGTTGTTGGGGGTGGTCCGCAGTCAGGGCAATGTCCGGGAGTTGGGGGAGTTTCTGGCCGGCCTGGGTACGGGGTTTGTCATCAAGCCGGCCAAGGGCAGCGGCGGCCGGGGGATCTTGGTGGTTGCGGGGCTGCGAGAGGAAAACTTTGTGAAACCCAGCGGCGAGCTGCTGAGCCTGGCCCAGGTGCAGCATCACGCCTCCAGTACGGTGAGCGGTCTTTTTAGTCTGGGGGGCCGTATTGACGTGGCGATGATCGAGGAGATGGTCCACTTCTCCAATGTTTTCGATGGCTTCAGCTATCAGGGTGTGCCGGATGTCAGGGTCATTGTCTACAAGGGATATCCGGTGATGGCCATGACCAGGCTTTCCACCAGGGCCTCTGATGGCAAGGCCAACCTCCATCAGGGGGCGGTGGGTTTAGGGATCGACCTGGCCACCGGTCAGGCCCTGGCGGCGGTCCAGCATGGTCGGCGGCTGAGCCATCACCCGGACACCGGCCGCTTGTTGACGGAACTGGCCGTGCCCCGGTGGCCGGAGTTTGTCAGGTTGGCCAGCAGCTGCTTTGAGATATCCGGCCTCGGTTATCTGGGGGTGGATATTGTCCTTGACCGCCACAAGGGGCCGCAGATCCTGGAGCTCAACGCCCGGCCCGGCCTGGCCATCCAGGTGGCCAATGGTCACGGCCTCATGGCTCGTCTGGCCCTGGTGGATGGGCAGGTGCCAGGCAGCCTTGACGCTGCCGGCCGCGCCGCCTTTGCCATGGCCAGGTTCGCTGCCTCCCCGCAGGTTAGCCCAGCCTGACCTAGGCCAGGGGCTGAAAACAGCACGAGGGGCAAAAAGGCCAGTGGTGAAACAGTCCTTTTTGCCCCTCGTGTAAGGGCTGGCCCGTAGTTAAAACGGTCTCTGGCCGGGGTTATCTCTTGCTTTTGCCGTTGTCGTTGCTCTTGCCGTGGCTTTTGCCCTGCTGAAACTGGACCTCGCCCTGGGAGGGGTTCAGGTCCGGGTTGGGGGTGATCCTGATCTCCACCTTATAACGCTGTTCTATCTCCAGCAGGTCGGCCCGTTTCTGGTTGAGGATGTACTGGGCCACTTTGAGGGGCAGGTTGCAGCTGATGACCTTGTTGCCGCGCTTGGCCGCCCCGGTCTGGATCCGGCGCATGATGGCCAGGGCCGTGGTCTCCACCGAGCGCACCACGCCATGGCCCTGGCAATGCTCGCAGGCCACATAGTTGCCCTTCTGGATCGGCGGTCCCAACCGCTGGCGGGAGATCTGCATCAGGCCGAACTTGGAGATGCGGCTCATATCCACCTTGGCCTTGTCCCGCTTCATGGAACTCTTCACCCTCTTTTCCACCTCGCGGATGTTCTTCTTGTCGCGCATGTCGATGAAGTCGACGACGATCAGGCCGCCAAGATCGCGGAGGCGCAGCTGGCGGGCCAGCTCCTCGGCCGCCTCGCTGTTGGCCAGGAAGATCGATTTCTCAAAATCCTTGTCCTTGGAGGTGCGGCCGGAGTTGACGTCGATGGCCACCAGGGCCTCGGTGGGGTTGATGACGATGGAGCCGCCCGAGGGCAGGGAGACCTGGGGCTGGTACATCGTCTCGATCTGCTCTTCCACCTGATACTGGTTGAAGATCGGCTTGGAGCCGCGGTGCATCTTGACATTGGCCGTGCGCTGCCGGGCCGGCAGGAGCTCCAGGAACTGGTTGACCTTGTCGAAGGTGTCCTGGTTGTCCACCATGATCTCCTGGATGTCCGGGCTGAAATGGTCGCGCAGGAAACGGGAGACCACATCCTGTTCTTTATAGACAATGGCCGGGGCCTTTTCGCCCTGGCCCTTGGCCTTAATCTCCTTCCACAGGTTGAGCTGGAAGCGGATGTCCTTCATCAGGGCCGTCTTGGTCACCTCGGCACTGGCGGTGCGGATGATGTAGCCGATCTCATCCGGCAGCTTGGCGGACATGACAATCTCGCGCAGTTTGGCGCGCCGCGCCTCGTCGCTGATCTGGCGGGAGATGCCGTGGGAATCACTGCCCGGCATCAGGACCAGGTAGCGACCCGGCATGGAGAGGAAGGTGGTGATGTTGGCCCCCTTATTGCCGGTGGGCTCCTTGACCACCTCCACCAGGACCTCCTGGCCCTTGCGCACCACCTCCTGGATCCGCAAGCGCTTCCAGTGGGTGGACTCCGGCACATCCTTGCAGTAATATTCGGGATGGATGTCGCCAAAGGGCAGAAAGCCGTTTTTGCCGGTGCCCATATCCACGAAGGCGGCCTGCAGGTTGGGCTCGATGGCGGTGATTATGCCCTTGTAGATATTACCCTTGGTCTGGGCCCGGACCACCGTCTCGGTGTTGAAGCTCTCCACCTTGCCGTTTTCCAACAGGGCGATGCGGCACTCTTCCGGCTCGTCGGCGTTGATCAGCAGCTTGTAGCTGATATCTTCCTTCTTGCTGCTGCTGGCCGGCTTGCTGCTCTTCTTGGCGGCCGGCTTCTTTTTGCGGCCGTTACCCTTTCTGCCGGCGGTCGTTTTCTTGGCCGCCTTTTCTTCCTTTACCTCTGTCTCTTTCTCTTCCTTCTCAGCGCTCCCCCCGCCGCAAACCCAAGGCGGCGGCCGCTGAGGA
>JBDLJA010000055.1:0-13141 GCA_039714595.1 Thermodesulfobacteriota bacterium | reverse complement strand
GTCGAGGAGCAACACGTCACCTAAGCCCCGGCTGGCCGCCCAATGGGCCGCCGTGGCCCCCACATTTCCCGCCCCAATAATTGTTATCTTCTTCCGCATGATATTAACCTTAATTATTTTTAATTTTCACCGCAAAGACGCAAAGAGCGCAAAGAACTACAGGTTATTCACTACCCTTTTTATACCCTTCCGCATCACAGGGACATTAAAATTAAACAACAATCCCAACTTCAAATCGCTCAACTTCAAATATGTCAAGATCTGGGCCTCATGGATGGCCTCGAAACAACTGACAGTTTTTAATTCCAGGATTACACGACCTTCCACTACAAGATCAAGGCGATAGCCACACTCCAACTGCAGCCCTTTATAAACTACCGGAAGAGCAACCTGCCGGGCATAGTCAAGTCCAACCACCGACAATTCATGGGCCAGACAACGCTCATAAGTCGATTCAAGCAAACCAGGCCCAAGTTGCCTGTGTACCTCAATGGCGGCGCCAATAATAACCTTTGAAAGCCTATCTTCTTCCGCCCCCATAAAAAAACCTTTGCGCCCTTTGCGCCTTTGCGGTTAATTTTTTATTAGTTTCCCAGCCAAAAGCTCTTCCGCCGCTCTTTCTGCATCGGCCGGGGTGTCCACCTCGATGGAGTCATGCTCGGTGAGGACTACCTTGATGCCGTAGCCATACTCCAGGGCCCGCAACTGCTCCAGCTTCTCAAAGCGCTCCCACTCACCCTCTGGCAGACCCACAAAGGTGAGCAAGAAACCCTTACGGTAGGCGTAGAAGCCCAGATGTTTATAGAATGTGGGATGGGGCGGCTCGTCCGGGTTGCGCTGAAAGGGGATGGAGGCGCGGGAGAAGTAGAGGGCCATGCCATGCCGGTCAAAGACGGTCTTCACATGGTTGGGGTCATCAATCTCCTCGGGCCGGATGATCTTATAGATCAGGGTGGACATGGGCAGGGCCGGATCATCAATGAGCGGCCGGGCCACCTGCTCCACCACCTCGGAGGGAAAGAGGGGCTGATCGCCCTGGATATTTACCACCACGTCCTGCTCCCGGATACTCATCAGCTTGGCCGCCTCGGCCAGACGATCGGTGCCAGAGACATGATCAGCCCGGGTCATCACCACCTCGCCGCCAAAGCCGCGCACCACCTCCGCTATCCTCTCATCGTCGGTGGCCACCGCCACCCGGGAGAGGATGGGGGCCGCCTCGGCCCGCTCATAGACGTGCTGGATCATGGGCTTGCCGCCGATATCGGCTAAAGGCTTACCGGGAAAACGGTTGGACTGGTAACGGGCCGGGATAATGGCCACCACCTTTATATCAGTTGTATTTTCGATACTCATTGTTATTCGAAGATCTGTTTACGGTTTTTGTTTTACGGTTTACGCTACTGAGCCTGACTTAATCTCACAAATAGCCAGAATCTTAATAATTACGGCAAATAGTACACCAGAACCCTACCCTTGCTAACCCCCTCCCCCATGAGCCGAGAAGATAAAGATAGCCCAGAGCCGAAGCTTACGGCCACCCCGGCCGGCTTAGGCCTGACTGCCCCCCATTGCGGCAAACCGCTGCTGGTGGATTTTAGCGCCGGACCGCTCACCTGGCGGCGCACTAAAGGCGGGGCGGGCGAACTGCTGGCCCGGGCCCTGGGACTGAAGAGGCGGCAGGGGAAGGTAGCAAAAATCCTTGACGGTACCGCGGGCCTGGGCCGGGATAGTTTTATCATGGCCTCCTTAGGCTGCCAGGTGGACATGCTGGAACGCAACCCGGTGGTCTTTGCCCTGCTGGCCGATGGGTTGGCCCGGGGGGAGAAGGACCCGAACATCGCAGCCATTATCCGGCGCATGCACCTGCTGGAAACAACTCTGGCAGAGCTGCCCCGCCCCGCCCCATACGATATAATCTACCTGGACCCCATGTTCCCCCACCGGACAAAATCAGCCCTGGTGAAAAAAGAGATGCGCCTCCTGCGCCAGCTGGTGGGCGACGATGGTGACAGTGACGCCCTGCTTGCCGCCGCCTGTGAACTTGGAGCTAGCCGGGTGGTGGTAAAGCGGCCCAAGGGCGCCCCCTGGCTGGCCGGCCTGAAACCCCACCATGAGATTAGGGGCAAGAAGGGCCGCTTTGACATCTACCTGCCCCCCTACCCTGCCCTTTAACCTGCGCCTATCCACTGCTACCTGCCAAACAATCGCCCCCAGCTAACAAGCGTAGTTACTTGAGGGTGTCTTGAATAATTAGGCATCTGGCTCGAGGACTTCGAGATACCCTTAAAAAAAAAATCAATAAGCAGCCGCCTTCTCCAACGCCGCCGTCATCTCGGCCAAGCGCTCCGGGGCCAGATTAACCGGGATGGGATAGACCAGAAGGCGGTCCATCAGCGCCGCCGATTGGGGCAGGGCCGCAGCGTCATAGACCACCCGCCTCTTGCCCGCCAATTTAAAGGGCCAGCCAGACTTGGCCAGGGTCTTGCCAGCCAAGAGATGCTCCCAGGCCGGATAAAAATGCCAGGTGTTCTCACCAAAGGCGATGGCCCCGGCGTTATTTTCCCGTAAGATACCGTTGACCTTGGCGGCCGACTCCTTGTCCGGCAGGAAGAAGGAGAGGAAGGAGGCGGAGTCCCCCTTTTCATCTAGAATGGTCCGGAAGGTAACGCCGGGGATCTTGGCCGCGGCCGCCTTCAGGGCCGCCTTGTTCTTCTGGTGACTGGCCACTATACCGTCAAGCTTAGCCAGCTGGGCCAGGCCCATGGCGCCCTGGAGCTCCATCATCCGGTAGTTGAAGCCGATGAAGCTGCGCCCCTCGCCGCCCCGCGCCCCGGGGTTGGGCACATGGTCATGGCCATGGTCCTGGTACTCGCTCATCTGGCGCCACAGGGTCTCGTCATCGGTGATGATCATCCCCCCCTCGCCGGTGGTGATGGTCTTCACCGCGTCTAAAGAGAAGGTGCCGCAGACGCCAAAGGAGCCCAGGGGTTTGCCATTCAGCTTGCCGCCCGGGGCCTGGGCCGTGTCTTCCAGCACCGGGATCTTATTCTTGTCACCAATGGCGACGATCTCCTCAATGCGGGCCGGGGCGCCGAGCATATGGACCGGGATGATCAGCTTGGTCTTGTCGGTGATCTTTTTTTTCAGATCCTCCGGGTCCATGTTCAACGTCTCATCTACCTCGGTGAAGACCGGCACGGCGCCCACGTCAAAGATCGCCTCCCAGGTGGCGACAAAGGTAAAGCCCTGGGTGATCACCTCGTCACCGGGGCCCACGCCTAAAGCGGCCATGGCCACCTTCAGCGCCGCGGTGCCGGAGGTGACGGCCTGGCCGTGGCCTACGCCGCAGTACTTGGCAAAAGCCTTCTCAAACTCGCGGACCTTGTAGACCCCCTGCCGCTGGTCGCCAAACTCGTAGCGGAACAGAACGCCGGTATCAAGCACGTCCATGATCTGCTGCTTCTCTTCCTCGCCAAACACCTCAAAACCAGGCATATTTATTCTCCTTTGTTAAAAAGAAATAAAGAATGTAAAGAAGTAGAGAAATATAGAATATGGATTTACCTAACCTCGGCACCATCCCAACTCCGTTCCTTCCCTACATTCTTTATTTCCCTACTCCTTTATTTCTCTACTTCTCTATTTCCCTGCTTCTCTATGTCTTCTCTCTTACCAGCCCTTATGGGCCGCCTCGTAGATGGCGACAACATCCTCTAAGCTTGGCTGGCGAGGGTTGTTCTCCACCGGCCGGGCCACGGTGAGGGCGATCTTGGCCATCTCGGGAATGGCATCGGCCGGGATATCCAGCTCGGCCAGGGAGCCGGGGATACCCACCTCGGAGTTCAGGGTATATACCGCCTCCACCGCCGTGTTGGCCGCCTCGCGCAGGCTCATGTCAGTCACGTCATAGCCCATGATGGCGGCCACCCGGGCGTATTTCTCCGGGTCGCCGATGATATTGTAATCCACCACAAAGGGCATGAGCACCGCGTTGGCCAGACCATGGGGGATGCCGAACATGCCGCCCAAGGGATAGGCCATGGCGTGGATCAGGCCAACGCCGGCGGTGGCTAAACCCTTGCCGGCCAGGAGTGTTCCCAGCATCATATTGGACCTCGCCTCCAGGTTGCCGCCATTGGCGTAGGCCAGGGGCAGGTTGGCGCTGATCAGCTCCATGGCCTCGCAGGCGTACATATCGGAGATGGCATGGGCCTGGGTGGAGGTGAAGGATTCCATGGCGTGGACAAAGGCATCCACCCCGGGGCCGGCCGTGACATGGGGCGGCAGGGTGAGGGTTAGCTCCGGATCAAGGACCGCGGCGTCCGGGTAGAGGGGATCGCCGTTCATCCCCCCCTTGCTCTGCGTCTTCTCGTTGATGAAGACGGCGGTAAAGGTAACCTCGGCCCCGGTACCGGCGGTGGTGGGCACCATGATCTTGGGCACGCCAGGCTTTTTGATCAAGCCGAGCCCCAGGTAATCCTCGGCCTTGCCGCCGTTGGTGATAAGGATGGCGATGGCCTTGGCGATATCCATGGCCGAGCCGCCGCCCACCCCCACCACGCAATCACACTTCTCCTTCTTGGCCAGCTCACAGCCCTCGTCGGCCAGAAGCAGGCCCGGCTCAGGGTCCACATGATCAAAAATTACGTAATCAACCCCGCCCGCGTCCAGGGGTCCGGTTACCTTCTCCAGCAGCCCCACGTCCTTTAAGCCCGGATCGGCCACCAGCAGCACCTTGGAACCGTTAAAATCAGCAACCACCTGGGCCAGATCATTAACCACCCCGGCCCCGAAATGAATCTGGGTGGGTTGGGTAACGGTGAATTTTTTCACGCCATTCATCAGAGTTTTCCCTTTTTATTATGTATGTTAGTGTTGATCTTTACCGGTGAGCCCTCCGTAAGGGCTCCTTGAACTTGAAAGTTCCGAGTTAAAACCGACAATTCTCGCGAATAAAATTTCAGCCTAATTGCAATGAGCTATTGAACCGCAAAGAGGGCGCGAACGCAAAGTTTTTTCTCCAGGCAAAATAACAATTTTCAAAAAAATTTCTAATAACCATCGGGGGTTAACTCGTGGGATACACAATATCACGATCTGAAAAAAAGAGAAGGGCCAAAACCGTGGAGAACCTGGCCCAGGAGCTTGTCGCCCTGCCCCCCGGCGACCTCAAATCCCTGGAGTGTGACGCCTTTCTGTTAGAGGAGATCCGCACGGCCCAGCCGCTCTCTGGCGGGGCGAGAAAGAGACAGGTCAAATACATCGCCAAACAGCTGCGCCAGGATGAGATTGAACCGCTCCTTGACTTCCTGGCCAGCCGCAAGGGCTCGCAGCTCAAAGAAACGAACATCTTCCATGAACTGGAACGGTTCCGCGATGACCTGGTGGATGAGGCCCTGGCCGAGATGGAGGAGGCGTGGCGCCTTAACAGCCAGCCAGACAGTGAGTGGCCCTCCCCCACCTTAGATGAAATATGCCGCCGCTTCCCCCAGAGCGACGCCATGGCCATGCGCCAGGCCGCCCTCTCCTTTGCCCGCACCCATAAGAAGGCGCACAGCCGGGCCCTGTTCCGGCTGATCAAGACGGCGGCGGACCAGGCAGAGTGGCGGGAGAGCCAGTAGCCAGAATCATGAAGCCGCATTGCCCCCCAAAGTCCAACAATACGAGAAAATAAACCGGTAAAAACAAATGGAATATCGTTCAGGCAGCATTAACCGTGTCTTTGTCATCCGCTTTGACCATGGCGATGATTTTTTAGAGGGCATGAAGGAGCTGGCCCATAAAGAAAAAGTTAGAAACGGCTGGTTCCACGTTATCGGCGGCCTGGCCGAGGCGGACGTGGTTATCGGCCCCAAACAACCGGTGATGCCGCCCGACCCGATATGGGAAGAGGTGCGAAGCCCCCGGGAGGTCTTGGGAACCGGCTCCCTCTTCTGGAATGAAGAAGACGAACCGCTGATCCACCTCCACACCTCCCTGGGCGAACATGGCCAGGGGGGCACGGTCTGCACCCGCAAGGGAACCAAGACCTATTTAATTTTGGAGGTTTACCTGATGGAGGTCAGCGGTTTTGCTGCCAGCCGCCCCTGGTATGAGACAGGGGGCTTCAACCGCCTCACCTTTGCCCCAGACCGGTAACAGCAGAGGTTGGCGGCAATGGTTGACCAAAGGTTAGCCGGGTCCTTGCCTCCTCGTAAACTGCGGCCAGATGCCCCTTAAGGGTCTTGCTGTACACCCACCGCCGGCCCCGCTCTCCCCCCTTTTACAACTGGGTGATTTTTTTTCGCTGCGCCTTCCCTTAAGAAGAGCGCCAACCCAGAAGAAGGCTCTCTGATCGACAGAGACAAAAAAAGCCCCCATCCCCTGGCACCGGCCAGGAGTGGGGGCTTTTTTTGTGACAGCAAAGGGGAAAGCGACTACTCGTCGCTAACCTCCACCTTGACCAGCTTATCGCCGGCGGTAAGGGCGTCACCCACCTCGGCCGAGATGGCGGCAACCTTGCCGCTGATACCGCTCACCACCGGGGTCTGCATCTTCATCGCCTCGAGGATGGCGAGCTTGTCGCCCTCGTTGACCTCCTGGCCCACCTCGACGCTGATCTCGCAGACGTTGGCCGCGAACGGGGCGCGGAAGTCACCGACCTTGGCCAGGTCTTCGATCTCCGCCTTGCTTAGGGTGACCACAGGCGCCGCCCCTGCCACCGCCTCGGCGGCCATGGTATAGGTGCGGGCGTCATGATCGACGTTCATGAAGATGGTGGTCTCGCCTTCCTCAGCCGTCTGGCTGGGACCGATCTCCACCATGTGCTCCTTGCCCATGAAATCGGTGAACTTCAGGGCCTCACCCAGCTCAAAACCGCCGGTCTTCAGGAAGATGGAGGGCGGCAGGACGTAGACCTGACCAAACTCCTCCTCAAACTTGAAGAAATCCACCGCGTCGTTGGGATGCTGGAGGTAGAGAACCAGCTGCTGCTGGGTGGGCACCTTGCCTAGACGCTTGGTGAGCGTGGCCCGCTCCTTCTCCACGTCCATGTCCTCGATGTCCTCGATACCGCCCTCATCTTCCAAGACCTGCTGCCAGTTGGCCCCTAAGACCTTCTCATAGATCCATTCGGGCGGATTATAGAAGGGGAAGGGCCCATATTTTCCTAACAGGAGGTTGCGCAGATCACCGGAGGGGTTGCCGTAACGGTCCTCGCCCTGGACGTTGCTCACCGCCGTGGTCCAGAGGATCTGGGAGCCGGGGGTTACCGACCAGTAGTTGCCCAGCTCTTTTTGCACCTTGGGCAGCTCGTGATGGAGGATATCGGGCATCTTCTCCAGGAAGCCACCCTTGTCCGCCTGCTCCAGGGAGGAGCCCATGGCGCCACCCGGCAGCTTATGGGTCTGCACGGTGGGCTGGAAACCCTTGAACTGCGACTCAAACAGGGCGTAATGGGGCCGCTCGTCACGGATGGCATCAGAGGTGGCGACTACCGCCTCCTCATCCACCGTGGCCGCCTCGCGGCCGTGGTCCCGCAGGGTCTGCATCACGGTGAGGATGGCGGGCGGGCCGTAAAAGCCGGTGAAGGAATGGTCGGAGGCATCGACGATCTCGGCCCCGTTGATCACCGCCTCGGTGATGCGGCCCACGTCGTTGCCATCGGTGTTATGACCATGGTAGTGGAGGACCAGATCGGGATGCTTATCCTTGATGGCCGCCACCAGAGAACCGATACGCTTGGGCGTGCCCAGACCGCCATGGTTCTTGATGCAGAGGACGATCTGATCCTTGCCGCCGCAGACGTCCAAAATCTCATCCACCTTCTGCACATAGAACTTATCGGTATGCTCCGGGCCGGTGGAGAAACAGATGCACGGCTCCAGGATCTTGCCGGCGTTCTGCACCTCTTCAAATACCGCCTGCATATTGGGGATGTAGTTCATGAAGTCAAAGACGCGCCAGACGTCCACATACTTGGCGAACTCCTTGACGGTGAGACGGATCACGTTCTGCGGATAGGGCCGGTAACCAAAGAGGTTAACCCCGCGACACAAGGTCTGGAACATGGTGTTGGGCATGGCCTCCCGCAGCAGTTTCAGCTTCAGGAAGGGGTCCACCTGCTTGCGCAGCATGTCCACATGGACCGAGGCGCCGCCGGTGATCTCTAAAGAGAAATAGCCCGCCTTCTCCCGGGCCTCAGCGGCCATGAGATCGGTGTGGAGCAGGATCCGGTTCTTAAAATCTGACTGGGAGAGGTCCCGGGCCGTGTTGGTGATAAAATAACCATCGGTCTCCCGTACGGTCTTTAAGACCGCGTCTATACTCATACCTTGAACTATGCGGTTCATGGTGACTCCTTATATTTTTTTACTTTCGTTATTTCTGCTTCTCTTTTCCGCGCCTGCCAAACAGGGCCCACGTTTTTATCTAAAAAAGATTAAATCGCGTAGCTGTTCTCACCCTTGTGGTGAATCTCGGCGATGAGACGGGCCAGCTTGTTCACCTCGGAGGTATCATCGGTGTACTCGAAGAGCTCCGGATGCTTATCCAGGTAGGAGGTGTCGAAGTCGCCGCTCTGGAACTCCGGCTCGTCAACGATCTGCAGGTAGAAGGGGATGGTGGTCTTGGGACCGCTGATGGCAAAGTTATGGAGGCAGCGGCGCATGCGGTCCACCGTCTCGTTCCAGGTGTAACCATGGACGGTCATCTTCACCAGCAGGGAGTCATACACCTCGGGAATGGTGAAGCCCTGATAGACAAAGCCGTCAAGACGCACCCCGTAGCCGCCTGGCGAGCGGTAGACGGAAACGGTCTTGCCCGCCTCGGGCATGAAGTCGTTTTGCGGGTCCTCGGCGTTGATCCTGACCTCAATGGCGTAACCCCTGATCTGCACATCGTCCTGGGAGAAGAGGAGCTTCTTGCCCAGGGCCAGCTTGATCTGGGTCCGAACGATGTCGATGCCGGTAACCATCTCGGTCACCGTATGCTCCACCTGGACCCGGGTGTTGATCTCCATGAAGTAGTAGTTGAAATCACTGTCAACCAGGAACTCCACCGTACCGGCGTTGGTGTAGCCCGCTGCCTTGGCGGCCCGCACCGCGGTGGTGCAGATCTCGTCGACGAGATCCTTATCCTTCATCAGGGAGGGGGCGATCTCCACCAGCTTCTGGTTGCGGCGCTGGATGGAGCAGTCGCGGGTGCCCAGGTGGACGGTGCTGCCATGCTCATCGGCAATGATCTGCACCTCAACATGCTTGGGCTGGACAACCACCTTCTCCACGTAGACCCGGTCATCATTGAAGGCGGCCCGGGCCTCGGATTTGGCGATGGGGTACTCCTCCTTGAGCTGCTCGTCACTCTCAACCAGGCGGATACCGCGGCCGCCGCCGCCGCAGGTGGCCTTGAGCATAATGGGATATTTGTACTTGGCGGCAAAGGCGAGGGCCTCATTCATTCCCTCGTCCCCGTCGGTCAGGTTATCGGTGCCAGGCACCATGGGGATGTCGGCCGCGGCCATGATCTCCCGGGCCACCACCTTATTACCAAGCTTAGAGATCACCTCGGCCGTGGGGCCGATGAAGATTATATCGTTATCCGCGCAGGCCTGGGCGAAATCAGGGTTCTCGGCCAGAAAACCATAGCCGGGATGGATAGCGTCCACGTCGTGATCCTTGGCCACCTTGATCACCTTATCAATATCAAGATAATCACAACGGGGACCAGCTCCGACCCAGACCGCCTCATCAGCGATGCGGATATGACGGGCCGCGCTATCAGGTGTCTCGTAGATGGCCACGGCCGTATAGCCCAGCTCCTGGATGGCCCGGATGATCCGAACCGCAATCTCGCCGCGATTGGCTACCATTATTTTTTTCTGCAAAGGAACACCTCACTAACTGATATTTTATGCCACAAATTTTCTTTATATTTTTACAAAACAGCCAGATACCATAACACAGGCAGCGCCCATTTGCAAGAAGCAAGACCATTAACAGGCAAGGAACCGACTGCTGATTAAAGAAGAGGGATAAAGAATTTTCCAACTTATCTTTGCCGCTTATCGCCTTGACGAGTGTCGAGGTAGGCTGTTAATTTCTCAACAACTCCTCTCACCACACCTTTCGGGACTTAAGACGCCCATCAACAAAAATCCCCACCCCTGGCCCATGAAACCTGCCACCTGCGTAAAGCCCGATGGAACCTTCGCCTTCTCCCTCCATAAGCCATCCTACCCGGTCCACAACCTGCGACCGGGCAAGGCCACCTCGCCTCTGGGTGCTGGCCCCCAGGGTACTGTTACCAACGAAAAAAATTTCCCGGCGGGCGACCTCCTGGATGTGGCGGGGGCCGATCCGGTCTATGAGATCAGAAACCCCCTGCCCTTCAAGGGGGCTACATTTATCAGCGCAAGCTGGGCCGCGGCCAGGGCTAAAGAGCCCGGCTCCATCCACCTTGAGAAGCCGGAACCGGTATCCTTCCACGCCGAGATGGCAGAGGGCGACCAGGCAAAGGCCCGCGCCCTCCTGGGCCGGATGCCCCAGCCTTTACTCATCGCCCTGGCCACCAGCTCCACCGATGCCAACGACCTCATGGCCCTGGCCCAGATGGCCTGCCAGCTCATCGAGGAAGAGAAGGGAGAGGTCACCGGCCTTTGCTATGACGACCGGCAAAAGCCCATGGTCACCAATCACGATCTTTACGAGGCGGTGGCCAACAATCCATTCCTGCCCAACGATTACAAACAGGCCATGGTCCTGCGGCCCGGGGCCCAGGGGGGCAGCGAGATAATCGGCGATTATCAAGAGGGGGAGAGCCATGTCTTTGAATACCTGCGCCGCAACTCCTACATCCCCTGGGGCCACTTTGCCGCCAACCTGGCCAATGACACGGTGCGCTATACTTTAGGCGAGCTAAGGGAGGCAGAGATGAGAGGCCTGCGCCACCTCTACTACCAGCGCAGCTATCAACGCTTGGCCGAGGAACTGCACCTGCCCGGGCTGCCCGGCCACAGACAGGCCAGCCCCATTGAACTGGAGGATCTCCGCCGGGAGATCATGGCGGCCATGGCCGCCGGTTCCAAGCCAACAAGCAAGGCCACCCTGTGGGGCTGGAACTACGGCTTTGACCTGGCAGCCAGCAACTACCGCCTCAACGCCTCCCACCAGATGATCCACCAGCAGTACGCCATGATTCCGGCCGAGATTGAGGGCGAAGCGTGCTTCGCCTGCGGCGACCTCATCGCCCAGTTCTGCGGCCAATATCAGGCGAGCCACAACAAAGAGTTTTTCCCCACCTACCTTGCCGCCATTGCCGGCAACAGCCGGATGGATGGCGGCCGCGGCCCCACAAGTCTCATCATCTATGAAGATGAGCAGGTGATAAGTTTTGTCCCCAAGGCCCAGACCTCCCAGTGGGAGGTGCAGATCATGACCAAGGGCGCGGTGGGCAATATCCTTGAGGCGGAGCTAAGCTGCCGGGCCAGCCTGGACCGCGCCTTTTTCCTGACAACCCAGGCCCTGCACGGCTTAGGTCTAAGACTGATGACCACCATAGAGTACAGTAAATCCTTCACGGACCCCGGCCACGACCAGCGGCTGCTCTACACCCTGCTGCCCAGGCTGCCCTGGGCCCCTGGCGCCTTTTCCGAGAGCCAGCAGCGCTGGATCATGGGCCATTTCCCCGAGGACTTTGCCCAGGCTGTACGCGACAAACTGCCATGATTTTTTTTCACCACAAAGACGCAAAGGCGCAAAGGCGTTAAGTTTTAGCAAATTACCTTTGCGTCTTTGGTCCTTTGCGGTTAAGTCATCACCTTTCACCCACCCGACATTTTCCCTTGAACGAGCAAAAAAAATGAGCAAACCAGGCTATTACGGACAGTGGGGCGGCGCCTTCATCCCCGAGGTCCTCTACGAGACCTTTCAGGAGTTGAACCACGCCTTTACCAAGGCCAAGGCGGACAAGAGCTTCTGGGCCGAGTATCTGGAGCTGATGCAGACCTACTCCTGCCGGCCCACCCCCCTCACCCCGGCCCAGAATTTAAGTGAACACTTTGGCGGCGGCCAGATCTTCATTAAGAGAGAAGACCTGAACCACACCGGGGCCCACAAGGCCAACAACGTCATGGGCCAGGGGCTGCTGGTCAAACGGATGGGCAAAAAAAGAGTCATCGCCGAGACCGGGGCCGGCCAGCACGGGGTGGCCTGCGCCACCATGGCGGCCAAGTTCGGCCTGGAGTGCACCATCTACATGGGCGAGGAAGACGTGATGCGCCAGCGGCCCAACGTCTTCTGGATGGAGAAGATGGGGGCCACGGTGGTGCCGGTGACCAGCGGCTCCAAGACCTTGAAGGACGCCATCAACGAGGCGTTCCGCGACTGGGTGACCCGGATGGACGACACCCACTACGTCATGGGCACGGTGTGCGGCCCCCACCCCTTCCCGGAGATGGTGGCCTGGTTCCAGTCGATCATCGGCCTGGAGGCCCGTGAACAGATTATGGCGGCCCACGGCTCCCTGCCAGACAAGGTCTTTGCCTGCGTGGGCGGCGGCTCCAACGCCATGGGCGTCTTCCAGGGTTTTCTTAACGACGGCGAGGTGGAGCTCATCGGCGTTGAGGCGGGCGGCAAGGGCCTTAAAAGCGGCCAGCACGCGGCCCGGCTGGCAGGAAAAGACGGCTCACCCGGCATGGCCCAGGGCTACAAGACCATGTTCCTCCAGGACGAAGATGGCCAGATGCAGGACACCCACTCGGTGGCCGCCGGCCTCGACTATGTGGGGGTCTCCCCCATCCTGAGCGATCTCTGGGAGCAGGGCCGGGTGCGCTTTGCCGCCGCCACCGATGACGAGGTACTGGCCGCCCTGCAACTCACCATGGAAAAAGAGGGCCTCATCCCGGCCCTGGAGTCGAGCCACGCCTTTGTCCAGGCCTTCAAGGAGGCGCCGGAGATGAAAAAAGATCAGGCCCTGATCATCAACATGAGCGGCCGGGGCGACAAGGACATCTTCACCGTGGCCCACGCCTTTGACGACCCCTCCTGGAAGGAGTTTATTGCCAAGAAAGGGGCAGAGTACAAGGCTTAAAGCTGCCCGCCCTTAGCCGCCGACCCAGCGCATTCAGACGACAAAAAAATTTGTAAGAACAGGTAAAAAAAAG
>JBDLJA010000054.1:0-13294 GCA_039714595.1 Thermodesulfobacteriota bacterium | reverse complement strand
ACAAACAAAAAGAGCGCTTTGTAAGTATTTTATTACTTACAAAGCGCTCTAAATATGGTGCCGAAGAGAAGACTCGAACTTCCACGGGCTTGCACCCACTAGACCCTGAACCTAGCGCGTCTACCAATTCCGCCACTTCGGCATGAGCAGTTATTTACTTGCTTTCCTGGCCCCTTGTCAAGGGTTTTCGCAGGGCCTTGGCAAAGAGTAAACGACCTCGCGCAAAACGCGTGGCTTTCACTTCCCTTGCTTTGCCAGGGGAGGGAAAAGTGCGGAGCACGTGGCCAGTTTCTATGAGCAGTTATCCGCTGGCATAGATAACAGTGGGCTTGTCCCGCGGTGTCTGGTTTTACCTGTAAGTTAAAACCTTCTGCGAATAATGAAAAGTGGGGCGCCAGGGGTGCATTCTCCGCTAAATGGCTTATAGTATGTGGCCTATGAAAATATATACCGACCTAGATGATATCAGCGCTCCCTTTAAGCGCCCCTGCGTGACCATCGGCAACTTCGACGGGGTGCACGTGGGCCATCAGTACCTCTTCTCCGAGGTGGTGAAACGGGCCAAGGAACAGGGGGGAACAAGCGTGGCCATCACCTTCAACCCCCACCCCCTGCAGGTGATGCGGCCAAGCGCCGGGGTGAAGCTCATCTCCACCTGCGACCAGAAACGGGCCCTCATTGAAGAGGCGGGGCTGGACGTGCTGATCATCATTCCCTTCAGCCGCGACTTTGCCGCCACCGCCGCCCTGGACTTTGTGGACCAGGTGCTGCTGGCTAAAATCGGCATGAGTGAGCTGGTGGTGGGCTATGACTACTGCTTTGGCAAGGGGCGTGAGGGGGACACCACCTTCCTTACGGAGCAGGGGAAGAGCAAGGGCTTTCCGGTGACGGTGATGGACCCTTACTATGTCGACGGGGTTATCGCCTCCTCCACCGAGGTGCGCAAACAGGTGAGCAAAGGACGGATGCGGGAGGTGTTCAAACTCCTGGGGCGCTACTACCAGATCCACGGCGAGGTGCAGATGGGCATGCAGCGGGGCGGGGCCCAGTTGGGCTTTCCCACCGCCAACCTGCACATCTCCTCCGCCGACCTCTGCCCCCGCCACGGGGTGTACGTGACCCAGGTCCTCTATGACGGCAAGTGCTACGGCGGGGTGATGAACATCGGCGTCAACCCCACCTTCACCGCCGACACCCCAGGAGCCGCCATCTCGGCCGAGACCTTCATCTTCGACTTCAACAAGGATATCTACGGCAAACCGCTGAAGGTAAACTTTCTCCGCTTTCTGCGTGACGAACAGAAATTCTCCGGACCTGACCAGCTTGTGACCCAGATAGAAAGGGACGTGGAGCAGGCCCGGGAGGTGCTGGCCGAGGCCCAGCAGAACCGCTTGCTCTCCTGCGAGGAACGCTGGAGCAGGGCGTAAGGAATCTAGCTCCCGTCCGGGGGCAAAAAATCAGTGATGGCCGGCCAGTAGGCCGGGAAATCCTGGATATCGTTGTGGCCCGCCCCCTCTATGGCCACCACCGTGACGGGGCCGGGCAGCTGGGCCAGAAGGGCATCGGTGCGCCTGGGATAGATGATCCTATCGCTGCCCCCCCGAATCACCAGAGAGGGGGTATCTTTAAGAGCGGCCACGAAATCAGTCACCGCAAAGGGGTGCCTCAGAAAAAATGAGACCGGCAGCCAGGGGTAGTGATCGCGAGCCACCGCCGTAAGGGAATCAAAGGGGGTGACCATGATGAGCCCGGCCACCTCTCTTTCCCTGGCCAGGTAGGCGGCCACGGCCGAGCCGATACTGCGTCCCATGGCAAAGGTCCGCTCAGGGTGCAGGCGGGCCACGGCCTGATCATGGATGGCCAGGGCATCAGTCAGCAGAGCGGCCTGGGAGGGGGCCCCGGGGTTGCCGTTATAGCCGCGGTAAGGAATAAAGAGAGACGCCACCCCGGTGAGCCGCTGAAAGTCAACAGCGGTATAGAAAACATCCTCGGCGTTGCCGCCAAAGTAGATGAGCAGCGTATCGCCTGCTGCCTCCCCGTTTACCAGCCAACCATGGTACGCCTGCCCCTTGAGCTCAAGATCATAAGGGGTAAGCCCAGGAGGCATGCGCCCCTGCCCATGGCGGGAACCCACCGGAAAGAAGATCATCCTCTCCTGGCCCAGATAGACCAGGAGCAGGAGGGTGAGATAGACGGCCAGCAGCAGAAGCGGCAGGCGGATAAGGTTCATCAGCCGGAAAAGGGCACTGAAGAGTGGTGCAGATTGATGCGCAGATTACCCGCGTCATCCCGGAAGTAGCCAAAGGTGTACTCCACCTTCACCTCATTGCCGCTGGTCTCGGTAAAAAAGTAGTTGCCCATGGCCACGGCATAGTCACCGTGGAGATAGGTGGCCTCATTCTCAAAACGGACCTTGGTCCAGGGATGGATGGCGAAACCGTGGTCCTCGCCAAACTTGGCGTTGCCGCCGACAAAATAGGAGAGGGCCGACTCCCGGCCGGTGCGGAACTGGGCCTCGGCCGCCTTGGTGGGCTTAAAGAGAACCGGGTCAGAGCCAAAGGCGTAGAGGTTATCCAGATGATCCTCGGCCGCCTTGACGAAATCACCGCCATCGGTGTGCGCCTTGCCGATGGCCACAATACCCGCGCCCCAAACCTGCTGGGCCTGGGCGACCTCTGCCGCTGTAATGTCTTCCTTCATAGTTTGTTTCTCCTGCAAAGATGGTTTTTCTCCGGCAAATCAGCCGGGAATGAAAATTAACGAAAAACTCAACTTTCCCAACCACCCAAACCGTGCCTTGCTGGCGCAACGGCCTGTTAAGACTGGCCCGGGCAAATGGGAAAACTGAGTCAAAAAAAAGCAAACTACCCCAGCACCCGCTCTTTTGCAAGGCGGCAACCTAGGGCAAATGGACGATTATCTCCTGCCACTTCCGCTTTAAGCGCTTGGCCGAGATGGGATAGATGGTTTTGAGCTCCTGGGCAAAGAGGGAGATCTTGAACTCCTCAATCATCTGGCCATATTGGCCCAATTCCTCCTTCACCTCCGGGGAGAGACCAGCTTTGCCCCAGGCGAGGGCCAACTGCTCACTAAAGGGCTGAACCTGGGCCTGGCGCCGGGCGTCACGGGCGGGGTCCTGGACCTTGCGTTCCAGACGGACCTGCAGACCCTTGAGGTACCTGGGGATATTGGCCAGATCCACTGGTCTCAGCGCCGCCAGAAATCCGGCCGGTAGATACTCCTCCACCATGGCCCGGAAATCGGCGCACTCCGCCCCAGTCACGCCAAAGTATTTCTTGCCCCGCCCTTGGGCCTCAAGCTCGGCGAGATAGCTTAAGCAGGCCCGCCGCTCGGCCAAAACCTCCTCCACCCGGGCCAGAATTCCCCGGCCCAGGACTAAAACACCCTCAGCCCGCGCCCTGGCCAGAACTCCCTTAAACTCCTCTTCGCCAGGAATCACCCCGCTATGACAGTTAAAGATATGGCGGAGGATGAAAGAGAAGAGCTGCTCGTTGAACTCCTCGTGACTGGCCAGCCCCTCATAGAGGGCCCAGCTCTGCCGCGGCAGGGCGAAGTCCCGTTGCCAGCCCTTGCACCCCTTGGCAAACTGGAGACAGTAGAGGCCAAGCAGACCCTCCCGCCCCCGCTCCTGCCGCTCCTCCTCCGTGCCAAAGAGACGAATGGCCACCCCGCCCGCCCCATCATTGATGAGGCCGGGAAAGGCAAAGCCCTGGAGCTGGCCGCCCTTACCGCGCAGGGCTATGCGTGGTTCCAGCCCGGCAAAGTCCCACTCCTTGATACCGTCCCGCTCCAGGTGGGCCAGATGGGCCAGGCCATCATCCCCGGCCGTCTCCTGGGGAGACGCCTCGCCATAAAGGGTGCGGGGGTCCCGGGAGCCGGTCACCTCCCTCTCCCCCAGCAGCTCAAAACGCATCTGCAGATGGTTGGCCAGGTTGCTGGTCACCCACATGGACGGCTCCACCTTCAGGCCGAAATGTCTGCTGATGGCCGCCTCCAGCTGGCGAAAGAGGTTGCCCTCATAGGGGGTGAGCTCACTGGTCAGCTGGGCCGCGGCCCGGGGGATGGGCACCAGCCGGCGGCGCACCGCCTTGGGCAGACCCTTGAGCAGCGCCACCACCTTCTCCTCCAGGAGCCCCGGGACCAGCCAGTCAAAATATTCCTGGCGGGCATAGGTGCGCAGCTTGGCCGGGATCTGGACCGAGACCCCGTCCTGCTCCCCACCCGGATCAAAGCGATAATTTAATTTGAAGGTGAACTCGCCGCAATTTATCTGGGCCGGAAATTTTTCCATCTCCGCCTCCGGCTCCTTCTGCAAGAGATCGGCCCGGCCCATCAGAAGAGTCTCCTCCCCCTCCTCCTTGATAAACTGAGTAAGAGAACGGCGGTCCACCACTTCGGCGGGCAGAGAGTGGTCATAAAAATCATAGATGGCAAACTCATCCACCACCCGGGAGCGGGTCCTCTCCTCCAGCTCAACAAGCTGGGCGAGCAGCCGCCTGTTTTCCGCCAGAAATGAGAGGGGCCGCCCCCCCAGCTCCCCTTCCACCAGACCGGTCTGGATAAAGATCTGCCGGGCCTCGGCCGGGCGGATGGGGGCGAAATTCACCAGGCGGCCGGCCACGATGATCAGGCCGAAGAGGCTCACCTGCTGGCGGGCCACCACCTGGCCCCGCTTCTTCTGCCAATGGGGGTCAGAGTAGCTTGACTTGCACAGCTCCCCGGCCAGGGGCTCCAGCCAGTCGGGGCTGATGGTGGCATTGGTCCGGGCAAAGAGGCGGGTGGTCTCCACCAGCTCCCCGGCCATGACCCACTGCCCCCCCTTGCCAAAGAGGGTGGAACCGGGAAAGATCATCAGCTCCTTGCCCGCCGCCCCCTGATAGATGTTTTTTTTCTTCTTTAAGCCGATATTACGCAGGTTACCGGCCAGGATGGCGCGGTGCACCTGCTCCGGCTTGACCTCTGCCAGGGCGCTATCAGCGCCAGCAGGAAGGCGTAAGCCCTTCTGCCCCCAGCCCCGCTGTTCACTAAGAATGGCGATGATCTGACCATGAATATCGCGCCACTCGCGCATCCGTTGATAGGAGAGATAGTTCTTCTTGCAGAACTTGCGCGCCTGGCTCTGGCTCCGCTTGGCTGCCACCACCATCTCCTGCCAGATCAAGAGATAGGAGATAAAGTCGGAGCCCTTGGCCGCGAAACGAACGTGGGCCGCGTCCGCCTGACTCTCCTGCTCCAGGGGCCTGATCCGGGGATCCTGCACGGAGAGGGCGGCAACGATTATCACCACCTGGGCCAGGCAGTTCTCCTGGCGGGCGGCGATGATCATCCGGGCCAGGCGCGGGTCCAGGGGCAGGCGGGCCATGAGCCGGCCGTTCTTGGTGAGGCGCCTGCCCTTGGTCAAGGCGCCCAGCTCGGTAAGCAGGGCGTAGCCGTCGCTGATGGCGCGGCCGGCAGGGGGATCGATAAAGGGAAAACGGCCCGGGTCGCCTAAGCGCAGGTGGATCATGCGCAGGATCACCTCGGCCAGGCTGGAGCGCTGGATCTCCGGCCGGGTGAACTCCTCACGGCCCAGATAATCCTCTTCCGCGAAGAGCCGGACACAGATCCCCGGCCCCACCCGGCCGCAACGGCCGGCCCGCTGGGCGCAGCTGGCCTGGGATATCTTGCTAACCGGCAGCTTGGTGGTCCGGGCCCTGGGGTTGTAGCTTAAGATGCGGGCCAGGCCGGTATCCACCACATAGCGGATCCCCGGCACGGTGAGGGACGTCTCGGCCACATTGGTGGCCACCACCACCTTGCACCGTTCATGGCCAGCAAAGACCCGGGCCTGATCAGGGCCGGCCAGGCGGCCGAAGAGGGGCAGGACCAGGGGCGTGTTCTGGCTGAAGATTGCCGCCAGCCTCTTCTCCAGGGCCGCCACCGTATCAATGATGTCCCGCTCCGTGGGCATGAAGATGAGCATGTCGCCTAAGCCCTCGCCGCCCAGGAGATCGACGGCAACATTCACCGCTTTGTCCACATAGGGGGCCTCATCAGCCTCGCCCTCCTCCTGGTAGCGCATCTCCACCGGGAAGGTGCGCCCCCCCACCTCGATCACCGGCGCCCCTTTAAAGGCCTTGCTGAACTTAGCGGTGTCAATGGTGGCCGAGGTGATGATGATATGGAGGTCCGCCCGCTTTTTTAACAGGGGCTGGAGGATACCCAGGAGAAAATCGATATTCAAGGAGCGCTCGTGCGCCTCGTCGATGATGATGGTGTCGTAACGCTTGAGATCGCCATCGCCATTGGCCTCGGCCAGCAGGATGCCATCGGTCATGAATTTGATCCGCGTTCCCCTGTGGGTCTTATCGCGAAAACGGATCTTATACCCCACCATCTTAGCGCCCTGGGACCCCATCTCCTGGGCCACCCGTTTGGCAATGGTGGTGGCGGCGATGCGCCGGGGCTGGGTGCAGCCGATCATCCTCCCCTGGCCGCGGCCTGCCTCCAGACACATCTTGGGCAGCTGGGTGGTCTTGCCGGAACCGGTATCGCCGGCCACTATGACCACCTGGTGCTGGGCGATGGCGGCGACAATCTCCTCCCGCGCCGCGCTTATGGGCAGTTCGGGGGGGTATGAGAGGGGGGGAAGGGGTTGGGACATGGGCGGCTTGACCAGGGGGTTACAAAAAAATTACCAGCCACCGGCTATTTAAGGCCAATGGCTTTAAAATCGCGGACTGAAAGCTAAGGCAACGAGACTTAGGAGAAGTCCAGCAAAGCCGGCTTAGCTGGCGCAATCGGAGTTTAAAAGAGAACCGCAGAAGGAAGGCGCCCCGCAGGAGATAAGCACAGACTTCGGGTGCCCTGGGGGTATACTTTCGCCGCTACGCTGCTCTTAATTAAGACAACATCATTCCTTCGACATTCGCCATTCTGCGGTTCGATATTCGCTGTTAAAAATAACCGCTAGCTGAAAGATGCCCCCTGTACACGGCGGAAGCTGCAACCATCTCCAAAACAATGAGGGCCCACCCTTGCGGGGCACCGGGCAAACGGCCAGCACCATACCACTTCCCGCCGAAAACTTAAAGGCGAGGGGCCCCTCTTAGCCGCAAAGAGCAGCGCAGATCACCCCCTGTCACCAGAAGGGCCGGAAGCCGCCCCTTTCCAGCTAAGCCCCTTAATCCCCTGGCAGCGAGCCGCGGCAATCAGCGCCAAGGCCAAGGTGTTCAAGGAACTCTGCCATTGACAAAAACCAGGCAGACGGTTTTATATGAAGTTTCATTACTATGGAAATTTACAGCAGATAATAATCTCAGCCAGCCCGGCCTGACCCGCAGTGGCTCTGGCAACAAAATATAGATATGAAAATAGGACGCAACGAGCCCTGCCCCTGCGGCAGCGGCAAGAAGTTCAAAAAGTGCTGCAAGGACCCGGCCAAATTCCAAGCCAACCGGCAGGAGTCCAAGGTAACCCTCACCGCCAAGGTGGAGGCCCTGCAGGAGAAGGCGGCCAAAAAAGAGAACTCGGTAACCACCATGGGCGTCTTCATCTTTGTCGCCACCGAGACGGGCGACGGCTGGCTCTTTGAGATGAGCGACCTGGACGCCCTTCAGGTAAGTGAAAGTGGCGAAGCCCTGGCGGTGGAGATCGAGGAAAATCCCCAGACCATCTCGGTGAACTGGTCCCACCGCTTTGCCATTCGCCGCAAGAAACTATTTGTCACCTCCTATAAGGACAAGGAGGAGAAAGAACTGAGCCATCTGCCCAGCCACTCCATCTTTGCCGCCATCAAACGGATGCGCAAAAAATTCCCCAAGGAACTGCTGGCCGCCATCCACCTGGATGATGACTAGGGTAAAGGCCGCCATGGTTCCATCAAGGTCCCCAGAGGGTCGACTCCTCTTACTGCTGCCCCTGCTGTTCACAGCCATGATTATCATTGGCGCGGCCCTGCCGGAAAAATGGCTCCCCCATCTGTTCAGTTACCGCAACGACAAATACGTCCACGCCTTGGCCTTCGGCCTCCTCACCGCCACCTGGCTTATTGCCCTGCGGCCCCGCATATCCTCTCTGCACCTGGGCCTGATCACCGCCACCCTCCTCTGCCTCGCCTCGGCCTTTGGTATTGAGTGGCTCCAGGACCTGGTCCCCAGCCGCCACCGAGACGCCCTGGACCTTAAGGCCGGTATCCAGGGCATAAGCATAGTGGCCGGCCTCTGGTGGCTGATTATGGGCGCCCGCCAGCTCTGGCACAAATGGTCATGATCCGCTTTCTCCCCCTGCTGCTGCTGATGGCCGCCATCTTTTACCTCTCCCACAGTCCAGGGGAAAACCTGCCCCCCTTGTTTTCCGGGGCAGACAAACTGTGCCACCTGGCGGCCTACGGGGCCCTGGCCGGCTCCGTCATCTTTGCCCTGCGCCCCCGGTATCAGGGGCGCTCCTCTGGCCGGCTGGCCTTGACCGGCGTCATCTTCTGCCTGCTCCACGGCATAAGTGATGAGATCCATCAGATGTTTATCCCGGGCCGAACCCCCAGCCTGGCCGATATCGGGGCCGACACCCTGGGGGCGGCCTTAATCAGCGGGGCCTGGCTCCTGACCCAGGGCCGCCAGCCAGGGCGCAACCCCATGGCCAGCGACAACTAACCACTTAAATATTGAAAAAAATGAGCAAAATAATCATCGGCTCCCGCAAATCAAAACTGGCCATGTGGCAGACCTACTATGTCCAGGAGCGGTTGGAACAGGCCGGCCTGGCCACCGAGATCGTCACCATGGAGACTAAGGGCGACAAGATCCTCAACACCTCCATCGCCAAGATCGGCTCCAAGGGGGTCTTCACCGAGGAGCTGGAGGAGCAGCTTGAGGGCGGCCGCCTGGATATTGCCGTCCATTCCGCCAAGGACATGCCCTCCCGCCTGCCGGATGGCTTTGAGCTCATCGCCTTCACGGCCCGGGAGAAGTCCAATGACGTCCTGGTCAGCCATCAGCGCGACCTGGACCTCTCCGACAGCGGCAAGAATCTCGTTATCGGCACCTCGTCGGTGCGCCGCCGGGCCCTTTTGGCCCTCCACTACCCCCATGTCCAATGCGTGGATATCCGCGGCAATTTGCAGACCCGGGTGAAGAAGATGAAGGAGGGGTTATGCGACGCAATCCTCCTGGCCTACGCCGGGGTGCATCGCATGGAGATGGATGAGCTGATCGTCCACACCTTCCCCAGGGAGCAGTTTGTCCCGCCGGTGGGCCAGGGCTGCGTGGCCATCGAGGCGGCCGCAAGCCTGGCCCCGGAGAAGAAAGAGCTGATCCGAGCCGCCCTGAATAATAAGGAAAGCGAGACCTGCCTGCTGGCCGAACGGGGCTACCTGAAGCGGTTGGAAGGGGGCTGTTCCATCCCCGCCTTTGCCTATGCCACCTTAACTCCCCAGGGCGAGATCAATCTCACCGCCGGTCTGGTGGGGCTTGCTGGCACGCCCCATATCCGTGAGGAGATCAGCGGCCCGGCCAGCCAGGCCGCTGACTTAGGTGAAAGTCTCGGCCAGACCATCCTCAACCAGGGCGGCGACTTCCTCCTGGCCCAGATCAGGGCCCAGCAGGCAGAGGAGCAATAAACAACCACCGGCTGCAGGCAGGTGGCTTTGGGGTCGCGGTCCACAAGGTCCTGCAATGCTGGCAGGATGACGCAGCCGGTTTTTTAAAAAAAACGAACCGCAGAAGGAAGGCGCCCCGAAGGAGATAAGCGCAGACTTCGGGTGCCCTTGGGATATACTTTCGCCGCTACGCTGCTCTTAATTAAGGCAACATCCTTCCTTCGACATTCGAAATTCTGCGGTTCGATATTCGCTGTTAAAAACAACCACTAGCTGAAAGCTGTCCGCCTGGAAAGCGAGGGCAACGAGACTCCGAAAGGCCAAGGTTTTAACCTTAAGCAGTAGCAAAAGAATAGCGCCCTGGTGACGCCCTTTGCCGGCCCGGGCCGCCACCCCCCTTCCCTAACCCCCATTCTCCCCAGAAACAAAATAGCTGGAATTCAAGACGGTTATCAGGCAATCCTCCGGCCTGCCGCCATTTGTCCCTTGACGATTTGGCCCAATCACACTAAAAACACCCAAGTATAATCATTTCAGACCCACCAGCCAACCTGCCAACCCTTAATTGCCCGCCCGGGCCATTTACCCTACGCCTATGACCGCCGCCCCGCCAACCACCCTGATCGACCTGCTGCGCAACAGCTGCGAGCAGCATAATGACTGTCCCGCCCTGGGCATGGCCATGGCCGCGCCCCTTACCTATAAGGAGCTGTACAGAAGGGTAACCGCCCTGGCCGCCCTCCTTCACAAGCAGGGAATTAAGAAAGGGGACAAGATTGCCATCCTCTCCGAGAACTCGCCCCAGTGGGGTATCGCCTATTTCGCCAGCCAGTTCTGCGGGGCGGTGGCGGTGCCCATCCTGCCCGACTTTCCGGGCAACGATGTGCGCCACATCATCACCGAGACTAGAGCAAAGGTCCTCTTCACCACCGAGAAACAGCTGCCCAAGATCTATGAGCTGATGGAGAGCAGGCTGGAGAACATAGTCACCCTTGACGACTGCCATGACCCGGACTGCCCCGGCAGCCACTGCACCTTCAGCTCCCTGCTGGCCGACGCCCTGGATATCCCGGAAAAGAAACGGCAGAAGCCCACGGCCACCACCAGCCCCGACGACCTGGCCTCCATCATCTACACCTCCGGCACCTCGGGCCACTCCAAGGCGGTGATGCTGAGCCACAAGAATCTCTGCGCCAACACCCACTCCGCCTCCACCCTTATTCCCCAGATCACCCCGGAGTGGACCTTTCTCTCCATCCTGCCCATGAGCCACACCTATGAGTTCACCATAGGCTTTCTCCTCCCCCTCCACCGGGGCTGCCGGGTGGCCTACGCCGGCAAACGCCCCACCCCCACCATCCTCCAGCGGATCTGTAAGGCGGAGCGGCCCCACGCCATGTGCGTGGTGCCCATGATCATGGAGAAGATCTATAAGAAACGGGTCCTGGCCACCCTGAAGGAGAAAAAAGTCCTGGGCCGCCTCTGCCGCCTCGATTTTATCCGCCGCAAGATCATGATCAAGATCGGCAACAAACTGCTCGACTTCTTCGGCGGTCGCCTGCAGCTCATGGCCATTGGCGGCGCCGCCCTGAACCACGAGACAGAGCTGTTTCTCGCCGAGGCGCAGATGCCCTATGTGGTGGGCTACGGCCTCACCGAGAGCGCGCCGCTCTTAGCCGGCGGTCCCCTCTTCTCCCCGGAGATCCCCATCGGCTCCACCGGCCGCCAGATCCCCGGGGTGGAACTGAAGATCGTCAACCCCAACGACGAGGGCATCGGCGAGATCATGGGCCGGGGCGACAACATCATGGGCGGCTATTATCAGGATGAGCAGTCCACCCAGGCCACCATCGATCCTGACGGCTGGCTGGCCACCGGCGACCTGGGCCGCATCGACGACAAGGGCTTTTTGCACATCTTAGGCCGCTCCAAGTCCGTTATCGTCCTCTCATCCGGGGAAAACGTCTACCCGGAGGCCATCGAGGACAAGATCAACAGTTACGAATGCGTGGCCGACTCCCTGGTGGTGGAGAACAACAACCGACTGGAGGCCCGGGTCTACCTGGACCAGGAGGTGATCGACCGGGACTCCGGGACCCAGAGCCAGCCCGAACGGCACGATTATATTGAAATGACCTTGAAGGCGATGCAGCAGACAATCAATAAACAGCTGCCCCCCTACGCCAAGATCAGCGGCTTCGTGGAGCAGGAGGACCCCTTCACCAAGACCGCCACCCACAAGATCAAGCGTTATCTCTACCAGTAGAGGCAACCTTAAAGAATTTTTTATCTAGTTAAGTTGTTACTTGTTACCACTGTTTTTATTAAGTTTTTTTTAAGGAGAAAGAGAAATGAAGAAGAGAATCAGCGTCCTGGCCCTGGCCGGCGTCTTTGCCGCGGGCAGCGCCATGGCCTCCGCCTACCGTATCCCCGAGCAGTCCGTAAACTCTCTGGCCCTGGCCGGAGCCGACGTCGCCGCGGCCCACGGGGCCGATGCCGCCTACTTCAACCCGGCCAACATGTCCTGGGAGGAGAGTAAAGAGCTGTGGCACGTGGAGGCGGATCTCATGTACATCCACCTGGCCGACACCCAGTACGACAGCGCCAGCCCTGTCCCCGGCGCCAGCGCCCCCACCCTCTCCGAGCAGTTCGTCTTCCCCCTCTTCCACCTGGTCTCCCCCGAGTACTACGGCAGCCTGCGCTACGGCATCTCCTTCACCGTGCCGGGCGGTCTTAGCAAGCGCTGGGACAACTGGTACCAGGCGGCCTCGGCCCAGGAGTTCACCCTGGAGATCCTGGAGCTCTCCCCCTCCTTTTCCTGGCGCGCCTCTGACAAGCTCTCCATCGGCGGTGGCATCCGGTTGATCTACTCCGAGGGCGTGGTGCGGAGCAGCGCCAATGCCGCATACTTGGCCGGCACTCCTTATGGCCCTTTAGGACTTACCGACCTGAATCGCAACCTGGAGGGTGACACCATGGAGTTTGGCTACAACCTGGCCATCTCCGTCCGCCCCACCGAGGAGCTGAACCTGGCCGCCACCTACCGCTCCAACGTGGACCTGGACCTGGAGGGCGATGCAACCTTAACTGCTATTGGCGGCCCGCTAGCCGCCAGCTATACCGGAGCCGGGGCGGTGAGCGTGCCCCTGCCCGCCGTCCTTACCCTGGCCACCTCCTACGACTTCGGCGCCACCACCGTGGAGCTCACCTGGGACCGCACCTTCTGGTCCGAGTATGAGGATCTGGACTTCAACTATGACCAGACATTTGGTCCAACCAGCGCCTTTTACAACTTTGACCGTTCCATCGCCAAGAACTGGGACGACTCCGACGCCTACCGCATCGGCGTGAGCCACCAGGTGAACGACGTTCTCACCGTCATGGCCGGCTTTGCCATCGACGATACGCCCATCCCGGACGCCACCCTGAGCTTTGAGCTGCCCGACTCCAAGGCCAAGATCTACTCCGTCGGCGGCCGCTACAAGCTGGGCGGCACCATGGAGGTGGGGCTGGCCTACCTCTATGATGACAAGGAGTCCCGCACCGTGAACAATGGACATGTAAACGGTACCTTTTCCGATGCCCAGGCCCACCTCTTCACCGCCGGCCTGAGCATGACCTTCTAGACTAAGGTCTTTTTAGTCCTGGTAGTGCAAACTGTGTCCGGCCCTCTCCGCCATTGCGGGGAAGCCGGACACA
>JBDLJA010000053.1:0-14576 GCA_039714595.1 Thermodesulfobacteriota bacterium | reverse complement strand
CCGGAATGTCCCGGCCTAAAATTGGCTTTGATGGCGCTTTGCCCCGCCCAGGGTAAGGGTAAAGCGCCTGGCGCGGCTGGCCGGTATCGTCGCTGCCGAAGGGGGGGCAGACCCTTTTGCCTGTCTGCCGTTCTTGTCGCCGCTTGCCACCCTCCGGAAAAGTGGTTATTTTGTCATCTGGCAGCGGGGAGAGTTAATAACCATAGGGGGGCCTTTTGGAGCAGGAGATGGAAAGAGAGATAAGCGCTGAGTCGCAGAAGAGAGTGGGCCGGATCGCCATGGCCGTGATGGGGTTGTTCATCTTGGCCCTGGCCGGGGGGCGGGCCCAGGCGGCCTCCTTCGGCTTTTATCTGGATGGGGCAGGGGGCTCGGGGGCCTATGATTGGCAGTATGACGGTTTTGAATATGATGTGGACGTCGCCACTTCGGCCATGGGGCTCGTCATCGATACTGACCCGCTGGGCTACAGCCCGGCCAGCTTACGGTTTAATATCGGCTTCGAGGCCCAGGCCCTGGAGGATGACTTTGATGTCACCCTGGATCTGGGCGGCATCTATCTGGAAAGTATCTTCGCCTTCCACCTGATTAAGGATAACAACTTCTCCTGGTGGGCCGGCCCCCTTGTCCGCTTAGGCTATTACAGCGGCGAGACCGAGGTCTACTACGAGTATGACGGGTTTGACTTTTACCCTGTGCGCGATGAGGTGGATCTCTTCCAGTTCGGCATCGGCGGGGCCACCGGGGTGAATATCGTCACGGCTGGCGGTCTTATCCTGGCGCCGTCCCTTGGCGTGCGCTTCATGAGCCTTGACGGCACAGGGAAGGTGCTGGATCTGGATTACGGTGTGAGCACCCCCTCTGAAGACGTCTCTGGAGATTTTACCACCGTCTTCGTCAATCTTGCCGTCCTCTTCTAAGCACCGGAGAGAATTTCTCTCCCTGCAGGCGAAAAAAAGGGGCTGTTCCGGAGAGGGAAAACCTTTCCAGCCCAGCCCCGGATGAAAAACCGGCCGTTGGCCGGCACCTTAAAACTGGCGCGGCTATTCGGCCGGGCCGTGGGCCAGGACAAAGTCAACGGCCTGCCTGACGATATGTTCCGGCGCGCCATGCTCAGCCCGGGGATTGGCCTGTTTCTGATCAAAGTATGAGGTGTGGGTGTTGTTGTACCAATATTTGTAGTAGCCGAACCTGGGCCGCATGGAGGTGGAGGTGTCATCCATCATGACCACGGAGTGGTACGGCATGTAGTCGGAGCGCAGTTCGCCATTCGTTGTCCCCACAAAGGATGAGACCTCATGGTACTTGGTGTGGATTACCGCGTCCTCCCAGTCCAACCCCCAGCTCCCCTCACCATCGCTGAGGGCGATGGCCAGGGTGTTCATGGGATCGATGACATCCGCCATGAAGCCAGCTGAGTGCTCCACCTCTTCCAGCCAACCGTAGTGATTGAAGAATTCCCAGTCGCCATGGGTCATCTGGAAGGCCGCCTGGGAATCACCCTGGATGACGTAAAAACCGAAACGGGCCGTGGGGTCCACCCAGGGGCTCAAAAAGACGCCGTGATGGGGCGAGTCAACGGAGACATAGGTGTCCACCCCCATATTTGCATGCTCCTGGACGAACATGGTGCGGACGACAATGCCGCCCATGGAGCCGCCCACCACCGCCAGGTGATAGTCGCTTCCTGCCGCTACCCCGTCAATAACCCCGATGAAGTCGGCCAGGTTGTCGGCGTTGTCTTTCAGGTCTATGTCACCGCGGACATAGTCGAACATCACCACGTCCCAGCCTAAGGGCAGCAGTTCCTCAACAATGGCGCGGTACTCGCCGCCGGTTTGAATCTGCTCAAGGGGATGACTGTCATTTTCCACATCAAAGCCGTTTGCCAGGATCAACACCTTGTCAACAATGCCGTCCGGGCTGATCTCATAGGCGGTCAGGTAGCCGGGATGGCCGTTGAGTTCCGGGACATCATAAACCTGCGGTTCAGCAAGGGCGCTGGTGCCCGTCAGCAGGGTGGCCAGGACAACACCTTGGGCCATTCTCTTCAATGATTCTCTCATTTCATTCTCCAGATTTTTTTTTGGGAAGCCCATGGGTGAGCTGTTTTGCTCCTTTCATATCAAACGGATAGAGGGGAGCTGCAGGGCCAGGGTAGCACCAGATGGAGAAAAAACACAAATGTTTTCAGCGTGTTGTTGGGGTGTATTGCCTGGCCTGGCTGCTGCCAGCCCTTTCAGCCGTAAAGGGCTATTTTCCCGCCAGCGGAGCGTTCTTTTGGTTCAAGGGTGTTGCAGGGCTTTCTGGCTGATCGGGATGGATAGTCGGGCCTGGTCCGGACGGAGGGGAGGGCTAATTTTTTTGCTTTATGCCCCTTTCCTTTCCCAGGCCCCAGCATTAATTTCTATTAATTAGCAGCTGGCATCGCCCTGGTTTCGGCGGTGATTTTTTTCTCTTTCAAGGGGGTAAATAATATGCAGCAGATCAGCAGAGCCGTGGGTGTCGTAATCTGTTCCATCTTTGTCCTGACCATGTTTGCCGGCGTTGGGGTGGCGGACAGTTTGTCCAATAAATGGCGGATCAAGGTGAACCATAAGGCCAAGTCGGACGGCACCATCGTCTTCAGGATGACGCCCAAAGGTCAGGCGGCCAAGGAGATCAGCGTCAATATCAAGGACGGCACCAGGGAAAATCGGGTGGCCAACACCATAGAGAACGCCTTTAGGAAGCAGATGCCTGACGGCTATAAGGTGGAGAGGGACGACTTTGAGGATGTCCTGGTGAAAAAACGGCTGAACGCCCCCCGCTTTGGCCTGGAGCTGGTGACAAACACGGTCAAGCGGGTGAATATCAGGATGCACAAGGAGTAGTTTTTTTGCTTGGGCTGCTCAGGTAAAAAAGAGAGGCGCAAAAAAAGCGCGGCCGGGGAAAGATGTTCTGGTCGCGCTTTTTGGTTTAGGTGAGCAGTAATCTTATTTTCACCGCAAGGGTGAGGGGTAAAGTATTAAAACTTTGCGACCTCTGCGCCTTTGCGGTTGGTTTGTGGTTTTAAAAATCCATTGCCAGGCGGCCCATCACGTACGCCTCGCTGGGCACCTCCTCCTCGTCAAATATCACCTCGTCGGCGGCGTACGCCCCGGCTACGTCCAGGCGGACGGCCCACAGGTTAAGGCCTAGGCCGGCCGTGTAGACCAGGCCGATGTCATCCTCCTCCAGGTTTTCATAGACCCCCAGCCGCAGGGCCAGGAAGTGGATCACGTCCCACTCCAGGCCGGCCCGAATGAATCTGGTCTTATATTGGGGGCGGATGGTGGGGTTGGCGGTGAGGTCATAGTCCAGGGCCACGGTGAGGGTATCGGTGGGGAGCAGGGCAACTCCTAAGGTGGCCTGGGGCTCCACCTCCACCTCCGCCACCTGGCGCGGGGGTCCGCTCACCGGGGTGGCGTCATGGAAGCCGTCGAAGGTCGGCGAGTTGAGGTGGCGGGCCACAAGCCCCGCCTGGAAGATGCCAAGGCGGCCCATGACGCCGACGTCCACGCCAAAGGTGGAGGTCTCCTCGTAATGGGAGTCGATGTCGTCGAGGAAGCGATCGTTCTCATCGTCCATGACCCGCCTAGACGAGCCGTAGACCCGGCCCCGCATATACTTGATGTTGCCGCCCACGGCCAGATGGTCGTTCACGGCGAGGCCGTAGGTGAAAGGGACCTCCACCAGGCCGAAGCCGTTGGCGATGACGGTGGTTGCGTTATTATTGATATTGGCGTCGCCCGCCTGCTCCCTTATGTTAACCAGGATTTCCGCGAACTGAGCGCTGTTATTTTCCAGGACCCCCACTCCCGCCGCCTCCTGGTCCAGGATGCGGATGGCCGGCTCGCTGTAGCCGGCCGCTAAGAGCTGCGCCTCCTGCTCTGGGCTGAACACCTGGTAGCTGTAGACTGCTCCCGGGTCGGCCCCCTGGGCCTCAATCTCGCTGGAGAGGTCGCTGGAGCTTACTCCCAGCTGCAACAGGTTCAGATTACTGACCCAGCCGGCCGTCTGGGCTGAGAAGTAGACCCCCACGCCAAAGTGGCGGAAACGGGCGGCCCCGCCACTGCCCGACTGGGCCGAGAAGGCGTTGCGCTCGTCGTCTATCTCACTGAGGGCGTCGGCCAGTCGGATCAGGCTGCGGATATCCTCCGCGCTCTGGATGCCATTATTGGCCAGGGAGTCTTCATCCACCGCCGCCAGGGTGTCGAGGAAGTCACCGATGTCGCCGTGGATCCGGCCGCCGGCGCCGATATTGCCCTCAAGGCCCCAATCCTTGCGGGCCAGGTTTTCCTCCCCTCCTTCCTCCGGCCCCCTGTTCTCCCGGGCAAAAAAGCCAAAGGTGGCCGGGTTGTAATACTGGGCGCTGGTGTCAGTGCTGCAGGCGACCCCGGCCCCGCCCATGCCGGCGGCCCGGCTGCTCAGCATAAAGGTGTCCATGGCCCGGGCCTCCTGCGGGCCAGCAGCGCTGAGCAGGGCCAGAAGGGTGGTGGCGGCCAGTTTCTTCATATTCATGATGTTTCCTCGGGAAGGTATGGGTTGCTAAGCATTTTGACTATTTACTCTAGCGCAGGTGAGAAATCTCTAGCAAGGTCCTGGTGCGCTGGTTCCCTGATTCTTTTCTGGAGACAGGTTTTCCTAACATTAATGAGGGTCAAGGTTGCTGCCCTCTTTCCCTCCGCCCCTATCCCCGCAGGCGAGCCTGCTATCTTTGGGGTAATATCTTGAAATATATAGTATTTTCCACTCAGTTACGCCTTGGCTGCGGGCGCGGTTGATCACCTTTTCCGCCGCCATCTGGCAATTATATCCTGGTAAACATCACAAATAAATTGATTTTTTTCTTGCGGCTAGGCGTTTCGTTTAGTAGGGTGCAACCCTTTGTTAGTCACAGTTTCGCCTTAAGCGGTAACTATAGATAACCACCTAAAAAACGGAGGGAATTTCCATGAAAAAGTTAGTCAGCCTTATCCACCGCGTCCACGGCCGTCTCCTGGGCAACAACGAAGGCGCCACCATGATCGAATACGCCCTGGTGGTGGCAGCCGTCGTGGCCGTGGCCACCACCTTCTTTATGACCTCTGATGGTTCCGATGGTACCCTAACCGCCGCAATTAGAACTAAGCTAGATGGTGTTGTCACAGGCCTTGGTAGCAATTAGGAGGGAGCCACTATGGGCTGCCCGGCGGCATAGCTGCCCCGGGCCGGTCCCACCCGGTCCTATCTCTTTCATAGGAGAGAAAGGGCATTACCTCTAAATTTCAGCCCAGCAGCCGTGTCATGAGAGTTACGCATAACCAGCAGGGGGGGGCCATGGTGGAGTTGGCCATTGCCATTCCCGTCTTCATGGGCCTGCTCCTGGCCGTGGTGGACTTCGGCCTCTTCTTCAACAACCGGGTGGCCCTGCAGACGGCGGCCTACAACTACGCCAAGGCCGCTGCCGCCAACAGCCCCACCAGTTGCACTGACATCAATGACAGGACCATTTTCGAGGAGTCTGTCAGCGGTATCATCAATAATCCCGATGCCATAACGGTCACCAATGCGACAGCCCGAGGCGCCAGCCCGGCCCGCCGTTTCCAGGTCACCCTCAACTACTCCGGCCCGGCAACCCCCCTCTTATCTCCCTTTAGCCAGGGGCTTTTTAATCTTTATAACGATGGCAGGTTTAACGCCATCGGGGTGGCCCACTGCCCCTGATTCCCCCTTAACACGTAAGGAAAAGCCGTGAAGAACAGCAAGGCCAATCTCATCCTCATCGGTATGACCGCGATTTCCGCCCTGGCGGCGGTCTGTCTGGTCTCCGTCTACATCAACAGTCAGGTGAGCACGGCCCGGGAGGAGCTGGAGGAGGAGTACGCCAGCCTCACCGGCCAGCACGATCTGGTGGAGGTGCTGGTCTGCGGTGTGGATATCCCGGCCGGCGCCGTGATCCGCGAGGATGACCTGGTCCTGCAGAAGATAAGCCGGCTCTCCATCGGCGCGGCCCAGGTCTTTTCTTCCCCTGAGCCGGTGATCGGCCAAAGAATTCAGCAGAACATGTATGAGGGGGAGTGGCTGGTGGCCCAGCGCTTGGCCGCCCCTGCCGCCCCGGCCGCCAGCAGTAAGGTGAAGCTGGGTCAGGGCAACCGGGCCATGCGTCTCTGGCTCGACGCCACCGCCGGTCTCCTGGGGCTGGTGGCCCCCCGGGACCGGGTGGATGTCCTGGCGGTAATGCCGGGGGGCGGCAAGGAGAGGGAGGAGATGGCCAAGATTATCCTCCAGAATATCCGGGTCCTTTCGGTGGGCAACCGGCTGGCGCCGGAGCCGGGCCAGAAGGAGGAGAAGGAAAAGGAGGGTGAGGGTAAAGAAAAACCCCTGCCCAAGGCCACCACCGTGACCCTGGAGGTCACGCCGGAACAGGCCCTGGACCTGACCCTGGCCATGGAGATTGGCAAGCTCCACCTGGCCCTGCGCAACAGCGATGACCAGGAGACCGTGGTGGCCAGTCCTGGCCTGTCCCAGGCCCGCCTGCGGGCCAAGGGCAAGAAGGCGGTCCGGCGGGCGGTGCGGCGCAGCGGCCGGGTCAGCAAAAAAGAAACCGTGACCATCATCAGTGGCGATACGGTTAATACCGAGGTGCTGAGTAAATGAAACGAGCGTTTGTAGTGATAATAGGGTTGTTGCTGGCCCTGGGGACCAGCCTGGCCCAGGCGGCGGATATCGTTAACCTGGCGGTGAACGAGAGCTATGTCCTTAACACCAGCCTTAAGGTGAGCCGGGTCCAGATCGGCTCACCCCAGGTGGCCACGGTGAAGGTGTTAAACTCCCGGGAGTTGATGATTAACGCCAAGGGGGTGGGCGAGACCGAGGTGCGCATCTGGGACAAGGAGAAGCAGGAGAGGGTGGTCCGCATCCGGGTGGGGGTTAATGCCCTGGCCACCAAGCAGGTGCGGGAGATCATCAGGCAGATTGACCCGTCCGGCAATATCGGCTTTACCCTCACCCCCCAGCGTCTCCTCTTAACCGGCAAGGTGCCCAACGCCAGCCGGGGGGAGAGGCTGGAGAAGATCCTGGAAGAGCTGGACTATAACGTGGTGAACCTCCTCACCGTTACTGGTCAGCAGCAGGTGCAGCTTCTGGTGCGGGTGGCCGAGGTGATTAAGGGCAACCCCATGCGGGCCGGCCTGGCAGTGCAGGACAAGCGGGACCGGGGCGGCATCTTCCCGCCGGGCAACCTGGGCACCGGCTCTGGTTTTCTGATCAACGTGGACGAGATCGTCTCAGGCGTCATCTCCGCGGTCAACCCGGGGATAACCCGGGGGCTGATGTTCCCCCACACCGACGCCTTTCAACTGGGCTTCAACCCCAGGGGCACTGATTTCTACGGGGTGCTTTCCCTGATGGAGGGCCATAACCTGGCCCGGGTCCTGGCCCAGCCCACCCTGGTGGTGGAGTCGGGCAAGTCGGCCAGCTTCGTGGCCGGCGGCGAGGTGCCGGTGCCGGTGGCCCAGGAGAGCGATACGGTGAGCGTGGAGTGGAAGGAGTTTGGCGTTATCCTCGATTTTGCCCCGGTGATCCTGGAGGATGGCCTCATCGGCATCACCTTAAAGCAGGAGGTGAGCGCCATCGACTGGACCAACGGCATCACGGTGGGCAGCCTGGTCATGCCCGGCTTCAAGACGCGCAACACCGAGACCAGCATCAAGCTCCATGACGGCGAGAGCTTTCTGGTGAGCGGTCTCTTGAGCGATCATATCCGCTCGGCGGTGAGCAAGGTTCCCCTGCTGGGTGACCTCCCCATCCTGGGCGCCCTGTTCCGCTCCTCCACCTACGACAAGGACCAGAGCGAGCTGGCCGTTGTGGTCACCGCCAAGATCGTCAACCCCATCCCTGCCGGGACAGAGATCCGCCTGCCCGGCGCTGATATCACCGCCCCCGGCTTCTGGTCCGCCTTCCTCCTCGGCTCGAAGAGCAAGGCCCAGAACCCGGACGACGCCGTGCTCAGCCTATTATCTGACGCCGGCCTGGAGACCCCGTAATGGTACAGCAAAGTGAGACCCTTTCCGGTTCGCGCAAGCGGGCCCTCTACCTGGGGGACGATGGCAAGATGTTTCAGTCCATCTCCCAGGCCCTGACCCTGCTCTATGACCTGCAGCGTGAAGATCTGCGGGCCAGCCACCGGCCGCCCCTTACCCCTGACCTGGTGCTCATCAAGGCCACCGGCCCCGACGCCCTTGCGGCCATCGCTATGATTCCGGCGGTGCGCGACGGGGTGGGGGCGGCCCCCATCTTTGTCCTGATCGACAGCCGGGATGGCGATCTGCTCCTGGCCGCCAGCAAACAGGGGGTCCAGGGCTTCATCGAGATGCCGGGGGACCTGGCCAATATCCTCGCCATCATCCACAAGGAGCAGCAGCGTAGCGAGGGTTCCTTTGCCGGCCGGGTCGCCTCCTTCTTCAGCCTCAAGGGCGGGGTGGGCACCACCACCCTGGCGGTAAACGTGGCCGAGCAGCTGGCCATCCACACCGGCGGTTCCGCCATCCTCCTGGACCTTAACATGCCGCTGGGCGACAGCTCCCTCTACATCAACCATGAGGGTAAGGAGAGCTACTCCCTCAACGACTTCATCCTCAACATCAACCGCTTCGACGATAAGTTGATGGAGGACGCCATTGCCCGCCATGACTCTGGCCTGCGCTACCTGGGGCTGCCCCAGAACCTGGAAGAGCTGGAGAGCATCACCGACGTCAATATCAAGATGGTTATCACCGTCCTCAGGCGCTACTACAACTATGTGATCGTTGACTGCGCCAGTGATCTCAGCCCCGCTACCCTGGCCTGTCTCGATGATTCCCAGGCCATCATGCTGGTGGGGGAACCGTCGCTTTCCTCCATGCGGGCGGTGCGCATCGCCTATGATACCTGCCGCCAGCTGGGCTATCCGGCCGAGCGTCTGCAGCTGATCTTAAACCGGGTGAGAAGCCAGGGTGACGAGATCGTGGGCGAGCTTTTGGCCGCCCTGCAGATCCCGGTGGCGGCCCAGGTGGAGAACAACTACCTCACCTTCCTGGAGGCCCTGCAGCAGGGCCAGCTCCTCCATGACTTTGCCCCCCGGTCGGTGGCCAACCAGCAGATCAAGGATATCGCCGCCCTCCTCCTGCCAGAGGGCGCTGAGCCGGGACAGGGCGCCGGGCCCCGAGCGGCCAGGGGGGGCTCCTGGCTCAGCTCACTATTTCGGCGCCGGGCCCCGCAGTTGGCCGAAGAGGTCAGCCCATGAGCCTGCCCCAGCGGCTGCGCCAGAAACTGGCCGCCAGCAATCAGATTCAGGGCAAGGTGAGCCAGATCCGCGAGCCGGGCGCGGCAGTCCCTGGCAACAAGCCCAACTCCTTTCAGTTTGGCGACCATGTGATGGTGGGCCAGATCAAGCAGGAGTGTCAGCGGCGGGCCGCCGATGACGACGCCTTTTACCGGGCCGACTCGGAAGAGACCAGGTCCGAACTGGCCCCGCGGGTGGAGACCTTGATCCGGGATGTGGCCCGGGAGATCGGCCACCATCTCACCGAAAACGAGATCCGCCAGCTGGGGGCCGAGCTCCTCGATGAGATCTATGGCCTGGGGCCGTTGGAGTACCTGATGGCCGACCCCACCATCACCGATATCCTGATCAACGGTCATGAGCAGATCTATGTGGAGCGCCACGGCAGGATAGAGGAGACGGATATCACCTTCATCAGCGCCGATCACCTGCACAACAAGGTGGAGCGCATGCTCTACGGGGCCGGGCGGAGGGTGGACGAGGCCTCGCCCCTGGTGGACGCGCGGCTCCCCGATGGCTCGCGGATCAACATCATCATCCCGCCGCTGTCGGTGGACGGCATCACCGTCTCCATCCGTAAGTTTCCCGATTACCACCTGCGGCCCAAGGATCTGATCATCATGGGCACCATGGTGGAGCCCATGTATCAGTTTCTGGAGCTGGCCATCCGCTCCAAGCTGAACATCCTGATCTGCGGCGGCACCGGCTCCGGCAAGACCACCACCCTGAACATGCTCAGCGGTCTGATCCCGGCCGAGGAACGGATAGTCACCATCGAGGACAGCGCCGAGCTGAAACTGCAGCAGCACCATGTGGTCCGGTTAGAGTCACGGCCTGCCAACGCCGAGGGCCTAGGCGAGATCAGCCAGCGTGATCTCCTCCGCAACGCCCTGCGGATGCGGCCGGATAGGATAATCATCGGCGAGGTGCGCGGCAGCGAGGTGCTGGACATGCTCCAGGCCATGAACACCGGCCATGACGGGTCGCTAGCCACGGTTCACGCCAACAATCCCCGCGACTCCATCAGCCGCCTGGAGCTGATGATAAACCTCTCCGGCGTCAACCTGGGCCAGGCGGCCATCCAGCGCCAGATCGTCAGCGCCCTGGATCTCATCGTCCACATCGACCGCGGCCCCGACGGGGTGCGGCGCATCGTCTCCATCACCGAGATCACTGGCAGCGAGGAGGATACCATCGTCCTCCAGGAGATTTTTTTCTATGAGCCCCTGAACCTGGGCGGGTCAGGGAAAAAAGGGATCTTCAAGGCCACCGGGGTGCGCCCCAACTGCGGGGGCAAGAGTACGTGCGCCACCGATCTTGACCTGGCCGCGATCTTCAACTGCGCGGTGGAGGTGTGAGATGGATCTCATGACCCCGGCCCTCTACCTGAGCGTCCTCCTGCCCTTTGGCCTGCTCATCGGCTGGCAGCTGAAAAAGGCGCAGCTGAGCCATCAGCTCACCATCATCCGCTTGAAGAGGCGAATCGGCCTGCCCGACTCGGTCCTCAACATCCCCGCCCCCAGGGGCAGCACCATCTTCGCCAAGAGCCGTGAACAACTGGCCTCCTATGTGCTCCAGGCTGGGATCAGGGCAGAGGCGGTGAGCAGGATTATCGCCAGCGCCCTTGTCCTGCTCCTGCTGAGCTGGGCCCTTCTCCTGCTTCCCCTGGAGCTGCCGCCGCTGCTCCAGCTGCTGGCCCTCCTCCTGCCCTGGCCCCTGCCCCTCTTCGTCCTGGTCAACATCATCCGCCGCCGCCACCTCCTGGTGGGGCAGCTCCCTGACGCCATCGAGTCCATGGTCCGCTCCCTGGCGGCGGGTAACAGCGTTGATCAGGCCATGCTTTTGATCAGCCGCGACTTTCCCGAGCCCATTGGTGGCGAGTTTGCCACCATGACCAAGCAGACCCAATTGGGGGTGCCCTTTGCTGAGGTGCTGGCTGGTTTCCGCCAGAGGCTTAACGTGGCCGAGGTGCACTACCTGGCCATGACCCTGGTAATCCAGCGGGAGACGGGCGGCCAGCTCATCCGCATCCTGGAGCAGCTGGCGGCCCTTATGCGGCGCCGGGTGGTCTTTATGGGCAAGCTGAAGGCGGTGACCGCCGAGAGCCGCTTCACCGCCTTTGTCATCGCCGCCCTGCCCCTGGGTTATATCGCCTACCGCTACTTCTTCGACCGCGCCTCCATGACCTTTTTTCTCCATGACCCCACCGGCTCGTTGATCCTCAAGAGTTCCCTGGCTCTGATCTTCACCGGTATGATCCTCCTTAAATACATGATGAGGATTAAATTCTGATGGCTGCCTCCATCCTGCCCATCCTGGCTCTGGTCGGCCTCTGTGGCGCTGGTATCGGCCTTCTGGCCCACCGCCGTCTGGCGGGCCGCCTGGCCAGGCTCCGCTCCCGCCAGCGACTGGAACAGCTGTTTTCCCAGGCCAACGCCATTCAGGTGGTGGCCCAGGAGGTGGGGGCCAGATCGCCCTGGCATCGTCTGGGTTTGGCCCTGGCCCCCACCAAGGCGGAAGAGCTGGCCAAGACCAGACAGCGTCTGCTGCTTGCCGGCCTGCGGCGGGAGACGGATCTGGGCCTCTACTATCTGCTCAAATATGGCCTGGTGCTGCTGGCCCTGGTTGGTGGCGGCTTACTCTGGCAGGCGGGTACCATAAAGCTGACGACCATGGTCGTCGCCGCGATGGTGGCCCTCTTTCTGCCCGATCTGGCCCTAAAGCTCCGCACCAGTAACCGCTTGCAGAAGGTGACCCTGGCCCTGCCCGATTTCATTGACCTGGGCAACGTCTCCATGACCGCGGGCCTCAGCTGGTTGATCAGCGTCAAGAGGGTTATTGCTGAGTTGCGGGAAATCCACCCGGAGATCTGCCGGGAGTTCACCCAAGTTTTCGATCAGATCCAGACCGGGATGGACCGGGTGGAGGCGTTCAACCAGCTGGCCCAGCGCAACCCCACCAAGGAGATGCAGTACCTGGTCAATGTCCTGATCCAGAACGAGAGGATGGGCAGCTCCATTCTCACCTCCCTGAGTGATTTCTCCCAGCGCATCTACGTGATGCGCCAGCAGACCATGGAGGAGAAGGCGGGCAAGCTCTCGGCCAAGATGGCCCTGGTGATAATGCCCTTTCTCCTGTTGCCCTACCTGCTCATCCTGGTCAGTGAACAGATGGTTAACCTTATGCGGATGCTCGCCTCATGAAATTTTTTTTACTTGTTTTTCTCACCCTGGCCCTCTCCGGCTGTATGAGTGCCAAGAATGGGGCCGGTCTTTTGGCCGAGCAGGCCAGTGAGGCCGGCAGCGGCCAGGGTCAGGAGCTGGCCGAGAAGACCAGCCTCAAGACCAGCCTGAACGCCAGCGAGCAGCTGCAGTTCCGCCTTGATTACGCCCGGCTGCTGATCAAGGATGGGAGGCTGGCCGACGCGGAGCGGCTCCTTGATGCCCTGCGCCGGGACGAGGAGATAGCCCCCCAGGTCTATCCTCTCCTGGCCCAGGTGTTCGAGCTGCAGTCTAAATGGGACCAGGCTCTCTTGGCTTGGCAGGAGGCGGTGAAACGCAGCCCGGAGCCGAAAGACACCAAGCTCACGGCCAGCCTGGCCAGGGTGGCCCTCAGCTGCGAGGAGTATGGCCTGGCCGAGGAGATCTACCGCGACTGGTTGCGCCTCAGCGGCGAGAAGGGCGATAAGCTCCACGTCACGGCTTTAAATAACCTGGGCTTTAACTATCTCCTCCAGCACGATTATGAGCTGGCGGCCCTCCACCTGGACCAGGCCCTGGCCATGGACCCCCTGAATAAGAAGGCCCAGGCCAATAGCCTGCTGCTTACCGAGATGCGGGCCCGCGCTGAAAACTCTGATTCCCCCTGATTTTCAGGTGGTTTTGCCTGCATTTAGAAATTCACTGGAGATAGGCTCCATCTGCGAAGGCGCAAAGTTTTTTTGTTTAGAAAAAAAGGCAGTTATCTTCGGAGTCTCCCTTTGGTCGCTTACCTGCGCCTTCGAAGTCTGCCGCTTCTCTGCGCTGAAAAAGCAGTTTTGATAATTCTAAGCCCCTAAATAAAAATTATTTCACTTAAACTGATACCTTCTCCTGCTAAGCTCGCTGAAAGGCGATGGTAATCAGAAATAAAAAATAGCGGAGCACACTGATGAAGATTTTTTATGCCATTTTGACTGCCATCCTCCTGGTTCCGGCCATTCTGGCCGCGGGACAGAAGGCCCCCCTGGGTAAGGACCTGCAGAAGCTGATCAACCAGCAGCAGCCGGAGAACCAGAAGAAGAAGCAGGAGAAGGCCGAGCGCCTCTACTACCTTGAGACCGAGAGCGGTGAGCTGTCCTGCAAGAATAAGTAGAGTCCTGTTCCAGCGAGGGGATGAAGATGATGAAAGAACAAGGCGGCCCGGACAAGGGAGACTGCGGCTTCAGGCCCTGGAATGAGGAGGGCGGCGCCCTGTCACTGCTGGCCGCCGGCGGCATCTTTGTCGGGGTGTTGATCCTCTTCATGGTGATCAACATCAGTAATATCTGGGCCACCCGGAGCCAGCTTAGTGATGCGGCGGAGATGATGGCGGGTTGTGTCCTGAAAAATCAGTTGGAGGCCAACAATCCCGATGCCGCCGCTTTGATCCGCCAGTTAGCGGCTGACGCCGGACTGACGGCCCAGCACCCAAACATGGCCTATCAGTATCAGTTTGGTTACACCTTGAGCGACGGCGGTAACTTCATTGCCATTGCCAATAGCAACCCCACCCCGGCTGATTTCTTCGTGGCCAGCGGTAATAATCCGGCTACTAGGCCGGCCATCGCCCTTGAGGCTAGGACTCCGGTGCTCAACCTGGGCAACATCTTTACCTTGGCTGGAACCATCAGAGGCCGTTACATTGGCCACAGTGACGCTCCCCTGGAGTCCTCCCCCTCGGCGTCGGCGATGGATTGTTACTGTCAGTCCTGGTGCGGTGATCTGCGGCCTGTGAGGGAAATGATCTGTATGGGAGCTTGCATGTTTTTTACCATGATGCGGATGATGGTGGACATCTTTACCATGGACGCGGACGGCTTTCTTCAGGCCCTGCGCTGCCTCATCGGCGATATGGTCTTTACCATGCATACAATGGCCGAGACCGCCTGGGACTGGGCCTGGACGGCCCATGACACCATCGTGGAGATTCACGCCGACTAAGACCGATAAGGAGTTTGGCAACGGCGGTGTCGGTCCAGTTGTTTTATCTTCTTAGATGGTGAATGGTGAAGGTC
>JBDLJA010000052.1:0-14989 GCA_039714595.1 Thermodesulfobacteriota bacterium | reverse complement strand
TGATATGGATATAGGTATTGAAAAAGATGGGTGGGGCAGGGGTGCCACCCTTTTCCTGGCCCTGCTGGCGGCCTTTACCCTGCTCACCGTGCCGGCCCCCTCTGCCGTTGGGGCCGAGGGTTACGTGGATAATCGGGCCCGCTCGCCCCACTTTGTCGGTGGTGAGTTCAAGAACGGCCGGGAGTCTGACAAGTCGTACTGGAAGCTTCTCTGGATGCGGCTTACCACCGATTATGATGATTGGCCCCATTGGCGGGAGAGCTCCCCGGGGCCCGCGCCGCCAGCTCGGGTGGAGGGTGACCAGATCCGGGTGACCACCGTTAATCACTCCACCGTCCTGATCCAGACCCACGGCTACAACATCATCACCGACCCGATCTACGCCGAGAGCTGCAGCCCGGTGCCCTTCAGCGGTTTCAAGCGGGTGCGGCAGCCTGGGGTAAGGTTCTACCAGTTACCGAAGATCGATCTCGTCCTCATCAGCCACGACCATTACGATCACCTTGACCTGCCCACCGTCCGCCGTCTGGTGGCCCGCGACAATCCCAGGATTTTTCTGGGCTTGGGAGTCGGCCGCCATCTTCTCGACCTTCAGGCCAGGGTCACCGAGCTTGACTGGTGGCAGGGGGCCCAGGTGACGGACGATTTTTCCCTTACCTTTGTCCCGGTCCAACACTTCTCCGGCCGCACCCTCTTTGACACTTTTTCCACCCTCTGGGGGGGATTTGTCCTGGAGATAGGGGAGCGGAAGATCTACTTTGGCGGCGACAGCGGCTACGCCAACCATTATAAAGAGACCTTTGCCAGGTTTGGCCCCATGGACCTGGCCCTCTTGCCCATTGGGGCCTACAGCCCCCAGAGCTTCTTTGGCTACGCCCACCTCGATCCCAGACAGGCGGTACAGGCCCACACCGATCTCCATTCCGGCAAGAGCATTGGCGTTCATTACGGTACCTTCAGGCTAACCGCCGAAGGTATAGATGAGCCGGTTAAGGCCCTGGCCAGGGAACGTGAAAGAGCGGGCTTGCCGGCTGGCGATTTTATCACCGCCGACTTTGGCCAGGCCGTTGTGCTGAAAAGCATGCCAAGCAAGGCAAGCAGGCCAACCATTACGGCGGGCAGACATGAGGGAGAAGAGAGCAATGGCAGATAAGATGAAGATCAGCGGCCAGCATCTGGCGTCTGCAGGGGACGAAGATAACCTCCCCACCCCCTTTGCCCTCCAGGATCTCAGGGGCAATCAGGGCCTCAGGGATGAAAAGGAGGAGCCGTGCTGAGGCCCGCCGCAGAAACCCCGGGCCGGGGTGCATGAGCGGGCGGGCTACGCCATCTGTCATTATGTCACGGATTTTATCGAGACAGCCGTGGGGCCGGTGCCCCGGGTGGCCACCAGCCCAACGCTAAGCGACCGGCTGCAGACCATGGCGGCCCGCTCCGGCCTCAGCCGCGACAACTACCCGGTGACCCCAGGGCTCTACTGCGTTGGCAATCCGGACCGGGATGCCCCGGTCCTGGCCAGCGCCAACTTCAAGCTCTCCTTCGATCATCTGCGCTGGAGTCTGGCGGGAGAGGATGGTTGGCTCCTGGTCCTTGATACCCGGGGGATCAACGTCTGGTGCGCGGCCGGCAAGGGGACCTTTGCCACCGAGGAGCTGGTGCGCTCCGTCAGGGCTTGCGGCCTGGAGAAGCTGGTAGGGCACCGACAGCTTATCGTGCCCCAACTGGGAGCGCCGGGGGTGAGCGGCTTGCAGGTGAAAAAGGAGTGCGGCTTTAAGGTCACCTTCGGACCCATCAGGGCCGCTGATCTGCCGAAGTTTCTCGCGAAAGGGGCGGATGAAGAGATGCGGGAGGCCACCTTCAGCCTGGGCGAACGGGCCGTTCTCATCCCGGTGGAGCTCTATCTGACCATCAAGCCTTTTTTTCTCGCCCTCTTGCCCCTATTTCTCCTGGCCGGGGCCGGGCCCGGTTTTTTCTCTCTGGCCACCGCCCTTGAGCGGGGGCCCGTTCTCATTGGCGCCACCCTCCTCGGTATCGGGGCCGGGGCGATTCTTGTTCCCCTCCTCCTGCCGCTGTTGCCCGGACGCCAGTTCTGGATTAAAGGTCTTATCACCGGCCTGGGGAGTGGTGGGCTCTACTGGTATCTCTTGAGCGGGGGGGTGAGCCTTGCTGAGGGGGTGGCAATCTTAAGCTGGTGCACGGCCATTGCCAGTTATCTGGGGATGAACTTTACCGGCACCACCCCCTTTACCTCGCCCAGCGGGGTGGAGTATGAGATGCGCCGCGGTATTCCCCTGCAGATTTCTTTGGCTATGGCGGCCGTTGTCTGTTGGCTCCTCGCCTCATTTCTGGGAGGGCGGTCATGAAAAAAATGCGCTACATCAATGAGCGGGCCAGCCTGGCCCTGGATCAGGAGAGATGTATCGGCTGCGGCCGCTGCGTGACGGTATGCCCCCACCGGGTGGTGGCCCTGGAGGGTGACAAGGCTGGGATAGTTGACTTTAATGGCTGCATTGAGTGTGGGGCCTGCGCCAACAACTGCCCCACTTTAGCCATCAGCGTCACCCCCGGCACCGGCTGCGCCGCCTACATCATAGCCGAGTGGGTCAATAAGCTGGCCGGCCGGAAGATCATGTCCGGCTGCTGCTGAAAAGTGGTGAACAAAAGGTGGGGCCAGAACAACCGTTACTTAAATTGATGTAGGTTGGGCCCAGCCCACCCTACGACTCATGCCAAGATTAAATGGCGCAAAAAAAAACCAGGCTCCCGTGAGGGATGCCTGGTTTAAACGGCGAATAGCGGCCATAAGTGAGGTTCTGGCTCGCCTGTCTATCACGCCCCTCTTGCTCAGTGGGGGCGCGTCTCGTGTCACGCTTTAATCTTCCACCTTCCAGAAATCTTCCTTCTCCGCCCCGCATTTGGGGCAGACCCAGTCGGCCGGGACGTCCTCCCATTTAGTGCCTGGGTCAACGCCGTTCTCATAATCACCTTCTGCCGGATCGTAGATGTAGCCGCAGGGGCATTCCCACTTGTCCATTGTCGTCTCCTTGTCAGTTTATTAGTTGTCTGTTGTCGCTCTTTAATCGAGATTTTCCATGACCTTGCCGCAACAGGTGGGCAGACCCTCGCCCTGGGCAACCTTCATGTATTTATTGCAGGTGTTGCAGAAGTAAGTGGCATCATCTGCGGCCGTCTCCTCCACCCGCTGGGTAACCCCGCCCGGCACCCCTTCGATGACGAAACGGGCCAGGTTGCTCTTGCTGGGAATAAACTCGCCAATGGGGGAGAGGCGTTTGTTATCGCTCATGCAGTCCACCGTTATGCGCCACAGGGTCTCAAGGTCCTGGGTCTCAGCCGGGGACTCGGGCACAAACTCCACCACATTCTTGTCGATTGATATTTTCATCACTTTCCTCGCTGGTTATCTTTAATAGCTAGTTATTGATAATAGTTACTATTAAGGTAATGTCAACCGATTAGTAAAAAAACAAGTAATTTTTATTAGTTATGAACTTTCCAGCTAAAAGATTATTTAATATGTTAGGAAATTTGCCATAACGAGTCAATATTATGGGGCAGCTATTGAGGAATAGTTTGGGCTCTGGGAGTTACTACGGCAGTCGGCGCTGGCGCACCACTTCAAAGAGGGCAATGCCGGCGGCCACCGAGGCGTTGAGGGACTCGAACTGGCCAGGCATGGGGATGGTGAGACGAACGTCGCACTGTTTGGCGATAAGGGGCCGGATGCCCTTCTCTTCATTGCCGATCACCAGACAGATGGAGCCGGATAGATCAGACTCGAAGATGGCTTGCCCCTCATCCTTGACGGTGCCGAAGACCCACACCCCTTTTTCCTGAATCTTTTGCAGGAAGGCGGAGAGGTTGGTCACCTGACAGATGTTGAGCATGGCCATGGCGCCCGCCGCAACCTTGGCGGCGGTGCCGCCCAAGGGGGCGCTGCGGTCCCGGGGGACTATGACCCCGCTGACCCCGGCCGCGGCGGCCGAACGGAGGATGGCGCCCAGGTTGTGCGGGTCCTGGATGGAGTCAAGGGCGATGAGGAAGGGAGGTTTTTTTTCCTGCTCCAGGAGATCGAGGAAATCATTCTCGCTGATGGTCTCGGTCTTATTTATCCGGGCCACCACACCCTGGTGGTTGATCCTGCCCTCGCCCTTAATGGAGATGGCCCCGCTGAATTTTACCTTTACCCCCTTGGCCCGGGCCAGGTCGATTATCTCCTGGTTTTTTTTCCCCTCCCGCTTGGCAATAAAAATCTCGTTGATCAGGCCGGGCTGGCGGTGCAGCTGCTGGGCCACCGGGTGGACTCCCCAGAGGAGCTGGTCGCTGGCGGTAAATATCTTTTTTTCCTGGTTGGATTTGGCCATTTTTTCTCACTCCCCGGCCGGGATGATCAGTGGCAGGCCGGCAAGATCCCGGCGGCCCATGGCCCGCATGGCCAGGAGGATGGCCCGCATCATCTCGGCGGCCTGCTCCAGCTCATCATTGATGATGACAAAGTCATAGTCATCCACGTCCGCCATCTCCGCCTTGGCGTTGGCCAGACGCAGGTTTATGGTGTCGTCATCGTCGGTGCCCCGGGCCCGTAAGCGGTTTTCCTGTTCCGGCCAGGAGGGCGGGGCGATGAAGATGGAGAACGCCTCAGGCGCCGCCGCACGCACCTGTCTGGCCCCCTGGACGTCGATGTCCAGCAGGACGTCCTTGCCCTGCTCAAGCATCGTAGTCACCGCCCCGCGGCTGGTGCCGTAGTAGTTGCCGTGCACCTCGGCCCATTCCAGAAATTGGTCGTCATCGCGGAGGCTTTTAAACTGCTCCACGCTGCAGAAGTGGTAGTCAACCCCGTCCTGCTCCCCTGGCCGCGGTGGGCGGGTGGTGTGGGAGACGCTGAAACTCACGGCGTCCACGCATGGCATCACCTTGCCGACGATGGTGGTCTTGCCGGTGCCGGAGGGGGCCGAGAGGATGATCAGGTTGCCGCTGCTCATGGCTGTTCCTCCTCCAGTTCACTCAAGGGGGCGAAGCGTTGGCTGATGGTGTCTGGTTGGACGGAGGAGAGGACCATATGGCCGGTATCGAGGAGGATGATGGAGCGGGTCTTCCGCCCTTCAGTGACGTCGATGAGTTTATGCTGGGCCTTGGCCTCGTCCTTTAACTTCTTGATGGGGGAGGACTTGGGGTTACTGACCAGGAGAACCCGGCCGGCCACCACGGAGTTGCCGAAACCTACGTTGATAAGACGCTGATCCATTTTTGTATTAATTTGCTTGGGGTTAGTTAGGGGAATCTGCCAGGCTGCCTTTACTAAAAATTATTCGAGATTCTGAACCTGTTCGCGGATCTTTTCGGTGCTGTTCTTCATCTCCACGCTCTCCACCGCCACCTGGGAGTTGTTGATCTTGGAGGCCAGGGTGTTCACCTCGCGCAGGAACTCCTGGAGGAGGAAGTCAAGTTTGCGGCCGGATGGTTCCGGGCTGCCCAGGTAGGAGAGAAACTGGCTGATGTGGCTGCGCAGCCGGATCAACTCTTCGGTGACATCCGCCTTGTCGGTGAGGATAACCACCTCCTGGGCCAGACGGGCCGGGTCGAGATCCACCTCGTCCAGTAAGCGCTCCAACCGCTCTTTGAGGCTCTGCTGGCGCTGGGCGATGATCTCGGGCAGCTGACCCTCAACACGCTCCACCGCACCGGTAAAGGCGGCCAACCGCTCCTTGAGATCGGCGGCCAGGTTGGCTCCCTCCTGCTCCCGCATGGCCAGGTTGTCTTGCAGGGCCTGGCCCAGGGCGGGGCGCAGGCCCTGCCAGCACTCCTCGGCGTCCACCTCCTTCTGGCTCTGGCTCATCACCCCGGGAAAGGTGGCCACCAGAGAGATCAGCGAGTCGTTTTCCGTGACCAGACCCAGCTGCTTGCGGAGATCAATGAGCTGGTGGCAATAGTCCTGGGCCAGATTGTGGTCCACCCGGAGTTCACTGGCGCTGCTGCCGCTGGTGGTGATGATCACGTCCACGTGGCCGCGGCTGAAGGTGGTTGCCACCTCTTTTTTGATCTTCTCCTCCAGGGCCAGTAACTCCTTACTCATCTTGACCTTGACGTCCAGGAAACGGTGGTTCACCGATTTTACCTCGACGGTCCAGCTGTTCTGGCCGTCGGCCGCGACGTGATCACCGCGGCCAAAGCCGGTCATGGAACGGGGAAAGCTCATACCGTTATTACCTCCAGGGTCCCGCTGGCGAGATCCGGTTTGCTAAAAAGAAGGGGATGGAAAGATAGAGGCCAATCTTCCGGGCCGTTTCAGGCCTGCTGGGGCGTAAGGGCACCCTGGCGGTACAACTCAGCCTGTTGGGCCACCTGGTTGATTATCTCTTCCGGCTGGCAGCGGAGTTCATCATCTATCATTATGGTTGTCGTCAGGCCCTCCCGGGCCAATGGCTGCCAGCGTTGGCTGAAACGGGGGTTAGGGGCGCCGGCAAAACAGATGATGGCCGGCGTCTGGCTGGCGGTGGCCAGGTGCTGGCAGCATGAGTCATAACCGATGAAGAGATCGGCCTCAGCGATGAGGGCGGCCAGGTTGCCAATATCCGCCCGGATCTGCAGGAGGCCATGGTCGCTCCAGGGGGGGGGCTGCTTAAGGTCTGCCAGCAGGCCGGTGGGTTGGCTACCCCGCAGTTGCCGGCGCAGCTTACTGCCAGCCTCTCCCTCGCGGGCTCCACAGCCTGAGTCGAGGAAGATAATGGTCTTTTCCCGGGCCAGCAGGCTTGCCGCAAGCTGCCGGGCAAAGGGCGGGGGGAGTTCCTTGCCCGGGTCGCCGCCACTGCCTAAATTGATGACGATCTTAAAGCTCTTTTGCTTAAATTGCTTGAAAAAAGAACGGGCTGTGGCGCTTTGTTCCGGCTTAAGCCAGATGCGGTTAGCAAAACGGCAGCTCCCCGGCAGTAACTGGTCCAGCCAGCGGTTGCAGATATCCACCAGGCGGGGGGAGCCAGCCTGGTCCTGGCGGCTGTTGAGGCAGTAGCTGGACCGGGCCGGGGCCAGGGGCAGGAGGCCCAGCTGGCTCAGGCGGCTGTCCGGGTCCAGGAGGATGTACTCCTCGGGGCTGAGATCCGCCACCTCGCTGGCCAGCAGGTCATGGAGGCGGGGCCAGAAGGATAGGCGCTCCGCCAGCCTGCTGTAACGGTCGAAGGGAAAGATGAGAAAGCGGGTCTTCTGGGGGTGGGCGAAGAGCTGGGGCAGGTGGGCCGGCCCCACAACGATGAGTTGGGCCTGGGGCAGGGCCGCGGCCAGCCGCTGGATTATGGGGGAGATGAGCGCCACGTCGGCCCCGATGGTCACCCGGGAGAGGACGATTACCTTCTTGATCCTCTGCGGCTCGCTTATGGCCCGGGGCTGGCTGATCTCGTGGTAGCGGGCCAGCATCTCCCCTTCGTTGGTGATTCTGTGGCGCTCCAGGTAGCTGTGGGTGGCAGCCCCGGCCCCGTGGCTCCGGAAGAGGTGGGTCACCCGGGCCAGGACCTGGGCGGCCGCTGTCACGCCCCGGCTGGAAAAGTCATCACAGAGGGGGAGAATGATCTGCTGGTAGAGGGCCTGAAGGGCAGAATCGCGGGCCGGGGCCGGGCCGCTGAGGGCTTTTTCCACCAACTGGTCGATAATGGTCAGGGGCAGCTGTTTTTCCCCCTGATTAAAGGCGGCCATGAAGAGGCGGGCCTCCCCGCAGATCCCTGTTGAGGAGTCCGCCGGGGCCAGGTCGCACGATGGCTGGGGCTCACCGGGCATGGTCATTTATCCTCTGGCTGAGGATGATTCGCCGGGCCGGCCACTCCAGGCGGGTCAGGGGCAGCTGCTGGCCCCCGCCCCTGGCCATCACCTGTTTGACCCAGAAGCCGTTTGCCGCCGGCAGTACCGGGCTTATGGCGCCCAGTTCGCTGGCCCAGGCGGGGGCCTTGGCCAGATAATGGCGGGGGAGCATCCCCCCCTCGTGGCGGCTGCCCGCCTGGGACATCTTCTCTGATATGCGCTTGAAGTCAGCCCCGGCCAAAAGCTTTTCCCTGGCCTGACTGATGCGATTTAGTTGCTCTTCCCCGGTGGCCAGGCTGTCATGGCGGTCCAGAAAGCGGAAGATGCCGCGGCTCTCCAGCCAGAATGGCTCGGGATGGCTTTCGCTGGCTAGCTCTGCCACCGTGGCGGGGATCAGGCCGTGCTTTTCCTGGAATCTCAGGAGGCGCCGGGCCACCCGGGGGTCCCCTGCGCCGTTGGCCCTTTTGTTGGAGAGTAAATTTTGCAGATCCTTGACGGCCAGGTAAAGGTAATCTTTTTCTATTTCCAGCTGCGCTCCGTTTTTGGCAAGGTTTGCCGGGGCCGGGCCGGGCTGTTTGGTCTGGAGCCGGTAGGGGGCCAGGCCGTTCTTCTTGCGCTGGATGTGGCCCAGGCTGAAGAGACCCAGTCGCTCCAGGCCCATCTCCCGGCACAGGCGGCTTTCCCGGCCGATCACCTCGGCGCTCTTGATATAGGCGCCCAACCCCACCCAGAGACGTTGCTGATCCTTTTCACCCACCACCTGGCGGACCTCGGCCAGCTGGTTGCGCAGCCGCTCCTGGTCGCCAAAATAGGTCATGACAAAGGCGTTGTCCAGGGAACCCTGGGCCAGCCAGGCGGGCCAGTCCTGGCCCTTATCGAGCAGGGCGGCCAGGGGTTCCGGGAAGACCGCGGCGGAAAGGGTGGTGGCTGGCCGCTCATGGACCAGCTCGGCCACCTGGCCCACCAGTTCACTCACCTGGCTGGCCCGGAGCAGGTCCCAGATCAGGCGGCCGCTGACCAGCAGCTCCGTGCCAGGCGGGAGGCTGCCGTCGAGCCAGGCCGCTATATCCGTCCTCTTCACCTGGCCCGGCAGCCAGCGGGGGTCAAAGCCGTAAAGGGCCTGGAAGCGCTGGGCCAGTTCATTACCGGCGCCGAACATGGAGTTGGGGTAGCGGACAAAGTCCAGATGAATGGCCTTAGGCCCGTAGTTGTCAAGGAGTTCGGCCACCACCCGGGAAAAGTAGTGGCGGTAGGCGGAAGAGCCCGGGTCGGCGTAGATTCCCTCCAGCCAATGCTGTTTCTGCATCAGCGGGTTGTAGCTGTCCACCGGCCGCCCCTGATCATCCTGGAGGAGCCATGGCCGGCTCAGGGCCGGGTGGTGGGGATCGGCTGGCGGCGTGGTCCCGGTCCAGAGGTAGTAGACGTTGAGCCAGGTTGTCAGTTTGTCCTGGCCACAGGCTGCCTGCATCTCGCCCAGGGGGTCGAAGCCCGGGGCCAGGCCGGCCGGGGCCGGGGCCACTTCACTCTTGTACCAGGCGTCGGCCCGGCCTCGGACCTGGACCAGCAGCCGGTCAAAGGTGGCGGCGGTGGCCGGGGCGCAGACCTGGTTGATCTTGGCCGCTGTGTCGATGTCAAAACGGGTTATCCAGGCGGCCAGCTCCTGGGCCGGGGCCGGGGCCGGAGTCAGGCAGATGACCATTAGAAAAAGCAGGCCGGCCAGGAGCCGCTCCTTGACCACCTTTAGAGCAGGTGGTAGATAATGGCCTGGCTGGCCCGGCTGCCGCTCTACTTTTCCCCCCTCTTTCGGGGCGAAATTATGATAGGCGATTGCGCCGGGGCCGATAGGGGCGACGGCCTTCAAAAAAAACATTAGAGGAAGGTGTGTGATGAGTAAGGGTAGTGGGGTCCAACAACAGTTTCCTGAAGGGATGGTCCCTTTGGGCGGGGAATCTTTTCGTTTTTCCTGCCATCCCGGGGTCTCCTGTTACATGAAGTGCTGCCGGAATGTGGATATGTTGCTCTATCCTTATGATATTATTCTTCTTAAGAATAAGTTGCAAATCCGTTCCGATGAATTCTTAGAAAAATACATCAGGGTGGGGCAGGGGAGCAACCCCTATTTTCCGGCCCTGATGATGAAGATGGACAGCCATAACGCCTGCCCGTTCTTAGGCCCGGATGGTTGCACGGTCTATGAGGTGCGGCCGGCGGCCTGCCGCACCTATCCGTTGGAAAGGGCGGTGGATCGCACGGCCAGGAAGGGACGGGCCGAGGAGTTTTATTTTCTCACCAACCATGACTACTGCAAGGGCCATGCGGAAGATAAGATGTGGACGGTAAAGGAGTGGCTCCGTGACCAGAAGCTGCTCATCCATAACAGCCAGGCCGATCGCTGGGCCGAGATGGACTCGTTCTTTGCCACCAATCCCTGGGCCGGGGAGGGGGTGGCCGGGCCCAAGCAGAAGCTGGCCTTCATGGTGGTCTATAATCTCGACTCATTTCGCGATTATATGCAGCACCATAATATCCTGGGCCAGTTTAAGATGGCGGCCAGCAGGGTCAGGGCCATCGAACGCGATGACGAGGCGCTTCTCTCCTTCGGCTATGACTGGTTGCAGTTTGTCCTGGCCGGCAAACCCACCTTGAAGCAGCGCAAGAAACGCTAGGGGGCGTATCATTTCAGAGTTGACGCGACCCAAAGGGCCGGAAATAGACAAAGGCCAAGTCCCCTGCTCAACGGAGCCGGAACCTGGCCTGGGCAGATCAAAAAAAACTCCATGACCTAAGAGAGAGATGGGGCCATGGAGTTTTTTGTTTAATCTTCGTGGGGGTGGGCGCAGATGAAGTAGTTGCCTGTCTCGTCAGGATGGCAGTCGCCGGCGGCATGCTGGCGGTGCTTGGAGGTGGGAACCTTCTTGTATACCACCTCGTCGCCATAGTAGAGGAGGCCATCATCCTTGACGGCCAGGGTGTCGCCCCCGCCGCAACCAACCAGCAGGATGGACACGGCAAAAACGGCAAATAGTGATTTTACGGTCAGTTTTTTCATGGTTTCGCCTCGTATTTCTTTTAAGTGAATGGATAGCGTCATTTGTTCCAGTTATCTATAAAGAAAAGGTATAAAACTTAGTTAGGAAAAGTCAACGGCGTGGGGCGATAATTAAGGCCATATCTGTTTGGCCGGGTCAGGGATGGTTCTCTTTTTATGGGAGCCAATGGACCATAACTAGACCAATTTCTAAGAAAAAAATGGTCGCGCCAAGGGATCTCCTTCCCGGGAATGGTGGCGATATTTTTTTGCTATGGCGTGTTTTTTTAGCAGGAAGGGGGCCTTGGCTGACCTGCCTGAAAGGGCCCAGGGAGCAGAGCGGCAAGAGCGGTTATTTTTGCCAGTTGCCCTTGGCCCGGCCCCGTTGCGGCAGCTCGGACGCCTTCTTCTGGTAGTTCAGGGCGTCATAGCCGAGGATATCACGCACTGCCGTGTTAAAGGGGCGTCCCGGGCTAATTGTCAGGTCCTTCTGGATCTCGATATCCACCTCGCCCCGTTCCGGGAAGTGGAGGACCATGGTGAGCCGGCAGGTCCCATGGTTCTGGTGGATGGCGGTCTTCACCTCTTCCAGCCTCTGCCTATTTACCCGGTCGGGATGGATGGTAAGCCGCGCCCCTTCGGTGTATTGGCTCTGGGCCTGGTCCAGATCAGTTATCTCTTCGGCCAGGATCTTCACCCCGCCCTCATCCTCTTTTTTCAGCTGGCCCTGGATGATGATGGGGTCGTCCCCCTCCAGGAGATGGGCGCAGGTGGCGTAGGCCCGGGGGAAGACCACCACCTCCACCTGGCCGCTGGTGTCCTCCACTTCGAGAAAGGCCATGGGGTCGCCCTTCTTTGACTTATGGTTCTTCTTGGCCTTGATCAAGCCGCCAATCCTGATGGGGCTGGAGTCGCCGCGCTCACCCAGGGCGGCTATCTCGCACTCGGTGGTATTAGTAAGCTCCTCCTGGAAGCCGTCCAGGGGATGGCCGGTGATATAAAAGCCCACCGTCTCCTTTTCATAACTGAGCTTTTCCCTCTCCTCCCACTCCTCCACATTGGGCAGGGGGATGATCACCGATTTTTCCTTCGCCTCGGTGCCCATCACGGCAAATAGCGAGATCTGGCCGCTCTCCCGGTCGCGCTGGGCGGCCTGGGCCTGCTCCATGGCCGGATCAAGGATGGCCATAAGCTGGGCCCGCTTGGCCTTAAAGGAGTCAAAGGCGCCCGCCTTGATGAGACTCTCGATGACCCGCTTGTTCACCTTGCGCGAGTCGACCCGGTTACAGAAATCGCCCAGGGACTGATAGGGGCCGTCCTTATCACGCTCTTCAATAATGGAGTCCAAGGCCGCGCCGCCCACGTTTTTCACCGCCGCCAGGCCAAAGCGCACCGCCCCCTTGACCACCGAGAAATCCTGGTCGCTCTCATTGATGTCCGGCGGCAGGACGCTGATATCCTGGTCTTCGCATTCCGCCTTATATTTCACCACCTTATCGGTGTTATTAACATCACAGGAGAGCAGCGCCGCCATGAACTGGGCCGGATAGTGGGCTTTGAGGAAGGCGGTCTGGTAGCAGACATAGGCGTAGGCGGCCGAGTGGGACTTATTAAAGCCGTAGCCGGCAAACTTGGCCATCAGGTCAAAGATGTACTCCGCCTTTTTCAGGTCCACCTGCAGCTTCTCGGCCCCGGCCATGAACTTGGTCCGCTCCGCCTCCATCACCTCAGGCACCTTCTTGCCCATGGCCCGGCGCAGGTTGTCGGCGTCGCCTAACGAGTAATCGGCCAGGACGTTGGCGATCTTCATCACCTGCTCCTGGTAGACGATAACCCCGTAGGTCTCCTTTAAGATCGGCTCCAGCTGGGGCAGGGGATAGCTGGCCTCCATCCGGCCATGCTTGGTGTTGACAAAGTCATCCACCATGCCGCTCTCTAAAGGGCCGGGCCGGTAGAGGGCCACGAGGGCGATGAGATCAGAGAACTGCTCCGGCTTCATCTTCATCAACAGCTGGCGCATGCCGGAGCTCTCCAGCTGAAAGACGCCCAGGGCGTCGCCCTTCTGGAGGAGATCAAAGGTCTTGAGATCATCCATGGGGATCTTGCCTATCTCAAGATCAATCCCCAGTCCTTTCTTGACCAACCGCACGGCCCGGTTGATCACGGTGAGGGTCTTCAACCCCAGGAAGTCGAACTTGATCAACCCCGTCTTCTCGGTGTACTTCATGTCGTACTGGGTGAGCACCTCGCCCTTGGGCCCTTTACAGACCGGCAGGTAATCGGACATGGGGGTGGGCGAGATCACCACCCCGGCCGCGTGGGTGGAGGTGTGGCGGTGGAGGCCTTCGAGGACCATGGCGATGTCGAGGAGTTCTTTGACCTGGTCGTCATGCTCAAAGAGATCACGCAGCCGCGGCTCATCATCAAGGGCCTTTTTGATGGTCATCTTCAACTCATCGGGGATCAGCTTGGCGATGCGGTCACCGGTGGAGAAGGGCAAGCCTAAAGCGCGGCCCACGTCACGCACCACCCCTTTGGCCTTCATGGAGCCGTAGGTGATGATCTGGCAGACGTAATCGTCGCCGCCATACTTCTCGTGGACGTATTTGATCACCTCGCCCCGCCGCTCCTGGCAGAAATCCACGTCAAAGTCAGGCATGGACTGGCGTTCCACGTTCAAGAAACGCTCGAAGATCAGACCATATTTGATCGGGTCGATGTCGGTGATGCCCATGGCAAAGGCCACCAGAGAGCCGGCCCCGGAGCCGCGGCCGGGGCCCACCGGGATGTCATGGTCCTTGGCCCAGTTGATAAAGTCAGCGACGATGAGGAAGTAGGCGGGGAAACCCATGGTGTTGATCACCCCGATCTCCATCTCCAGCCGTTCCCGGTAGGTTTTTTCCAGCTCGTCCGAGATCTTGTCCACCTGGCGGATCTCCGTCATCCGCTCTTCGTGACCTGTGCGGGCGTAATCCTCAAACTCACTAGCCAGGGTCTTGCCCTCCGGCACGACGAAGTTGGGAAAGTAGTGGTTGGAAAAATCAAGATCGAGGTTGCAGCGGGAGGCGATCACTTCGGTGTTGGCGATCGCCGCCGGGCAGTAAGAGAAGGCGGCCCGCATCTCGTCCGGGGATTTAAAGAAAAGCTCGTCGGTGGAGAACCTAAAGCGGGTGGGGTCCTGCATGGTCTTGCCGGTCTGGATGCAGAGCAAGAGCTCATGGGCCTTGGACTCGGGCCGGTTTAAATAGTGGCAGTCGTTGGTGGCCACAAGCTCGATGGCAAGCTCTTTACTGATCTCCATCAGCCCCTTATTCACCACCGTTTGCTCAGGGATGGAGTTTTCCTGCATCTCCAGATAGAGGCGATCACCAAATATTTCTTTGAGCTCCAACGCCTTTTCTTTGGCCTTCGCCATGTCCCTGCCGTGGTTGATCAGATAGGGAATCTCGCCGTGGAGGCAGGCGGTAAGGGCGATAAGCCCCTCGCTGTACTTGGCCAGCAGTTCCTTGTCGATCCGCGGCTTGTAGTGGAACCCCTCCAGCTGGGCCAGGGAGGAGAGCTTTAAGAGATTCTCGTAGCCCTGCCTGTTCATGGCCAGCAAGACCAGATGGAAGGCGGCCTGGCCGGCGCTCTTCGCCTTTTTTTCAAAGCGGGAGTTCGGGGCGATGTAAAACTCGCAGCCGACAATGGGTCTTAGGCCAGCCCCCTTGGCCGCCACGTAAAACTCCAGGGCGCCGAACATCACCCCGTGATCGGTAATGGCCACGCTCTCCATGCCATAATCTTTGCACTTGGCGAAGAGGTCTTTTAAGCGGATGGCCCCGTCCAGTAAGCTAAACTGGGTGTGGACGTGGAGGTGGGTGAAGTTGGCTGGCGGCGGGGCGGCGGTGGTCTCGGACATTTTTTTTTGTTTGCAGGGCTCTCTGGAGGGGAATGGCTAGCGATCAGGAGGGAAAAATAACCGCAAAGGGGGTTGAGACGCAAAGGAAAATTCTGCTGATGCTGAAATTAAAAACCAGGCAGCGGGGACATGGTATCGTGTTTTTTGTTTCATTATTTATGTTCAAGGTTGAAACTCCGCCTTTCGGAGTCTCGCAGGCTCGCTTACCGGGCGGACAGCTTTAAGCTAGCGGTTGTTTTTAACAGCGAATATCGAAT
>JBDLJA010000051.1:0-15115 GCA_039714595.1 Thermodesulfobacteriota bacterium | reverse complement strand
GACTGGCCGTGAAATCAGAGATCGCGACGAATAGCTGCTCCCGCACCTGGTTAAGCACGGCAGGGTTAAGGGGGGATTTATTGAAGGTAGGGCCTGAAATTACTCCTGGTGCCATGGCTGGCGCCGCTGGTGGTGGCGCCTGGGGCGGCAGGGCCTTGGCTCCAGAACCCTTGTTGGCTGGCGGCGATGAGGGCTTAACAGCTGCCGGCACCTTGGCCTCTGCCCCCTGCTGGACCCTGGGGACGGGCTTGCTTGCCTGGGGCGGCTGAACAGTTTGCCCCTTAACCGCTTGCGCTCCGGGTAACAAGGTTACCGCCCCCGCTGTTGCGCCGCAACAGAGGGTAAAAAAGAACAGGGAAAGCATTATTGCCGGTAGATTTTTCGTCCTTCTCTTCATCTTTCTCTCTCTCTCGTTTTCCCCCATGGGGTGATATGGCCTTACCGCCTGGCCAAGATACCTGGAATTGTTCGGGCGGCAAGCATTAAATTGTAATGATTTCTTCAGGTTGGCCCGGACGATATGGTTGGGGACCTTAGGGCTCCAACGCGAATCACCTTACCCTGCCCCGGCGCGGCTGCCCTTTGCCTGGCCCCTGGGAAGGAGAAAACTAAAGGCGAGACAGAAGGGAGGGCCGCCGGGAAAAAAGGAAAAAACAGCGGCAGGCCAATTGCCAGGTGGGGGGAGAGGTTGAGGGGCAAGGTCAAGCAGTTAAAAGGTCAGGGCAATCGGCGAAAGGCTCTGCCACCCCGCGGCCCCGGCGATATCCGCCAGCCGCGCCAGCCTCTCCGCCGTCTGCGGGTGGCTGGCGAAGTAGTGGGAGAGGGGCAGGCCGTCCCCCTCTTCCCGGCCTATGAGCTCAAAGAGCTCGGTGGCGCCGCCCACGTGGCCGTAGAGGGCCTGGACACCCCGGAGCCCCACCTCATCGGCCATAAACTCGCGGCCCTGGGAGTAGCGGGCCTGGCCCAGCTGCATGGTGGGGGTGACGAGCTGGGTCAGGCTGGAGTCGGGGCCGGTGAGGGTGGCGGCCATGGCCATGAGCACCAGCCCCCGCCCTAAGCCGCGGAGATGGTCGCGATTCTTGAAATGGCCCAGCTCGTGGGCCAGGATGAAGCCCAGGCCATTTTCCGTCTTCATCCTCTCAAGGAGTCCGGCAAAGACGACGATATGACCACCGGGCAGGGCCACGGCATTCACCGCCTCAACGTCGGCGATATGGACGGTGATGGGCACGGAAATTTCTAAAGAGAGGGCAAGGCGCTGGGTCAACCCTTGCACTTTGGCCAGCCGCTCATCCTCTTCCTCCGTCTCCGGCCCGGCCCAGGCGGCCGGCGTGTGACTGAAGATCTTCAGCTCCGTAGCCGGCGAGATATGGTTCACCGCCCTATCCACCAGGAGCCCCAGGATGAGGTAGAGGAGAAAAAGGGTGGCCAGGGTGCCGGCCAGGAGGGTGGCAAAATCCCTTAAGGGATGGATATGGCTGATATTGTTATTTTCTTCCGGCAGGACTGGCTGATATTGCATTTTTTTTTACTGGATCAGAAAAAAAATCTCGCCGCAGCCCTACTCGGCCTGGCAGTAGATCGCCGTGCCGTAGGCCAGCACCTCCACCGAGCCGATCTGCTCCTTGGCCCCCTTGGAGATGGATGAGGTCTCAATCCGGACATTGATGAGCTGGCTGGCGCCCAGGCACTGTTCCTTCATGCGCAGCACCGCCTCCCGCCGGGCCCGGTCCACCAGGGTCTCATAGGAGGAGACCCGGCCGCCAAAGAGGGTGCGCAGACCGGCCAGCACCCGCTTGAAGTAGTCCACCGAGATAACCACGCTGCCGGAGACAAGCCTGCTCTCTCTGACCGGCGGCAGGACGCCCATGGGGTGCTTAGCGGTTGTGGTGGGCAGAAAGAGGGTCTCCTCCTCCCGCTTGACGATGGATCGGTAATGGTTTCTCTCGGCCCAGGAGCCGACAAAATAGCCCGAGGCCATGAGGGTGATGAAGATAAGCAGCTCCATGGTCTCTACTCCACCACCACGGCCGTGCCGTACACATAGATCTCCGCCGCCCCGGCCGCAACGGAGCTGGTGGAAAAACGGACGTTGACAACGGCGTTGGCCCCCATCTGCCGGGCCTGCTCCTGCATCCGCCCGATCGCCTCATCCCGCGACTCGCTCAAGAGCTCGGTGTAACCGGCCAGCTCGCCCCCGAAGATATTCTTCACCGAGGCCATGAGGTCCCGGCCGGCATGCTTGGCCCGCACCGTACTGCCGGAGACAACTCCCTTGCACACCCGGATAATCTTGCCGGGCACCTCTTCCGTGTTGGTCATGAACATGGCGACTCCTGAGTAAGTAATTACCGGGGCACCTAACCCCCTTTAGCAAAAGGGTAAATTTACCAGCCAACCCCCTCCCTGGCAAGGAGGATAGGCCGTAATTTTAAAGAGCGCTGGCGAGCAAGCAATTATGGCAAGGGAAACGCCGCCCAGCCAGAGTTGCCAGCTCTCCCAGGAACATCTTTACCAAAACAGCTCCTTGGCAAGGCTGCTCAAGCGAGGTACTATGCCCCTTGGCCTGCCTTTAACCCTTTTCTGCTGACCCCGGGGCGGCAGAGAGAGGGTTGCCTGGCCAGGGAGACCAGCAAAACAGACTGAGCCAGGCGGCCATCAGGCCCTGATTCCTCCGCCATCTTTTTTTGTAAACAAAAGTAACGGTCAAAACTATGCCGCTATCCTTACGCCTTATTTTCTGCGCACTCATTCCCTTAGCCTGCCTGGCCCTGCTCAGCTACCTTGTCCTCAACCAGTTTGACGCCCTGCTCGTCAAGAGCCAGGAGGTGGGCAACTCGGCCACGACCCTGGAACTGGTGATGGCCCGCGCCCGGCTGCAGCCCCTCATTATCCAGCTATTTTCCGGGGCCCTGCTCGGCGCAATTATCGTCAGCCTTGGCATGGCCAGGGCCCTGGCCAGAAGCGGCCACCAGGCGCGCGACCTGGCCCGTGAGCTGGCCGAAGGGAACCTCAGGGCCATGCCGGCCACGGTCACCACTGAAAAGGAGGAGCCGCTCTTGCAGGCGGTGCAGCAGGCGGGTCTGGCCTGGCGGGCATCGCTGAAGGAGATAGGAGAAAATGTGGCGGATCTTGGCCAGTGTGCGGCCCAGTACCCCAAGGCGGTTGACACCATGCGCTCCGACGCCATTAAGATGCAGCGGCAGACCAGCCACCTGAGCCAGGCTGTCCGGGATCTCCTTGATAAACTTACCGGGCTGTTCCAGGCTGGCAACGACATGAGCGGGGAGAGGGAGCTGGTAGCCCGCAAGGTCGGCCTTGCCGCTGATCTCGCCCAAGAGATCGACCTTGGCCTGGCGGAGGTGGCGGAGCGCAGCAGCGCCATGCACACCATCGCCTCGCGGCTCAACAACAACAGCGGCGAACTATTTGCCATTGCCCTGGATCTCAACTCGGCCATGAAGGCTTTCAAGCTGCCGGCGGATCTCATCGAGAAACGGGGAGAGGCCCCCCGGCCGCTGATCGCCCTAAACAGCCGGCTCAATGTCATGGTGGAGTCGATGAACGCCCAGCACAGCACCATCTTTGACCATCTGAACCAGGTTCATTTTGCCGTCCAGGCCGATGCGAGCAGGGAGCAGATTGGCCAACTGCTGAAAAACATGGCCCACTATACCACCGAACATTTTACCAATGAGGAGAGCTGGCTGACCGCCATCGGCTATCCGGAACTGAGCCGGCAGCAGGAGGAGCATACGCAACTCCTGGCCCGCATCTACAAGGTCCACACCAGCCTGGAGGCGGGCCAGGAGGTAAACCTGGGCCTGATGCTCAATTTCATGAAAAAGGAGCTGGAAAACCATATCGCCGGATCCGACCGAAAGTATGGTCTCTTCTGCGCTCAGCAGGGCATTTATGATTGATGGCATCCTCCCCTGGCCTGAGAGCAGCTGGTGGCTCATCGTCTCTGCCTGGGTGAAGCGAAAGCGGGCAGCCAGAGCCCTTGCCCCATGAAAAAACATTTCCGGGCCAAAACCCTTAAGCGCCTGGCCTTCTTGCTTGCCGCCCTGACCCTTCCCGCCACTCCCCTCTATGCCTGGCAGGGAAAGGTCATGCAGGTTATTGATGGTGATACTGTTAAAGTTGCAAGAAATGGTTCCATTGAAAAAATCAGGCTCTACGGCATCGATGCCCCTGAAAAAGACCAGCCCTTCGGCCGGAAGGCCACGGGATCTGCCGCCCAGCTGACCCTGGGCGAAGTTGTCAGGGTAGAAGAGGTCACCAGGGACAGGTATGGACGTTTGGTGGCAACCATCTGGCTTGGGCAGCAAAATATTAACCAGACAATGGTTGAGCAGGGTTACGCCTGGGTCTATCCCGCCTATTGCCACAAAAGTTTCTGCCGTAAGTGGCGGCAGATTGAGGCAGAGGCCAGGGCTGGACGCCAAGGGTTATGGGCCGCTGAAAGGCCCATGCCGCCATGGCAATGGCGGAAACGGGACAAGGCGGAGGCAGAGGATCAGCTATCTGACTTCATCGAAGATCTCTTCCGCTGGCTCAGAAAAATCATGGCCTACATCAAGCAACTGGCCCGGCTGTTTGAGTAAGGGAGATGCGGGCCGACACAACAAAATAACCTTGCCAGTGAGTCAGGGGCCAGCACTGTTCCGGCTCAGGGAAGTCACAAGCAACTCTGGCCTAAGGTTAACGGGTCACGGAAAAAACTTTTCCTGGCAAGCCGCACCCGCCACAAACCTTGACCTCTGTGAAGACAAATAATTAAACTGCTGGCCTTGCAGCCAGCCCGGGAAACGGGCTGCGAGTCGCTGGTAATCTTGGCAAAAAAAGCCCCGTCTCCTTTGTTAAGAGACGGGGCTTTTCTCATGGCCTGGCGACTTAGCAATAGATATTTACAATATTCTACTCTTTACCCATCATTTGTTGGGCCATATTGCCAAAAGATTCATACATGGCATTAATCAATATTGATTCAAATTCTGGATAGGTGCTGGCTAAGGCCAGGTCCTCTAAGACATAGATATTTTCGTAAGAGGTGTCTGCAAATATTGAATCGTCACATAGTGCTGATGGCATCAATCTCAGCTCACAATATTCTCTTAACAGATTATACCTGGCCAAGGCATCCCGGTATAAAAAATCGTTGCTATTATTAAACGACTCCCATGAGCCATTTGCCGCCTCTGGTAATACCTGCGAGAGCCAGAGGAACGATTTTCCTATAAGTGCCAGTGGCCCCTTAATTTTTATGTTACTTTCCGAAATTGCATTATCAACCTCAGAAGGTAAATGGCTCACTTCTTCTGGCATACCTTCCCAGAATAAACGTTGCGCTGTCCTGTCATCAGGGGTTTCGTCTTGTTGGACCAGGCCCATCTTGTAAAAAACTATTCCCAGTTGGCGCAGACAAGTTATCGCCTCGCCATCATGCTGAAATGCAGAACTATTATCTATCACAAACTCCTGATAGGAATCTTCATCATATAAAGGGAATGCCATAGAATAGGCCCTTGCCGCCAAACTTGCCCCCTCGTCTGAGCAGAGGGGGAAGCCATGGGCAACATGGTATTGGCACATTACGAGGATTGGCACATAAATAATGATCAATCGTAGTTGCGAGAGAATATCTTTCATTTACAACTCCTCCTGAACCAATCAGGTTCCTATCTCTTTCTTGCAATCAGGTTGAGCTGTTCTTATTCCACTAGTTAATTTAAGATCACGCCAATGGACGAACAGGGAGCCCCCCCTGAGCAACTCTCACTCTTAAGCCTATAACTAAAAGAAAAACTTCTTAAATCAGAAAATATAAGCCTTCCCACTGTGGCAAAACAGGGTGCGGCTTTCCAGGTTTAGTAATTTGAGTATCTTAGGCCGTAATCTTTGTTTTTTAAATGAACTCTTTAATGCTGCCCTGTTGATATTCATATTAAAAGCTAAGGATGACAGGGCTGCCGGTCAATTTAAATCTTGATATTTAAACGATAACAAAGTGTTAGGTTTGGCCATGGAACACTGTTCGGGGCGCTACCAGCCTAAAATGATTCAGAGTAGAATAAAACTTACCATCCCTCTCTTTAGCTAAATCCACCTGGCCGCCCCCTCTTTTTTGATTTTAGGCGTCTGCCGTTTTAGCGCTGCCAGCGCCAAGGTCCCATGTTGCTTCGAACCAGGACGCGGGGATTATAGAGCGCTGTCTCTTGCTGGATCTCTTGGATAAAGGCTGGCCCGGCTGATGGCCTGGGCCAGTTAGCAAAAATAATTCCAAAGCAAGCGGTCCGGGCCCTATGGCAAGGCGGGGATATCGTGCTATGCCAAAAATAAAAAAAGCCCCGTCTCTTTTACAGAGGCGGGGCTTTTTGCTTATGGGGTGAATGCTCTTTTTTTAGAAGGACCGCATCACCTAAGATGGGGCAGGGTGTCGGCCCAGAAACCAGGCGATGCACATATCATCGTCGGAGAGGTCCTGGAAGGCGTCCAGGGTGCTCTCCTGCATGATGGCCTGCTCGGGGCAGAAAAGTCTCACCCAGGTGACAGTGATTTAGGCCGAGGCAGACAGTTTGCTGATAAAAGTAAAAAGGCAGGATCCCGCAAGACCCTGCCGGCAAAAAGGAAGAATATTCACCTATTTTTTATTTTTTCTTAACCGAGAACCGGCAAGACTGGCAAGACCGGTGCCAAACAGGAGCATGGTAGCCGGTTCGGGGATTGGCTCAGGCGCCTCAGCATCTAAAAGGATGTTATCAACGGCCCGAAAGCCTGTTGTCCCACCCATCATGAATGCAACTGCCACGGCGTCAAAGCTGCTGGTGGCCAGGAACTCATAGTGATTATCCCTGTCCCAATCTCTGTTTCTCGCCAAAGGCTCATCCAGCAGGATTACCCCATCATTTGTATCCCCGCCGCCAAACCATGGGGCAAAAGGGTCAAGACTGTGGACGCCATCCTGCAATCCGGCCACCACAACCCTGCCGTTTCTGTTTGTCGTCACATAATCAAAATCGAAACTAAAGGCGGTGCCGTCAGCAATCCCTTGATCTATCCCATAAAACAAGATGTTCGTGTTATCACGCTCCTGCTCCAGATGCTGGGCATACTCACCATTAAGGTTGGTGTGTGTGGACCATCTATGGGTATCAGGAAAATCTATCCATTGCCCTAAATTTGCCAGGGGATCTCCGGAGATGGTCAAATTGTTGGCGATCGTGGCACTGGAAAAATCTTCATCCAGGATGATTTCTGCCTGGGCGGCCCCGGCCATAGTTAAAAAGAATGTTCCTGTCGCAAGTCCCGCCACTAAGTACTTTTTCATTTTTCCCTCCTGTTAAGATCTGTTTATGCCAAAATTAGCATTAGCTCCCTTCTTAGCAGGGGATAAATTGCAATTTATATTCCCCTTGCCCAGGTTTTTTTATTGCCCCTTACCCATCAAACAGTTGGAGCCATCATGGGAGTTGTTCCTAATTCCCAGAGACCATTTATTCCGGAATTTTGTGTTCAGATTCCAGACAAACGAACTGTTGCCAGAAAATAGTAGTGGCTGGTAGCGTGGCCGGGAGGGGCTACGGGGGAGTTAGAGTAACTCTAAAGTCAGCAGGAAGACCATAGTAGCCCGGCTGGGCATATGGAGAAGGGGCCTAGGAAGCAAAAGGCATAATAGCTATCCCAAGTTTCCAAGGGTGAAGGAGGGCGAATCAGGCAGGGCTTTGGCCATGGGCCAGCCTTGATACCGGTGAGCCTGGCCCATAAAAAAAACCCCGGCTCCCCAAAAGAGGGAACCGAGGTTTTTTCTCTACCGGCTGGGCCTTCTTGCCTTAGAAGGGGCGCATCACCCAGATGCCGCAGGGGCAGGTGTCGGCGCAGAAGCCGCAGGCGATGCACTTGTCACCATCGGAGACGTACTGGAAGCCGTCTAAGGTGGGCTCGCGGGAGATGGCCTGCTCAGGGCAGATGGTCTCACAGAGATGGCAGTCGCGGCAGGTGCCGCAGGAGAGGCAGCGATCCGCCTCCTCGCCCTCATTGCCGCCCACGCATTGGGGCTCATAATGGGCGTAGGTGAGACGGGTGGGGGTGATAACCTCCAGCTCGAAACCATGCCATTCCTCGCCCTTGAAGCGGGCCATGACCGCCTCGGCCGTATTCTTGCCGGCCCCTAAGGCGTTGGTGGCAAGGCCCGGCCGCTCCACATCGCCGATGGCCGAGACGTCCGGATCGGAGGTGAGGCCAGACTTGTCGCACTTGACCCAGGCGGCGCCGCCCACGGTGATCACCTCAACGGTGTCGGACAGAAATTTCAAGGCCGGCACATCACCGATGGAGATGATCACGGTCTGGGCGGGGATGAGATGGCCGGCGGCGTCCACCAAGCCTTCTTCCGTTACTTCCTTGGTCTGAACCGGCCACTTGAACTTGGCGCCTAAGTCCTCGGCCGCCTTCTTCTCCTTACCAAAGGCCAGGGGCTTCTGGATATCCACCAAAGTAACCTCTTCGGCCCCCAGCTTATAGGCGTCGCAAGCCACATCGCAGCCCACGTTACCGGCGCCGATGATCACCACCTTCTTACCAACCTTGGGCGGCTTGGCCCCCTTGGCACTTTTAAGAAAGTCCAGGGCGGGGATAACCCGCTCATGGCCGGGGAAGGGGATGGTCCGCGGCTGATGGGTACCCACGGCGACGATCACATGGTCGTAGTCGCTTTTCAGCTCACTGAACTTATCCTTGCTCATCTCGACGCCGAAGTGACAGTGGATGTTCTCCACCGCCATGAAACGGGCAATCTCCTCGTCCCAGATGGCCTGGGGCATGCGCTCCCAGGGGATAACCTGGGCCAGCTTGCCGCCCAGTTTATCGTCACTCTCAAAGATATGGGCCTCAACCCCGCCCTTGGCCAGCTGCCAGGCGGCGTTCATGCCAGCCGGGCCACCGCCGATGATGGCCACCTTTTTGCCGGTGGCTTTGGCGGCCGCCGGCGGCTTGGCGTCTTTAGCGGCCCGACCCAACATCTGGACGTCGATCTTCTCATCCACCTGTTGCCTGGAACAATTTTGCATGCAGAGATTAGGACAGATATGGCCGCAGACCGAGGCGGGCAGCGGCGTGTACTCCATGAGCATCTCATACGCCTCGTCCGCCTTGCCCTCGCGCATCAGACGTAAGCGATCGATGGTGGGGATGTGGACCGGGCAGTAGTAGGCGCAGGGGGCCGCCTTGTCGCGGTTGGCCCAGAACGGCATCTTGCGCCGGAGATCACCGGTCTCCACCATGCCAATGGCGGAACGATCCAAGCCGGGGGCCAGGTCGCGGATGGGGTCGCCGCCGCCAAAACCGGGGTTCCAGACCCGCTCCTTGAACTCGGCCATGGGCATGGGACTGGTCTTCATCAAGGCCCGTTCCTGGGGCGGGATGGCGTCCAGCATATGCCACTCAGCACGCTTGGACAACTGATCCAGCAGCTCTTCCCGGCCGATCTCGGCCAGGTAGTTCGCCAGACGGTCAATGAGCCACTGCCACTGCTCGTCGCTGGGGATAACCGCCTTGACGTTGATCTGGGAGTAAGACTCGTCGATCTTGCCGCGATAGTAAATGGTGCCGCCCACCATGCCCACGCAGGGCCGGTAGCCTAAGACATTTTCCGGGTTCTTGGCCTCCACCCCGCAGACCACGGCGACACCGCCGCAGTTGAACTCGGCAAAGGAGTCACCGCAGGAACCTAAGACCCAGAGCTCGGGCCGCTGGTATTCGGGGTTCCACTTGGTCATGGTCAGACCGCGGGCGCCGATGGAGCCGCCCACGTACACCTTGCCCTCGGCCATGGCGTTGCAGACGCCGTTGGTGGCGTCACCCTTCACCGTGATATCGGCGCCGATGTTCAGATAACCCACATCGTCAGAGGCGGGGCCATTACAGACAATCTTGGTGCCGGGCATGCCCATGGAACCCAAGCGCTGACCGCAGGGACCGTTGATCTCCACCTTAACCGGCGCCCCGCCGCTCTTGAGGCGACCGCCCACGTTATGCTGACCATAGGTCAGAAGCTCCAGGTCGTGGGATTTAGCAAACGCCTCCTGAACCAGGGTCTCGAAGTTCTGGGTGGAGATGCGCTGACCATTCTCGTCCAGGCCCTTAACTACTATTTTTTCACTCATAATTTCTATCCTTCTTCACAGGATCTAAGTGGCAAATTGATTAAATACTCTTGTGTCACCGCAAAGGCGCAAAGATCGCCAAGTTTTTTGAAATCTGTTCCTTTGCGTCTCTGCACCTTTGCGGTGAGAATAAAAAACGTTAGCAGACGTAACGAATATTAAGCCGATCAGCCGCGTCCTTATCGGCAATGCCCAAGGCGTCCGACATGCCGATGGGCAGGGACTGGGAGCGGCCTAAGGGCGCCATCACCTTGCGAACCTCAATCTGGATGGCCTGGAAGGTCTCCACCAAGCGCTGGGCCACGTCGTCCGGGTCGAGACGGCGGTAGATCTTCGGGTTCTGGCTGGTGATGCCCTTGGGGCAAATACCGATGTTACAGACGTTACAGCGATTCTGCTCGCTGCCTAAACAACCGGCCACCGACTGCATGATGTACTTGCCCATGTGAACGCCGGAGGCGCCCAGCATGATTAAAGCCAGGGCATTCTGAACCACGTTGCCGTTCTTGCCCACGCCGCCGGCGGCGAAGATGGGGATCTCGTTCTGCTTGCCCTGCTTGCAGAGATCGAGATAACAGTCGCGGACGTTAGAGGCTATGGGGTGGCCGGTGGCATTTAAAGAGATGTCATAGGCCGCGCCGGTGCCGCCGTCGATGCCGTCGATCATCAAGGCTGAGGCGTAAGGGTTACGCACCAGGTTATTGAGGACCGACTTGGCCGAGGTGGAGCCGGAGATCTTCGGATAGACCGGCACCTTGAAGTCCCAGGCCATGGACATGGTCTGGATCATCTTCATCACACTCTCCTCGATGGAGTAGAGGGTCTGATGAACCGGCGGGCTGGGCAAATCCACGCCCTCGGGTACGCCGCGCAGACGGGCGATGAGCTTAGACACCTTGAACCACTGCAACAGTCCACCGTCGCCCGGCTTGGCGCCCTGGCCGTACTTGATCTCGATGGCGGCCGGCTCGCACTGCATCTCCGGGATGGCGCGGATGATCTCATCCCAACCAAAGTACCCGGAGGCGATCTGGAGGATGATGTATTTAAGGAAGGGGCTTCTAAGGACCCAGGGCGGGCAGCCGCCCTCGCCGGTGGCCATGACCACGGGAATCCCTAAGACCTCGTTACAGTAGGCCACGCCCTGGAGCATGCCGAGCCACATGTTGGGCGACAAAGCGCCAAAGGACATGGAGCCGATGACGAAAGGAAAGATCTCCCGGGTGGGGGGAATCCACTCGCCGCTCATCTTGCGCTTCACATACTCCTCAGGGGAGAGGACCCGACCGAGGATGGTGTTATAGGTAAACTCGTGCCGGCCGGCATCTAAGGCCGGATCGGTGAGCATGGAGATCCGGTTAAAGACGATCCGATCCAAAAGGCTGGAGCCCTGGTCGTTACGCCGCCCGCCCCGCTTGGCCGCGTCGCCGCCCGCCGTGTTCTGGAAGCGGTAGCGGTCCACCGGGTTATGAACCGGGTGGATCGCCTCGTTGGGGCAGACCATGGCGCAGGAACCGCAGCCGATACAGCGCCGGCCCACGTCGGTGTTCTGACGAATGCCGACAAAGGTCTTATAAGAAGAACCCCGCTCTTTTGAGGAGATGGCGATCTTCGGCATGCGCTTGCGCATGTAAGCCAGCTTCAGGGTATTCACCGGACAGACGGCAGCGCACTTCCCACACAGGGTGCAGCGGTCTTCGCGATGTTCAATGACCCAGGGCAGGTCGTTGGTGGTTAAGCTACCTGGGTTAGAGGTAATTGATCGAATTGAGACCATATCTCAAGCTCCTGTCTATCTGGAGGAATAATAACGGTGTGTTGACGCATGGGCTGGAAGTCTTGACTGCGATCCCGGTCAGGGATCATGGCATCCACGCCGCACATCTCGGAGGCCACGGCCCACTCGCCCGGCTTGCCACCCACGGTGGCGGGCCTGAGCTTCTTGGCGTCCATGACCAGCATGCACGTCTCGTCCGGCAGGGAGCCGATCACGGCGTTGGGGCCGTCGATGATCAGGCGCCGGCAGACGTTGCGCAGCCCCAGGAGGAAATCGCCCTGGGGATGATCGGCCAGGTCCTTATTGCCCAAGGGGGTGATCACGTGCTTATAGGCGGCCAGGGGCAGGCCCAGCTTCTTGGTCACGTAATGAAGGATATGGGCGAACACCTCGGAGTCTGACTGATAGCCCATGTAACCGGGAAAGCCCTTGCCAGAGAGCCAATCCTTGATGGGGACAAAGGCGGTGTTCTCGCCGTTGGTCATGGTGGCCACGCCCTGCAAGAAAAAGGGGTGGCAGGCGTAGAGGTTGATGCCGTAGTTGGTGTTTTGGCGCCCCTGGGCAAAGACGACGCGCGCCTTGATCCGGCCGCTCTCAAGCCCTAAGGCATCGCCCACGCCCAAAGGCCAGCCCACCTCTTTAATCATGGCCACGTCGGGCCAGAGAGAGAAGGCGGTAAGATCACCGTCATGGGCCTCGCCATCGGTCCGCAGACCTAAGCGAATAATCATCAGCTCATGCTCCACCTGGGCCTCGGTGAGGGAACTCCAGGCTGCCGGCTGTTTATAGACCCGCAGGACATACTTATGGCGATCCGTGGCCTCGATGAGCTCGGGCCGGACGTCAAACTCATGGTCGTACCTCAGGGTGAAGCCCTTCTCTTCCATGGTATGGTTGAGACGCAGCAGGGCCGCTGAGCTGTGGGCGATCCCGGAGAGGATCGGATCCTTACCATTATACTTATAATCCGCAAACTCCAGGCCGCGCAGCAGCAGGCCTAAGCCACTGCCGTCGTAGCCCTCCTGCATCGCCTCCATGCCCGTGAGCACGGAGTAGGGCGAAAAGGGTTCGCTTGCGGTTTTCATTGCTAACCGACACATGGGTCACTCCTATTAGCAGAATGTTTTCGTGAAGCCCCCCCAGGACCAAGAATATCTGTTCCCGGCGGGAATCTTCCCCCCTTCACCAGCGACCTATCCAGGTCATGAAGGGTTTTTCACCTATTTAAGGGAAGTTGCAACGGGTCGAATTACTCCACAATGGCCCCTTTGTCAAGGAGACAAAGGGGGGACCAATGGGCTAAATATAAAATTTGAAATAAAATCGCCACAGGGCGCGACAAAAAGTTTACGGCGGCCGTTTTACGGTTTACGATTTGGGCTCACCCGCCCCTGGCAAACTAAAAGAACACCTCCTTATCCCGCCCAGAAACCATGAAACCAAACTTCATCGACATCCTCCGCGACAAGGTCATCCTTGGTGACGGCGCCATTGGCACCTACCTCTACTCCAAGGGCATTGAGCTGGGCAAGGACACCGAGCGCCTCAATGTCAGTGAGCCGGACCTGATCTACTCGATCCACGAGGAGTACATCCGGGCCGGCAGCCAGCTCATCGAGACCAACACCTTTGGCGCCAACCGCCATAAGCTCCACCTCTCCGGCCTCGACGGCCAGGTGCGCCAGATCAACCTGGCCGGGGTGAAGCTGGCCAAGCGGGCCGCCGGCCAGGAGGTATACGTGGCCGGCTCCATCGGCCCCACCGGCCTCGACTTCCCCCTGACCACCAGCAGCCATGACGCCGAAGAGGTGGCCGCCATCTTCAGCGAGCAGATCGAGCTATTGCTGGAAGGCGGGGTGGATGTTTTATTATTCGAGACCTTCACCCATCTTGATGAGATGCTCCTGGCCCTGGCCGCGGCCAGGGGGCTGACCGATCGGCCCATCATCGCCCAGATGGCCTACCCCTCCGGGGGCCGCACCGCCACCGGGGTGGATGCCCTGGCGTGCGGCAAGGCGGCCTTAGCGGCCGGGGCCGACGTGGTGGGGGGCAACTGCGGCCGCGGGGTGTCGTCCCTGGCCACGGCCATTGAACACCTGGCCCCTTTAAAGGATGAAGCGCCCCTCTCCGCCTTCCCCAACGCCGGCTTTCCGGAGATCGTCGGCCACCGCATGGTCTACCCGGCCGAGCCAAGCTACATGGCCCAGGCCCTGGCGGCCATGGTCAAGCAGGGGGCGCGCTTAGTGGGGGGCTGCTGCGGCACCACCCCGGCCCACATCCACCAGTTCCAGCAGGTCCTGCGGATAAAGAGGCGGCCTTTAGTGCGCTCCGCCACACTCCAGGGGGACAGACCGCAAAGCACAGCGCCAGACAGCAGTCCGCGCCAGAACGGCCGGCTCCTGCAGACCCTGGACCCTGAGCGGCTGCCCATCATCGTTGAGCTGGACCCCCCCACCCACCTGGACGTGGCCGGGGTAATCAACGGCGCCAAGGAGCTGAAGAAAAGCGGGGCCGACGCCATCTCCTTAGGCGAAAACCCTTTAGCCATCCTCCGGGCCGACAACCTGTCGCTGGCTCACCTGATCACCGAGCAGGTGGATATTGAGACGATCATCCACCTCACCTGCCGGGACCGTAACAATCTTGGTCTCCAGTCGCAGATCATGGGGGCCCACCTGCTGAACATCGGCGGCATCCTGGCCATTACCGGCGACCCGGCCACCTCCAGCGACCAGCCCGGGGTGAGCGGCGTCTTTGACGTCAAGAGCTTTGGCCTGATCCGGATGATCGACCAGTTCAACCAGGGCCACAACCTGGCCGGCAAGGAGATGAAGGCGAGCACCAACTTCTCCATCGGCGGCGCCTTCTCCTTCAGGCCCCAGCGGCCCGAGGTGCAGCTCCGGCGCCTGGAGCGCAAGGCGGAGCTGGGCTTAAAATTCGTCATGACCCAGCCGCTCTTCTCCGCCGCCGAGGTGGAGCAGATGATGGAGGCGGTGAGCCATCTGGACATCCTGGTCCTGCCCGGCATCTTCCCGCTCATCTCGGCCCGCAACGCCGACTTCCTCCACCACGAGGTGCCCGGCATCTTCGTGCCTGAGGAGATCAGAAAAAAACTGTGGAGCTATGAGCAGGTGGAGGACCAGCGCCAGGCCGCCCTGGACTACACCCGCCAGCT
>JBDLJA010000050.1:0-15228 GCA_039714595.1 Thermodesulfobacteriota bacterium | reverse complement strand
CGGGCTGATTTTGGCCTGGCCGAACCGCGTCTGGCCGTGGCCGGCCTCAACCCCCATGGCGGCGAGGGCGGGATGTTCGGCCGCGAGGAGGAAGATATTATCGCCCCGGCCGTGGCCGCGGCCAGGGTTCGGGGCCTGGATGTGGCAGGGCCATTTCCCCCTGACACTGTCTTTCATAAGGCGGCGGCCGGCCATTATGACGCGGTGGTCTGCATGTACCACGATCAGGGTCTCATCCCCTTCAAGCTTCTCCACTTCAGCGACGGGGTCAACGTCACCCTGGGGCTGCCCATTGTCCGCACCTCGGTGGATCATGGCACGGCCTATGACATCGCCGGCACGGGCCAGGCCGATCCGGCCAGTCTCATCGCCGCCGTTGATCTTGCCGCCCAGATTGCTGCTAACAGGAGGGCTTTGCCATGATGGCTAAGGGCATCGGCCTCTGCGGGGCCCACCGCACCGGCAAGACCACCATGACCCGCCAATGCGCGCGGGACTACGCCCTGGCCCTGGTCACCACCGATACCAGCGCGGTCTTTGCCGAGCATGGCCTGGACCCGGCCGCTCCCATGGACTTTGCCACCCGCCTCTGGATTCAGGACAAGGTGCTGGTTGCCGGTGAGGCGGTGTGGGGCGGCCAGGAACGCCCCTTTATCACCGATCGCACCCCTTTAGACATGCTGGCCTACACCCTGGGCGATATACGGGGGGACACCAAGGCCGATCCGGCCCAGTTGGCCGACTACACGGCCCACTGCTTCGCGGCCACCAACCGCTATTTCCGGCAGCTGCTGGTGATTCAGCCCGCCATTCCCCTGGTGGCCGAGCCGGGCAAGGCGGCCTTGAATGAGGCGTATATGGAGCACCTCAACCATCTGGTCATCGGTCTGTGCGGGGCGGAGGAGCAGCAATTACCCTTTGCCATCCTGCCCCGACCCCTGCTGGACCTGGCTGAACGCTGCGCCTGGCTGGCCGAGAAATGCGCTTTACCAGGGCAATAAATCAGGATACTATTAAGACTCAGTGGCTGTAACTAAGATCCCCATTGCTTAGCCAATATATCTCTCTCTGGCTAAGCGGTTCACAGGGAAATGAGATTGCCGACTAACCCCCTGCTGGTCAGGGAGTAGCTGATAAAGCTTAATGGTAACTGTTTAACTGAATGAATTTCCGCAAATTTCTCCCTTTATTCACCCTCCTGTCCCTGCTGGCCGGCTGCGCCCTGCCGCACCAATTCTCGTTTAACCATGACGATGAGGCGCAGGGTGCAGAGGTTGATGCCGCCTGCGCCTATTTCTATTACAGCTGGGCCCGCACCGCCCATCTAAATGATGATCTCCTTGAGGCCCAGGACGCTTACGCCAAGGCGATGCTCTGTGACCCTGGATCCCAGTTTCTCAAGCGGCAGCTTGTGGAATTGCTCATTGTCATGGGTAAGAAGGAGAAGGCGTCCATGCTGGTGGAGAACATGGCCGCGGATGAAGAGCTCACCAATGCCACCCGCATTGAACTGGCCGGCATATTTGAGAACCTTGGCCGCTCGGCCAGCGCCATCGCCCTGATGGAGGAGGCGGTGATTGCCGATCCCACCGATGGCCAGAGTCTCCTCACCTTGGGCTTTCTCTATCTGCGCCATGAGCGGCTGCCCCAGGCCCGTTCTGTCCTGGAGACCTATGTGGACCGGGACCCTGAGTCCTATGCCGGTGCTGTTTTACTGGCCAAGACCTATCGCATCCAGGGTGAGACGAAACTGGCCGGCAAGATGTATGAGCGGGTCTTGGAGCTCAACTGGTCCATGGCCCAGGCCGTGGAGGCGGCGGAGTTTTATGAGGGGGCGGGTGATGTTCCCCGGGCCCTGACCATCTATGAACGGCTGGAGGCCGAGGATGATGTTAATGACGACCTGCGGCGCAAGATGGCGGCCCTCTATGTGGCCAGCTCTGACTTTCCCAAGGCCCTGGCCCAGCTGAAGATCATGCGCCAGGAGTCGGAGCAGCCGGAACGGCTGGACCTGGCCATTGGCCAGCTCTTTCTGGAACAGCGTGACTACCCCGCCGCCATTAACCATTTCCAGCAGATGCTGGGCCAATACCCGGAGATGACGGTGGTCAGGCCCATGCTGGCCCTGGCCCATCATGGGGCGGGTGACGATAAGACGGCCCGCCAGGTTCTGGCCCAGGTGGACCCGGCTTCGCCGGAGTTCAGCGATTCCATGCTGATCACCGTGCGCCTCTTCAAGGATGCGGGGAAAGAGGCCGCGGCCATCAGTTTTCTCAAGGGGCTGTTGGCGGATGAGAAGCGGCGGCGGCAGGTCTTCTCCTTTGTCCTGGCCGATCTCTACCTGAAGCAGGGGGATGAGGCCAAGGGCCAGGCCGTTTTTGAGCAGGCCCTGGAACTCTACCCTGAGTCCCCCCGGCTCCTCTTTGAGTATGGTCTCTATCAGGAGAAGTGTGGCCGGCCCCAGGAGGCCCTGGCCTATATGGAGAAGGTGCTGGCCCTTGATGGCGATGATGCCCTGGCCCTTAACTACATCGGTTACACCTGGGCTGAGCAGGGGGTGAACCTTGATCAGGCCTTGGATTATGTGAGTCGGGCGGCTAAAGCCCGGCCGGAGGACGGTTTTGTCCGTGACTCCCTGGGCTGGGTCTATTACCGCTTGGGCCATTTTGACCAGGCGGTAAGCGAGTTGCGCGAGGCCGTCACCCTGGAGCCGGATGATCCCACGATAAACGAACACCTAGGTGACGCCCTGGCCAAGAGCGGGGAGTTGACCCTGGCGGTGGGCTCTTATGACCGGGCCCTGCGTCTTTATAAGGATGAAGATGATCGTCTTCATGTCAAAGAAAAGCTGGCGGTAATCAGGGGGCAGCTTGCCTCCCCTGGCCAGTGATCACATGGTAGTTACGCCCCTTTCCCTTGACCTTTCATAGACCACCTGCCGTCTTTTTGGTGGCCGGTTTTCCTTTCAGGTAGCTAGAATGATTGTTGTTTTCCCAGTTTTTTGTCGTCGTCTAATTTACGCCCTTCCCCTCGCCGCCCTGCTCTTGCTGGCGGGGTGTGCCACCCGTCTGCCGCAGCGGGTACCGGTGGATCTGGCCCAGGAGGCCGGCTTGCGGGCCAGTTTTAAGGAGATGGTGGCCCGGCAACAACAGTGCCACTGCTGCCTGGACGCGGCGGCCCAGGTGAAGCTTGATTCCCTCGTCTTTACTGGTCAGCTGCACGGCTTTGTCCAGGCCATGAGTCCCTCCTTTGTCAAGTTTGTCGCCGTAAGCTCCCTGGGGCAACCGGTGGGTATTCTTTCCAGCAACGGTGAAGAGTTCCGTTATGTGGACGTGTTGGAGTCTGTGGTCTATGACGGCGGGGTGGAGGGCGAGACCTATGGCCAGTATGTGCCGGAAGGTTTTTCCCCGGCCTTCACCTTCTACTGGCTCATCGGCCGTCTGGCCCCGGGGCCGGTGGGGATTACCGGAATCTACCGGGATCCGGATGATGGGGCTGTCTGGGTGGAGATCCGTTACGAGAGTAACGGCCGCCGCTCCCTGCTCCACTATTCCCCGGCTGAAGGGGTGATCCGCCGGCACATCGTCCTGGGCGAGGATGATGAGCGTCTCCTCAATATCCTCTATGATGATTATGGCCCGGGCGACTGCCCTCTGCCGGGGCGGATCACCGTGACCTCCCTGCGAATGAACTCCACCCTGGAGATCCGTCTCAGCGAGATGCGTAACGGGGTGGTCTTGCGCCGGGCCGACTTTGCCACCCCCGCCCCTCCCGCCTTTAGCCGGGAGGTGGTTAAGTGATCTCCTCTGGAGTGGTTGATCCCGAAGCGTTGCTCACTAAGGTCCGCAAGCCCAGCCGCTACTGCGGCAATGAGGTTAATGCCCGCCTCAAGGCGTGGGATGGCGCCTCCCTCCGTCTGGCCCTGGCCTTCCCCGATATGTATGAGATTGGCATGTCCCATCAGGGGCTGCAGATCCTCTACCACATCATTAATGACCGGCCAGATCTTCTGGCCGAGCGGGTCTATACGCCGGACACCGATCTTGAGGAACTGCTCCGGCAAGAGGGTTTGCCCCTCTTCAGTCACGAGTCGCGCCACGCCGTCAGCGACTTTGATCTTCTGGCCATTACCCTGCCCTATGAGCTGTGCGCCACCAATATCCTCACCATGCTGGACCTGGCCGGCCTGCCCTTCCGGGCCGATGAGCGTGACTCCTCCCACCCCTTACTCCTGGCCGGCGGCCCCGGGGCCTTTAACCCGGAGCCTGTAGCCGATTTTTTTGACGCCATCCTCCTGGGTGACGGGGAGGAGGCCATTGTCGAGATCTCTGATCTGCTCCTCACAGCCAAGGAGGGGGATTGGCCGCGGCAGGAGATTTTACAAGGTTTGGCCGGGCTGGAGGGGGTCTATGTGCCCGCCTTCTTTGGGCCGCGCTACGATGGGGCGGGCAATTTCCAGGGGGTCTCTCCCTTGGGCGGGCAGGAGTCCGTCCGGCGCAGGGTCCTGCCGGAGTTGGGGGAGGCCGCAGCCCGGCCTTTAGTGCCCCTGGGTAAGATCGTCCATGACCGCCTTGGCCTTGAGGTGGCCCGGGGCTGTACCCGGGGCTGCCGCTTCTGCCAGGCCGGGATGATCTATCGCCCGGTGCGGGAGCGGGATCCTTTGGCCCTGCTGGCCACGGCCAAGACGGGTATTGCCGCCACCGGTTTTGAGGAGCTGGCCCTGCTGTCGCTCTCCACCGGCGACTACTCCTGCCTCTCGCCGCTCCTGGTGAACCTGATGGATCATTTTGCCAAGGCCAAGGTGTCGGTCTCCCTGCCCTCCATGCGGGTGGGCACCCTCACCCCGGAGGTGATGACCCAGATCAAGCGGGTGCGCAAGAGTGGTTTCACCGTGGCCCCGGAGGCGGGCACCGACCGTCTCCGCCGGGTGATCAACAAGGGGATCACCGAGGAAGACCTGTTGACCACCTCTGCCGCCGCCTTTGAGCTGGGCTGGAAGCACCTGAAGTTCTACTTTATGTTCGGCCTGCCCACCGAGACGGATGAGGATGTGGCGGCCATTGCAGAGCTGGCCAGGAAGGCGATGAAGGCGGGCCATGGCCCGGGCCGGGCCATCACGGTGAGTGTGGCCACCTTTGTCCCCAAGCCCCATACCCCCTTTCAGTGGCATGGCCAGCTCTCCATTGAGGAGGGTTATGCCCGTATCGATCAGCTGAAAGATGCCTTGCGGGGCAGCGGCATCAAGCTGCGCTGGGGTAATCCGAAGATGAGTTTTCTTGAAGGGGTGTTCGCCCGGGGCGACCGGTCCCTATCCCGTCTCATCGAGGCGGCCTGGCGGCGGGGGGCCAGGTTTGACGCCTGGGGTGATTATTTCTCCCTGGAGACGTGGCGCCAGGCGGCTTTGGAGCTGGGGCTTGAGCTGGACTCCTACCTGCGCCCCCGCGCTCAGGACGAGCCCCTGCCCTGGGACCATCTGGACTCTGGCGTCTCCCGTGATTTTCTGGCCCAGGAGTTGGCGGCGGCCCTGGAGGAGAGTTATACCCCCGACTGCCGGCTCCATGGCTGCCAGAAATGCGGCCTCTGTGACTTCAAGGAGGTCTTTCCCCGGACCTGCGCCGAAAGGGAGGCGGATATGGCCCCCCCTGCTGGCCCCCCGCCTCTGGCAGGGGCAGCAAAAGAGCTTCCGGTTCATCACCGTTACCGCATCGATTACAGCCGTCTGGGCCGGGCCCGCCTCCTGAGCCACCTGGAGCTCCTGCAGCTCTTCTTCCGGGCCTTTAACCGGGTGGGCTTGCCGCTCCATTACTCCAAGGGCTTCAACCCCTCGCCCAAGGTCTCCTTCTCGCCGGCCCTGCCCCTGGGCACTGAAAGTCACTGTGAGTACCTGCTGGTGGACTGCATAAAAAATATTGACGGGGAGGCGTTCATGGCCGCCCTGAATGAGACCCTGCCCCAGGGCATGGCCGTCAGTGGTATCAGCAGGCAACTGGGCAAGACGATGCCGGCCCGGGTGGTCACCACCTACCGGATAACCGTGCTGCACCCCCTTGCCCTTGATAAACTGAGCGCCTTTGTCGCCGCGGAAGAATTTCCGGTGACCGTGATTCGCAAGAAGAAGGAGCGGCAGGTGGATGCCAGGGAACTGGTCCAGGATATTGCGGCCGCCGGGGACAATGAGCTTACCCTGCAGCTCCTCACCGAGGTGAGCCGGGCCGGCCTCAAACCCATGGAGATAGTGCGCGCCATCTTCGGATTAAGCGATGAGCAGGTGCTGGCGGCCCGGGTGGTGAAGACGGCAATCTCTAATTCCGGCTAACTGCCAGAACAGCCTATTACTAGAGAATTTTGAATTTTAGAATGACGAAGGGGGAATATTATCTTAATTAGATAAGTATGTTATTAGACTTTTTAAGGTTCCTGGTTCAAGTTTTCATCTTCCATGCCCCTCTCCCCGCGGAGATGGCCGGGGCTACTCAATAAAATTCCTTCCAAAATTGGAAATTAAATAATATGGCAACTGATCTGATTATCAACGCCACCTCATTCGAGGTGCGTATCGCCCTGGTGGAGCATGGCAATCTGGTGGAGTTCTACCTGGAGCGCCCCACGGAAAAGGGGTTGGTGGGTAATATCTACCTGGGGCGGGTGGTCCGCGTCCTGCCCGGCATGCAGGCCGCCTTTGTCGATATCGGCCTGGAGCGCACCGGTTTTCTCTATGTGGACGATGTGAATACATCCCCGGACGCCTTTGAGAAGAGGATGCAGAGCTGTAACGATGGGGGGGGCTGCTGTGAGAATGAGCCGCCTGAGTCGCTGGCCGTGCGCACCCCGGGCAAGGCCATTGAGGATCTGCTGCGGGAGGGCCAGGAGATCCTGGTCCAGATCTGCAAGGAGCCCATGGGCAGTAAGGGGGCGCGCCTCACCTGTCACATAACCCTGCCGTGCCGCAACCTGGTCTTCATGCCCATGACCGACCACATCGGCGTCTCCCGTAAGATTGACAACGAGCAGGTGCGCCAGCAGTTGCGCACCGATATCGAGGAGCTGCGGCCGGCGGATACCGGCTTCATCGTCCGCACCGTGGCTGAGGATGCCAGCCGGGAGGACATGGAGGCGGATATGGAGTTCCTCCTCCACCTCTGGAGTGAGATAAAGGATATGGCGGAGCGGGCCCAGCCGTTGAGCCTGGTCTACGAGGACCTGGACATCATCCTCCGGGTTATCCGGGATATATTCTCCCCCGATGTGGACCGGGTGGTGGTGGATGAGAGGCTCACCTACGGCCGGGTCCAGAAGTTCGTGGAGACCTTTGCCCCCCATCTGATCAGCAAGGTGTTCTTCTATGACAAGCCCACCCCCATCTTCGACGCCTACGGGGTGGAGATGGATATCTCTCGGGCCCTGGATAAGAAGATCTGGCTCCGTTGCGGCGGCTACATCATCATTGAGGCCACTGAGGCGTTGACGGTGATAGATGTCAACACCGGCCGTTATGTGGGCAAGAGCGACCTGGAGGAGACGATCTTCAAGACCAATATGGAGGCGGTGCGGGAGATTGCCTACCAGCTCCGTTTGCGCAATATAGGCGGAATCATTATTGTTGATTTCATCGATATGGAAGAGGCGGCCCACCGTGAAGAGGTGTTCCGGGTCTTCAACGAGGCGGTGAAGAAGGATAAGAGCCGGATCAATATCCTCAAGGTCTCAGAGTTTGGCCTGGTTCAGATGACCCGCAAGCGGAACAGGGAGGATCTGGCCCGGATGATGTGCGATCCGTGCCCTTACTGTCACGGGGAGGGCATGGTGAAGTCCATCCGCACCGTCTCCTATGAGATATTCAGGAAGATCTCCCTGGGGGCCCGGAAGATAGAGGGGCCAAGCGTCACCATCCGGGTTCATCCCAAGGTGGCGGGGATGATGCTCAAGGATGAGGCGATGACCATTAAAAATCTGGAGGATGAGCTGGGCAAGACGTTGACCATCATCCCGGTGAAGGAACTGCACATGGAGAGGTATGAGGTGGTCTGGGAGGGGAGCAAGGCCAAAAACTGACCCTGCCCCTCCCTCTCTCCCCCCCGAAGTAAAGGGGGGAAAGGGGAAACGTGAAGGTTAACAACCCTCAATGGCCTTTTTCTTGGCGCTCTTTACCTTAACTTCCTGGCCCACTGCCAGGGCCCCGGCTTTAGTGCCGCAGTCCAGGGTGACGACGTTATCCTTGACACTGGTCACGGTGCATTTGCTGGTGGCGGCCAGGGCGGCGCTGCTGCTGCCGGCCATGGCGATGGCGACGATGATGGCAATAATGTTCTTTTTCATCCTGATTCTCCTTATGGTGCTTTGGAAGGGAAAGCGGGCTCTCTGTCTGTCCTATGGTGGCCCGCGCTTATGACTAAAAAATAGTCGGCTTTGCTGGATTAAAAAAGGCGACATCACCCCATATCAGCCCATGTATGGACCCGATGTCGGGTAGATATGGCAATAATTTCAAATGGTTATCATGGATAAGGCGGAACTGTCACAACAGCGCTCAGCCCCGGGGGAACAGGGGTTGGTCCGTATTGACGGGGCCCGGGTGCGCCGTTTGCGTGAGGCCCAGGGCGTGACCCAGCTTTATCTGGCCACGGCGGTGGGGGTCACCACCGATACCATCTCCCGCTGGGAGAATAAACATTACTCCGCCATCAAGGCTGACAATGGCCAGCGCCTGGCCCAGGCCCTGGAGGTGGAGCTGGCCGAGATCATCGAGAGTGGCCCTGAGCCAGAGGCCCCAGCGGCGGCTGGCTCGGAAACAGCAGGGGGGGCGGATGAGCCGCTTCCGCTAAGTCCCGGCCGGGCCCTGCCGCCTCTGCCCCGTCTCCTCCTTCTTGCTGCTCTCTTTCTCCTGCCCCTTGCCATTTTCGCCCTCTGGTTTCTGGGCCGGCCCCCAGCCCCTGAAACAGGCATGACGGCCCGGCGCAGCATGCCGGCCCACACCCCGGTTGGCCAGCCCTTTCCCGTGGTTGTCACCGTGCGGAGCGACAGCGAGGCCCCGCTCTCCCTGCTGGTCAAGGAGTCCCTGCCCCCCGGGGTGCGGGTGGTGGCCATGGTCCCCCCCGGCAAGGTAAGTAAGGGCGAGCTGCGCTGGCTGGGGAAGCAGGAAAGCGGCCACCATGTCTGTGCCTATCTGGCGGAGGTGGTGGCGGCGCCTGCTGGTGGCGGAGATGAGCTCCCCTTTACCGGCTCGGTGCTGGTCCGCCAGGGCAGGCAGGAGCAGGCTGAGGTTGCGGGGGCGGCGGCTATCCGCCTGGCCCCCTTTCATTGGGCCGATGGCGACCAGGACGGCCGGGTCAGTGATGATGAGATCCTCCTGGCCTATGATGAGTATATCGAGGCCACCGAGTTGCCCATCGATGTGGACCTGGTGGATGAGATATGGATGGCCAGCAGCTATAGGTGGCAGGCCGAGACGGGACGCTTTATCATCCTGCCGTGAGGTTTGCTGGCTGGCGAGGGATTTTTTTTGCCTGAAAACCAGAGGCTGAACCAGCGGCGAGCTGGCCCTGTTAAGCCAAAGAGGTAAGTTTCCGCCCCCCCAAAAAACAAACTTTGCGCCCCTGGCCCCTTTGCCGGTAAGATGAGCCATTCTAAATTGCTTGCCCACTGCCGCAAGTTTTGCCCCCTTTGCCGTCATTAGCTGGTTGACAAAGATGATAATTATGGTATGTATCTCTGTTTCCGTGCCAGAAATATGGTAAGGTTGCTTATTTCCACGTCGCTCGGCGGCGTGATATCTATTTGTGAAATCAGACGTCTTGGCGGCCAGTTAACTGGTGGCAAGGCGCTGCTGGAGGAGAATCATGTACGCAATTATTCGTACCGGTGGTAAACAGTATCAGGTGGCAGAGGGTGATCGCCTGCGGGTGGAGAAGCTAAGCGGCGAGGTGGGAGACTCTGTCCAGTTGGAAGATGTCCTGCTGGTTGCCGATGGCGAGGCCATAAAGGTCGGCCAGCCCCAGGTTGACGGTGCCAAGGTTACTGCCAAGATTGTTGAGCAGGGCAAGGGCAAGAAGATTATTGTCTTTAAAAAGAAACGGCGTAAGGGTTACAAGATGAAGCAGGGCCATCGCCAGCTTTATACCGCCCTGGAGATCCAGGGGATTTCTGCCTGAATTAATCTTAATTTGTCGCCGGCCCCCTTTTTAGGGCTTGGCCGGCGCATCTATTTATAAGGAGTGGATCATGGCTCATAAGAAGGCGGGCGGTAGCTCAAAGAACGGTCGTGACAGTAATGCCCAGCGACGTGGCGTCAAGCGTTTTGGCGGTCAGATTGTCCGGGCCGGTAATATCCTGGTTCGCCAGCTGGGAACAAAGATTCATCCGGGCCAGAACGTGGGCCTGGGCCGCGATTTCACCCTGTTCTCCAAGGTGGACGGGGTGGTTACCTATGAGTCCTTTGGTCGCGGGCGCAAGCGGGTCAGTGTCTATCCCCAAGACGCCGCATAGTTTGCCGTAAATAATCACCCCCGTGGTGATCAGGTGTACCCCGTGCCGAAAGGAATTTTTGTTTCTTTCGGCATTGTCATTTCTAGTGAACAGTGGATCTCCAGCTCCTGCCGCGGGTGGTCGCACTGCTGCTGACAGAAGCGCAAAAAAAATTCCCAGGGTAAGGGCCAATGGCATTTGTTGATGAGGCAAAGTTCTTTGTCAAGGCCGGTGACGGCGGCCGCGGCTGCGTCAGCTTCCGGCGGGAAAAACATGTGCCCCGGGGCGGCCCGGACGGCGGAGACGGCGGTCACGGCGGCTCGGTCTATCTTGAGGCCACCACCCGGTTGCAGTCCCTCCTGGATTTCAAGTTTCGCTCCCATTTCCTGGCCAAGCGCGGCGAGCATGGCAAGGGCAAGAAGATGCATGGCAAGAGAGGGGCCGACTGCGTCATCTATGTGCCGTGCGGCTCCATTATCAAGGATAGTGAGAGCGGCGCGGTGCTGGCCGACCTGGTGGAAGAGGGCAGCCGTTTTCTCGCGGCTGAAGGTGGCATGGGCGGCCGCGGCAACGTCCACTTTGCCACGGCCACCAACCGGGCGCCCCGTATAGCCGATTCCGGCCGGCCTGGCACGGAGGGCTGGCTCAAGGTGGAGCTGAAGCTGCTGGCCGATGTGGGCCTCATTGGCCTGCCCAATGCCGGTAAGTCCTCCCTTCTCTCCCGTCTCTCCGCCGCCAATCCCAAGGTGGCGCCCTATCCCTTTACCACCCTGGAGCCGCAGCTCGGCGTGGTCAACTTCGACTACGGCGATTCCTGTATCATGGCCGATATCCCTGGCCTCATCGAGGGGGCCCATGAGGGGGTGGGGCTGGGCCATCAATTCCTGCGTCATATCGAGCGCACCTCCATCCTGCTCCATCTCATAGACAGTTCCGGCCTGGAGGCGGATCCCGTGGACCAGTATGAGATGCTGGCCCGGGAACTGCAAGAGTTCAAGGAGGAGCTGGCAAGCCGCCGCCGCCTGGTGCTCCTTAACAAGATCGATCTCCTGGCCGACGATGAGCTGGCACCCCTTAAGGATCGTTTCGCCCAGCTTGACCTGGAGTTTATCGCCATCTCCGCCGCCACCGGGGCGGGTCTGGTGGAGCTCAAGGAGTGGCTGGCCCGTGAGTTGTTTGAGGGGGAGGGGAGATGAGCAGCCCGGTAACAGTTGATGAGGCGTCCCGTCTGCGGCGCAGCCACCTGCAGGACGTAAAAAGGGTGGTGGTCAAGGTGGGCAGCGCCGTGCTCAGCGACCGGGGCGGCCTCAATCAAAAGGTGATTGGCCAGCTGGCGGACGAGCTCAGCTTCCTCCGCTCCACGGGGCGGGAGGTGATTCTGGTCAGCTCCGGGGCCGTGGCCGTGGGTCGCAGCAAGCTCTCCCTCTGGCACCCCCACCTCTCGCTCCGGGAAAAACAGGGGGCGGCCGCCGTGGGTCAGGCGGGCCTGATGCGTTTTTATGAGAAGGAATTTGCCCGCCACGACCTCCAGGTGGCCCAGGTCCTGTTGACCCATAGTGATCTGGCCCATCGGGAGCGCTATCGCAATATCCAGAACACCATCAACTCCCTGCTGGAGTGGGGGGTGGTGCCGGTGATCAATGAAAACGATACGGTCTCGGTGGAGGAGCTGCGCTTTGGCGATAATGATACCCTGGGCGCCCTGGTCACCAATATCATCGGCGCCGATATCTTCATCTGCCTCACCGATGTGGATTCCCTCTACACCGCTAACCCGGCCACCGAGTCCACGGCCCAACCGGTCCATACGGTGGAGGCGGTGACCGATACCATCTGCAATATGGCTGGTCATGCCGGCTCTTCTTTAGGCACCGGCGGTATGCGCTCCAAGATCATGGCGGCGCGCATGGTGGCGGCCCGCGGCGGTCACTCCTTTATCGGCCCGGGCCGTCAGCCCGGGGTGATCCAGCGCCTATTCGGCGGGGAGTTGCTGGGCACCTTCTTTCTGCCCAACGAAGAGAAACAAAAACTCCAATCCCGCAAGCACTGGATCGCCTATACCCTGCGGCCCAAGGGGACCCTGGTCCTGGATGACGGGGCCTGCCGGGCCATCCAGCGTCACGGCTCCAGCCTTCTGGCCGTGGGCATTGTCGCGGTAAAGGGTAGTTTTGAACGGGGAGACGCGGTGGCGTGTATCAGCGGCAGCGGCAAAAAGGTGGGGGCCGGCCTGGTGAACTACGGGGGGGCCGAGATCCGCCAGCTTATGGGCTGCAATACCGGCGATATTGAGAAAATTCTTGGTTACAAGAACAGCGATGAGATTATCCACCGTAATGATCTGGTCCGCTTTTCGGGTGATGCCTGAGATGGCGAGCCAAGGTGGGGTTAGATCTTTTCTCCTCAGCCCTTAAAGCGTTATTGCATAAATACAAATTTTCAGGCAGCAGAGACATTTTGCCTAACCGCAAAGGCGCAAAGAACGCAAAGTTCTAGAGGAGAATCCTTTCCCTTTGCGGTTAAAACAAAAGCAGGGTGCGCCCTGAATGAAATTTTTCAAGATTCTCTTAAGTATAGAAAATATAAGGATATGCATATGGAAGAGCAGATAAAGAAGTTGGCGCAAGGGGCCAGGGCAGCGGCCCGGGACGTGGCGGCGTTGTCCACCCGGGCCAAGGACCAGGTTCTGGCCCGGATGGCGGCGGCCCTGGAGAGTGAGAAGGGGTACATCCAGGCGGAGAACGAGAAGGATCTTTCCGCCGGTCGGGAGAAGGGCTTGTCGGCCGCCATGCTGGACCGGCTGGAGTTGTCCGATGCGACCATGGCCTCTATGATTAAAGGCTTGCACGAGGTGATGGCCCTGCCCGATCCGGTGGGGGAGATCTCTGAGATGGTAAAGCGGCCCAGCGGCATTGAGGTGGGGCGGATGCGCGTCCCCTTAGGGGTCATCGGCATGATCTATGAGTCGCGGCCCAACGTCACCGTTGATGCCGCCGCCCTCTGCCTCAAGGCGGGCAACGCCATCCTCCTGCGCGGTGGCTCCGAGGCGATCCATTCCAACCTGGCCCTGGCCAAGGTCTTGCAAGACGCCCTGGCGGCCGAAGAGATAAACCCGGCCGCCATCCAGGTGATCCCCACCACCGAGCGGGCGGCGGTGACCTATCTGCTCCAGCTGGAGGAGGAGATCGATCTCATCATCCCCCGGGGCGGCGAGGGTCTCATCCGTTTTGTCGCTGAGAACTCCCGGATCCCGGTGTTGAAGCATTACAAGGGGGTCTGCCATCTCTTTGTCGATGAGTCGGCTAACCCTGATATGGCAACGGAGATCGTCATGAACGGCAAGGTGCAGCGGCCCGGGGTGTGCAACGCCCTGGAGACCCTGCTGGTTCACGCCGAAAGCGCCGAGGCCTTCCTGCCCCAGGTGGCCCAGAGTCTGCTGGCGGCAGGCGTTGAGATCCGCGGCTGTGAGCGCACCTGTGAGCTCATCCCCCAGGCCCAGGCGGCCAGCGAGGAAGACTGGCCCTGCGAGTTTCTCGGCCTGATCCTGGCGGTGAGGGTGGTGGCGGATATGGATGCGGCCATGGACCACATTGTCGCCTACGGCTCCAATCACACCGAGGTGATAGTCACCGAGAACTACACCCGGGCCCAGCGTTTCCTGCGCCAGGTGGACGCCTCGGCCGTCATGGTCAACGCCTCCACCCGCTTCTCCGATGGCGGTGAGTTTGGCTTAGGCACCGAGATCGGCATCTCCACCACCAAGCTCCACGCCTATGGCCCCATGGGCCTTAAGGAGTTGACCACCAAGAAGTTTATCGTTTATGGCGCCGGCCAGGTCCGTGCCTGAGCGGATCGGCATCCTGGGAGGCACCTTTGATCCCATCCACAACGGTCACCTGGCCCTGGCCCGGGCGGCTAAGGTCGAGCTGGGCTTGGCTGAGATCCTCTTGATGGTGGCGGCCTCGCCGCCCCACAAGGATTGTCTCACCCCCTTTGCCCAGCGGCTGGCCATGGCGGAGATGGCGTGCGAGCAGGAGGCTGGCCTACGCGCCTCAAGCCTGGAGGGGAGGCGGGAGGGGCCATCGTTTTCGGTGGATACCCTGCGAGAGCTTAGGGGTCCCGCGGGGCGGGAGAGGAAGATTTTTTTTCTCCTGGGCTTGGACGCCTTTGCTGAGCTGGAGACGTGGAAGGAGTATGAGCAGCTGCCCCGGCTGGCGGAGCTGGTGGTGGTGCATCGCCCGGATAGCGGCCCCTCGGTGGCCGCGGTGGCGAAAGGGGTGTATGGGGAGCTTGGCCCGGGTGAAGAGGGGGGCTGGCGTCTTGTTGTGGGCGGCGGCCGGGTCCGGGAGATGCTCTTCCCCCCCCAGGCCGTCTCCTCCTCCATGATCAGGGAGAGGGTGGCCAAGGGCCAGGCCATAGATGATCTGGTGCCACCATTGGTGGCGGCCTACATCAGAGAAAATTCTTTATATCTCAGCTAGCCCCATCGCCTGAGCTTCATGGGTTTGCAGGGAACCAGTAAAAAAAACTTGGCATGCTGTTGAAAAAAACGTAGCGAGCAGCAGAAAGGCAAGGCAAAAATGGGGAAGAAAGCGCAGTTTGCGGGCGCAAATGAGCATTTTTAACCCATTTTAAACGCAGAATTTCTGTTGTGTAGTAGTTTTTTTCATTAGCCAGGCTAGCGCATGGTGTCGCTGCTGACTATGGCGTAGGCCGAGTGCTTGTGGATCGACTCGAAGCTCTCGACGCCCACGGAAAACCAGGTGATGT
>JBDLJA010000049.1:0-16062 GCA_039714595.1 Thermodesulfobacteriota bacterium | reverse complement strand
GTCAACCTGCTTACCCTGGACGCCCTGGATCGCTTGTCGCGGACGCCTGAGTATAAGCTATGCGCCATCAAGGTGGATGTGTTGGGCCAGGATAGGCGAAGCGTTGAGAGGGTAAACTTTTAGCAGGGCCGACCTTGGCCTGCCTGCCCCTTTTTTTGCGGCCAGGGCGGCAGGCTTAGTAAGAAAAAATTGGAAACAATGGGGAAAGGTGCCAAGGGCCATTAGGCCCCAAGCTCGCCAATCCCATTAATATTGAAGTAGCGAATATTCACGGAGTTAATTATGGCAAAGACAAAGGATAGCGGATCCGGAGCGGTGATGGTGGTCGGCGGTGGTATCGCCGGCGTCCAGGCGGCCTTGGATCTCACCGAGCTTGGTTTTTATGTCTATCTGGTGGAAAAGGGGCCGGCCGTTGGCGGCGCCATGGCCCAGTTGGATAAGACCTTTCCGACCAATGATTGCTCGCTCTGAATCCTGGCGCCTAAGCTAGTTGAGGCCGGTCGGTCTCCCAATATTGAAATTGTAAGCAACGCTGATCTTCTTTCCTTAGATGGTAAACCAGGAGATTTTACTGCCAAGCTATCCCTGCGTCCCCGCTACATCGACGCGGAGAAGTGTACGGCCTGTGGTCTTTGTACCCAGTACTGTCCGAGGCATCTGTCTGACAGCTATAACGAGGGGCTTTCCATCACCCGCCCCATCCACATCGATTACGCCCAGGCGGTTCCGGCCACCTACTATATCGACCCGGAATCTTGTCTGCACATCAAGCATGACACCTGCCAGATCTGTGTCCCCAGCTGCCAAAGTAAGGCCATCGACTTCTCCCAGAAACCGGAGAAGAAGGAGCTTAAGGTTGGCGCGGTGATCATGTCGCCCGGTTTTGGCAAGATCAAGGAAGAGACCCTGGCCCAGTACGGCTATGGTCAGCACCCGGACGTGGTGACCTCCATCGAGTTTGAGCGGATGACCAACGCCTCCGGCCCCTTCGAGGGCGAGGTGACCTGCTCTGATAAGTCCCACCCCAAGCGGCTGGCCTTTATCCAGTGCGTGGGGTCGCGTGACATCGGCTGTGATAACGGCTACTGCTCCTCGGTCTGCTGTATGTACGCCATCAAAGAGGCGATGGTGGCCAAGGAGCATGATCCGGAGTGCGAGATCACCGTCTTCTACATGGATATCCGCACCCAGGGTAAGGACTTTGACCAGGCCCGGATCAGGGCGGAAGAGCAGTATGGCGTCAAGTTTGTCCGGGCCAAGGTGGCTGATGTCACCAGTTGGGGCAAGGATATCAAACTCACCTACGCCACCATGGATGGCAACCACCGTTTCCAGGAGTTTGACATGGTGGTCCTCTCCGTGGGTCTTGAGGCGCCTAAGGACGCGGCAAAGCTCGCCAAGATCGGTGACTTTGACCTGAACCGCTACGACTTTGCCGAGACCAGCGGTTTCGCCCCCTTAGCCACCAGCCGTGACGGCCTCTATGTGGCCGGCGCCTTCCAGGGGCCCAAGGATATCCCTGAGTCAGCCACCCAATCCTCCGGGGCCGCGGCCCTGGCCTCCACCGTTATGGCGGAGCAGCGGGGTAAGGGCTTTGTGGTCAAGGAGTACCCGGCCGAGCAGGAGGTGAGCGACGACGATGAGATCCGGGTGGGTGTATTTGTCTGCCACTGCGGGATCAACATCGGCTCTGTGGTTGATGTGCCCCAGGTGGCCGACTACGCCGGCACCATGGACAACGTCTCCTACTACTCCGAGACCCTCTACGCCTGTTCCCAGGATGCCCAGGAGGTGATCAAGGATAAGATCAAAGAACATAAGCTCAACCGGCTGGTAATGGCCGCCTGTTCGCCGCGGACCCATGAGCCGCTCTTTCAGGAGACCATTAAGGACGCTGGCCTCAATCCGGCCCTCTTTGAGATGGTCAATATCCGCGACCACTGCTCCTGGTGCCATGCCCAAGAGCCTGACGCGGCCACTGATAAGTCCCGGGACCTGGTGAGGATGGGCGTGGCCAAGGCCCGCCATATCAAGCCCCTGCCTGAGCAGACCGTGCCGGTAACAAGCGGCGCCCTGGTCATTGGCGGCGGCCTGGCCGGCATGACAGCGGCCGAGAATCTGGCCAGCCAGGGCTTTAATGTCCACCTGGTGGAGAAGGGTGCCAAGCTGGGCGGTAATATGGCTCAAGTTAAGACCACCCTAGGCGGCGATGAGCCGGCCAAGCTTCTCAAGGAGATGGAGGGTCGGGTCAAGAAGAATAAGAAGATCTCCCTCTACACCAAGAGCGAGGTGGTCTCCTCCTCCGGTTTTGTCGGTAATTTTTCTTCGGTAATTGCCAGCGGCACCGCCAAGAAGGCCAAAGAACAGACCATCGACCATGGCGTTATCGTTCTTGCCACCGGCGGGGCCGAGCATCGGACCAAGAACTTCCAACTGGGCAAAAACAGTAAGGTGATGACCCAGCTGGACCTGGAGGCCAAACTGGCCGGCAAGGGTAAAAACAGGGCCCCTGAATCGGTGGTGATGATCCAGTGCGCCGGTTCCCGGGGTGATGATCTCAACTACTGCTCCAAGGTGTGCTGTAACCAGGCGGTTAAAAACGCTCTGAAGATCAAGGAGATCAATCCCGCCGCCCAGGTCATCGTTCTCTACCGCGATATGCGGACCTACGGCTACGCCGAGGACGCCTACCGCAAGGCCAGGCAGCTGGGGGTCATTTTTACTCCCTATGAGGTGGACCAGAAGCCGCAGGTCAAGAAGAGCGGCAAGACGGTGGTGGTCAACTACTTTGATCCCATCCTCCAGGAGAAGGTGACCATTAACCCCAAGGCCATCGTCCTCTCCGTGGGTGTGGTACCCCAGGCCACCGAGACTATCTCCAAGATGCTCAAGGCCCCGGTAACGGCCGACGAGTTTTACCTGGAGGCCCACGTTAAGCTGCGGCCGGTGGAGCTCTCTGTAGAGGGCGTCTACGTCTGCGGACTGGCCCACTCGCCCAAGCCCATGGACGAAACCATCGTCCAGGCCCAGGCCGCGGCGGCCAAGGCGGCCATGCCTTTAGTCAAGGGCAAGGTGAAGGTGGCCCCCATCGTCTCGGTGATCGACAAGGAGGCGTGCATCGGCTGCGGAATCTGTACCGAGGTGTGCCCCTTTGGCGCCATCCAGATGCTCAAAGTCGACAAGAAGCGCAAGGCCGAGACCGTGGCCGCCTCGTGTAAGGGCTGCGGCATCTGCGCCTCAAGGTGTCCCACCATGGCCATTGACATGGGCGGCTTTACCACCGATCAGATCAATGCCCAGATAAGCGCCTTCGGTGAACTTGAAGAAGCCTGATAAAAACGAATATCGAATATCGAACTGCAGAATATCGAATGTTGAATGGTGGTACTTTTCTTAATTTAGATAACATCCTTCCTTCGAAATTCGACATTCATTATTCGATATTCTGCGGTTCATCAGTAATTTACTGATTACCTTAAATAACCTAGGTAAATAAACTATGAGCGAATACAACCCCAAGATTCTCGGGTTCTTATGTAACTGGTGCTGCTACGCGGCGGCCGACGCCGCTGGCGTCTCCCGCTACCAGTATCCCCCCAACCTGCGTACCATCCGGGTGATGTGCACCGGCCGCATCGATCCCGCCTTCATCCTCCGCGGCTTTGCCGAGGGGGCGGCGGGCATCTTCACCGGCGGCTGACAACTTGGCGAATGTCATTACCAGTTAGGTAATTATGATGCCATGGGTGTGGACGCTTTAGTTAAGAAGATCCTCCGCGATATCGGGGTGGATGAGCGCCGTTATAACCTGCAGTGGGCCTCGGCCGCTGAGGCCCCCCGCTTTGTGAAATTGATCAGCGAGTTCACCGCCCAGGTCCGCGAGCTTGGCCCCTTAGGTCATGCCGAAGGTATGGACCCGGAAGAGATTAAGGCCAAGATCAATAAGGCCCTGGAGGCGGTGCAGAGTCGCAAGGTGCGCACCGGTCTCGGCATGGCCACCAAGGCGATGCGTAAGGACAATGTCCTTGCCAAGGAAGAGATCACTGCCACCATTGAAAAGAAGATGGAAAAATCCCTGGCCAGCGCCCTGGGTTAGTTTCTCTGCTGCCATTAACCAGGTGATAAGCCGGTTCAGGACTTTCCTGGGCCGGTTTTTTTGTCTGGCCTGTCGCTCCCTTTGTTTGTGGCATGGGGGGCCAGATTTCAGCCGGAAAAAGGTCTTAGGTCGGTGATAAAAAAATGTTGGTAATTCCTGTCTCAGACGGTCAGCAGAAGAAATTTCCGCAAATTACCTTTGTTCTAATTCTCCTCAACTGCCTGGTCTTTTTCGGTCTGCAGCAGGGGGAAGAGAAGGGTTACCTTGAGGCGTACGACTATCATCGCGCCTCTGGTCTCTTTGAGATCGAATCAAGGCTCTATGAGGAGTTCCTGACCGCCAACAATAAGGAACTACCAGCTAGATTAAAGGCCGCCAGCAACTCCAGGGCCTACTTCTGGCACATGCTGGCCGATGACAGCTTCCAGCACCAGTTGCTGGCCCATGAACTGATTGTCCCTGGTGACCTGCAGTTTGGCCAATGGTCTGAGAAAAGAGAACTCTTTGCCGAGAAACTGGGCCAGGTCTTTTCCCAGCGCTTTGGTTACTCACCGGCCCGCAAGAACCATCTGGGGCTATTTACCTGCATGTTCCTCCACGGCGGCTTCATGCACCTGCTGGGTAATATGGTCTTCCTCTGGTTTGTCGGCTCCCTGCTGGAGGTGGGCATCGGCCGCTGGTTGTATCTTGGCGGCTATCTCGTTACCGGGGTGGCCGCCAGTCTCGCCTTTGGCCTTGTCTATCCAACGGTCCAGGGTCCCCTGGTGGGCGCCTCCGGGGCCATAGCCGGGCTGATGGGGGCGTACGGCCTGGTCTACGGCCGGGCCAGGATCAAGGTTTTTTATTCCCTCGGCTTCTACTTCGATTATGCCCGGCTGCCTGGCTGGCTCCTCTTTCCCTTCTGGCTCGCCAATGAGTTCTGGCAGCTATCGACAAATGTCGGTTCCAACGTTGCCTATGTGGCCCATATCGGTGGCCTGCTCTCTGGCGCCGCCCTCGCCTCTGTCTATCTGGCTAAAGCCGGCCCTGGCGCGGCAGAGCAGTTGGCGGAGGAGGAGCAGTTGGCCCGTGTTCCCGCCCTGTTGGAGGAGGGGCTGCGCTACTTTGGCCAGCTGCAGCTGCCAGAGGCGAGGGCAAAGATCAGTGCGGCCCTGGAGATTGACCCGGCAAACCTGGCTGCCCTCAGTCACCTCTTTAATATCGATAAATGCGCGCCCAAGGGTGAGGAATTTCACGCCACCGCAGGTGAACTCCTGGGGCGCCTGGCGAAGGGCAAAGATGGCAGGGGGGAAATCGAGACCTATTTTGAGGAGTACGTCCGCCTCAGCGGTTCCCCCCGCCTTACGGCCAATATCATGCTGGCCGTGGCCCGTTCTTATCTGCGTTCTGGAAAAACCGCTGAGGCCGCCCGCTACCTGACGATTTTGTTGAAGCAGCAACCGCAATATCCAGGTCTGCCGTCAACTATCTTGAGCCTGGCCGAGGCGTTCAGTGGTGAGAATAAGGCGGGGCAGGCGGAGAAATGTCTGCAGATCCTTCAAAGCCGCTACGCCCAGAGCAGCAGCGGCAGAAGGGCCGTTGAACTCCTCAGCTCATAGCCTGGAGATAGGACTCAAGCCTGGGGGTCAGGGGGTGGTCCGGATAGTTTCTGATCACCCCTTTGGCCAGCTGGGCCGCCTTGGCCCTGTTATTGCTCTGCTCGTTGAGGATCTGGATAAGGGGGAAGTAGGCCTCCGGGAGCTTGGCGTGCTGCGGGTTTGCCTTGATAAACCTGACCAGGCAGGCCATGGCCCCCTTGTAATCGTGGCGCGCTACTAACCATTTGCCGATGGTGATTGCCGAATCGGCAGAGATCTTAACCTCTCCATCTTCTTTTAACTCGTCGTACAGTTCCATGGCCTTGGCCTTCTTGTTTTTTTTGATCAGGAGATCCAGGTGATAAGGGCCATGGCTGATGTATGAGTCTCGTTTCTGGCAGATCTTCAGCAGGGTGAAGTATTTTTCCGATAACTCCACGTCTTCTTCCCGCCCCTGGGACTTTTCCCTGATAAGGGCCAACGCCTCTTCATGGCGGCCGCTTTTAACAAGAACATTGATCTGCTGCATCAGGGCCTGTTCAGGGTCTTGGGGGAGTTGTTCCTCCGGGTCCAGTGAGGAGGTGACGAAATGGTCATAGTCAACCTCATAGCCGATCTCATCATGATACTGGAGGAGGACATAACCCATCAGGTTATAGGTGATGAAGGTGTAGTAGTGTTGCAACAGGGCGGCCAGGAAAATAATTAGGGCGAGGGGAAGGGCCTCGGGCAGCAGGTGGAGGATGGCAGCCGGACCGGCGGGCAGGAAGATGAGGAAGACGAGCACCAGCAGGTAGCGCCAGCCGATTCTGGCCACCACCGGCACCACAATCATCGGGTTTAGGGCGGCAACCACCGAGTCTGTGGTGACAAGGACCATGATCATGGCCGGCATCAAGAGAAAAACCGTCAGGCCAAAAAGCCCGGCCCCGAAGATGCCGCTGAAGCTGAAGATAAGAGAGGAGAGACCGCCGCAGATGGCGAAGAGGAGATATTGCTTAAAGACCTGCTGGGCATCGGAGTTAATAAGCTCAACTGTTGGCTTGGGGGGCTTGAGGTTACCCTGGGCCGTGCTGAGCAGCACACCATAGGCGTATTTGGTGCTGACCACGAAACAGAAAACTTTGGTGAGAAGAGATGTTGGCAGGATGGCCGTAAGGGTGGCCAGGATCCCGATGAGAATGAGGGGATAGGTCTGGACGGGATAGGTGAAAAATTTGGCCAGCCTGGTCCAGAATGGCTCAATGAAATTGCCAACCGGTAGTTGCTCGGCCGGAATGTCGCAGGACGGGCAGAAGTAGCTGCTTGTCATCTGGCCATATCTGGGGGCCCTGCGCTTTATCACGCATTGCCCGCAATAGGTGGTGTCGCATTTATGACATTGAAAGTGGGCAGGTTTTGCCGGATGGAGGCTGCAGGTAATAGTCATGGAGTGATGTTTTGCTGGGTTTTGCCGGTTGGATATGCTGGTATCGCCAAAGAAGGAATTTATCCCGGTTAATCTAGCTGATCCTGACCAGGAAGGGAATTGGAAATTTTGACCTATCGTCCTGGAATTTCAAGTTGTTTTTGTCCAAATCTCAGCAAAATAGACTTTGTGGTGCAGGCAGGGCTGTTCTTATCTGTCTTGACGGCAATAATAATTGTTCAATTTTTCCCCCTTTTGCTAAGCTAATTGGGTGTCATGGCTGAATCGTTAAGAGGGGGATTTGTCCATCTCTTACATTAAGGAAAACTTCACAAGGGGTGTGCCATGGAAATCAAGGAATTGAAGAAGAGTCTGGCGGGCATGGGTATTGCCGGGCTCATCGCCGGGGTCGGCCTCTTCAACCCTGCCTGCGTTAATGCCGGCAGCGGTTGAGGCAGCAAAGACGACACCGGGAGTGTCGAAAAGAAGAAGGACGCCACGGGCTCTGGCTGAGGCGGATCTGGCGGCACCGGGAGTGCCGACGAGAAGAAGGACGCCAGCGGGGCTGAAGAGACCCCCAGTGAGGGGGAAAGCGGCACCGTTGACAAGAAGAAGGACGCCGCCGGCTCCGGCTGAGGCGGTTCCCATTAAGATGCCGGGTGCATCTTTTTTTTACTATTAACGGGTATCCCAGGGGTGGTTTTCCAGGATACCCGTTTTTTTGTCCAAGGTGGAACATGGCCCGATGAGCTTCCCAGGCCCGGGGCATTGTAAGCTGTCCCGCAACAGCCCCAGGAGTGATTAATGACATCCGTGGTAAAGGAACAGGAGCCAGCCCTCTGGCACGATGATTTAGGCCAGTTGCGCCAGGTGCTGGCGGAGGTTGAGGCCCAGCCCCTGCCGCCGGTGGGTGAGGTTGTGGTGGTCAACCCCACCTTGCGCCTCTTAAATCTCGGTTGGCAGGGGCTGGCCGATTTGAGCCAGGGCAGGGGGGCTGCGGCGGCAATTTCGCCAGGGGACGAGCTGGTCCTGGTCTGGCGCCACGCGGTGAGCGGCAGGCTCTGCTGCCGGCCGGCCAACTCGAAAGATCTCCTGGCCCTGAAGCTGATCAGCGAGGGGTTGGATCTGGAGGAAACCGCCAAGGCCCAAGGGGTGCCGGTGGGCCAGCTGGACCTGGCCCTGGAACATGGCGAGGACCATGGCCTGCTTCTGGTCCCGGAGCCACGCCTCAGGCGGCCTGACTCTTTTTTCTCTGCGGCCCCGGAGCTTGCCGCCGACTATCAGGTCACCCCCGCCTTCACCCTCCAGTGGCATATCACCCAGACCTGCGACCTGCACTGTAAACATTGTTACGATCGCACGGCCCGGCCAGATGTAACCCTTGATCAGGCCCACGCTATTCTGGACGACTTCCGCCGTTTCTGTAAACAGCGCCATGTCTATGGCCAGGTGACCTTTACCGGTGGCAACCCCCTTCTCCATCCCCATTTTTCCAAGATTTATCAGGGCGCGGCCCAGCGCGGACTGCGCACCGCCATCCTAGGTAATCCCGCCAGCCGGGCGAAGGTTGCGGAGTTGCAGGAGGTACAACCCCTGGCCTTCTATCAGGTGAGTCTCGAGGGCTTGGCGGAACATAACGACGAGATCCGCGGGGCTGGCCATTTCCAGCGGGTCTTGGCCTTTCTGGAGGTGCTGCGGGAGCTTAAGGTGCGTTCCATGGTGATGCTCACCCTGACCCGGGCCAACTGCGACCAGGTTTTGCCCCTGGCCGAACTGCTGCGGGACAAGGTGGACTACTTCACCTTCAACCGGCTGGCCATGGTGGGGGAGGGCGCGGCCCTGGCCTCGGCCCCGGTGGCGGATTTTCCCGAATTTCTCCGGGCCTACCGGCAGGCGGCGGCAAGCAACCCGATAATGGGACTCAAAGATAATTTTTTCAACCTGCAGGGGATAGAAGATGGTGACAAGCTTCGCGGCGGTTGCGCCGGTTACGGCTGCGGGGCGGCCTTCAACTTTGTCTCCCTTCTGCCCGAGGGCGAGGTGCACGCCTGCCGGAAGTTCCCCTCGCCCCTGGGGAATATCCTGGAGAATAGCCTGGCTGAGATCTATGACTCACCCCTGGCGGAAAAATATCGCCAGGGGCCGGAGGAGTGCCAGGGCTGCAAGGTCCGCCCGGTGTGCGGCGGTTGCCTGGCCGTGAGCCACGGCCTGGGCCAGGCTGTTTTCAGCAAGCGGGATCCCTACTGTTTTCTCTAAACGCCCAGACGACCCCGCTTTTTTTTTTCGGCAGAATGGCCAGTTGACCTTGTCCGATTTCGCTATCGCTCAATCAGACCTACACCTAAGCGCCGTTCTAGCAGCTCAGTAAAACGGTGGGCCCAGCCCCACCCTACATGGCCTCGCAACAAACCCCAGTAAGAAAAAATTCTGATTATCATAGGGCTTCAGCCACTATTTACTTGGCAAGCCGTAGGGTGGGCTGGACCCACCAGCAAATATGACGTTTTAGCAGAGCTGAACCGCTAAATAATCCGGTTCCAGCTCTGGCCGGCCTGGAAAAAGTCCTTGAGGGTCACGAGCCCCTGGCCCTGCAGCTGTTTTACTAAGAAAACAAAGAGATAGGCGGTCTGCATGGCGTCCTGCAGGGCGTTGTGGGCCGGAAAGAGCGGCAGCTTATACTCCTTGCAGAGGTCGGTGAGGTTGTAGGAGACCTGCAGGTTGTACTGCTCGTTGTGGCGGCCCCACAGCCTTTCGGCGTATATCTGGGCCAAGCGCATGGTGTCCAGGCAGGGGGTACGCAGGCTGGTCTGGAAGTGGCTTTGGGCCGCCCTGTTTAAAAAGCGGCTGTCCAAGTCAACGTAGTGGCCCACCATGAAGGCGGAACCGCAGAAGTCCACTAAAGGGGGCAGGGCCTCGGCGATCTCTGGGGCCACGGCCAGTTCCTGGGGGGTGATCTGATGAATGAAGGTGGCGGAGGTGGCGTCGATCTTCACCGCCGGCTTCACCAGGGTGTAGAAGGTGTGGCCGGCCATGATGTGCATACCGCTGATCCGCACGGCCCCGATGGCCACGATCTCATCGTGGCGCTGGCTCAGGCCCGTGAGCTCCGTATCCACCACCACAAAGTCATAGTCATTGATGGGCCGGTCCTGGTCCACCTCCTTGAAAAGGGCGTGGTTCCGGGCAAAGGAGGGGTGGGCAGGCGGTGGGGCCCGAAAGATATTTTTTACGGCGTTTAAAAGTCTCATGTTTTGCCACAGAACCCACAGAACCCACGGCCAGTAATGCTTTTTTCGGTGTTTTTTGTGGATTCTGTGGCTAAATTTTTTCCTTTACTCCCCTAAGCGGAACTCCTGTTTGAGGAAGGTCTGTAACCGGCGGGTAACCTCAAAGGCCTCCTTCAGGGACTGCTTCTCCAGGTCACTGAGCTGGCCTGGATTGATGAAGTTGTCCGGTTCCTCGCCCAGCTCTATCTGTTCCAGCTGATGCTCCAGGCGGATCTGCATAATCAGCTCGTACGCCTCTTTTATCTCGGTGTGAAACTCAGGGGTGATGGCCTGCTGCTCGGCCAGCAGTTTGATGCGGACCATGGTGTTGGACTCTTTTATGCCATGCTTTAAGGCCATGACCCGGGCAAAGTCGACAAAGGGGGTGAGGCCGTTTTGCTTCAGGTTCAATGAGTTGCGGTGCTCGCCGTTTTTCTCAACGATGAAGTTGCGGAAGAAGGAGAGCGGCGGCCGCTGCTTCAGGCAGTCGTTGGCCAGGTGGTAGAGGAAGAGGTCGTTGCTTGGAATGGTTTCGGCCAGGAAGGAACGCAGCTCGTCGGCCAGGTCCCGGTCGCCATAGCCGCCGCGGAAGTCAAAGAAGATGGTGGAGTTTAAGATCTCGCGGATGTCAGGCGTCCTGATCCAGCGGCCAAAGGTCTTCCGCCAGCCGGAGCTGTCTTTGCGCAGCTCGGGATTGGAGGCCATGATGTTGCCGGGACAGCGGGAAAATCCGCATTTCACCAGGTGCTCAATGGCCTCGGCGGTGAAATTTTTAAAGTAGGCCTCGGCCTGCTGCTGGATCTTGGCATCATCAGTGTCGGCATAGATTAAGGCGTTGTCCTGGTCGGTGAGAAATGTCTGCTCCCGGCGGCCCTCGCTGCCCATGAGCAGCCAGCAGAAGGGCAGGGGCGGCGGGCCATGTTTGGCCACCATCAGAGTGAGGAGACGATCCAGGATGTGATCGTTGATGATGGTGATCATCCGGGTAATGTTATTGGCCTTGGCGCCTTCCTCCACCAGGGTGCGGACCACGGCCGGGATCTTGGCCGCCATGGGGTAGAGCCCCTCGATGGTGCGTTGGGAGACGATCTCCCGGAACAGGTAGATGGGTGAGGTGCCCTGGAGGACCATGATGTCGTGGGTGGTGACGATACCGTTTATCTCCCCCTGGCTTTCCACGGCCAGGTGATGGATGCGGTTGCTCATCATGTAGAGCAGGGCGTCAAAGCAGACGGCGCTGTCCTCGATGGTGCGTACCGGGCTGGCCATGATTTTCGCCACCGGGGTGGCATAGTCGAGCCCCTGGGCCACCACCTTGGTGCGCAGGTCCTTGTCGGTGACAATGCCGGTGATCTTGCCCTCTACCTCCACCAGCAGGGAGCCGATGTGGAGTTGGGCCATCTCGGCCGCCGCCGCCTGGACCGTGTCGCTGGCCGCTATCGTCTTGGGCTTGGTCTTGATGTCGCCGATGCGGGTGGTGAAGAGGTAGAGGGCGGACTCGGCCCGGCCGCTCGCCTTGTTGTGGCGCAGCTCGGCGTAGGCGGAGTTCACCAATTTGTCCGACAGTTTATGGAGGAAGAAGTTCACCGCGGCCGGCTCCGAGGCGAGAAGCTCGTCAAAGGCCTCTTTGGAGAAGAGGAAGCAGAAGGTGTCCTCCACCGTCTCGATGTTGAGGTTGGCCCGGCTGTTCTGGATCAGGGCCAGGGCCCCGAAGTGTTCTCCCTCGCCGCGAAAGTCTTTGAGGGACACCTCGCCCTCGGCGTTGTTGAGGAAGGTCTTCACCCCCCCTCTCTGGATGACGTAGAGGTGGGTGACCTCTGTCTCATTCTGCTGGAAGATGAGGCTGCCCTTGGGAAAGAAATCTATTATGCACTGCCGGGCCAGGCGCTTCAGGGCTGGTGGGGAAAGCTCGCTGAAGGGCAGGGTGTTCTGGAGAAAGTCGAGGACCATCTCCGGGGCGATATGTTGTTCTGGCAGGGGGGCGGGGGGCATGGCGAGAGTCCGGCGAAGTTTAATGGCTGGGATTTGCTGGGTAGTTTTGCCTAACCACCTTACCAGGGTTCTCTTTTTGCCGCATGGGCAATTTTTTTGCCGGGCTGGTCTGGCAGGCCAAGCAGGCCGTGGGGTGGGCTGGCCCCACCAGAGTTAAACAGGTTGCCGGGCAAGAGGCGGAGGGATGAACGTCTTTTCCGGCTTTGGTATAGCCCCTTTGGCCGGACAAAGGGAAAGCGGTGGGCCAAGCACACCGTACACCCCTGGCAAAGAAATCTATGATGCCTTGGCGGGCCAGCCGGTTAAAGGCCGGGGCGAAAAGTTAACTTGAATGGCAGGGTGTATTTTTAGTTTTTCTTGGCGAAGAGGGGGAAGAGACCGTAACCGAAGAGTTGCCACGGGGAAGATGGCGAAAGGCAGCAGGTGGGGCCTTGGCTGGTCCTGTCCGGGCCGGCCAAGGCCATAGTAAAAAAAATTACTCGACCTCAATCTCGTCCTTGATCCGGACGAATGTCTTCTCGCCGATGCCCTTTACCTTGGTGATCTCCGCGGCGCTGGTAAACTGGCCGTGGGCCTCGCGGTAATCAACAATGGCCTGGGCCTTGCTGGGGCCAATGCCCTTGAGGGTCTGGAGGGTGGCGGGGTCGGCGGTGTTGATGTTGACCCCGGCCAGGGCCAGGCCGGTCCAGAGGAGAAGGAAGATGCAGGATAAGATCAAGTTTTTCATACTGTTTTACTCCTTTGTTAAAGTTTTGCGGCTCTTGCCGCGTAAGGTTTTAAACACTGAACATTTTCATCTTGGCTTTTGCTCCTCCCGCTTGTCAAGTAAAGGCCTGAAAAAACTATATTTTTCCCCAGGGGTTGTGCTGACCGCAACTTGCCCCAATCTATATTTTTCTTTTTAATTCAATATGTTATCCTGTAGGGGCAGTTTCCGGGGTTGGCGGCGGGCCTGAAAAAATACTTGCCCCCAGTCACAGCCGCTGATTAACATACAGATTCTGTTGATTTTTTTTAGAGCAACAGCCCTTTCCCCTTAAAAAACAAGAAAAATTATCTCCCGGCCCGCCATGGCGCGGTCCGCGGGAAAACCTTGAGATGATTCCATGACGATACTTGTTACCGGCGCGGCCGGTTTCATCGGTTCCTTCCTCTGTCAGCGCTTGCTGGCGGCCGGCCACAGCGTGGTGGGCCTGGATAACCTGAACGATTACTATGACCCCGCCTTAAAGGAGGCCCGCCTGGCCCGTCTCCTGCCGGAACCAGGCTTTCGCCATGCCAAGCTTGATATGGCCGACCGGCCGGCCATGGCCGAGCTTTTCCAGCAGGAAAAGTTCGAGCGGGTGGTGAATCTGGCCGCCCAGCCCGGGGTGCGCTACTCCCTGACCAATCCCCACTCCTACGTGGATGCCAACATCGTCGGTTTTGTCAATATCCTCGAGGGCTGCCGCCACAGCGGGGTGAAACACCTGGTCTTCGCCTCGTCCAGTTCGGTTTACGGGGCCAATACCCACATGCCCTATTCGGTCCATGACCGGGTGGATCATCCCGTCTCCCTCTACGCCGCCTCGAAAAAGGCCAATGAACTCATGGCCCACACCTACAGCCACCTCTACGGCGTGCCGTGCACGGGGCTGCGCTTCTTCACGGTCTACGGCCCCTGGGGTCGGCCCGACATGGCTCCCATGCTATTTGCCAGGGCCATCCTGGCGGGTGAGCCCATCAAGGTCTTTAACCAGGGGAAGATGAAGCGGGATTTCACCTACATCGACGACATCGTCGAGGGTGTGGTGCGGGTGCTGGATCATATCCCGACAGCCGATCCGGACTGGAACCGGGACGATCCCGACCCCGCTACGAGTTACTGTCCCTACCGGATCTACAACATCGGCAACAATCAGCAGGAAGAGCTGCTTCATTTTATTGAGGTGCTGGAGGATTGCCTGGGCCGGAAGGCCCAGAAGGAGATGCTGCCCATGCAGCAGGGCGACGTCCAGGCTACCTACGCCAATGTGGACGACCTGATCAGCGACGTGGGTTTTAAGCCTGACACCCCCCTGGAGACTGGGGTGCAGCGTTTTGTTGACTGGTACCGCGACTACTATCAAGTTTAAGGGGAAAGGAAAAAAATATGAAGATCACTATAATCGGCAGCGGCTATGTGGGCTTGGTCACCGGCACCTGTCTGGCCGAGTTTGGCCACCATGTTACCTGTGTGGACAAGGATGAGGCAAAGATTGCGGCCCTGCGCGGCGGCAAGATCCCCATCTATGAGCCGGGGCTGGCGCCCCTGGTGAGCAAGAATGTGGACGATGGCCGTCTGCACTTTGCCACCGATCTTAAAGGGGCCATGGCCGACTGCCGGGCCGTGTTCCTGGCCGTGGGCACCCCCTCCCATAGGCGCGGCGATGGCTACGCGGACTTAAGCTATGTGTACGCCGCCGCCAAGGAGGTTGCGCCGTTAATAAATAACTATATGGTGGTGGTGGATAAATCCACGGTGCCGGTGGGCACGGGGCGCCAGGTGGAACGGGTGATCAGCGAGGCCAACCCGGCAGCCGATTTTGCCGTGGTCTCCAACCCGGAATTCCTGCGGGAGGGGGCGGCCCTAGGCGACTTCATGCGCCCCGACCGGGTGGTGCTGGGCAGTGAATCAGAGAAGGCCATTAAGGTGATGAAGGAGGTGTACGATCCCCTCTACCTGATCTCGGTGCCCTTTGTCATCACCACCCTGGAGACGGCCGAGCTGATCAAGTACTCCTCCAACGCCTTTCTGGCCATGAAGATCAGTTTCATCAACGAGATGGCCAACCTGTGCGAGGCGGTGGACGGCAACGTGGTTGACCTGGCCCGCGGCATGGGCTTAGACGGCCGGATCGGCGCCAAGTTCCTCCACCCCGGCCCCGGCTACGGCGGCTCCTGCTTTCCCAAGGACACCCAGGCCCTGCTGCGCATCGCCCAGGAGCATGGCGCGCCCACCCGGCTGGTGGAGGCCACGGTGGAGGTGAACAACGCCCAGAAGGCGCGGATGGTCAAGAAGATCCGCGACGCCCTGGGAGGAAACGAGATGGGCAAGACCATCGGCGTCTTAGGCCTTACCTTCAAGCCGGAGACCGACGACCTGCGCGACTCCCCCGCCCTTACCATCCTGCCCCTGCTGGCCGAGAAGGGCGCCAAGATCAAGGTCCACGACCCCCAGGGCATGCCCCAGGCCGCTGAAGAGTATGAGCAGTTCACCTATGTAGAAAACGGCTACGAGGCCGCCGCCGGGGCCGACGCCCTGGTGCTGATGACCGAGTGGAACCAGTACCGCGCCCTGGATCTTGAAAAACTCAAAGAGGTAATGAATACGCCGCTCTTTGTCGACCTGCGTAACGTCTATCCGCCGGAACGCATGCAAGAGCAGGGCTTCACCTATGTGGGGGTGGGGCGGTCGTAAGGTTAATTTTATTTTATTTCTAAGAGGTTTTTTTGGGCAATTGGCTACACTTTGTCCCTGGCTTTTTTGTCAGGGCAAGCCAAACAACAGGGTTAGCCGGGTAGCTCAAAGGATATAGAAGAATGAAAAAGGCGCTTGTTACCGGGATCAGCGGCTAAGAAGGGGCGTATCTGGCAGAGGTCTCTTGAGCAAGGGCTATGAGGTTCATGGAGTCAAGGCCGCACCTCACTCTTTAACACTGGCCATATCGATTACCTCCACCAATATTCCCATGGCTGGAACGC
>JBDLJA010000048.1:0-16897 GCA_039714595.1 Thermodesulfobacteriota bacterium | reverse complement strand
AGCAAAAAAAATGATCGAAATAAAACCCCTCTCCCGCGTTGACGCCGATATCACCGTGCCCGGTTCCAAGTCCATCACCCAGCGGGCCCTGATCGCCGCCGCGTTAGCCGACGGCACCTCCACCCTGGTGGGCCCTTTAGCCAGTGAAGACACGGCCTACACCTCCCAGGCCCTGGAGGCCATGGGGGTCAAGGTGGCGCAGGGGGCAGGTGAATGGACGGTTGCCGGCTGCGGCGGCCGGATCACCACCCCGGCCGAGCCGCTCTATCTGGGCAATAACGGTACCGCCACCCGTTTTCTCACCTCCTTTGTCGGCCTGGGCCACGGGCCCTTTGCCATCACCGGCTCCAAGCGCATGGCGGAGCGGCCCATCGAGCCGCTTCTTACCGCCCTGCAGGGCTGGGGGGTGGATATCAGGAGCATAGAGGGGACCGGCTGCCCGCCTTTAGAGGTGGTGGCCCAGGGGATAAGGGGCGGGGCCACCACCCTGCCGGCGGGTAAGTCGAGCCAGTATCTCTCATCATTGCTTCTGGTGGCCCCCTACACCAGCGAGCCGGCCATCCTCACGGTGGAGGGGGAGGTGCCGTCCAAGCCGTACGTCACCATGACCCTGGCGGTGATGCGCTCCTTCGGGGCAGAGGTTCAGGCCAGTGATGAGCTGAACAGTTTTACCATCAGCCCCGGCTCCTACCAGCCCCGGAGCTACCAGGTGGAAGGGGACGCCTCCAGCGCCTCCTACTTCTTTGGTGCCGCCGCCATCACCGGCGGCCGGGTGACGGTGCAGAATGTGCCCCAGCCGTCGCTCCAGGGGGATACGGCATTGGTGGGGATGCTGGCCCAGATGGGCTGCCAGGTCTCTTATGACGGCGGCGTTACGGTCCAGGGCCCAGCCGAGCTGCGGGGAGTGGAGGTGGATATGGGCGACTGCCCCGACGTGGCCCCCACCCTGGCAGTGGTAGCGGCCCACGCCAAGGGACGGACGGTGATCAGAAACATCGCCCATCTGCGGATTAAGGAGTGCGACCGGATCAACGCGGTGGCCACCGAGCTCAGCAAGATGGGGGCGAAGGTGCGCGAGGAGGAGGACGCCTTAATCATTGAAGGCAAGGAAGAGGGCAAAGAGCTGCACGGGGCGGAGATAGAGACCTATGACGACCACCGCATCGCCATGTGTTTCGGGGTGGCCGGGCTGGTGACGCCGGGGGTGAAGATCATCGATGAAAAGGTGGTGGTGAAGTCGTTTCCCGATTTCTGGGAGAGGTTTGCTTGGCTCTACTAAATACTACTATGTTTCAGCCATATCGGCGCGACCCTGGTGAGTCTTGGCGAGAGGTGGCCTAGGGGAGGGACGATCTCTAAAGAAAGGCTAACCGCAAAGACGCAGAGGCCGCAGGTAGGCGACCAACGGCTAGACTCCGAAAGTAACTGCTTGTTTTTAAAAAAAACTTTGCGTCCTTTGCGCCTCAGCGCTTCTCTTTTATGAATCCAGCTGCAGATCCTCTGCTAACCCTTATAAAATTGTTTGAACTCCTCGGCCGGTTCCCGGTTGGAGTAGATGTAGACCGTGTTGCCAAGGGGGTCTAGCACGGCAAAGCCGCGATCGCCCCACGGGTGGTCTGCCAGCGCCATGGCCGGCGGCAGACCCGCCGCTGTCAGGCGCGCGTATTCGGAGTCCACGTCGGCAACCCTGAAGTTGAGCATCACCCCCCGGCCGTTGAATGTCTCCATCCCTTCCTGGGGCTGCATAAACTGGAGGGTGGGGCCGTCAGAGCCAATCTGGAGATTCACATACCAGCCACAGTCAAAGGTGACCCTGGCGGAGAGGTGTTGGCAGTAAAACTCCCGGCAGCTCTCCACCTCTTCGGTGCAGAAGCAGGTGGATAATTCCCTGGTCTTCATCGCATCTCCCTCCTTTTATCTTAAGAGCGGCATTGGCCCGGTGGCGGAGATCAAATCATCCCCGCCAGCCGCAGCATCTCATGGGCTGTCTCGTCCGCCCCGCCCCTGCCGCTCATCTCACTCAGCAACTGGTTGGCCAGCACCTTGCCCAGCTGCACCCCTTCCTGGTCAAAGGAGTTGATATTCCAGATAAAGCCCTGGAAGACGATCTTCGCCTCGTAGAGGGCCAGCAGCCCGCCCATGGCCCGCGGCGTTAGTCGTTCGGCGATTAAAATGGAGTTGGGCCGGTTGCCGGGAAATTTTTTGTTGGGGTTTGGGTGCTCCTGGCCCTTGGCTAGAGCCAGGGACTGGGCCAGCATGTTGGCCAGCAGCTTGGCCTGGGATGTTGTGCCCCCCACTTTAATGTCCTTACCGTACTGGCTCTGCCGGAAGCCGATGAACTCCACCGGCACGGTGCTGGTGCCCTGGTGGATCAACTGGTAGAAGGCGTGCTGGCCGTTGGTGCCCGGCTCCCCCCAGATGACGGGGCCGCTCTGATAGGAGAGGGGCGCACCATCGCGATTAACACCCTTGCCGTTGCTCTCCATATCACACTGCTGGAGGTGGGCCGGGAAGCGGATCAGTCCCTGGCTGTAGGGCAGGATGGCCAGGGACTCATGGCCTAAATAATTATGGTTCCAGACGCCCAGCAGGGCCAGGAGCAGGGGGATGTTTTTTCTGATCTCCCGCTCCTCGGCCGCCCGGTCCATGGCCGCGGCCCCCTCGAGAATCTCCCGGAAGGCACCATAACCCAGGGCAAAGCCGAGCATCACCCCGCCCACCATGGAGGTGGCGCTGTAGCGCCCGCCGATGTAATCGTACATGTAGAAGCTGCGCCGGTAGTTGGCCGGGTTGTCCAAGGGGGAGCCTTGGCCGGTTACGGCTACCATGTGTTGGGCCGGGTCGAGACCGGCACCTGCCAGGGCCGCCTTGACCAGCTCTTCATTGGCCAGGGTCTCCTGGGTGGTGCCGCTCTTGGAGACCACGTTGATCAGGGTGCGGGACAGGTCTGTCCCGGCCAGGACCGCGGCGGCGTCATCCGGGTCCACATTGGCGATGAATTTCACCTGGCGGCCCGGCAGGGCATAGGCCGCCAGGCCGTGGTAGAGGGCGCGGGGGCCCAGGTCGGAGCCGCCGATCCCCACCTGGATCATGGTGGTGAACTTTTTTCCCTCTCTGTTTGTCAGACGGCCGTCACTGAGCTCGCCCAGAAAAATCTCCAGCTTGGCCAGCTCCGCCTCGGCCTGGGCCGTGGCCTCCGGGGCCAGGGGCGATTCAGAAAAGATATCGCGGCAGGCGGTATGGAGCACCTGGCGGTTCTCCGACTCATGGCCTTTGATCCGGTTCATCACAGCCCCGCCCTTCATGGCCTGGAACTGCTCCACCACCCCCGCCTCATCGGCCAGCTCCTGGAGGGCGGCCATTATCGCGCCATTGACCCGCTGGCCGCCGTAGAGCAGCTGGAACTCGCCGCCCTGGCATCGGTACTCCTGGAGGCGGGCGGGGGTGAGGCTGTGGCGCAGGTCAGGGGGGGAGTGGGCCAGTTTCTGGAGGGTGGCGTGGGCCGGCAGGGAGGTGAGGTCTGGCTGGTCAGGCATGTTTTTTTTGCTCGCCTGCCTTTTGGGGCAGGCCTTTATGGAGGGAGGATGGTGCTGTCCGCTCTATTGGCGATAGTTAGCTGATTAGTGGCTAATATCTCAGCATAAATTTTTTTTACTGTCAAATTTTCGCCGAAAGATTCCCCGCCCGGGCCAGCAATTTAAATCTTTTGGCGGCCCGGGTCCATTTCATCTCTGCTGGCCAGTCGATATAGCCTGACCTTGCGGCTTCTGGGAAATTCCCGCTTGCAGATGCTCTTCAGCAGCCGGCTTAGGGCGGCCGGGGCGATCTGCCACTCCTCTGCATGATAGCCATGCTCCCGCACCCAGAGCAGCTCATTCTCTGCCTTGATGATGGCCAGGCCGCGGTTGCGCTTATAGGTGAGAATCTCCAGCCCCTGGCCCGGGACCATTTTTTTTAAGAGCGTTTTCACCTGGCGGGCCAGGGAGTCTATGTTCACCATGGCCATTGCCCGGCTCTCCTGTAAGTGTCTCTACGACGGTAACTCATGAAAAATCATCAAAAAAATTCTCCACCTGCTCAAGGTTGTCGATGATGGGGCTTGCCGGCAGGCTCTTAAGAAAGGTCTTGCCGTAGCCCTTGGTCCGCAGCCGGACGTCGAGGATGGCCAGGAGGCCCTGGTCATCCATGGAGCGCAGGAGACGGCCTAAGCCCTGGCGCAGGGTGAGGATGGCCCGGGGTACCTGAAACTGAAAGAAGGGGCGGCCCCCCTCCTCCTCTATCTTGGCCACCCGCGCCTTGATAACCGGGTCGGACGGCACCTCAAAGGGCAGCTTGTCGATGATGACGCAGCTCAGGCTCTCCCCAGGCACATCCACCCCCTCCCAGAACGAGGCCACGGCCAGGAGGACCGAGTGGGTCTCTTGCCGGAATTTTTCCAGCAGCGCCCCCTTGGGCGCCTCCCCCTGCTTCAGGACCGGGTAGGGCAGCTCATCGCCGAGGAACTGGTACATATAGTCCAGGGCCCGGAAGCTGGTGAAGAGCACCAGGCCCCGTCCTTTACTGGCCAGGAGGATCTCCAGCACCATCTCCTGGACGGCGGGCAGGAAGCCGGGCGCGGTGGGCGGCGGAAAATTCTTGGGCGGGATGAAGAGACGGGTTCGGTTGGCGTAGTCGAAGGGGGAGGGCAAGCGGACGGTTTCGGTCTCCTCGCCAAGCCCCAGGCGGCTGAAGAAGTAGGAGAAGGTGGAGCCGGTGGTAAGGGTGGCCGAGGTAAAGGTGGTGGATTTCACCTGGGGATAGAGGTGCTCCTGCATCTCGGCGGCAATGTCGATGGGTGAGGCGGTGAGGGCCACGGTTCTGGCCCGCCGCTCATACCAGTAGACATGGCTGGGCTGGCTCGCCCCGGTGAACTGCTCCAGGGCGCTCTGCGCCTCAAGGAGCCGGCGGCCCAGGCTGTTCCAGCCCTCCGACTTTTTGGCCAGGGCTTCCATGCTTTGGCCCAGGCCGTCTAACAGGTTGGCCAGCAGGTCTGTCTCCCGGCTCCAGACGTCGCCCTGCTCCTTGATGAAGGCGGCAAGATCGAAACGGCCCTGCTCGGCCGGAAATAAGGTGGCCAGCCGCAGGGCCTGTTGCTCCAGGCTGATGGCCATACCCCCCACCTTGTCCACCTCGCTGCCGGCCAGGCTTACGGCCGCCTCCTTGGCCATGTCCTGGGCCAGGTCCATGAGCTGATAGTGGGAGAGGCTGGTGCCAAAATAGGTGGTGGCGACGTTCTCCAGGTGGTGGGCCTCGTCAAAGATCACCGACTCGTAGCGGGGCAGCACCTCGCCAAAGCCGTGGCGGCGAAGGCTGAGATCAGAGAAGAAGAGGTGGTGGTTGACGATGATGAGATCAGCGGCCGCGGCCGAGCGGCGCAGGCTGGTGATGTGGCAGGTGGCAAAGTCGGGGCAGGAGCCGCCCAGGCACTGGTTGGTGGTGGCGCTCAGCTCCCGCCACAGGGGGCTGTTGTCCGGCAGCCAGTCAAGTTCCGAGCGGTCGCCGGTGAGGGTGGCTGCGGCCCACTCTTTCAGGTCATCCAGGCGGCTGTTCTTAAAAAGAGCCTTCTGGGGCGAGGCGAGAAACTGCTGGAAGCGGTGGAGACAGAGGTAGTTCTGGCGCCCCTTGACGCAGACGGCGGCAAGCTGCGGCTGGATATGGGCCTTGACAAAGGGGATCTCCTTGTCAAGGATCTGCTGCTGGAGGTTGATGGTGGCGGTGGAGATTACTATTTTTTGGCCGCTTAAGGCGGCGGGGATCAGGTAGGCCAGGGTCTTGCCGATCCCGGTCTCCGCCTCCACCGCCAGCCTCTTGCCCATCAGGTCCGCCTCGCCCCACGGGTTGTCGTCGTGGAGGATGGTGGCCACCGCCCGGGCCATCTGCAGCTGGCCGGGCCGCTGCTCGTACGAGCTGAGCCGCCGGGCCAGCAGGCCGTCCGGGGCGAAGATTTCTTCTATGTCGGTGAGGAGATCCATGGGCTGGTAATAAAGGCGAATATCGAGGTCACAAGAAATGGCGAATGATGATGGGCGGCCCCCCTTCAGGGTGCTTACCTGCGGTTCGTTTTTCTTAGCTGCAGCTGCCGGAGCGGCGGGAGACAAAGGCGAGGATGGCGTGGGCAAAGGGGCTGGGTGGGGGCTCGCCTTCATTGGCCAGCCGGGCCAGCAGCTGGGCGCTGCTCCCCCCCAGGAGGTGAAATTCCAGGTGGGGGGTGGGGGGACATGGCTTGTCGGGCTGGGGTGCGGGGGGAGCGGGCCAGATACTGTTTTCGCTGGCCCCCTTTGTCCACTGGGCGGCCTGGCTGGTGAGGCGGGCCAGGGAGTCGCCCTGGAGACCGTTTTCGGCCACCTGGCTGAGCAGTTCCGCCATCTCCATGAGGGTGGGGCGTATCTCTTCATGCCAGGCCTGGAGGCGGGGGGCGAAATCGGTCATCTCACCCACCTCAGGCAGGGGCAGGCGGAGGAGGCGGCTGGGCCGCTGGCCGCTTAGGGATTCGCTGGCCTCCAGCAGAGGGGCCGCAGCTGTCTCACTCTCGCAGGCCAGGAGAAAATGGTGGCCCAGATCATTGGCGAGAAAGAGGCGGCTCCACGCCTTTATGAGAAGCTCCACCCGCACAGGGGCGGGCTGCTGCCGGGCCCCACCGCTGCTGGTGAGTTCCGCGAATATCTTTTCCGCCTCACTGTCACCCTTGAGGGCCTGGAACAGCTCGTCCTGCCGCTTGCTGAGGCGCTCTAGATCAGCGGCAAGCTGGCGCTGCTCCCGGCGTTGGATCTCGGCCAGCTTCAGTATGAGCCTGGCCTGCCAGAGTTTTTCCTTGGCCTTGTCGGCCTTGGCCTGCGGGGTGCCGGCCAGGGTGTTGACAATGGCCATCACCGAGTCGTCGTCCCGGTTTTCCATGAAGTCCAGGGCTATGGTGGAGAGCTGGCCCTGGTAAAAGCCATCTTCATTGCCCTTGAGCTCGGCCAAGAGCTGCTTGAAGCGGGGCAGGTCATCGCCTAAAGGGGCTGGGACCAGGGGGCGGCACGGCCCATCACCCTCTTCGTCTCCTTCCATGGTCTGCAGATAGTCAATAAAGGGGAAGAAGAGGAGCAGGGGGGCGATGTCGTCCCTCTGGATATCGGTGTCGGGGAAATAGAGAGGGGATAACGGCTTCATAGCGGCTTTTCTACTGGAATTCGTAACGGAACATGGTAAAGGGGAGAGATGACACTGAAAGAAAAAATAGGCCTATTGGTCCTTGTGATAGTTTACCTACTCACCACGCCCCTGGATTTTCAGCCCGGGGTCGCGGCCCGCACCTTGCTGGCAGAGACCCTGCTGACCATGGTTGATTTGGCCACCATAGCGGTGGGCCTCACCCTGATCACCGCCTCCATCATGCAGAAGGTCACCGGGGTGAAGTTCCCTTGGCACCGGGTGGCCCGGTTCTACCTTACCTTTGGTATCCTGGTCAATATCTATTATTACTCGGCGGAGATAATGAAGTGAGGCTTGGGGCAGAAGATGGAAGTAGAGAAATATAAAATGTACCCGGTTTATTAAGGGGGACCGTCACGCTATTGCCGTTCCCCCATTCTCTGGAATGACGGCAGAAAGGCCCTGTTTTTTCTCTACTTCCCTTACTTCTCTATTTCTATTTTTCTTTAGCCATTATCTCGATGGGGTACTTCTTCTTCAGACGGCTGATGATCCCCTCCACCTCTTCCTGCTGTTTCTGCTGGCTGATGGTGGCCTTGATCTGTTCCTGAACCTCAGCCAGGGCGGTGGTCCCCGCCTTTTTCACCTCATTGACCTTGATCAGGTGATAGCCGAACTTGGTCTGCACCGGCGCGCTTATCTCCCCCACCTTGGTGGCAAAGGCCACCTTCTCAAATTCCGGCACCATGGTCCCGTGGCCGAAGGAACCCAAGGCCCCGCCGTTGGGCTTGGAACCTGGGTCATCTGAATACTCTTTGGCCAGCTCGCCGAAATCCTTGCCCTTCTTTAACTTCGCCTGGATGGTCTTGATCTTGGCCATGGCCGCCTTTTTGGCCTTCTCGTCGGCCCCCTCCTCTAGGCGGATGAGGATGTGCTGAGCGCTTATCTCCTCGCCATGGGAGAATTCCGCCTTGTGCTCCTTATAGTAGGATTTCACCATCTTGTCGCTGACCTTGGTCTTGCCGGTGTTGCGGGTGATAAACTCCTCCACCAGGATGCGGTTGCGCAGCTCATTAATCTTCTGTTTGACGCCCTCGTCCTTGGCCAGGCCACTGGCCGTCGCCTCCTGGGCCAGGATGGAGAACTCGGCCCATTTCTGCAGCATCCCCGTGCGCAGCTGCGGTTGGCTGTCGAGCATCATCCGCAGCTGGGGCGGCATGTTTTCCAGCATCAGGTTGAACTGGCCCTGGTTCAATGTCTCGCTGCCGGCCTTTACCAGGACGTCTTGACCCTTCTGGGCCAGGGCCAGGCCGGGGGAGGTGAAGAGCAGGGTGGCGAGGACGGTGGAGATTAGTTTCTTGCGCATGTCAATGGTACTCCTGTTTTATGTTTGAATAACCGTTATCTGATGATGGTTCGGGGTCCGTGCAGGCCGGGGGGGGAGGTGGTGTTGGGCAGCAGCATCGTCCCCGGGCCCAGCAGGGTGCCGGGGTTTGTCACCGAGTTGCAGCCGGTCTGGACACCATCCCCGACGATGGCGCCAAGTTTACGCAGTCCGCTGTCTTTCAGGCCGCCGCTCGTCTTGACCAGGACGTTGCCCGGGGTGAATTTCAGGTTGGCCATCTTGGTGCCGGCCCCCAGGTTGGCGTCGTTGCCCAGGATGGAGTCGCCCAGATAGGCAAAGTGGCCCGCCTTGGCGTCGTCTAAAAATATGGCGTGCTTTACCTCGGTGGTGTGGCCCACCACGCAGCGCTTGCCAAAGAGGCAGTTGCCCCGGACGTAAGCGCCCTGCCGGACCACGGTGCGGTCATCGATGATGGTGGGGGCACAGATCATGGCCCCTGGCTCCACCAGGACCCCCTGGCCAATACCAATCTGGTGGCCCAGGAAGGAGGCGCCGGCCATGAGGACAGAGGCCCCGGCCAGGATCTCGCCCTGGCGGCGGACCAGGAGCTCCCCCTTGGGGGCATCGCCAAAGACTATCTCCAGCTCCTCGTCGGCCGTTAAGATTTCCCTGCCATAAATGACAATGGTCCGCGTTAATGGTTCGCCATTTTTGGGTAATACTTTCGAGAGGTCAGGGTAGCTGTAGTTGGCCATATATGATTTGAGTCCCTTGAGGGCGTCCCATACCTTGGGGCCGGCATGGAACAACTCCCGGTGATTGAACTCTTCCAGATTGAAAAATGAGGCAGGGCTTAGCATGATGGCGGTGGGGGAGGGGGCAGGGTCAAGGGGGAGGCTTCTTATCTATATTAGTGTCGAAGACCATCATGGTGTAAAACTATATTTTCTTCAAGAAAATTATGGTGATGAGCAGGAAAAGCCCCTGGGCTCAGCCAGACGATAATCCCTGTTTTTTGACTACCTTATAATAATTGCTTATCCTTGACTTCATTGCGGGTAGTGCTTAACTTTATCGCTCGTTAGTGCCTTAGTCCCCATCTTCTGGCATAAAAGCAAGAAGCTGAAAAATATTGGCTGAAATTGCTAAGTTACAGCCGCCAGCAAGGCACTTAGTCTAAAAGTTCTAAACTCACTGCCATTTTTAGTGGGTTAAGCATAATTAATTAAGTAATCAACAGACCTTTAGAGCAATGGTCTGTTTTGGGAGATGAATGTGGATATTAATGATCCTCTTACCGCCGGCATAGGCGATCTGGCCGATATCGAAGATCCGGAGATCCCTGAGAGTCTGCCGGTGATGGCCGTCCGGGATATAGTTGTCTTTAATTATATGATTATCCCCCTCTTTGTGGGGCGGCCCGCCTCGGTGGATGCCGTGCAGGAGGCCCTGGCCCACGATAAGCTGATCATGCTGGTTACCCAGAAGGATTCGGCCATTGATGAACCGAGCCAGGAAGAGGTGTACCGGGTGGGCATGGTCTGCATGATCATGCGCACCCTGAAGCTGCCGGATGGCCGCCTCAAGGTGCTGGTTCAGGCCATCCAGAAGGCCCAGGTGGAACAGTTCACCCAGTCTGAGCCTTTTCTGGTGGCGGATATTGACCTGCTGCCCGACGCCCTGGAGGTGGAGACCACGGTGGAGGTGGAGGCGCTGATGCGCAACGTCCGGGAGCAGACGGAGAAGATCCTCACCCTCAAGGGCGTCATGTCCTCCGAGCTCATGGCCATCCTGGCCGGTATCGATGAACCGGGGCGGCTGGCCGACCTGGTGGTCTCCAACCTGCGCCTCAAGGTTCAGGAGTCCCAGTCGGTCCTGGAGACCCTGGACCCGGTGGATCGTCTCCATAAGGTTTTGGAATTCCTTAATAAGGAGCTTGAGGTCTCCACCATGCAGGCCAAGATCCAGTCGGAGGCCAAGGAGGAGATGGGTCGCACCCAGCGGGAGTACTACCTGCGGGAGCAGATCCAGGCCATGAAGAAGGAGCTGGGTGACTTTGATGAGCGGAGTCAGGAGCTGGATGAGCTCCATGGCCGTTTTAAAAAGGCGCGGATGCCTTCCACGGTGAAGAAGGAGGGGATGAAGCAGCTAAAGAGGCTGGAGATGATGCATCCCGACGCCTCGGAGGCCACCACCATCCGCACCTATCTCGACTGGCTCCTGGATGTGCCGTGGCGCAAGTCCACCAAGGACAGCCTGGACCTCAAAGTGGCCCAGCAGGTGCTGGATGAAGATCATTACGGCCTGGAGAAGATCAAAGAGCGCATCCTGGAATTTCTGGCGGTGCGCAAGCTCAATAAATCCACTAAAGGCCCCATCCTCTGCTTTGTCGGCCCGCCAGGTGTGGGCAAAACCTCCCTGGGCAAGTCCATCGCCCGGGCCATGGGCCGCAAGTTCATCCGCTTCTCCTTGGGCGGCATGCGGGACGAGGCGGAGATTCGCGGCCACCGGCGGACCTACATCGGCGCCATGCCGGGGAGGATCATCCAGGGCCTGAAGACGGTGGGGGCCAACAACCCGGTCTTTATGCTGGATGAGATCGATAAGGTGGGGGCCGATTACCGGGGCGACCCCTCCTCCGCCCTCCTTGAGGTGCTGGACCCGGAACAGAACTCCGAGTTCTCCGATCACTACCTGAACCTGCCCTGTGACCTCTCCAAGGTGATGTTCATCACCACGGCCAACGTCGGCGATACCATCCCCGGCCCCCTCCTGGACCGGATGGAGGTGATCAGCCTCTCCGGCTACACCCTGGAGGAGAAGCTGGAGATCGCCAAGCGCTACCTGCTGCCCCGGCAGATCAAGGAAAACGGCGTCAAGACATCCCACCTGAAGATCGACGATGGGGCCATTGCCCGCATCATCTCCCACTACACCCGGGAGGCGGGCTTACGGAACCTGGAGCGGGAGATAGGCAAGGTGTGCCGCAAGGTGGCGCGCCGGGTGGCGGAGGGGGGCAAGGGGCCCTACACCATCTCCCTGCGCACCATCGCCAAGTACCTGGGCCCGCCCAAGGTCCTGCCCGAGAGCGGTGATATAGTTGACGAGCCGGGCCTGGCCACCGGCCTGGCCTGGACCGAGGTGGGGGGCGAGATCCTCTATGTGGAGGTCTCTATCCTCAAGGGCAAGGGCGGCCTCACCCTCACCGGCCAGCTCGGCGACGTGATGAAGGAGTCGGCCCAGGCGGCGCTTACCGTCTGCCGTTCCTGGCTGCCCAAGCTTAAAAAAGAGGATAACTACTTTGATGAGCATGATGTCCACATCCATGTGCCGGCCGGCGCCATCCCCAAGGACGGACCATCGGCCGGCATCACCATGGCCACCGCCCTTTACTCCGCCATCTCCGGCCGCAAGGTGAAAAAGGATCTGGCCATGACCGGCGAGATTACCCTCCGGGGCCGGGTCCTGCCCATCGGCGGTCTGCGGGAAAAGGCGTTGGCCGCCTTGCGGGCCGACATCCATACGGTTATAATCCCGGCTGAGAACAAGAAGGATCTGGTGGAGATTCCCAAGGAACTGCGGGAGCAGATCAACTTCATCCCGGTGAAGAAGATCGGCCAGGTCTTTAATAAGGTGTTTGAGTAAACTCTCCACGCGTAAAACGCGTGGCTTTCACTTGCCTTGCTTTGCCAGGGGAGGGAAAAGTGCTTAAGCACGTGGCCAGTTTCCATGAGCAGTTATCCGCTGGCGTAGGCTGCGGTTTTAACTTACAGGTAAAACATTCTGCGAATAAAAATAGTGGTAATTTGTAAGTAATGGACGATTCATTTTATGCCGGTTTAAGCCTGGAGCAGTGGCGCAAGCTCATTGTTCGTCTGCTGCTGCCGGCCATCATTATTTTAAGCCCCCTTTACTGGTTTTACTCCTATGGCGTGATGCCGGGGCCAGGGCCGGAGGAAGGCGACGAGGTTCTGGTCTCCATTCCCGTCGGTAAGGGCTTTGCTGGTGTCTATCAGGCGCTCCTTGACGGAGAGGTGGTCCGGGACGACATGCGTTTTGCCATGCTGGCCAGCTGGAGCGGGGTCTCCCGCCAGCTGAAGGCGGGTGAGTATGTTTTCCCCCGGCCCATCAGCCCCAAAGAGGTGCTGGACCTGTTGGTCAAGGGTGATATCAGGCAGCTGCCGGTCACCATCCCCGAGGGACTGACCATCGATGAGGTGGCCCTGCTCCTGGAGGAGAAGGGCTGGGGGGAACGGAGCCAGTTCATCGCCCTCTGCCATGACAGGCAGTTCATCACCGAGCTGGGCCTGGGCCAGGATTCCCTGGAGGGCTATCTCTTTCCCGACACCTATAACCTCACCCGGAGCCAGACGGACCGGCAGATCATCGTGATGATGGTGCGCCGCTTTCTTGAGGTGGAACAGCAGCGCTTCAGCGGCAAGCTTGTTGAGGCGGACAAGGTGACGGACGGCTTGAGCCGCCATCAGGAGATCATCCTCGCCTCCATCGTCGAGAAGGAGACGGGCCAGGGCGATGAGCGGGGCCGCATCGCCCGGGTCTTTTTGAACCGGTTGGCCAAGAATATGCGCCTCCAGGCCGACCCCACCGTTATCTATGGCTTGGGCGCCAAGTATGATGGCAACATCACCCGCAAGGATCTACGCACCCCCACCCCTTATAACACCTACGTGATCCGTGGCCTGCCCCAAGGCCCCATCGCCAACCCGGGCCGGGCCGCCCTGGATGCGGTGGCCAACCCGCCCGAGGGTGACTGGCTCTACTTTGTCGCCCGGGGCGATGGCACCCATAAATTCTCCACCACCCTGGACGAACATAACAAGGCGGTGCGCCGTTATCAGCTCAAGAGGTAGGTGGGCGGTTTAACAACGAACCGCAGAATATCGAACCGCAGAATTACGAATGTCGAAGGGGGGCTGCTTTTTTGAGGGCCGTATTCCCCCAGGGCCCTCGGAGTGTCGCAAGATTCCCTACCTCAGGCAGACCACCTTCCGGCCCTATTCGCCACTCTGCCCCTCTCTTTTCCCAGATTCGCCAGGGGCAATTTCCCCAGCTCCCATAAAAGAGATAGATCAGGGCGCTAGATTCGGCCTAAGATAGAGCCATGGATACCCAGCACAAGTATAACCTCCTCTACGCCATCATGGCCGTCTTCGCCATCCTGGTGATCCAGGACCTGTGGATTCAGCAGCGTTCGGTCCAGCCGGTGCCCTACTCCCAGCTGGAGGAGCTGCTGGCGGCGGGCAAGATTAAGGAGCTGGCCATCCGCGAGCAGTACATCGTTGGCCAGCTCAAAGAGCGGGACGAGAACGGCAAGTCCACCGTCATCGCCAACCGGGTGGACCCTAAGCTGGCCGAGCAGCTGGCCCATTACAAGGTCCCCTTCAGCCAGGTGCACGAGTCCAAGGTCTTTGTCACCCTCCTCTCCTGGATCCTCCCCGCCCTGATCTTCGTGGGCATCTGGCTCTTTGTCTTCCGTAAGTTTGCCGAGAAACAGGGGATGGGCGGCGGCATGATGAGTGTGGGCAAGTCCAAGGCCAAGGTGTACGTGGAGCGGGATACGGGCATCGGTTTCGCTGACGTGGCCGGGGTGGATGAGGCGAAGGCGGAGCTGGTGGAGATCATCGATTTCTTGAAAGACCAGGAGGCGTACGGCAAGCTGGGGGCCCGGCTGCCCAAGGGCATTCTGCTGGTTGGTCCGCCGGGCACCGGCAAGACCATGCTGGCCCGGGCCGTGGCCGGCGAGGCGCGGGTGCCCTTCTTCTCCATCAGCGGCTCCGAGTTTGTCGAGATGTTTGTCGGGGTGGGGGCGGCCCGGGTGCGCGACCTCTTTGAGCAGGCCCGCAAATCGGCCCCGGCCATAATATTTATCGACGAGCTGGACGCCCTGGGCCGTTCCCGCAGCGTGGGCGGCCCAGGAGGGCACGACGAGCGAGAGCAGACCTTGAATCAGCTCCTGGTGGAGCTGGATGGTTTTGATCCCTCCAGCGGTCTGGTCCTTTTGGCCGCCACCAACCGGCCGGAGATCCTCGACCCCGCCCTGCTCCGGGCCGGCCGTTTTGACCGCCAGGTCCTGGTGGACCGGCCCGATAAGGCGGGGCGGATCGCCATCCTGGAGGTGTATCTGGTCAAGATAAAGAAGGGGGCGGATGTGGACCCGGCCCAGGTGGCCGATCTCACCACCGGTTTTTCCGGGGCCGACCTGGCCAACCTGGTGAACGAGGCGGCCCTGCTGGCCACCCGGCGGGGCGCTGAGCAGGTGGCCATGGACGATTTCACCCAGGCGGTGGAGCGGATCATCGCCGGTCTGGAGAAGAAGAACCGGCTGATCAACCCCCGGGAGCGGGAGATCGTCGCCTTCCACGAGGTGGGCCACGCCCTGGTGGCCCTGGCCCAGCCCGGTGCTGATCCGGTCCATAAGATATCGATCATTCCCCGGGGGGTGGGGGCCCTGGGCTATACCCTCCAGCGCCCCACCGAGGACCGTTTCCTCATGACCAGGCAAGAGCTGTTAAACAAGATCTGTGTTCTATTAGGCGGCCGGGCCGCCGAAACCCTGGTCTTTGACCATCTCTCCACCGGCGCGGCCGACGATCTGGCCAAGACCACCGATATCGCCCGCAGCATGGTGACCCGCTACGGCATGGACGCGGAGATCGGCCACGTGGTCTACGAGGAGAGCCAGCCCACCTTCCTGGGCCAGGAGGGGCTGCGGCCCCCATCTAGCTCGGCCCAGCTCAGCGATCAGACCGCCCAGCAGATAGATGGCGCCATCAGGCAGATCATCAACGACGCCATGGCTGCCACCCTGCAGCTGTTGGCGGCCAACCGCTCCACCCTGGATCACTGCGCTAAGGTTCTCCTGGAGCAGGAGACCCTGGGGGAGGATGAGATCAAAGAGCTCACCCGGGGACTGATAGCAGCGGAGCGTCCCGCCTAAGTGAAGCCCCCCCTTCTTTTTAGTGACGATAGCTGGCTGGTGGTGAATAAGCCCACCGGTCTTAGCAGCCACGCCAGCCAGGCCGGGGGCCAGGGGCTGGTGGAGTGGCTGCAGCTTCATCTCGGCCACTCCCTTCACCTCTGTTCCCGGTTGGATAAGGGGACCAGCGGCCTTATCCTCCTGGCCAGGGATGCCTCGGCCTCGGCCCTGGCCCAGGAGATCCATGGCAGGGGTGGGGCGGAGAAGATCTATCACCTTGTCAGCCGCCAGCCTGGCCCAGGGCCGGCCTGGCAGGAGGACGCCCCCCTGGACGGCAAAGCGTGCACCACCCGCTTTCGTCTCCTTGCCAAGGGCCACGGCCACTACCTCCATGAGGCGGTGATCAGCCGGGGGCGGACCCATCAGATCAGGCGCCACGCCGCCCGGGCCGGTATCCCCATTGTCGGCGATGGTGACTATGGCGGCGCCCCCTTTCCCCGTCTCTGTCTCCATTGTCAGAAAATTCGCTGGCCTGGCCTGCCGGAACTTGTGGCCCCGGCGCCCGACTCCTTTGGTCTGCTGCTCGCCGGGCGGTCCGGCCTGGAGCTGGAGGCGGCCCTGGCCTGGGAGCGCCGGTTGGCTTGGCCGCTTCTGGTGGGAGACTGTCTGCGCCTGGTCCACCGCGGTGAGCTTAGCGAATTGCCCTTAAGCATCGATCTCTACGGCCCCTGCCTGATTATCAGTTATTTTGGTGAGGAGAGGAGCCATTCCCTGCAAGAGAAACTGGCCCCGCTGCTGACCTATCTTGGCAGCAAGGTTAAGTGGGACTCGCTGGTCCTGCGGAGCCAGGGGGTAAACCCCCATGGCGGCCGGCTGGTCCGGGGTGATCTGGTCTGGCAGGGAGCGGTGCCAGAGGAGGAGGTGGTGGTGGCAGAGCATGGCCTGCGCTATGTCATTAACCCCCAGGGCCGCGAGCACCTAGGCCTCTTTCTTGACCAGCGTGACTCCCGGCGGCGCGTAGCCCTGGCCACCAAGGATAAGCGGGTGGCCAACCTCTTTGCCTTCAGCTGCTCTTTTTCCCTGGCGGCGGTGGCGGCCGGGGCCGAGGTGGTCTTTTCGGTGGATCTGGCCGCTTCCGCCCTGGCCCGGGGTAAGGAGAATTTTGCCCTCAACGGCCTGGACCAGGGCGGGCGGGGTAAGTTTATCCGGGAGGACGTGACTAAATGGCTGGCCCGCCAGCTGCGCAAGAAGGAGCGGGAGAAGGGCTCTTTTGTCCCCTGGGACCTGATCATCTGCGACCCGCCGGTCTTTGCCTCGGCCGGCAAGGGCCGCACCTTCCAGGTGGAGCGGGAGTGGCCGCGCCTGGCTAAACAGGTGCGGGAGATCCTGGCCCCAAGGGGCGCGGCCCTCTTTGCCAACAACCACCGGGCCGGCAGTTCCTC
>JBDLJA010000047.1:0-17059 GCA_039714595.1 Thermodesulfobacteriota bacterium | reverse complement strand
ACAATAACTACTGGTACAACAAGTCAATTAACCTGACCCGCGAGCATGCTCGCTCCTTTGGGTGCCGATGAAACCCTTTACTTCCCTCCGATTTGAGTGTAAAGGGTTGGCGGGCAGGTTATCTCAGGCGTTATGCCCCCCTAAAAAACATGATAGACGCACCTCCGGCAGTACGGTATAATGTACCAAACTTCTCAATAGGAGTGCAGCTATGCAAAGACTAAGAATCGACAAAGATATCCGTTCAATGTCCGAATTTAGGACAGGAATTGCCTCTTTTCTAAAGCAAGTTCATGACACAAAACGCCCTCTCATTATCACTCAGCATGGCAAAGGTGCGGCCGTTTTACTTGATGTCGGCGAATATGAGGCAATGCAAGAAAAAATTGAATTATTAATGGATGTACAAACATCTATTGGCCAACTCGAAAATGGCGAGGGAATAGCTCATAATGACGCAAAAGAATTAATATTAAAGAGAGTGGCTAAATGAAAATTATCTGGTCACCTCTTGCGGCTGAACGAGCAACCGAAATAGCTGACTACATAGCCTTTGACAACCCAAAGGCAGCCCAAGACTGGATAGATACAATATTCAAAAAGATTGAAACGCTAAAATCATCACTGAAACTTGGCAGAGTTGTGCCGGAAACAGAAAGAGAAGAAGTAAGAGAAATATTATATAGAAACTACCGCATAATATATCATCTCAGCGTACAAAAAATTTCTATCCTGACCATCCGTCACGGCAAGCAAATCCTTCCTGTCGAGGAAATTTTGGCTTAACAAATCAATCAACCTGACCCGCGAGCACGCTCGCTCCTTGTTGGACTTTTAAATCTGGCAGAAGAGCTTGGGAATGTTTCCAAGGCCTGCCAGATCATGGGCCTTTCCAGAGATACTTTTTATCGGTACAAGACGGCAGTAGAAGAAGGTGGAGTCGAAGCCCTTGTTGATAATAATCGGAGGAGACCGAACCATAAAAACAGGGTCGAGGAGGCCACGGAATTAGCTGTAGTAGCCTATGCCATTGAAGAACCAGCCCACGGCCAAAGCAGAGCAAGCAATGAGCTGCGTAAAAAGGGTATTTTATCTCAGGCAATGGAGTTCGTAGCGTATGGCTGCGCCACAACCTGGCTTGCTTCAAGGACCGACTTCGGGCCTGGAAGAGAAGATGGCCCAGCAGTCATTAATTCTCACGGAATCTCAGGCTCAGTCCCTTGAACGTAAGAAGCAGAATGACGAGGTGTCTGGTGAGATAGAAACCCACCATCCTGGCTACCTGGGATCACAGGACACGTTCTATATTGGTACCCTGAAAGGGGTGGGTAGGATATACCAGCAGACCTTTGTAGATACATACGCCAAGGTTGCCTTTGCCAAGCTCTACACGACCAAGACACCCATTACCGCAGCCGACCTGCTGAATGACCGAGTATTACCCCTTTCTACGTTGCGCATGATTTACCTTTCATTGCGTATTTTGACAGACAGGGGCTCTGAGTACTGTAGCAGATCTGAAAAGCATGATTACCAGCCCTACCTGGCCCTCAACGATATAGAGCATTCGAAGACAAGGGCAAGGCGGCCACAGACAAACGGTATCTGCGAGCGCTTTCACAAAACAATCTTGCAGGAGTTCTAGCAAGTCACCTTCCGCAAGAAGATATACGAAGACACTGAGTCCTTACAGGCTGACCTGGACATCTGGCTGGAATATTACAACGGCGAAAGGACTCACCAGGGAAAGATGTATTGCGGCAGAACGCCGATGGAAACACTTAAAGAAGGGAAGGGAATCTGGCAAGAAAAGCTGGTAGCCTGAATCTGACCTGACAGGCACCTCCAAAAACCGGTAACTGCCAGATCAAGTCTGAACCACTACACATCAATACCCTTCTAAATTTAAGAACTTTAATTACCAGCTCTACAGGCTTCTTTACATTAGAAACTCACGTTAGGGCATACAAAATTCTCGTGTTTAATAAGCCCTTATTCATCCAAACCTCGCCTAAACTATTCAAGCTCAAGGCAAAGACCTAGCAATACGGAGTACAACACAAAAATTGCATAACAAACCAATTAACGCCAACCCGCGAACACCCGCGTTTTGCTGAGTTTTCCTCAACATTGTGTCACGCATAAAGCTGGTTGCCAATGGGTTGGCGGGCGGGTTACCTCAGGCATTTGGTTTCTAAAAAATGAACCATATTCTATCTACAAACCATTGACACATCTGGCTAATGCTTGACTGCTTGGTTCCTTTAATAGACATACAAGCATGTTTTTGAAGTACTACTCACAACAGAAACAAATCAATTATCAGCATATTTCAAAATGCCTCAATATTCTGTAAAGTTTCATCATTTATTACAATACCTATAGCTGGAGTAGGCTTATTTATCCCCACATTTTTATTACTCAGAGCAAACCTGGAACTTTGCAATCTGTGCAGAAAAAATCCGCTGTTCTAATCAAGATCCATTATGAATTTTCAGCAAGAGCTTTTTTAACGACCTGCCCAAGTTTAGCAATTGTGTATGGCTTCTTTAGGAATTGACTTGCCCCCAGCTGGTGAGCGCTGGTTATTAAACTGCTCTCTGCATATCCACTTGCGATAATGGCTTTTTGATTTGGATTTTTTTTGAGGATTGATTGATACGTAGCCAAGCCATTTATGCCTGGATCCATCTTCATGTCTATGATTAATAAGTGTACGGGGTTGGTTTTGGTATATTTAATAGCATCCTCGCCTGACTTAACAGCAACAGGTATATATTTGAGTTTACAAAGATAGTTACAAGCTATATCTCTTTGAATGTGTTCGTCATCCACAACAAGTATTTTTTCTCCATTGCCGAATAATTTACTAAGGTCAATGTCAGCAATTTCGTGGGAATTCTTTTTTATATCTGTTGCGGGAAAATAAAGGTTAAAATTTGTACCTTTATTGCTACTTTCAACCTCGATGTCGCCCTTGTGATCTTGAATAGTGCTCCAAACTATTGCCAATCCCAACCCTGTTCCGCTTCTTCCCATTTTCTTCTTTGTAAAAAAAGGCTCAAATATATTATTAATATCTGTTTCAGGTATACCTGGTCCGTCATCTGAGATGGAGAGAAGTACATAGTTACCTTTTGATAGATGTGGCGCGTCTATAGGCTCCTCTATCTTGATATTGCTGGTTGCGACAGTTACATTACCTTTGCTAGAGATAGCCTCTGCTCCATTTGTTACTAGATTCATAATGCATTTTCTGATATGCACAGGAGCGCATAAAAAATTGTCGAGACTATTTTCCATATTTTTAGTTATCTTGACCGCAGGATAAAGAGATTGTAATTTGGCAAACTCTGGTGAGAGAAGATACTCATCAACAATATCGTTTAAATTGTCTGCAATTTTTTCTGTGGCTATGCCACGAGCTATTGTTAGAAGGTCTGAAATGATCAGAGATGCTCGTTGGCCAGACTCTTGTATTGCCTTGACGCTCGGTACTATTTCATGGTCTTTTGGTAATTTTAATAAGATTAGTTCCGGGTAGGAAACGATTCCAGACAGGATATTGTTAAGATCATGGGCCACAGAGCCAGCCATCAAACCTATCGCTTCCATTTTTTGAGATCTGTGCAGTTTCGTTTCTGTCTCAATCCTTAGTTTTTCTTCTTTCCTGCGTATTACTATTTCTGCTTTAAGTTGTTCGGTTTCTGCCTGAAGAGATTTTTTCAGTTGTTTATTTTCGATTACCCGGGGAATCCATTTTGAGAAACCTATTGCTAAAAACAAAAAACCAAAGAAGTAACCAAAAATCTTTTCGATATATGATTCAACACTAGTATCTCCAATAATAATGAATTTATTTAGGCTAGTAAAATTATCTGTTATATCAAAAAGCATTCCCAAAAAAATTAAAAAGAATCCTGTCAATATAAACTTCCAACCATTTTCACTACTGAGCGTTTCTCTATTGCCAACACGCCATAGATAAATGAAAATCGCAAGAACAATTATACATCTTACAATTTCAATTATTATGTCTTGCATAGTATTGTATATTATATTTTAGATCAACATTAGCATAGGTTGGTGTCAATGGCGTCAACGACGCTGACTAGCCCACGCTAAATCTATTGGGGCAATTTTTATAAATTTTCAGATTGCAAGCTAATATTATTAGCTTGCATATAAAATTTTATTCTGTCCGCATGATCTTTATCATTTTTGTTCAATTGCTGAAATATATCGTCTATCTTAGATCCGGCTTCCCTGTCCATGAATACTTGATAGTGCAGTTCGCCAACTGAATTCTCAATATCGAAGGCGATATTAAAAGCTTCCTCCCGTGATGGGCCATTGTCTTGGTATTTCCTGATCAGTGAATTTATTTCGCTGTTTGTGTCTATTAAGATTTGCAAACGATCTTTAATAAAGTCGTGGGGGAATTGGCCAATGGGTAGAAACATCTCCTTGCCACTACGAATCAGAGCGCCATGGTTTTTCTCCTCTAACGACAACTGCCACCAGAATTTCGCATCTTCAGGAAACAATTTCTCAAACAAAAGGTATAGATCAGCAATGTTTAGTTCTAGCTGCAATGATTCTTCAAGTAGATAGGCAAAGTCATCTCCCATTGTCTTTCCTCATAATGATGGGGGCAACAAAAGCTCCCTTTGGGGAGTGATTTATAAATGACGGTTTACCGGCCTGTAATGGTGACTTAGAGAACGCTCTGGTTGGCCGCGGCAGCCATAATCTCCGGTTAAAAAAGTCAGGGGTGGATACGCTTCCTGCCTTTAATTGCTCAAAAACGGCCTTCGCCCATCACCACCCTTCTGGGCCTGCTAAAAAAACAAGCCGGATAACCTTTCCAGAAAGGCAACCCAGCTATCTGATTTAAAACCTGTTTTTTATTAAAATATTAGTGAAGTAACCACCAAGACTTTAGAGACTTACCCTTGAATCTTGCCGCACAACAAAGCATTAGCTTATGAAATTTTAAGACAAGGGGTTTAGGCAAGTCAAGACGTATATGGGCCGAATGGTTAAGTGGACTGTAACCCTTCAACAGTACCAGACAGGAGACCTGCACCACATTCAGGCCATTTGCGCCGTCACAGGACAGGCACCCCCCAAGCATCACAACTTCCCATCCTGCCCCTGGGGGCAAAACCTGCCACTCTTCAGAAAACAGATAACCTGCTCAATGACCTCCTCCTGCTTCATTATGGAGGTGTGGTGATGGGACAGCACCAAAAAATCACTCATACCCGCCACCTTGGCCCGCTCCACCGCCACCTTGCCATCATCCGCGCCCGGAATCATCCCGGCAAACCAGTTGTCAAAACCGTGATGCCGGTCACCGGTAAGAACCCCCACCGGGTAATCCACCGGGCCCAGGGACAAGGGCACCGACCCCGGGCCAACGCCCAGTTCCTGGCCTGCGGGCCCATTGTACCAGCGGTAAAACCAGCCAAGCCACCAGCTGTTATTTAACAGATCAGCCACCTCGCTGCCCTGGTTGGGGGGGCTGATCATCACCACCCGCCCCAGGTTGGCGGGCCTGCTCTCGCTCAGGGCCCGACGCAGGACAATCCCCCCCATGGAGTGGGTAACGAAATTGATCCTGGCGCAGGGGGGGGAATGGGCAAAACAGGTCAAGGCCCGGGGATAATCCTCCTGGGCGATCTCGGCAATGGTCTTGCGGGTGGAGGGGTAGTCAAGATTTGCCACCCGAAAACCCTCCGCCTCCAGGGCCTTGGCCAAGGGCGCCATGGCGCGGTTGCTCCGAGCCAGACCATGGAGAAGTACCACGCACTCCTCCGCCCCTTCATTGGCGGACCCGCACATGGGCAGGGGACCGCATCCCCCCAGCATGAAGAGTGCTAAACAGCCGACAATGCCACTACAGAGATATGCTAATTTCACGCTGCTCCCTCCTGGTAGTCCCGGACCAAGGCAAGCTTGGCCAGGCGGCTAAGTTTCTTAATGGCCCATTCACGCCGGGCGGCCTGGGAGTGAGTCAAGCCCCCTTCCTGGTAGACCAGGGCAACCGGCTGCCGGGCCTTGGTGTATTTGGCCCCGCCCTTGGCCGAATTATGAGCGGCCAGCCGCTGGCCCAGGTCCTTGGCTATGCCGGTGTAGAGGCTGTCATCGGCACAGCGCACCATGTAGACCGACCAGTCGTCCTGGCCGGCCGGGGTGCCCCACTGGCCGTGCAAAAGCGCCTTGGCCTCACGCCAGGCAGGGAGGTGCTGGTCCAGCAGGGACCAAAATCTCTTGTTATGGCCCGGCTCGAGCAGATGAACCATCTCATGGACCACCACATACTCCAGGCAGGGCCGGGGCAGGCGGACCAGATCCAGATTAATGGAGAGGCGACCGCGCCCGACATTGCAGCTCCCCCAACGGCTGGACATGGCCCTGATGGTCCAGGCCGTCACCGTCACCGCCAGGCGCGGCTGCCACTTTGCCACCAGTTTGTCGATCGCACGTCCCAGACGCTCCCGGTACCAACGATCTAACACCTTCCGCCGGTTGGCCCGGCTGGTGCCCTGACGCACCGCAAGTTCCAGCCGCCTTTCAGCAGTCAGGCGCAACAGGTGACGGCCACTGCTCACCTCCCTTAGCCGCAGTTCATACTCCCGGCCAAAAAAGAGGTGAATCTCACCATCCTCCAGGCACAACTCCGGCCTGGGCCCCCTGGCGGCAATCTCCCCCTGGCGCGCCTTGATCCAGCCCTGCTGACTCCTGACAAAGGAGTCGATGGCCTGCCAGGAGGCGTGATGGGGGGCCGACAGACACACCTCACCTTTCGGCTCCCGCACCCGTAAGCGCAGATTCTTCATCCTCTTCCGGATCACGAGAACATCTATCTCGTCAACCCTGCGTAAAGATCCTTTTGCCGCCATAAACATCCTGCAAAGATTTTGTCCCCGCCCTGGGGCGCATTCCATCAGGTTACATCTGCTTTTGCTTGACATATCCGGGCCATCGGCGCAACAAACATTTATCTCTTCCCCCCTCTCTCTGGCAATTTCCCCACTGTTGCCATAAGCAAAACACCCACGACTTGCCCCCCTGGCCAGCAGCAATTTTCCACATTTCCGAACCAAATTGTTCGGCATCCCGGAAAAACATAACCGTCGGCCATTATCGCCGGGCCAGAAACAATACCACCTTCCCACGACAAATCGAAGGGATACAGGCCAACTTAAGCCAAGGAACAAGTATTGCATACCTCAACGGGCGGCCTACGAATTTATTTTAACAATTCCAACAATATACCCTTGCCGCAGGGGTGCAGCATCCAGGCAAAAACTAAAAAATTGGCCCGCCATGGCGCAACAGAAAACCATATTTTTTCAGGAGAGAGAAAATGAGCGACGAAAGTCTAGAAAGAGAAGTAAAGACAGAGAATAACTCAGAAAACAACCCCACCAGAAGAAGCTTTCTGAAGATGGCCAGCGCCGCTGCCGCCGGTGGCGTGGGCGCCATGGTGCTGCCCAAGGTCTCCCAGGCCCAGGAGATCATTGCTGGCCTGACAAGCGCCGCCCCAGCAGACAACGCCACCTGGGCAAATGTGATCAGCAAGTTCAACCTTGACCCCCAAATAATCTACATGAACACCGGCACCGAGGGCTCCATGCCACGCCAGGTCCTGGACAACCTGTGCGGCAATCTCGCAAAATTCAGCCAGAGCCCATCCTATTCGGTTATGGACGATGCGGAATTTGGCGCCGGCCAGTCACAAAACAGGGCCAGGGTCGCCCAGTTCATGGGGGCCACTGAGGATGAAATTGTCATGGCCACCAACACCACCATGGGCATGAATGTCATTCTCCAGGGCCTTGACCTGGCAGAGGGTGATGAAATTATCACCACCCGCCATGACCATCTGGCCGGCACCTCGCCCATGCATATCCTGCGAGATCGCGCCAACGTCACCATCAGCGAGTTGACCCTGCCCTCGCCCGTCACCGACAAGCAGCAGATCATCGACTCCTTCGCTGCCGCCATCACCGCCAACACAAAGATGCTCTGCTTCTGCCATATCAACTACACAACCGGCCTGCGCATGCCGGTGAAGGAACTGTGCCAACTGGCCCAGGACAATGGCCTCATGACCCTGGTTGACGGCGCCCACTCCCTGGGCATGGTGGAGATTGACCTGCACGATCTGGGCTGTGATTTTTACGCCTGCGCTGGCCATAAATGGCTCAACGGCCCTCCGGGCACCGGCGTTCTCTACATCAAGGATGGGGCAAACAATCCCCACAACGTCTGGCCCATCCTCTCTGAGATGTATGACCTCACCAAGCCAATCTATCCGGGCGGCCCGTCCATCTTCACAGTACCCCTGGCCATGCAGATCAGGGGCCAGTGTAACACCCCGGCCTTCACCGCCATGGTTGAGGCGATGAACTTCCAGGAGGCCATCGGCCCAGGCGCCGTGGAGGAAAGGATCCTCACCCTCAACGACTACCTGAAGGAGAAAATAATTGCCCAGTGGGGCGAGCAATGCCTCGTATCCCCGGCCCCCGGCCACGATGAGCTCAACAGCGGCCTGGCCGCCTTTGTCCCATCAGCAGACCCGAGCAAACGCTTTGACAAGTCCTTTATCACCGGGATTACCACAAAGCTAAAAGAAGAGCATGGGGTATGGTTCCGCTACACCTCCTATTATGACAGCGCGGCCGACCTGCCGGGAAGGTATAGCAGGGGGAGATCCACCTACGTTATCAGGGCATCCACCCATATCTTCAACAGCTATCTAGAGATCGATGAGGCGTTCAACGCCCTGGTGGAGGTTGCCGAAGGGATGTAAGTGAGGCCCCGGCCCTCTTCGGGGGGCCGGCCAACCCTGACCTGGGGCCAGGCAAGCCCTCTTATCGGGATGCCCCAAACCGGAGGAGCCGGAGACATTTCTCTTTTCAGAGGGGAATTGGAGAGGGAAAAGTTGCCCGGAGTCTAGGCATAAAAAAAGCCCCTTGGGTGGATCAACACACCAAGGGGCAGGAGTTTCCGCTGGATCACAACGAAAAAACTATTAAGTGGTGGAGCTAGGCGGGATCGAACCGCCGACCTCTTGAATGCCATTCAAGCGCTCTCCCAGCTGAGCTATAGCCCCACATTATTCATGACTGTCATCATGCCACCCCTCGCCAGAAAACGGCATGGCTAATGGTGAAAGTGACGGCCATTAAAGCCGAAGCATGGGGGCCTGTCAAGATTTTTTTTCCGTCCTGTTTAACCATCCAGCGCCCCCTGCTATCCCGCGCCAGACAGGCGCTTTCCACCCCCTTCACAGGCACCATTGCCGCCCTGCAAACAATAGACCTCCTCCTTATCGCCCATAAGTTGCCGCAAAGCCAAGCATCCCTTACGCGCCTTACAGGCAAGGAAGCCATTTTTCTTGCCCTATGAGCCATGGTGTATTACATATTTTTACCTCATGGGGGAAATTACTTTTTTACCGGGCCATGGCGGCCCGGCAATTTATTGCAGGCAACCGTTGACTTTTAGCCGGCAGACAGGCAATAATCTTGTAAATTGTTTCGTTATTACCTATAATTACTGATCTGCGGCCCTGTTCCAAGATCAACAATCCACCTCAGCTTCAGTAACACTTTTCAGGAAAAAAACTATGTTCTCTCCCTTTGATTCCCTCTTCGGCTGGCTTTCCAATGATCTTGCCATTGACCTGGGCACCGCTAACACCCTGGTCTATGTCAAAGGAAAAGGCATTGTCCTCCGCGAACCGTCGGTGGTGGCAGTGCGTCAGGATGGGCGCAGCAACAAGGTGTTGGCCGTGGGAAAAGACGCCAAGAACATGCTTGGCCGTACCCCGGGGAATATCGTCGCCATCCGCCCCATCAAGGATGGGGTCATCGCCGATTTCGAGGTGACCGAGGCGATGCTGCGCTACTTTATTAACAAGGTCCACAACCGCCGGACCCTGGTCCACCCCCGAATCATCGTCAGCGTACCCTCTGGCATCACCCAGGTGGAGAAAAGGGCGGTGCGAGAATCGGCCGAGTCCGCCGGGGCCCGCGAGGTGTACCTCATTGAGGAACCGATGGCCGCGGCCATCGGCGCCGGCCTGCCCATCACCGAACCCACCGCCAACATGATCGTCGACATCGGCGGCGGCACCACTGAGGTGGCGGTGATTTCCCTGGCCGGCGTGGTCTACGCTAAATCTGTCCGGGTGGCCGGCGACAAGATGGACGACGCCATCCTCCAGCACATCAAACGACACCACAACCTGCTCATTGGCGAGCACACGGCCGAGGTAATCAAGACCTCCATCGCCGATATAATGCCGGAGCCCCCCTTTGACACCATGGATGTTAAGGGGCGTGACCTTGTCTCCGGCGTACCCAAGACCCTGACCATAGACTCCCAGGAGATCCAGCACGCCATCTCCGAACAGATCGACGCCATCATCGATGCGGTGAAAATGGCCCTGGAGCTGACCCCGCCCGAACTGGCCGCCGACATCGTTGACCAGGGCATTGTCCTCACCGGCGGCGGCGCCCTGTTGTGCAACCTGGACGCCCGCCTCAAAGAAGAAACCGGCCTGCCCATCATCATCGCCGACGACCCCCTCTCATCCGTGGTCCTGGGCTCCGGCAAGGCCCTGGAGGATATCGATGTCCTCAAGGAAGTGATGGTTTCCTGATCCTGGCACCCATGGACATACGAGCTGTTGCAAATCTCCCTGCTGCCGCGCCCCTGCCCGGGAGGCTATGATGCGCCAGCGTTCCCGGGTCAAGGCCTTCAAGGCCTATTTCCTCTATGGCATTGTCATCACCGTGCTGCTGATCATCATTGTCAGCACGGTGGGCCGCCACCGTTTCAACGCCCCGCAAAAATTCGGCCTGGACATCATCGGCCGCGGACAATATGTGGTGACCCGTGTCAGCGGCGGCATCAAGGCGGTTTGGCAGAATTACCTCAATCTTGTTAACACTCAGCAGGAAAACAAGGTGCTGCGCGAGCAACTGGCCGGCTCCACCATCAGCAACCAGGGCTATCGCGAGGCGATGGCCGAAAACACCCGCCTCAGAAAGCTTCTCAAATTAAAAGATAATCTCAAGCCACCCACCATCTCGGCCCAGATCATCGGCCGTGACCCCTCCATCTGGTTCCGGACCCTGACCATTGACCAGGGTTCCAGCGCCGGCATTGAAAAGGGTATGCCGGTCCTCACCGTGGAGGGCGTGGTGGGCCAGATCCTAGAGACGTCCCCCGCCACCTCAAAGGTGTTGCTGGCAATAGACCCCAATTCGGCAGTGGATGTTCTCATTCAAAAAAATCGGGCCCAGGGTATTCTCAAGGGCACCGGCAAGCAGCAGTACGAACTGCACTACATCCTGAAAAATGTTGATGTGGAGAAGGGGGATTTAATCGTCACCTCCGGGTTGGGCGGCTCTTTTCCCAAGGGGGTTCCCCTGGGCTCGGTCTCCTCGGTGGTAAAAAAACGGCGCGGCATGTTCCAGGAGATCGAGATCGCCCCCACCGTGGACTTTAATCAGCTGGAATATCTAATCATCATCCTGCGCCAGGATTCCCTCTTCAACTGAAACCATGCCCTGCCCTCCCTTCTTCCTCCTCGCCGTCCTGCTCCTCATCCTGCAGACCGCCTTTTTTCCCCTGCTGCCCGGCTGGCTCGCCTACCTGGACCCCCTGTTCGTCCTCCTGGTATTTATCGCCATCCGCTTTGATCCCTTTCGGGCCGCCCTGATGGTCACCCTGATCGGTATGCTCCTTGACATCTTCTCCGGCATCTTTTCCGGCCTCCACCCCCTCACCTTTCTCTGCCTGTTGCTCCTTATCAAAACCATCTCCCACCTTCTGGCCCTGGTGGAAAGCATCCACCAGGTGCCTTTAGTCCTGGCCAGCTATATCTTTGTGACCACCTTCTCCTATGGCGCCATCTCCACCCTGAGCCCGGAGGCGGCCACCAGCATCCCCTGGCAACAGATAATTATCCGCCTGTTCATGCTGGCCATTATCACCATGCCGCTGTTTTCCTTCTTTGACCTGGTGATGACAAAATTCACGCCGAAGAAGGCCCTGCAAATCCTCATCCGCCCCCAACGGGGCAATCGCTTCCGGTAAGAGAACTGATGGCTAATATGCTAGATCGCATAAACTTCCTGGATGAAGAGGAACTGGCCATCCTCAAGAAGCGGCTGGATATTGCCACCGTTGTCATGGTTACCTTCATTGCCATCCTGGTGGCCCGCCTCTGGTTTCTCCAGATCCACCAGGGGGGAAAGTACACCGAAATGGCCCGCAATAACCGGGTGCGGGAACTGCAGATCATAGCCCCCCGCGGCAACATCGTCGATCGCCACAACCGAATCATCATCAGCAACCGTCCCCTGTTCAATGTCCTCTGGACCAGGGAAGATGCCAAAGACCCGGAGAGGATCCTGCGGAAGATGGCCCACATCCTCCAGGAGGACATCAATACCCTCCTGGCCCGCATCAGAGAACAGGGCAACCGCCCCAACTACATGCCCCTGCGCCTCAAGGAAGACATAAGCTGGGAGACGGTGGCCTTCATTGAAAATCACCGCCTGGAGCTGCCCGGCATCCGCATAGAACCGATGCCGGCCCGCAAGTACAACTTCGGCAACCTGGGTTCCCACCTCATCGGCTACCTCGGTGAAATAAGTAAGAAGGAGCTCAAGACAAAGAAGGAGACGGAGTACATCGGCGGCGACCCCATCGGTAAGATGGGGCTGGAAAGGCTCTTTGAGACCGAGCTGCGCGGCGAAAAGGGCGTGCGCCTCTTTGAGGTGGACGTCCATGGCATGGAGCAGCAATCGCTCCTGCGCCGGGAACCCCTGCCCGGCCACGACCTGCAACTGACCCTGGACCTGGAACTGCAGCAGACAGCGGAAGAGGCCATGGCCGGCAAGGCCGGCGCCGTGGTGGCCATGGAGGTTGATACCGGCCGACTCCTGGTCCTGTCCAGCGCGCCAGCCCTGCAGCTGGAGGACTTTGTCGGCGGCATCTCCCATAAGGCGTGGAACGCCATGCTGAACAACCACCAGAAACCCTTACTGGACAAGACAATCCAGGGCCAATACCCCCCCGGCTCCACCTATAAGATGATCACGGCCCTGGCCGGGTTGCGCGAAGGGGTGATTGACCATAAAACAACCTATAAATGCTACGGCTCCTTCAAACTCCACGGCCTCAGCTATGGCTGCTGGAAGAAATGGGGCCACGGCACGGTGGACCTGGAGAGGGCCCTGGCCGAATCGTGCGACGTCTATTTCTACCATGTGGGCCAAGAGGTGGGGGTGGACAAACTGGCCCACTACGCCAAGGGGTTGGGGCTGGGGGAAAAGACCGGCATTATCCTGGCCAATGAAAAAAGCGGCCTGGTTCCCACCAAGGAGTGGAAAAAGCGGAAGAAGGGGGAAGGGTGGCAACAGGGGGAGACCGTCTCCGTCTCCATCGGCCAGGGCTTCAACCTGACCACCCCCCTGCAGATCTGCCGGATGACCGCGGCCCTGGCCAATGGCGGCCGGGTCTTCCAGCCCCGCCTGGTCCAAGCCATCCTGGGCCAGGATGGCTCCCCCATCAAGGAATTTCCCCCCGAGGAACAGAAGCAATCACTTCTCACGGAAACGGAGTTAGAGTTAATTAAAAAGGGCATGGTGGGGGCGGTTAACAACCAAAGGGGCACCGCCACCAAGGCGGCCATGGAGGAGATCGTTGTGGCCGGCAAGACCGGCACGGCCCAGGTGATCCACCTGAGCCGCTATAAGGATGTGGAGGAAGATGAGATTCCCTACAAATACCGGGACCACGCCTGGTTCACCTGCTTTGCCCCGGCCGACAAACCGCGCATCGCCATCACCGTCCTCAATGAACATGGGGGCCACGGCGGTTCCGCCGCCGCCCCCATTGCCAAGGCGATCCTGGATAAATATTTTTCCCAGCAGCAGCCCCCCCTCCCCCCGCAGGATGAAACTGCAGGGCAATAGGGGGAAACAACTCTCTCCCACTATTTTTTTCTGATTACCACTAAGCTTCAGCCACTATTATGACCCCCTGAGAGACATCGTCTCTTCTGGCCTAAAGTCGACGGCCTACATGTGCCTTGATCTAGCCGATATAGATTCTCCGCAGATAAGCGCAGAATTCGAAGACGCCAAGTTTTTTTGTTTGGAAAAACAGGCAGTTACCTTTGCGCCTTTGCGGTAAAAAAGCAGTTTTGCTAATTTTTCAATCCTTCTGCCCAACTGGCTGAAAGTCGCTGGTAATCAGATTTTTTTTTCGGCTCAACAGCGGCGACACTCTCTTGTCTAGCAGCCGCCAAAGAGGGGCAATGGCTTCTCCGGCACAATGGCAAACCCGGCCCACTTCTCCTCCTTGAGAAAATCCACCTTGATCTGGCCGCACCGCCGCAGAAGGGCTTTTTCCACCAGAAAGGTCAGTTCGCCAACCTGAAACTGCTCATCATTTTCCTGTGACTCATCCAGAGTCAGCTGCAGGGAAGAGCCAGCTCAGCCCCCCCGGCTCTTGCCAATGCGTATTGCCTTGGCGCTCTTTATCTGCCGCAGATGGTCTGTGAGTTTTTCTGCGGCTATCTCGCTTATCTCTAACATAGCTTACCTCTTATTCGTGGGCATTTGGGGAACGCCCCTTCAACGGCGTCCTAATAAAAATCTGCTACAAGGCTTTTGGCTCGAACCTCTATCTCAGTTCTGGCAAAGTTTGCCGAACAGGGGTATTTTGTCAAGGATAAGATGGCAAGCAAATGCTTAATTACCGTTGCCAGAGACAATAAATCATTCGCCACCCCTAAACCTCCCGGGGGCTGAAATAAAACCATGGAAAATATACACGTGGTCTGTCCCCACTGTCATGGCGTCAACCGGCTGCCCGCAGGCCGGCTGACTGAACAGCCCGTCTGCGGCAGATGCCGGGCCAAGCTCTTTGCCGGCTCGGTGGCCCAGCTAGACTATGAGGCGTTCCAGAGCCATGTGCGGCGCAGCCAGATTCCGGTCCTCATCGATTTCTGGGCCCCCTGGTGCGGGCCGTGCAAGATGATGGCTCCCGCCTTTCTCGAGGCCGCCCGGGCCCTGGAACCCCAGGTCCGGTTGGTGAAGGTGAACACCGAAAAAGAGCCTTCCCTGGGGCGCAGCTGGAATATCCGCTCCATCCCCACCATGGTGCTGGTGAAGGATGGCCGGGAGGTGGCGCGCCAGTCCGGGGCCATGGATAGCTCCGCCATTATCGCCTGGACCCGCAGCCACCTATAGGACCACCTTGCAAAATTGCCACCTGGCCCGCTAGCTGTTTACGGTTGCCGGTTTACAGTTTACGGTCCGTGGAAGGTGTGTCATTTGGTTAGATAAGATTTTTCCTTGAACCGTAAACCGTCAACGGCAGGGAAGCGAAGACTCCGAACCGTAAACTTTACGTCAGAACGGCTGATTTCTCCCTAATATCGAACAAGAGGCTGAAACTTAGCAGGAATCAGTAAAAAAAATGCTTACCCTTAAATGCGCCGCCTGCAAGAAGAAGCTGTGGCGTTACGATAAGATTGGACCCGGCGAGGTCTTGCGCTGCCATAAGGCGCGGATCGATAAGTTTTACGGCACCTTGATCCATGATGAGAAGAAAAAGAAAATCCGCTGCCGCTGCGGCAAGGAGGTGGGGATCGACAAGGGCAGCTTCTACAAGATGGTGGCCAAGGCCTTTACCTACTCCGGCACCAAGCGCTCCGCCTGACGCAAAGGGACAGCAAAAACCTTACCGACACCATACAACTTGTTGATATGAGGCGCTTATTTTCGGCCTCCAACTCCTTCATCCGCTGCATGAGGGAGGCAGCCATGCCGCCCATACCTAGACCGCCATTTATAAAAAGTGGCGCTGCTCATGCCATGCTCGCGGCAGAGTTCCGGGTTTTGGCTTCGCACCTCCATAAAACCCGGCACCCCTCGCTCTTTCAAGAAGGCAATGTGTCAGATCAAGTCTGAACTACTTCAATTTATCTATATTCAAGGGCACCAAGATCCGGGGCCGCGCCGGTAAGGTTACGATTGACGCCAGCCTGATGGCGCTCATACTCCTGGTTTACGCCATGCCCGGCACTGATCAGGGTGGGGGGCAGGGGTGTTGCCTGGTCAATGAGGGGCGAGGAGGCACTGGGGCGATAATCATCACCGGTCAGGTTGCCGGAAATACTGGTGATGGCAGCCAGTTCCGGTGCGCTGCCCTCTATCAGAGTGCCGTTATAGTTAATGGTGCCGGTCCACTGATGGTAGTCATCCTCTAAAGCATGCTCTGCCCAGTTAGCGGTAATCCAATTTACCCCATTGAGATTAGCGGTTCCATGTTGGCGCATCAAGGTCAGGTTAGGGTGACCATTGGGGGCATGGAGATGAAAGAGATTATTGCGGATATCCGCCGTGGCATCCCGCACCGATAGCTCGAAGAGTCGATCCTGTACCCAGGGTGAGTCCTGGGCAATGGTGCGGTAATCTTTTATTATCACTGTATTATTATGAAAATACAGGGTGCCGTTGCGGCAGATATCAGGATCAGGGGCCGTGCAGTCGCCCGTGCCATCATCGGCAAAATTATCCGCGCCAAAATGGACAATATGGCCGGCCCAGGCATAGCCGTCTGTGTCGTCAATCTCATTTATTATTATATTGCCATAGACATAGGCGTTACCATATTCTCCTTCAGCGACAACTATGGAGGCATCTTCCGCCTCCACCAGATCAATGGTGCGAGCCCCGCTTTCAATCCAGTTATAGCGGATGACGGTATTAGCGGAGCGATCCTTCAGGGATATCCCCCCTGCCCCTGGCCGCTGACGGCCGATGCGATTGTACTGGAAGATGGGTGAAACGCCCTGGCTGTAGATATTATGCTGGGTTTCGCTGCCGATATTGCCGTTGCCATGAATATAATTGCCAGCGACAAGGGTATTGCGGGTAATTGTACTCTCGTCGCCGTTGTCGTCTCCCCGTAAAAAAATTCCATTACCATTGTTGGTGATTTCGCAGCCGCGAAT
>JBDLJA010000046.1:0-17225 GCA_039714595.1 Thermodesulfobacteriota bacterium | reverse complement strand
TCGCCATTCTCTTTTTTCATGGCACCGGTACCTGCTCCAGGATCCGGGCCACCAGCTCTTCACTGCTCACCTCCTCCGCCTCCGCCTCGTAGGTAAGGATGAGGCGGTGGCGCAGGACGTCCATGGCGATGGTCTTGACGTCATGGGGGGTGGCGTAGGCCCGCCCGGCCAGCAGGGCATTGGCCTTGGCGGCCCGGACCAGGAAGATGGTGGCCCGGGGCGAGGCGCCATACTGGATTAAGGGACCGATATCCAGACCATAATCGCCCGGCTGGCGGCTGGCGCTGACCAGATCGACGATATACTCCTCCAGCCGCTCATTGACATGGATCTGGCTGGCCAGTTTCTGCAGCCCCAGGATGTCGTTGCTGGTGATCACCTCCCGGGGTGCGGGTGTTTCTCCCGCCCCCATCCGCTGCAGGATCGCCAGCTCCTCCGCCCGGGCCGGGTAATCAACCTTGAGCTTGAACATGAAGCGGTCCACCTGGGCCTCGGGCAGGGGATAGGTCCCCTCCTGCTCCACCGGATTCTGGGTGGCCAGGACCATGAACGGCTGGGCCAGCTCGTATGAGGTGGAGCCGATGGTCACCTGCCTCTCCTGCATCGCCTCCAGCAGGGCGCTCTGCACCTTGGCCGGGGCCCGATTAATCTCGTCGGCCAGGATCAGGTTGGTGAAGATAGGCCCCTTATGGACGGAGAATGAGCTGACCTCCGGGTTGTAGATCAGGGTGCCGATGAGGTCGCCGGGCAACAGGTCCGGGGTGAACTGCAGACGCTGGAAGTCGCAGGCCGTGGTCTGGGCCAGGGTGGTCACGGTGAGGGTCTTGGCCAGGCCGGGCAGACCCTCGATGAGGACATGGTGGTTACAGAGCAGGGCGGTTAAGAGCCGGTCCACCAGCTGCTCCTGGCCGACGATTACCTGGCCCATCTCCTGGCGGACCTTGCTCAGGAGGGGCGCCTGCTGGGCTACCAGCTGCTCGATATCTTCGGGAAGGTTGCTGATCATAGGGCTCTGGTGGCAGGGAGATGGATGGCGGGCCTGCGGCTCTAGTTAGAAGAGGGCAGGTCAGTTAAATATTCAGGCTCACGAAATTACCAAAACAGCTAAAAATGTTCCACATTTTTTCCAAAACAGCCGCGCCAGGCCCCGCTATTCATTGCTGGTCAAGGGGAGATTAATTTGCTACCAATATAAGGATGAGTTCCGCGCCCAGTCAGCCGCTGCGCCCGGCCAGCCTCATCGTCCTCATCATCCTCCTGCTGGCCCCGGGCTGCACCGATGTGCCAGACCAGCCAGCCGTGGCGGGAAACAGGGCCACGCCCCAGCTGAACCACTGCCCCGCCACCACCTTCCAGCAACTGAACCAAGCCCCCCCTGCCCCCATGGCCCAACTGGACCCCGCCAGTTTCCAGATCGTGACCTGGAACATCTACAAAGGCCTGAAAAAGAACTGGCAGGCGGACCTGCAGCGCTACGCCGATCAGAGTGACATTCTCATCCTCCAGGAGGGCTACCTCTCCCCCGCCATGCACCAGTTTCTCGAGGAGAACCTCTACTACTGGCACATGGCCAACGCCTTCCGCTTCCGCAACACCATCTGCGGGGTGATCACCGCCTCCAAGGTGAGCCCTCTGGCCCAGTGCGCCATGCGCCAGCAGGAGCCCCTGCTGCGCTTGCCCAAGACCACCATGGTGACCAGTTACGCCCTGGCCGGCCATGGGGAGTCACTGCTGGTCATCAACCTGCACATGGTCAACTTCACCCTGGGCCAGAGGGCGTTCCGCTCCCAGCTGGCAGCGGTGGGCAGCCTCATGGTGGACCATGAGGGCCCCGTTATCCTGGCCGGCGACCTCAACACCTGGAACTCTAAACGGCTGGCCATCATCCACCAGTTCAGCCAGCGCCATGATCTGCAGGAGGTGGAATTTGCCCGGGACCAGCGCTCCACCCGCTTCGGCCAGATCCTGGACCATGTCTGGTACCGGGGTCTGGTCCCCAGCGGGGCCCACATCGAAGACGTCTCCTCCTCAGACCACAACCCCTGCCTGGTAACCTTCAGGGTGGCACAATGAGCGTCTCGGTAGTCATCTCGCTTCTGGCCTCCCTCTTGCACCTGCTGGGCATCCTCTCCGCCGTCCATGCCATCATGGCCAGCCGCACCGCCCAGGGCGCCATTGCCTGGGGCATGGCCCTGACCAGCATGCCCTACCTGAGCCTGCCGATCTACTGGACCTTGGGGCGCAACCGCTTCCAGGGCTATATCACGGCCCGCTGCCACCGCGACGACCTCACCGGCCTGTCCATCGGCCACTGCCGCGAAAACGTCACCCCCTACATCTCCTCGGCCCACCAACACGACATAGACATCCGGGCCGTGGAACGGCTGGCCAAGATACCCTTTCTCACCAGCAACGAGGTTGACCTGCTCATCGACGGGACGGCCACCTTCTCCTCCATCATCAGCGGCATTGACCAGGCCAAGGCGTATATCCTGATCCAGTTTTTCATCGTCAAGGATGACAAGCTGGGGCGCCGTCTCCAGCGCCACCTGATAGCCAAGGCCAAAGAGGGGGTGGCAATCTACTTCCTCTACGATGAGGTGGGGAGCCACGAACTGCCCTCCTCCTACATCGCCGCCCTGCGCCGGGCCGGGGTGGAGGTCCACTCCTTTAACGCCAGCAAAAGCCCCTTTAACCGCTTCCAGCTCAACTTCCGCAACCACCGCAAGGTGCTGGTGGTGGATGGCGCCGCGGCCTGGCTGGGGGGGCACAACGTCGGCGACACCTACCTTGGCCGCAATCCGAAATTCGGCCACTGGCGCGACACCCATATTAAACTAAAAGGGCCGGCGGTGAAGGCGGTCCAGGTGACCTTTCTGGAAGACTACAACTGGGCCACCGGCGAACTCCTGGAGCTGGACTGGCAGGTTGCGCCAACGGACCAGCAGGCCCACAGGGCGGTCCTCATCGTGCCCAGCGGCCCGGCCGACGCTTTAGAGACGGCCGCCCTGATGTTCACCCACCTGATCAACTCGGCCGAAAAAAGGCTCTGGATCGCCAGCCCCTACTTCGTCCCGGACCGGGCAATCCTCTCCGCCCTGCAGCTCGCCGGCCTGCGGGGGGTGGATGTCCGTATCCTCATCCCGGACCGGCCCGACCACCTGATGGTCTACCTGGCCGCCTTCTCCTACTTTGACGAGGCAGGGGCCACCGGGGTCTCTTTCTATCGCTATGGGGCTGGCTTTTTACACCAGAAGGTGATTCTGCTGGACGATCATCTGGCCGGGGTTGGCACCGCCAACTTTGACAACCGTTCCTTCCGCCTCAACTTTGAGATAACGGCCCTGGTCCATGATCCCCTCTTCGCCGGAGAGGTGGCAGAGATGCTGGAAGACGACTTTGCCCAGGCCAAACGGCTGGGGCCCGGTGAATTCGCCGACAAACCATTCCACTTCAAGGTGGCGGTGCGCCTCACCCGCCTCATGTCCCCCCTGCTCTAAATTTTTTTTCTTCTGCAGCTCTTAGCAAAATCTGATTACCACTGACTTTCAGCCATCTTGGCAGGAGACTGATAGGTTATCAGTTTAATTGCAATAATTTTGGGGCTTGAAAAATCAGCAAAACTGCTTTTTCAGCACAGATAAGCGCATACTCCGAAGATAACTACCTGTTTTTATAAAAAACTTTGCGTCCTTTGCGCCTTTGCGGTGAATTCAAGGCTGATTACAAACAACTGTAAGTAAGCGACCGCAGGGGAACTCCGAACCATTAAATTTACGCCAAAATAGATAATGCCTCACACGGGTCTCGCAATAGTGGCCGAAACTTAGTGGTAATCAGAGGGCAAAAATAGTGAGGCCAGAGAGGGCCAGGGCAAGCTGACTCAGCCGGCCGGCGGCGCCTCTTCCTCGCAGAAGAAAGAGCGAATCTTGGCAAAGAGCAGTTTGATTCCCCGCCAGATCCGGGGCAAAAGCCAGATGGCAACGCAGATGAAAAGAATGAAGAAGAGGAGAAAGGGCAGAGGATAATGGAGGGCGGCCCAGACGCCGCCCACCACCGTGGCATCTTCGGCCAGGGAGGCGGTCCAGGTGGAAAAGGGCTCGGGCGAGGCGTTGATCAACACCCGGGAGCCCGCCTTGACAAAGTGACTGGTGGCCGCCACAGAGCCGCCCAGGATCCCGGCCGCGATGGCCAGGCTGGGGGTGACCTCGCCCACGGCGCCGGCGGCCAAAAGCGCCCCGGCCGGTATGCGCAGGAAGGAGTGGATACCATCCCAGGCCGTGTCCACCCCGGGAATCTTATCGGCAAAGAACTCCACCGCGTACATCAGGCAGGCGGCGCCGATGACCAGGGGGTCCTGGAGGACCTGGAGGGGGACGGGCAGCTCGATATTACCGGTCAGGCCCAGGATACCCAAAACGCCGATGGTGGCGTAGAGATTTATGCCAGCGGCCCAGGCCGTGCCCATGGTCAGGGCCAGGGTGGCTATGAGTTCCTGGTAAGCATCCATAATCTCAGCAACAATAATCTCTATTTTGCTGGATGGCAACCACTTAGCCGGGCCATGGCCTTGGACCCCATGGCCAGACCCTCACCTTGGCTGCCCGGCGAAACTTGCCGCCGCCACGGTCTGGGGCGGGGCGTCCTTGGTGGTGAGATAGGTGAGGGAACGGGCCCAGTCCATCTTCTCCAGGGGCGAGTCGTGATGGCCCCGCACCGGCAAAAACTCCACCCGGGCCCCCCTCTCCTTAAGCCCCGCCACCAGGGCGCTGATCCGGGCCAGGGGGATGAACTGATCCTGGCGGGCGTGGGTTACAAAGAGCGGGATCGTCACCGGCCTGGCCATATCCCGGGCCCTGAGGGTGGGGCTGATGAGGATGGCCCCGGCAAAGAGCTCCTCCCCCTGGATGGCCCGGGCCACGTTGTGGGTCCCGGCCGAGGCCCCGGCCAGATAGATGGGCACCTGGTACTGGCGGGTCAGCTCATGGGCCAGCTCCCGCAGGTTCTCCCCCCCATCCCGGCCAAAGCCGGCGGTGGCGGGACAGACGTAGAGCAGCCCCGCCTTATTCAAGGTCTCTTTCAGCCGCTTGAAGGTGGCGGCGAAGTTACTGTCTGACAACCCCTGCTCATGGCCGCCACCAGCGCCATGCATATAGATAAAGATGCCTTTAACCTCAGCAGCTGGCGGGATGAGATAATAATCAAAGTGGCTGTTTTGCGACGGCGAGAAATATCTCCCCTCACCCTCGCCCTCCTCTGCCGCCCAGGCGAGGCCCGGGCTGATGAGCAGCAAAAAAAACAGCAGACATTGGCGAGTAATACCCCTATTTCCCATAACAGTTACCCCCTTTCTTCTGTTGCGACCAGAGCAGCACACCTCCCTCAAACAAAAGCGCCGTGGTCAAAAGCAGATCATATCAACATAACTGCCTTCTCTCTTTCTTTCAGCCTATAAATTTTTCCCACCCCTTGGCAAGCCCTCCATGCGCTGGCGCAGCACCGCCAAGACCGCGCCAAAATCTTTGCCCTCCAGGCCAAGCTCCCGACATCCTTCATAAAGATCAGTCACTAAAGGGGCGCAGCAGGGGGTCTGACCCTGGGCCGCGGCCAGCCGGGCCAGGCAGGTGAGATCCTTGTGGAGAAGGGCGGCGCTGAAGGTGCCGGAAAAATCGCCGGCCGCAAGGCCCTGGCCCATGGCCGTGAGCACCACCGAGTCCCCCGCGCCCCGGGCCAGCAGACGCACCGCCTCAGGGCCACTTACCCCCGCCCCCTGCGCCAGGAGGAGCGCCTCGGCCAGGATGGCCGTGAAGCCGCCCAGCACCAGGTTGTTGACCAGCTTCATGGCCGTGGCCCGGCCCGCAGGCCCCAAAAAGAACTGATCAGTGGCCAGATCGGCCAGCAGGGCGCGGCCCCGCTCATGGTCCGCCTTGCTGCCGCTGACAAAGAGGGCCACCTGGCCCTGGGCCAGCTGTTCCACGCTGCCGGCCACCGGCGTCTCCAGGTAACGGCCGCCAGCCGCGGCCACCTCCTCGTGAAAGCGGACGACCTGCTGGCTGTCATGGGTGGTAAAGTCCACCAGCAGCCGGCCGGCCAGGTCCCGGGCCAGAAGCCCGGTGGGCCCGGCCAGCACCTGGGCCACGGCCCCGCTGTCCCTGAGACAGATGACCACTTTTTCCACCGCCTGGGCCAGCTCCCGGGGGGTGGCGGCGCCAGGAAACCCCAGCTCCGCCACCCTGGCCGGGGAACGGTTCCAGACCAGGATCTCATGGCCCGCCTCCCGCAACCGCCGGGCCATGGTCCCGCCCAGCTGGCCCAGCCCAACGCAACCTATCCTTGCCATGACTTTTCCCCCTTAAGAAAAGATGGAGAACAGCATCCCCAGAAAAGATTTATTCATAAGTCAGCAGGCGCGCCTTGGCGCGGCAACCGTTTGCAGCCCGGCCATTAAGCCCTCAACCATTTTTGGCGTCCAGCAAGGCGCGCATCTGCCGGTTCAGCGCCTGCCACTGGCTCTCCAGCTCATCGCCTTCCAGCCCGCTGGCGCAGAGCTGCGCCCCCTGGGCCAGGAGCAGTTTGATCTTCTTGAAGTAGGCCACCTTGGCCTTATGGATATTCATGGTGTGGCAGCGGTTGGCCAGGGCCAGGGCCGGCTCCAGATCCAGCTGGGCCGGGGCCGCCGCCCGCAGTTCCCCCAGGAGCTGGTCGATCTTGGCGATGGTGTTCTCCTTGGGTTTAACCATTTTTTTTACCCTCCCCAGAGACGACGACCCCCTGGGCCTGGATAACGGTGATGGCCACGGTGTTGACGATATCGGCCACCTGACAGCCCCGGCTCAGGTCGTTCACCGGCCGCTTGAGCCCCTGGAGGATGGGACCCATGGCCACCACCCCGGCCGAACGCTGCACCGCCTTATAGGTGTTGTTGCCCGTGTTCAGGTCAGGGAAGATGAAGACCGTGGCCTGGCCCGCCACCTCACTGTCCGGCATCTTCAGGCCGGCCACACTGGCGTCATAGGCGGCATCGAACTGCAGGGGGCCGTCGATGATCAAATTCTTCGCCTTGGCCCGGGCCAGCTCCGTTGCCGCCCGCACCAGCTCCACGTCCGCGCCCTGACCAGAGGTGCCGCTGGAGTAGGAGAGCATGGCCACCCGCGGCTCCACCCCGAACATGGCCGCGGTGGCGGCCGAGCTGATGGCGATATCGGCCAGCTGGGCCGCGTCGGGATTGGGGTTGATGGCGCAGTCGCCAAAGACCAGGACCCGGGTCCCCATACCCATGAAGAAGACGGAAGAGACCAGGGAGACCCCTGCCTTGGTCTTGATGACCTCAAAGGCGGGGCGGATGGTGTTGGCCGTGGTATGGGCCGCGCCGGAGACCATGCCGTGGGCCCGGCCCAGATAGACCATCATGGTGCCAAAGTAGGAGGGGTCGGTCATCATATCGCCGGCCATGGCCAGGGAGACCCCCTTATGGCGCCGCAGCCTGTGAAAGGTGGCGGCAAACTCCGGGAGCAGCTCGCTGCTCAGGGGATTGATGATGGCGGCGCCACTCAGGTCCAAGCCCATGGCCAGGGCCCGCTGGCGGATCTCCCCGCCATCGCCCAGGATGGTAAGCTCTGCCACCTCGCGCAGGAGCAGGATCTCGGCGGCCCGCAGGATCCGCTCGTCACCGCCCTCGGGCAGGACGATGTGCTGCCTCTCCTCCCGGGCCCGGCTGAACAGGTTGTACTGAAACATGGTGGGGGAGATGGTATCGGCCCGGGAGACGGCGATCCGGTCACTGAGCTCCTGCCAGTTGAGGGAAGACTCGAAGAGTCCCAGGGCAGTGGCGATCTTCCGGGGGTTGCCGGGGGTGATGCGGCCGGCCACAGCCCCGGCCTGGCGTGCCGCCCGGTAGGTGTCGCCCCCGCAGCTGATCACCGGGATGGTGAGATCCCCCAAGCCGTCCAGGAGGCGCTTGATGGAGTCATCGGGCAGGAGATCGCCGCTTAGAAGGATACCGGCCACCGCCGGAAAATTGCTGGAGGAGACCGCCCCCAGGGTGGCCAGGATGATGTCGGCCCGGTCCCCCGGGGTGATTATCAGGTCGCCTGGCGCCACATGGTTTAAGAAGTTGGCCGGGGCCATGGCCGCCACCTTCAGGTCATGGACCACCCGGTCCAGACCGGCCAGGGAGCCGGTGTAAAAGCTGCCTTTAACCGCGGCCATAATCTCGGCCACGGTGGGGAGGGAGAGCTCCTCTTCCTCCGGCAGGATACCTGAGAAGTACTCCTGGGGCAGTTTTTCCTTGAGCAGGGTGGCCAAGGCTCCCCGCCGCCCCGGGGCCACCCGGTTAACGATGACGCCCAGCAGGGGGCATTTCAACTTGCTGAAGGCCTGGCTGGCCACCTGCACGGTTTCCAGAATCTCGGCCGCCGGCTGCTCATGGCCGTTGGCCACGTAGAGGGCCGGGGTCCCCAGGGTGCGGGCGATATCCACGTTGATGTCATAGGAGAAGGTCTCAGACAGGGTGGTAATATCCAGCCCCTCGCAGAGGACAAAGTCGCAGCGCTCCTGCACCGCCTGGAAGCGGCCAACGATCTCTGCGAGCATCTCCCGGTATTGCCCGGCGGACAATAGCCCCCGCGCCTCGTCATGACTCATCCCCACCATCTCGGAGAGGCTAAAACCGAGCTCATAGCGGTCGGCCACCACGGCCAGGTCATTATCATCACTGGCCGTGGTGCTGACAATGGGGCGGAAAAAGCCTAAGCGGTCCGTCTGGCGGGAGAGCATCTCCATCACCCCCAGGGTAATGGCCAGCTTACCGCTGGCAGGCTCCAGGGTGGCGATGTAGAGATTTTGGGCCATGACGATCCTCTAGGTCTTAAAGGGCAACACAAGGGAGAGGGGATAGGTAAAGATAGCTCCATGATGGCAGAGCAGTGAGCAAATGTGAAGGAGGCTGGCCCTAGAAAAGTTGGAGCTGAGCCCAGGAGATTATTAGAGGGAGGGGAGGGTAAGGCGGGGAGTCAGGCTGAAAGGCCAGGCCCGGGGGTGTTCCCATGGAGCTTTTTTAGAGCTATTACGGTAGGCCCCATGGCCAACCATGAGAGCGTATGGCAGAGAAAAAATCAGGGGTTACCGCAGTTGAGGAAGCCTTTGCCACTCTTCAGGCAACGCACCATCTTCTCCACATGGGACAGGGCGATGAGGGCGTGCCGATACGCCTCGTCATCGGGCAGGGTGGCCTGGCCCGAGAGGAGCCGCTCCTTGGCCAGTTTGGCAACAATCTGCAAGGCATCGCTGGACCGCATCTCATCTGTTTCACTCATCCTCTCGACCTCCCCTGGGTAGATGGCAAAAGCCCTTTACTCCACACAGTTGCCAGACCAGGCAACCCCCTTGACACCCCCGCGGCAATGCTACTCGAAATAGTTCCAGATTACAGTGTTTTTATTGAATAAATTCACTTTCCCACCAGCCTGACAATAAAAGTTAGCGCCAACAGGAGGGCGGCAGGATCAGCGGGCCAGGCCCCGCCGCACGGCGCCGTCTGAGCCCGCCGGCCAAAGGAAACAGGGGGGCCAAACCGCCCACGAACCATCCTCCATAACAAAAAAAGGCGGTGGAGAGACAACTCTCCACCGCCTTTAAAGAGGGCTTCAGGCCCAGGGGCCCTTGCTCACGGCGCTGTTAGATGGTGCGGCACAACCGGCCGAAGCCGCCGGGGATGGTGCCGGAGGCCCAGAAGACGGTGGCCTGCTTGTAGTCGCAGAACCAGTAGCCGCCAGGGTGGCGCTGGGCCGCGACAAAGATGAAGGGCTGCTCGGCCGAGAAGCAGGGGTGGGTGTGGGTGCCGGCCTGGTTCAACTGGGGCTCCATGAGAGAGAGGGCCTCCTCCATGGTGGGCAACCGCCAGTCGCCATACCCGGCAAAATTTTCGCCATTCTGCCGGGCCACATACTCCTTCATCCTCCGGATGGCGGTGAGGTCACAGCCGCCCCGCTGCCACATGAGGCCGGTCACCTTGTCGGTGACGGTGAGGCCATCGTTATTATCCACCAGGAAGTTGGCAAACTCACCTTGCGGGTTGTGGCGGCTGTCGTACAGGTTGTAGCTGGCCGCCAGAGCCGCCACCTCTTCCTCCTGGATCATGGCCGCCTCACGTGGCAGGGCCACGGGACCCAGGTCGGCCGGCAGGGGGGTGTCATGCTCGGCCAGGACCACCTCCTCCGCCTCAGCCGCCGCCACCGTTTCCAGGGGGGTGACAAACTCTTCATGAAAGGAATCAAAGAGATTGGCCATGAGCCACGCCTTTATCTCATCGGTGATGGCGTAGCTGCGGTCGAGACCCTTGGTCCGGCCGCCGGCCGCCACGGCCGCCGCGATGAGATCCTGGGGCGCCCTGATCCGGGCCAGGACCTTGGCGTACTTCACCCCCCGCTCCATGAGGCAGAGAACGGCTGGTTCCTGCCAGCCGTCAATGAAGAAGTAGTAGGAGCGCTCACTCCTGCTCTTGATCCGCTGACTCCCGCCCCAGCTCTCAAAGATGGCAAAGGTGTCCGCCGGGACCAGATCCCAGTCAATGGCCGGGGTGGTCACCCGTTTATCGTTGGCCAGTTTGTCAAATAATCCCATACTCTTACCTCTTTTTTATTATAATTTACTTTCAGCGCTTAAGACCATGATCGCCAGGCGGCCTGCAGGGCGCCCTGGGGCAAAAAAATTCGTCTTCACCGAGTTAGACTGCTAAACTGTTGAGCAGGTTTCAGACTTTAATTCTAGTTATAATAATCATTATCATATTCTATGTAAACCCTTTTACCCGTTAGATTATGCAACTTGACAATGGCTCCCCCCTGCCCCTGGGTATAAGCCTCCGGGATGGCTGGCTCAACTTCGCCCTCTTTTCGCGCCACGCCGAGCAGCTCTCTCTGGTCCTGTTCAGGGCAGGCGAAGGCAGGAAATGGCGGGAGATCATCTATGATCCTGAGGTCAACCGGACCGGCGACATCTGGCACATCGCCCTGCGGGATGTGCCGGAGAAGCTGCGCTACGGCTACCGGCTGGTGGGCCCCAGCGGCCATGACGGCCACTGCTTCCAGCCCGAGCGGCTGGTCCTGGACCCCTATGCCCCGGCCATCAGCGGCGGCGAGGCGTGGGGCCAGGAGGGGGTCAGGCCCGGCGGCAAGCAGGCGGAACATAACTTCATCCACCGTGGCATCATCTATAACGAAGACTTTGACTGGCAGGGCGACCGCCCCTTAAACATCCCCCTGCACGACTCCATCATCTACGAGCTCCACGTCCGCGGCTTCACCCGCCACCCCTCCTCCCAGGTGGCCCACCCCGGCACCTACCGGGGCATAGTGGACAAGATCCCGTACCTCAAAAAACTGGGCGTCACCGCAGTGGAGCTGATGCCGGTCTCCGAGTTCGCCGAAAACGAGAAGCTGTTCAGCGACCCGGCCAGCGGCGGTTACCTGAAAAACTTCTGGGGCTACAACAGCTTCGGTTTTTTCGCGCCCAAGGCCTCCTATGGTGCGGCCCACGATGACGGCAACCAGGTCCGCGAGTTTAAAGAGATGGTCAGATCCCTGCACCAGGCCGGCATCGAGGTGATCCTTGACGTGGTGTTCAACCACACCGGCGAGGGCGGCTATGACGGACCGCTTTTTAACTTCCGGGGCCTGGACAACTCCATCTACTACCTGCTGGACAGCGACAAAAATTACCTGAACTTCTCCGGCTGCGGCAACACGGTTAACTGCAACCACCCGCTGGTCCGCGATTTTATCATGGACTGTCTGCGCTACTGGGTGGTGGAGATGCATGTGGACGGCTTCCGCTTCGACCTCGCCTCCATCCTGGGCCGCTCCCCCAGCGGCGCGGTGCTTAATAACCCGCCGGTGGTGGAGATGATCGCCGAGGATCCGGTCCTGGCCAATACCAAGATCATCGCCGAGGCGTGGGACGCCGCCGGCCTCTACCAGGTGGGCAGTTTCTCCACCCACCGCCGCTGGGCCGAATGGAACGGCCCCTTCCGCGACGACGTCCGCACCTTCATGTGCGGCCGGGAAAACATGGTCTCCGCCCTGGCCACCCGCTTGGCCGGCTCCTCCGACCTGTACAAGAAGAGCGGCCGGGCCCCGTTCAACTCCATCAACTTTATCACCAGTCACGACGGCTTCACCCTGGCCGACCTGGTGAGCTATAACGACAAACACAACGAGGCCAACGGCGAGGGCAACCGGGACGGCGAAAACCACAACTGCAGCTGGAATTCCGGGGCCGAGGGGACAAGCGCAGACAAGAAGATCAACCGCCTGCGCCAGACCAGGCTCCGCTCCCTGGCCGTCCTCCTCTTCGTGGCCCAGGGTACCCCCATGCTGACGGCCGGCGACGAGTTCGGCCGCAGCCAGCAGGGCAACAACAACGCCTGGTGCCAGGACAACGAGATCAGCTGGCTCAACTGGCAGCTGGCCGCCGATAACCGGGACCAGCTCCTCTTCTTCCGCCGCCTCATCCGTCTGCGCCGGGCCCACCGGGTCTTCCGGCGCTGCGACTTCTTCAGCCACAACGATAAGCGGCCGGAGATCACCTGGCAGGGCCTGAAACCTGGCAGCCATGACTGGTCCGCCACCTGCCACACCCTGGCCTTTCTCCTCCATGGCGACATCCCCGGTGGCAGGCGGGATGACGACTTCTTCATCATGATCAACGGCGGCTGTGAGCCCGCCACCTTTACCATCCCCAAGGCGCCAGAGGGACGGGCCTGGCACCTGCTGCTCAACAGCGCGGCCCGCGGCTCCAAGGGCTTTGCCCGGGAGGAGAACGCCCCCCTCTGCCAGGAGACGGGGCTCACCGTGGCCCCCATGGCCGCCCGGCTGCTGATCAGCAAAGCCTGGGGAGGCCCCAGATGAGTGAGACAGTACTCTTCATCGGCGACTCCCTCATCGCCTACCACGACTGGCAGCAGAGCTTTCCCCAACTGGACTGCCGGGACCATGGCGTGCCCGGGGCCACCATGGCTGAGCTGCACGACTCACTGCCGGCCATCTTCAGCCGCCAGCGCCAGGAGCCCAGGGGCATCGTGGTGATGATAGGCACCAACAACCTGCTCCAGGGCGACTTTTCTCTGCTGGCCACCTTCCCCCAGCTCCTGAGTGACCTTAAGGCCCTGGCGCCCCAGGCAAAGATCATCATCACCAGCCTCCCGCCCCTGGCCGCTCCCTGGCTGGCCGCCGATGCCACCGCCCGCCTGAATAGGGGCATCCGGGAAATATGCGAGGCGGCGGGGGGAGTATTTATCGACCTGCACCAACCCTTTGCCGCGGCCGATGGCGACGAGCTTTTCCTGGAGGACGGCGTCCACTTAAGCCCCGACGGTTACCGCCTCTGGTGCCAGGTGCTGGCCCCGGAGCTTGCCAGGCTGACCGGGCAAGAAGAACGATAACTCAGCAACACACTAAACAAAGAGAGGAAAACGATGTTCGGCAAGGTAAACAAAGAAGGATATCAAGCAGTTATCTTCACTCAGCAGTTCCGCATCGCCGGTACTGTCCACCTGCTGGCCGAGGAGCGGGTAAGCGACTATCTCGATGATCAGGATAACCTCTTCATCCCCGTTACCGGGGCAACGGTGAGCAATCATCAGGACGGCCAGGTGACTAAAGCCCCCTTTCTCTGCCTGAACAAAAAGGACGTGACCATGCTGATCCCTGACCTGCCACCCCCCATGGACGATGACCTGACTCCGCCGGCCGAAATGGCGGCGGAGGGAAAAATCTAGCCGGGGCCAAATCACCCTCGATTTTTTTTCATTTTTGTAATATGTTGCCTCCCGGAAAATACAAAAATGATTTTATCCCCAGCCCTCAGGAACAGGGGGCTGCTGGGGATAGTTGCCACGAGAGTGTCATGGGTCAAGAAACGATCAGCCAGGAACTGGCTGAAGTCACCACACTATACGAGATAACCCGGGTGCTGGCCTCCTCCATGGAGCTGAAGGGCTGCCTGGAGCAGGTGATGGAGATCCTGGCCAGCAGCCGCGACCTGCACAACGGCACGGTCACCATTGTCAACCCCCAGACCTCCCAGCTGGAGATCGAGGTGGCCCAAGGGCTCAGCCCCGAGGCGCGGGACCGGGGCAAGTATGAGATGGGCGAGGGCATCACCGGCCGGGTGGTGGCCAACGGCACCCCCATCGTGGTGCCTTCCATCAGTGAAGAACCGCTCTTCCTCAACCGCACCCAGTCGCGCAGCGACATCGGCGCCAAACAGATCTCCTTCCTCTGCGTCCCCATCAAGCATAACCATCAGGTAATCGGGGCGCTTTCCATCGACCGGGAGTACCAGCAGGGGCTTGACTTCAACGGTGACCTGCAGTTTCTCACCATCATCTCCGGCCTCATCGCCCAGTCGGTGGTGCGGATCCAGGCGGTGAACGAAGAGAAACTCGAACTCCTCCAGGAAAACCGCACCCTGCGCAAGGAGCTCTCCGGCAAGTATCAGATCAACAACATAGTCAGCAACTCGGCCCGGATGCGGGAGATGTTTGAGATGATAAACCGGGTGGCCGAGTCCAAGGCCACCGTGCTGTTGCGCGGCGAGTCGGGCACCGGCAAGACCCTGGCGGCCAAGGCGATCCACTACAGCTCCCAGCGGGCCGAGGGCCCCTTTGTGGCGGTGAACTGCTCGGCCCTGCCGGAAACCCTGCTGGAGAGCGAGCTCTTCGGCCACGAGAAGGGGGCCTTCACCGGGGCCCACGCCGCCAAAAAGGGGCGCTTTGAACTGGCCCAGGGCGGCACCCTCTTCCTGGACGAGATCGGTGAGCTGAGCCAGGCGGTCCAGGTGAAGCTGCTCAACGTCATCCAGGACCGGGAGTTCCAGCGCCTGGGCGCGGTCTCGCCCACCAGGTGCGACGTGCGGCTGGTCACCGCCACCCATATTGACCTGGAAAAGGCGGTGGAGGAGGGCCGGTTCCGGGAGGACTTTTACTACCGCCTCAACGTCTTCCCCATCTACCTGCCGCCGCTGCGCAAGCGGCGCACCGACATCCTCCTGCTGGCCGAACATTTCCTGGCCAAGTACTGCCAGGAAAACAGGAAAGAGATCACCCGCATCTCCACCCCGGCCATCGATCTGCTCATGCAGTATCACTGGCCCGGCAACGTCCGCGAGCTGCAAAACTGCCTGGAACGGGCCGTGCTGATCTGCGACGAGGAGACGATCAAGAGCTACCACCTGCCCCCCACCCTGCAGACGGCGGAGTCAAGCAGTGGCAAGGGCCCCCTCCCCTTCAGCGCCGCGGTGGAAAACTTTGAGCGCGAGCTGATCATCGAGGCCCTGAAACAGACCAAGGGCAACCAGACCAAGGCCGCCAAACACCTGGGCTCCTCCCTGCGCATCATCAACTATAAGATCCATAAGCTGGACATCCAGGCCAAAGACTACAAGGCGGAGGCCAGCTGATGAAGGTCTTTCTCCACAGCTGCTGCGGGCCGTGCACCCTCTATCCCCTCTCCTGGCTCCGCGACCAGGGCCACCAGGTGGAGGCGTGGTTCCACAACCCCAACATCCACCCTTACCGAGAGTTCAAACGTCGGATCCAGGCCCTGCGCCAGGTGGCCGAAAATGGCAACCTGCCCCTCACCGTGGACAACAACTACGGGTTGCGCGACTTTCTCCGCCAGGTGGTCTTCCACGAGGAGGGCCGTTGCCGCCTCTGTTACGGGATGCGCCTGGAGGCCGCGGCCCGGGCCGCCAAGGCTGCCGGAGCGGATGGTTACACCACCACCCTGCTCTACAGCCGTTACCAGAACCACGAGCAGATTAAACAGCTTGGCGAGGAGTTTGGCCGGATGTTTGCCATCCCCTTCCTCTACCACGACTTCCGGGAAGGGTGGCAGCAGGGCATTGACCGAGCAGTAGAGCTGGACATCTACCGCCAGCCATACTGCGGCTGTATCTACAGTGAACAGGAACGGTACGACAAGAAACTGCGAAAAAAGGGGCGAAAGGTTGTGGAGAAGAAGGCCAATCCTTAATTTTTTCTACTGTTGGGATCAGTCTTTGGCCAAGGAAGAGTAATAGCCCGGTTCAGGGCAGGGGAGCTGGAACAAGGCCACCATGAAAAAAGTAACCGTTAGCGTGGACAGCTTTCGCTGCCGCTGGTGCGAGGCGTGCGTTGAGATGTGTCCGGATATATTTTACTATGACGAGGCGAGCGGCCAGGCCGCGGCCCATCCCGGCGAGGTGGAACTCACTAACGACCTGCAGACCACGGCCACCATGTGCCCCTCACGCTGCATTGAACTGGAAGAGGTGGAAAGCTAAGGCGCTCTCGCGCCCTTTATTCGCCTTTAACCTGTAGGGTGGGCAAAACTAGCGCGGCCCCCCCACATCCTTAAAGGTCTCCCAGTCGGGCAGACCTATCTCCGGCAGCCAGTCCCGCCAGCTGCCCTCAGGCTTCCGCCCCTCCTTCAGCAGGGCCAGGGTCCGCTTCGCCTCAGGGGCGGCAGTGGACTCCGGATAGTTATCCAGGAGAAACTGCAGGCGGCCGGCCGCCTGCTGCAGCCGGTCTGTCTTCAGGTAATAGCTGGCCACATAGAGCTCATGGTTGGCCAGGAAGTTGCGGGCCGCCGCCACCCGGGCCCGGGACTCCTCCACATAGGGGGATTTGGGATAGGTGCGGATCAGGCGGTTAAAAACGGCAATGGCGTTATGGGCCCCGGCCGGGTCGCGATCAATGGTATCGATCTGGTTATAATGGCTCATGGCCACCTGAAACAGGGCGTAGGCATTGGCCTCGTTGGCCGGATGGTTCTCCTGAAAACTCTCATAGGCGGCAATGGCCTCACCATAATGCCCCTGGTAGTAATGGCAGTCGGCGATCTTCAACTCGGCCATGAGGCTGTAACTGCTGAAGGGGAAGCGGTCCATCAGCTCCTCAAAGAGTTCCAGGGCCGTGGTGTACTGACCCGCGGCAAACTCCCCCCTCGCCTCGCTGGCAAGCTCGGCGGCCGGCAGCGGCGGCGACTCCTGGAACCAGGCGCAGCCGGGCAGGGAGAGGAGGATGAAGAGAAGGGGGAGGGGCAAGACTTTGGTCATGATCAACCTACGCGTAAAGTTAACGGTTAGCAGTGGCAGGCAAACTACCATAAAATAAGACTTTGGTCTTCCGTAAAACCGTTAACAGACAGGCAAAACAACTTTCCGCCAGAAGAGAGGTAGAGGGCGGC
>JBDLJA010000045.1:0-17729 GCA_039714595.1 Thermodesulfobacteriota bacterium | reverse complement strand
CCCGCAGGAAGTGCCCTTGGGGTGTACTTTCTAATTAGATAACATCCTCCCTTCTGCGGTTCGACATTCATTATTCGATATTCTGCGGTTCGCTGTTAAATCTCTCATAAATAACAATAAACAACCAAACCAAAACCATGATCATCATCCCTCCCTCCTACGAGATAATGACCGAGCTGGACAACCAGTCCCTGGCCGTGCGCATCGAGCTGTGCGGCCGCTTATGCTACAAGAGTGAGGACAAGATAAGCGAGGAGTCGGCCCCCGGCTTTATCAAGAATATCTTGAAGCATGGTCATAACTCGGTGGCGGAGATGGCGGTGCTCTCCATCGAGGTGCGGGTGGATCGTGAGGCGTACGCCGCCAAGCTCTTTGCCCGCCTGCCGCGCTACCTCACCGTGGATTGGCTGGATAAGACCACCCTGCTCATCACCGCCTCGGTCCGGGCCTTTCGGGAACTTTACCGTGACTGTGGTGACTTGAAGATCGTCAAGGGGATCACCCGTTTCTTGCGTTCCAGTCATCCCCTCTTTTTCGATGATATCGTCGCCGGCCGGCCTTTAGTCCGCCAGGATGGCGTTATGGTCAGGAAGGTACCCCTCTCCGAACTGGTGGAGATGGAGGTGGAGGTCATGGCCCGTCACCGCTTTGTCGCCGTGAAGTTCATCGTTAACCGGGCCGTTACCCACGAGATGGTACGTCACCGGCCCTGCTCCTTCCTCCAGGAGAGCCAGCGTTACTGCCGCTACGGGGCGGACAAGTTCGGTAACCAGGTCACCTTTGTCAAGCCGCTCTTCTATGAAGAGGGGAGTGAAGAGTATGAGCTGTGGAGCGAGACCATGGCCGAGACCGAGAAGAAATATCTGCAGCTCCTGGAGACCTCCAGCCCCCAGGCGGCCCGTACCGTCCTGCCCAACTCGTGTAAGACCGAGCTCATCGTCTTTGCCAGCTTGACTCAGTGGTCCCACATGTTCAAGCTGCGGGTGGCCCGCGGCGCCGATCCCTCCATGCGTGAGGTGATGATTCCTCTGCTTGGCGATTTCCAGAAGGGTTTTCCCGGCGCCTTTGACCACCTGGCGGTGGAGGGTCTCTAGAGTTTTTTTTAAAGGACGGCCTGAGCGCGTAAAGCAGGCCGTTTGCCTGCCACCACCTCCTCCTCCCTCTGCTTTCCTGGAGACCTCTGTCAGGTAGCCTGCCAGGGCCTGACCTGCCCCTTCTGCCCCTGTTTCTTCCCCTCCCTCCCGCATTTTCCGCGCTTTTTTCCTTCATAAATAAGTAGTTCTGCGTATTGCCCCAGCCTGCAAAGTGGGGTAAAGAGACATTTCCGCCCGTTGGCCCGTAACAAGGTTGAGGCGGATTTGTCTTAAAAACAAAGTCAAACAAATACCCTTAATTTAAACGTGAAGGAGTGCATGAATGGCCTTAGATCCCACTAAACATCAGGACTGGGAAATCGCCGAAGAGGCGGAGACCCGTATGAAGACTGTCTACGAGTTAGGCGAGAAGCTTGGTCTGGAGAAGGAAGAGCTCCTGCCCTACGGTCACCACATTGGTAAGCTCGACTACGCCAAGATCCTTAACCGTCTCAAGGACAAACCGGACGGCAAGTACGTTGACGTTACCGCCATCTCCCCCACGCCCTTAGGCGAGGGTAAGTCCACCTGCGCCATGGGTCTGGTTCAGGGCCTGGGTAAGCGGGACAAGTCGGTTGTTGGCGCCATCCGCCAGCCCTCCGGCGGCCCCACCATGAACATTAAAGGCTCCGCTGCTGGCGGCGGCCTGGCTCAGTGTATTCCCCTGACCCCGTTCTCTTTAGGGCTCACCGGCGACATCAACGCCATCATGAACGCCCATAACTTAGGTATGGTGGCGTTGACCTCGCGGATGCAGCACGAGTGTAACTACACCGACGATCAGCTGGCCATGCGGAACCTCAAGCGCCTTGACATCCATCCCAAGAAGGTGGAGTTTGGCTGGATCATGGACTACTGTGCCCAGTCGCTGCGTAACATCACCATCGGTCTTGGCGGCAAGATGGACGGCATGACCATGCAGTCCAAGTTTGCCATCGCTGTATCCTCCGAGATCATGGCCATCCTCTCCATCTGTACCGATCTTGCTGACATGCGCGAGCGTATGGGTAAGATCGTCGTGGCCTACGACAAGCAGGATCGGCCCATCACCACCGCCGACCTCGAGGTTGACGGCGCCATGACCGCCTGGATGGTTGAGGCCTTAAACCCCAACCTGATGCAGACCCTGGAAGGCCAGCCGGTTGTGGTTCATGCCGGACCTTTCGCCAACATCGCCATCGGTCAGTCCTCGGTACTGGCCGACAAGGTAGCCTTAAAGATCGCCGACTACAACGTCACCGAGTCTGGTTTTGGCGCTGATATCGGTTTTGAGAAGTTCTGGAACCTCAAGTGTCGCTACTCCGGTCTGAAACCCAACTGCGCCGTGGTTGTCGCTACCATCCGGGCCCTGAAGTGCCACGGTGGCGCCCCCATCCCCGTACCTGGCAAGCCCATGCCCAAAGAGTATGAAGGTGAGAACGTCGGCTGGGTTGAAGAGGGTTGTAAGAACCTGGTGCACCACATCGAGACCGTTAAGAAGGCCGGCATCAACCCGGTTGTCTGCATCAACGCCTTCTACACCGATACCGATGCGGAGATCGAGGCGGTTCGCCGGATCAGTGAGGCGGCTGGCGCCCGTGCTGCCCTGTCGCGTCACTGGGAGCATGGCGGCGAAGGAGCCCTGGAGTTTGCCGACGCCGTAGTGGACGCCTGCGAGGAGCCCAATGACTTCAAGTTCCTCTACGACCTGGAGACCCCTTTGGATCAGCGCATCGAGCTGGTTGCCAAGGAGGTTTACGGAGCCGACGGTGTTTCCTACACCCCCGAGGCCCGCCAGAAGTTGGAGCGTCTCAAGTCTGACCCGGAGATCAACGAGCTCTCCACCTGTATGGTCAAGACCCACCTCTCACTGTCCCACAACCCCGCATTGAAGGGTACGCCCACTGGCTGGACCCTGCCCATCCGCGACATCCTCACCTATAAGGGTGCGGGCTTTGTCGTGCCGGTGGCCGGCGCCATCAGCCTGATGCCTGGTACCGCCTCTGATCCCGCCTACCGCCGGGTTGACGTGGATACCGATACCGGCCGGGTGAAGGGTGTCTTCTAGACCCGCGCTTTAACTATTAGCAGCCTGTAGTATCTCAAAAAAAGGCCTGGTGACCGCATTGGCGGTTGCCAGGCCTTTTTTTTTTCGGCCAATTAAGATGGGTGCGGCAGTCAGGCGCCATTGTCAGTGGCAAGGCCAATTGCCCCTGTTGTTTTGGCGATTATTTTACCCCTTCCGTACTACTACATACCGCAAGTAGGTAGTAGTACGGATACCGAAAAACGCGTTTGATTGTAAGAGGTTAACCGCGGCGAAAAGCGGGCTTGCCAGCCATAAATTTCTTGCAAACAAGGGAAATCTTAACTAGTATCTACGACTCCAAACTTAGTGGGTTTTCCAGGCGTTTACATCCCCCCTGCACCTTGGATGATGTTTGCTGTACGCGTTAGTCCGGGATAACTGCGCCCTGTTTGTCTAGGTCATTAAAATATATCGGGATTTGGCCCGTAAATTATAAACACCAGGTTTTAGACTAAGGAGATTTCATGAGTGCCAAGATCATAAGTGGTACCGAAACCGCCAAGGCGATTCGGGAAGAACTGAAGGTTGAAGTTGCGGAATTGAAAGATAAGCATGATGTGGTTCCTGGCCTGGTTACCATCCTGGTGGGTGAGGATCCCGCCTCCGAGTCGTACGTGACCGCCAAGAACAAGACGGCCCACGCCCTGGGCATTCACTCCGAGCAGGTAACCCTGGACGCCGATACCAGCGAGGCCGATCTCCTGGCCCTGGTGGACAAGTACAACAACGAAGATTCCATCAACGGCATCCTGGTCCAGCTGCCCCTGCCCAAGCACATCAACGAGGCCAATGTCCTGGAGGCCATTGACCCGGGTAAGGACGTGGATGGCTTCCATCCGGTGAACGTGGGCCGGATGATGCTGGGTGAGCAGTGCTTCCTGCCCTGCACCCCCCATGGCATCCTTGAGCTCCTGCTCCGGGCCGGGGTAGAGACCTCCGGGGCCGAGGTTGTGGTTGTGGGCCGCTCCAACATCGTGGGCAAGCCCATCGCCAACCTGATGCTCCAGAAGCGGGATGCTGGTAACGCCACCATCACCCTCTGCCATACCCGGACTAAAGACATGACCGCCCATCTTAAGCGGGCCGATATCATCATCGCCGCCGTTGGTGTGGCCAACATGATCACCGCCGATCAGGTCAAGGATGGCGTGGTGGTCATCGATGTGGGTGTTAACCGTATCGGCAAGAGCGAGAGCGGCAAGGCAATCCTGGCCGGCGACGTGGAGTTTGATAGCGTCAAGGAAAAGGCCGCGGCCATCACCCCGGTTCCCGGCGGTGTCGGTCCCATGACCATTACCATGTTGATGAAGAATACGGTGCAGGCCGCCCGCCAGGCCAACGGCATCGCGTAGAGATCTAAGCGTGGTAAGCAATTAAGAGTATTTTTTGAGGATAGACAATGGCTACTAGAAATGAATGCGAAGGTTGCGCCGATATCACTTGCGCCTCCTCCAAATTAGTCCTCGAGCAGGATATCGCCAAGGATGTACGCACCGCCTATGACCGCATTGAGGCCCGCGGGATGTCCGCCTGCCTCTTTGGCTCCGGTGGCACCTGTTGCCGGAACTGCAACATGGGTCCCTGCCAGATCATCGACGGCGTCGAGGATATGATCGGCGTCTGTGGCGCCACCGCCGACACGGTGGCGGCCCGTAACTTCGCCCGCACCGTGGCCGCCGGCGCCTCGGCCCATGGCGATCACGCCCGGGAGATGGTCAAGGGCTTCATCGAGACCGCCAAGGGTAACAGCCCCCACGAGATCAAGGATGTGGAGAAGCTCCACGCCCTGGCCCAGGTGTTCGGGGTTGCCATTGAGGATCGGGACAAGAATGAGATCGCCCTGGAACTGGGTGAGATCGCCCTGTCCCAGTTTGGTAGCCAGACCGAGGATGGCATGACCATGCTCCAGCGGGCCCCGGAGAAGCGCCAGAAGATCTGGAAGGAGCTGGGTATCGAGCCGCGTGGCGTAGACCGCGAGGTGGTTGAGACCATGCACCGGACCCATATGGGGGTGGATCAGGAGTATGAGAATATCACCCTCCAGGCCTCCCGCTGCGCCCTGGCCGATGGCTGGGGTTCTTCCATGCTCTCCACCGAGCTCACCGATATCATGTTCGGCACCCCGGTACCCCGCCGGGCCCAGGTGGACCTTGGTGTCTTAAAAGAAGAGATGGTCAACGTCACCGTCCACGGCCATGAGCCGCTCCTGGCCGAGGCCCTCTGCCTGGCGGCCCAGGATGAGGAGATGCTGGCCCTGGCCAAGAAACAGGGGGCCAAGGGCATCAACCTGGCCGGTGTCTGCTGTACCGGTAACGAGATCCTCATGCGCCGGGGCATCCCGGTGGCCGCCGGTTTTGTCCAGCAGGAGATGGCTTTAGCCACCGGCGCCGTGGAGGCGATGGTGGTTGACGTCCAGTGCATCATGCAGTCGGTGGCCGATGTCACCAAGAACATGCACACCGACATTATCACCACCAACTACCGGGCCAAGATGCCGGGCGGCGTTCACATCCAGTTCGAAGAGCATGACGCCATGGGCTCCGCTAAGGAGATCCTTAAAAAAGCGATCATGAATTATAAGAAGCGCGGTAAGTGCTTCATTCCCGAGGATCAGAAGCTCGACGTTATGGTTGGTTTCTCCCACGAGACCATCAACTACATGCTGGGCGGCCGTTTCCGTAAGTCCTACCGGCCCTTAAACGATAACATCATCAACGGCCGGATTCGCGGCGTGGCCGCCATTGTCGGCTGCGACAACTTCAAGCTTGAAGATGATGTCCATATCCGCATCGCCAAGGAGCTGATCAAGAACAACGTCCTGGTTGTCGCCACCGGTTGCGCCGCCACCTCCCTGGGGCGGGTGGGCTTATGTACCCCCGAGGCCGCCAAGTATTGCGGCGACTCCCTGGCCGAGGTGTGTGAGACCGTGGGTATGCCCCCGGTTCTCCACATGGGCTCCTGTGTGGATAACTCGCGGATTCTCATCGCTCTGACCGCCATGGCCAAGGAAGGCGGCCTGGGTGACGACATCTCCGATCTGCCCGCCATTGGCACGGCGCCCCTCTGGATGAGTGAGAAGGCGGTGGCCATTGGTCAATACTTCGTTGCCTCCGGGGCCCAGGTCGTCTTTCAGAACCTGGCCACCGAGGGTTCCAAGACCTACCACTCCTTCCTCACTGAGAAGATGATGGAGAAGTATGGGGCCCACTGGAACGTGGCGGCCACGGCTGAGGAGATTGCCCAGCTGATGATCGAGAAGATCGACGCAAAACGCGAATTGTTGGGTATCAACAAGAAGACCGAGCGCGTCCTGATGGATATGGAGATGCGCCGTGATCTTGGCACCGGTGACGGCTTAAAAGATGTCGGCTGTCACGGACCAGCCTAAGTAACAACAGAAATAAAGTAGTAGAGAAATAGAGAAGAAGGATGAATTGTCACTTAGAATAATGACGGAAGTAGATTCCACTTCTTTAATTCTATATTTCTTTAATTCTATTCTTCTAAATTAAAAGGTTTTACCAATATGAAATCGGGTAGTCGTTTAGAACGTATCTTAGAGGCCGGTCACTTTGCCGTGACCGGCGAGCTGGGGCCGCCCAAGAGTGGTGACCCGGAGGTGGTCCGCAAGAAGGCGCGCATCCTCAAAGGCCATGTGGACGCGGTTAATATTACCGATTGTCAGACCGCCATTGTCCGGATGTCTTCCGTTGCCGCCGGCCTTCTCACCCTGCAGGAGGGGGTGGAGCCGGTGGTCCAGATGACCTGCCGGGACCGGAACCGGATCGGCATGCAGTCGGACATCTTAGGCGCCGCCGCCCTGGGGCTGAAGAATCTCCTCTGTCTCACCGGTGACCATCAGAAATTTGGCAACCATCCCGGCGCCAAGGGCGTCTTTGATATGGATTCCATCCAGCTCTTAGGGATGGTCAAGGGGATGCGGGACGATAGACAGTTTCAGTGCGGTGAGGCGATTAAGTCGGCCGAGCCCAAGCTTTTTGTGGGCTGCGCCGCCAACCCCTTTGCCTTCCCCCATGAGTTCCGGGCCCAGCGTCTGGCCAAGAAGGTGGCAAATGGCGCTGACTTTGTCCAGACCCAGATCATCTACAACGTGGAGCGCTTCCGCAAATTCATGGAGATGGCCCGGGACCTTGGCCTGCACGAGAAGGTGAAGATCCTGGCCGGCGTTACCCCGCCCAAGTCCCTGGGCATGGCCCGCTACATGAAGAACTTTGTCCCGGGCATGGATGTCACTGATGATGTGATCAAGCGACTCCAGGGCGCCAAGGATAAGGCGGACGAGGGTATCAACATCTGTGTTGATATCATCAACCAGGTCCGCGAGATTGAAGGCGTGGCCGGGGCCCATGTGATGGCCATCGAGTGGGAAGAGGCGGTGCCGGAGATCGTCAAACGGGCCGGGCTGGATCAGCGGCCGGTGCTGGATGACGACGGGGCCGAGGTGAGTGCCCCTGGGCGCGAGACCATCGAGGTTAGCGGTGGCGCAACGCCTGCTGTCAGTGCTGAAGGTGATGAGATCCTGGCCGCTGCCAAGGCCGAGGCCGAGAAAATTATTGCTGCCGCCCGTGCTGAGGCGGCCGCTGTTGATACACCTGCTGCCGCCTCGGTGGCCGCAGGGGAACAAGATGATGCAGGAGAGCATGAGATGAATGAGAAAGAGCGTCAGATGGCGTTGGAATCAGTCCGGATCGGGCTGGCATCCTTGAAAAAGGCATTCAATCTTTCTGATGACCAGTTTGAGGCCCTGGCAAACTTTGCCGGCGCCGAAGCGGTCCTGAAAAAAGAACATGAAGCCCAAGCGGCCTCTGCCCCTGCGGCAGCTGCCCCCGCCACTCCGGCCCCCACTCCTGCTGCTCCGGTAGTGGATACGGCGGCAGAGGAAGCGGCCAAGAAGGCGGCCGCCGACAAGGCTGCGGCCGATAAGGCCGCGGCGGATAAAGAGGCCGCTGACAAGGCTGCCGCCGACAAGGCCGCGGCCGAGAAGAAGGCCTCTGAAGATAAGGCCGCAGCCGCTGCCGCCGCTGAAAAGGCCGCGGCGGAGAAGAAGGGTGCTGAAGAGGCCGCTGCCGCCAAAGCCGCTGCAGAGAAGGCCGCTGCCGCCGCCCCGGCCGCAGCGCCATCTGGAGATCTGGCCGTGGCCGCCCTGGCCAAGGAAGAGACTCCTCTGAGCGAGCGGGCTAGCAAGGTGCCGGCTGACTCCTACACCACCAAGTATAACGGTGAGATCCGCGAGGGTGTTGTGGGCAACGAGGGTAACGAGATTACCATCGGTGGCGCCACCACCATGCCCTTCCAGCTCTTTGAGGGCAAGATGGATCACAAGCCGCTCATCGCCATGGACGTTGTCGACTCCGGGGCGGGAGACTGGCCCGAGCCGCTGAAGCAGCATTTTAGTGATGTGCTGGACAACCCGGTAGCCTGGGCCCAGAAATGCATCAAGGAGTATCAGGCCGAGGCGATCTGCCTCTCCCTTACCTCCACCGATCCCAACGGCGACAACCGTGACGCGGCCGAGGCCGCCAAGCAGGCCGCCGACGTGATCAACGCCATTGACGTCCCCACCATCGTCTGGGGCTGCGGCAACGCCGAGAAGGACACCGATACCCTGCGGGAGATTACCAGCCTCATCGGTACTAAGAAGGTGTGTCTGGCCCCCTTAGAGGACGCCAACTACCGCTCCCTGGGCGCCACGGCCATGGCCTTCCAGCACCCGATAGTCGCCGCATCGCCCATCGATGTTAACCTGGCCAAGCAGCTCAACATCCTCCTGGAGAACCTGGGGGTTAACCTCTCCTCGGTGATGATCGATCCCTCGGTTGGCGCCCTGGGCTACGGTATCGAGTACACCTACTCGGTGATGGAGAGGATCCGCCTGGCCGCTCTCACCCAGCAGGATGAGAAGCTCCAGGTACCCATTATCTGTAACCTGGGCCGCGAGGTATGGAAGGCCAAGGAATGCCGCCTGCCTTCCGGTACCGACAACCTGGGTGACCAGGAGAAGCGTTCGGTGATGATGGAGGCCATAACCGCCTCCTGTATGATGATTGCCGGCGGTGAACTGCTCATCATGCGTCATCCCAAGGCGGTTAACCTGGCCAAGGCCATGGTTGAGGGCCTGATGGGCTAACGACAGTTGACAGTTACCGGTTTACGGTTGCCGGTTGGAGGTACATCTCTAAACAAGAAACATCCATAACCGCAAACTGTTAACCGTTAACCGTAAACTTTTTGATTAATAGCACTGCTTACGCTGCTAGACATAAACTAAATTAACTGTGCTTGATCTGTAACGAGGAGCAAATAAAATGTCTAAGATAATCTGTTCAGCCGCCATACGAGGCGCCCATAAGATCGTCGATATGGCTGAGGAATCCTATGAAGCGGCCATGCAGAAGTATGGCGCTGATCAGGAGGTAGCCTTCCCCTCAACCGCTTACTTTCTGCCCATTATCTACTCCATGCTGGGTGCCAAGGTAGAGAAGGTTGGCGACATGAAGGACATCTTCACTGAGTGCCGCAAGCTCCTGCCGGAGATTGTCAGCGACTCGGTCTGGAAACCTTACTTGGGTCCCGCCCTGGATGCCGGTATGGCCACCTTCTTCGCCGAGGAGATGTATGAGGCGATCCGTTACCTGGATCACCCCAACATGTACACCAAGACCGAGGACCCCACCGACGAGAATATCTGGCTGGGCGCGGCTGACGATATCATCTTCCGTAAACGTGGTGTGGAGTTTGTTGACGGCACCGCTCCTGGTTTCGCTGCTATCATGGGCGCTCCGGACGACAAGGAGATGGCCTCCAAGATTGCCCTGGAGCTGCAGGAGAAGAACCTTTACATCTTCATGCACGACAAGGGCACCAACGGCAAGTCCATGTCCACCCAGCTAGAGGCCAACGGCGTCCAGGTAGGTTGGAACACCCGCCTGGTCCCGTTCGGCGAGTCTTACACCTCGGCCGTATTTGCCATCGGCTTTGCCTGCCGGGTGGCCATGGCCTTCGGCGGCATCAAGCCGGGCGACGCCCTGGCCAACCTCCTCTACAATAAAGATCGGACCTTTGCCTTTGTCATGGCCTTTGGCGAGGTGAGCGATGAGTGGTACGCCAACGCCGCCGGCGCCATCAACTGGGGTTTCCCGACCATCTCCGACTACGACATCCCTGAGGTCTTACCCACTGGTGTCTGTACCTATGAGCATGTTGTCTCCCAGGTGCCCCATGAGGAGATCGTCCAGAAGGCCATTGAGGTGCGCGGCCTGAAGGTTAACGTGGCCAAGATCGATATCCCCATGTCCTTTGGCCCCGCCTTCGAGGGTGAGCGTATCCGTAAGGATGACCTGTTCATGGAGTGCGGCGGTGGCCGGACCACCGGTGTCGAGGTGTTGATCTCCAAGGATATGGACGAGATCACCGACGGCGAGGTTATCCTGGAAGGCCCGGACATCTCTGATATCGAGCAGGGCCAGAATCTGCCCATCGGTATCCTGGTTGAGGTGGCTGGTCGCGAGATGCAGTCTGACTTCGAGCCGATCCTGGAGAGGCAGTTCCATCACCTGATGAACTATGTTCAGGGCATCATGCATATCGGCCAGCGTGACATCATGTGGATCAGGATCGGCCACGGCGCGGTGGAGAAGGGCTTTTCCTTCAAGCATCTCGGTGTGGTCCTCCACGGTAAGCTCCATCAGGAGTTTGGCGCCATCCTCGACAAGGTGCAGGTGAAGATCTACACCGAGCAGGAGAAGGTGGAAGAGGTGATGGCCATCGCCAAGAGTGTGTACGGCGAGCGTGACCTGCGCCTGGGCAACATGACGGACGAGACAGAAGACGTCTTCTACTCCTGTACCCTCTGCCAGTCCTTTGCCCCCTCCCATGTCTGCGTTATCACCCCGGAGCGGGTGGGCATGTGCGGCGCTTACAACTGGCTGGACGGCAAGGCGAGCTTTCAGATCAACCCCACCGGTCCCAACCAGCCCATTGAAAAGGGCGAGTGTACCGATGAGGATATGGGTGACTTTGTCGGCATCAACGACTTTGTCAACCAGGCCTCCCGCGGCGCGGTACCGGCGGTGAGCTGCTACTCCCTGATGAACAATCCCATGACCGCCTGCGGCTGCTTCGAGGCCATTGCCGCCATGCTGCCCCAGTGTAACGGTATCATGGTGGTTAACCGCGACCATCGCGGCATGACCCCCTCAGGCATGAAGTTTACCTCCCTGGCCGGTATGGCCGGCGGCGGTGCTCAGACCCCTGGCTTCATGGGCGTTTCCAAGCACTTCATGACCAGTAAGAAGGTGTTCAAGGCGGATGGCGGCTTAAAGCGCATCTGCTGGCTGCCCAAGATGCTCAAGGACGAGATCGCCGACAAGCTCCGGCAGCGCTGCGAGGAGATGGGCATGCCCGAGTTCTTCGACATGATCGCCACTGAAGAGCAGGGGGAGACCGAAGAGGAGATCCTCGCCTTCCTGAAAGAGAAGGGTCACCCCTGCTTAGAAATGGAAACCGCTGTATAGCAGTAAAAGTTCACCAGCACTTCATCTTTGCCCATTGGGGCCTGCTCACATACGAAGGTATGCTTCGCAGACCCCAATGAACAAATCTGAACCACTGCTGAACTTTTACTCCAGATGGGCCAAGGTTTTAGAACCTTGGCTTTAATTTACAAAGCTTTAGCCGCGGTGTGATTCGCGGCAACAATATAATTTGTAATGAGAGAGGCTAGAAAATGGCTTTAACCGGAATTCAGATCCTGAAGATGCTCCCCAAGAAGAATTGTGGCGAGTGTAAGATTCCCACCTGTCTTGCCTTTGCCATGAAGGTTGCGGCCGGCCAGGCGGAGATTGACGAGTGTCCCTACGTAAGTGATGAGGCCAAGGCCACCATCGGCGAGGCCTCGGCTCCGCCCATCCGTACCGTGAAGATCGGCGCGGGTGACGCTACCTTTACCTCCGGTGGCGAGACCTGTCTCTACCGCCATGAGAAGCGCTTTGAGAATCAGACCGGTATCGCTGTCCTGGTTACCACCGAGATGGCTGACTCAGACGTTGACGGCCGGATCGAGCGCTTCAACACCCTCCAGTATGACCGGGTGGGCGTTAACATGCGGGCCGAGCTCATCGCCGTCAAGGACAGTGATGGCGACACCGCCAAGTTCACCGGACTGGTGGAGAAGGTTCTGGCCGGCGCGGCTGAGGCGGCCATTATCCTGATGAGCGACAACGCGGCCAATATGGCTGCCGCCGCCAAGGCGTGTGGCGACCGCAAGCCTTTGATGTATGGCGCCAACGGCGACAACCTGGACGATATGGCCAAGGCCGCTTTAGATGCCGGTTGCGCCCTGGGACTCAAGGCCAGCAACATGGATGATCTGGTTGCCCTTTCCGAGAAGGCCCTGGCCGCTGGGCTCAAAGACATGATGATCGACTCCGGAGCCCGCACCCTGCGCGGCGTCTTCGAGGACAATGTCGTCTCCCGCCGGGCCGCCATCAACACCAAGTTCAAGCCCCTGGGTTTCCCCTCCATCCACTTCCCCTGTGAGATGAGTGACGATCCCATGATGGAGGCGATGATCGCCTCTGTCCTCATCGCCAAGTACGCCGGTATCGTGGTCCTTGACGATCTCCAGGGAGATCTCCTCTTTCCTTTACTCCTGGAGCAGCTCAACATCTTCACCGATCCCCAGCGTCCCATGGTGGTTGAAGAGGACATCTACACCATCAACGGCCCGGACGAGAACTCACCGGTGCTTATCACCTGTAACTTCTCGCTGACCTACTTCATCGTCTCCGGTGAGATTGAAGGGGCCAACGTTCCGTCCTGGCTGCTGATCAAGGACACCGAGGGCCTCTCAGTGCTCACCGCCTGGGCCGCCGGTAAGTTCGGCGCCGATCTCATTGCCGCCTTCATGAAGAAGAAGGGCATTGAGGACAAGGTGAAGCACCGCGAGCTGATCATCCCCGGCTACCTCGCCTCCATGAAGGGTGAGCTGGAAGAGGAACTGCCTGGCTGGACCATCACCATTGGTCCCAGAGAGGCCGGTCATCTCCCCGCCTTCCTGAAAGAGTGGAAGCCCGCAGCCTAAGGCTCTTTTGAACAAAGCGTATTATTAAGAGTTAACAACGAACCGCAGAATAGCGAACCGCAGAATGTCGAATGTCGAAGTAAGGTACTTTTCTTTAATTGACTTAAACCCTTCCTTCATCATTCGCCATTCATCATTCGATATTCGATATTCTCTTTCATAAAGATATGTCAATTACTGTTGAGATAGACGGAGCTGAGATTGTTGCCGAGGAAGGTTTGTCCATTCTCGAGGTGGCCAAGCGTTCTGATATTACCATCCCCACCCTCTGCCATGTGAATGGCAAGCACAGTGATGTGCCGTGTGAGGTGTGCGTGGTAGAGGTGGCGGGCGCGGATGGTTTTGTCCGTTCCTGTGCCACTAAAGCCCAAGACGGCATGGTGATCAGCACCGATTCCAAGGAGATCAAGGCCCACCGCCAGGATAGGCTGGCCAAGATGTCCGCCACCCACTTCGGCGACTGCAAGGCCCCTTGTAACCTCACCTGTCCCGGTCAGCTCAACGTTCAGGGTTACATCGCCCATGTGGCCAAGGGCGAGTATGAGGAGGCGTTGCGCCTCATCATGGAACGCAACCCCTTTCCCTTCTCCGTGGGCCGGGTCTGTCCCAGGTTCTGTGAGACCCGCTGCCGCCGCATCCTGGTGGATGAGCCGGTCTCCATCAACCACCTGAAGCGTTTCGTCGCCGACTGGTGCATGACCAACAATATTGATCTGAAGATCCCCCGGGAAAAGGGGACAGGCAAGCGGGTGGCCATCATCGGTGGCGGCCCTGGTGGTCTCACCGCTGCCTACTTCCTGGCCCGCAAGGGTCACGACGTCACCGTCTTTGAGGCCAACCCTCAGCTGGGCGGCATGCTCCGTTACGGCATTCCCGACTATAAGATCCCCCGTCATATCGTCGAGTATGAGACGGATATGATCATGCGCATGGGCATCTCGGTGAAGCTCTCCCAGCGCTGGGGCCGTGATTTCAGCCTCCAGGACCTTAAGGATCAGGGTTACGAGGCAACTCTGGTCGCCACCGGCGCCGGCATCGACATCCCCCTGGACGTGCCCGGCTGTAAGCTGCCCCAGGTGGATCACGCCGCCCAGTTTCTCCGTGATATCGCCACCGGCAAGACCCGGGATTATGGCACCACCGCCGCGGTAATCGGCGGCAACAACATCGCCATGGAGGTGGCCCGCGCCCTCTTGCGCCAAGGTGTGGAACAGGTGACGGTGATCTACAGCCGGGCCCAGGAGGAGATGCCGGCCAACCAGCGTGTTATCCGCCAGGCCACCGGCGAGGGGGTGCAGTTTCTCCTCATGGCCTCCCCGGTCCAGGTCTCAGATGACAATGGCCGCCTGAAGCTGGAGCTGGTGCGGATGCGTCTTGGCGAGCCCAACGAGCGCGGTATCCGCCAGCCGGAGGCCATTGCTGACTCCAACACCTCAATTACGGTGGATACGGTGGTCTCCTCCCTGGGCCAGATGGCCTGTACAGAGGGCTTTAGCGGCGGTGAGCTGGAGACGAAGCTGGCCATCACCCCGAAGAATATGATCAAGGCCTCGCCTCGGGACTTTATCACCAGTGTGGACGGCGTTTTTGCCGCCGGTGATTGCTCCTCGGGACCGCGCACCGTGATTCAGACCGTGGTCTCCGCCCGTAAGGCGGCCAACAATATTCATTCCTTCATCACCGGCGAGGAGAAAGAGCCGGCCGATGATCGCTTCAACTTCACCCGGGGCAAGTCCTTTGACAAGGTGGCCATGGCCAACTTTGACGGCATCCCCATCTCGCTGCGGGAGAAGATGCCCAAGCGACCGCCGGAATCTGCCGTCCAGGATTTTGACGAGGTGCAGCTCGGCTTTTCCGAGCAGATGGCCAAGCGCGAGGCGGATCGCTGTCTGTCATGTGGTTGCAAGGCCTTTGACCGCTGTGACCTGAAGGAGCTGGACAGTACGCTCAAGGTGAACATCAACAAGACCGGCATGGGCACTAAGCCGATCTATAAACTTGATGAGTCCCATCCGGTTATCTCTGTTGACCTCAACAAGTGCATCTACTGCCAGCGCTGCCTTAACTCCTGTGACTATGACGCCCTGGAGCTCGCCTACGACAAGCTGGACGAGAACGGCCAGCCGTTGGGGATAGCGCTTACCTTTAACGATAACTGCGTCAACTGCGGTTCCTGTGTGGATCACTGCTCCACCGGCACCCTCACCAAGCGCGCCACCATGGTGCCCTTGAACTACGAGGAGATGAAAGAGGTGCGTAGCACCTGTCCTTACTGTGGGGCGGGCTGTCAGCTCCTCCTTAAGGTGAAGGGCGACACCCTGATGGAGGTGAGCTCCGAAGATCATCTGGCCCCCAACTACGGGGCCTTGTGTGTTAAGGGCCGCTTTGCCCATGAGTTTGTCCAGAGCAAAGAGAGGCTGACCAAGCCCCTGGTCCGCCGGCACGGCCGGTTGGTTGAGACCAGTTGGGCCGATGCCTACGCGGTGATCGTCAAGAACTTCATGGACATCAAGGCCGAGTCCGGGGCCGATGCCATCGCCGGTTTCTCCTGCGCCCGCGCTTCGAACGAGGAGAACTTCCTCATGCAGAAGTTCATGCGCACGGCCATAGGCACCAATAATATAGATCATTGCGCCCGACTCTGACACGCTCCCACGGTGGCCAGTTTGGCCCTCACCTTCGGCAGCGGCGCAATGACCAACTCCATTGATGACGCCAAGAACACCGATCTCTTCATGATGATCGGCTCCAACCCGGATACGAGTCACCCGACAATCGGCCTCCGGGTCCATCAGGCGGTGGACCGGGGCGCGAAACTCATCGTGGTTGACCCGCGCAAGACCAGGCTGGCCAAGCGGGCCGATATCTGGGTCCGCATCCAGCCCGGCACCGATGTTGCCTTCTTGAATGGGCTCATGCACATCATCCTGGAGGAGGATCTCTGGGACAAGAAGTTCGTGGAGGAGCGCACCGAGGACTTTGCTGAGTTGCAAAAGCTGGTTAAGGAGTATAACCCGGCCCATGTGGAGGGAATCACCGGCGTGCCGGCTGAGCAGCTCCATGAGGTGGCCCGCGCCTTTGCCGCCGAGGGACGCCACGCCATCTACCACGGCATGGGCATTACCCATTACGTCACCGGTACCGACCGGGTCAAGTCCATCGCCAACCTCTCCATGCTCTGCGGTAAGGTGGGCAAGGAAGGCGGCGGCTGTAATCCGCTGCGCGGCCAGAACAACGTCCAGGGTGCCTGCGATATGGGGGCCCTGTTCAACACCCTGCCCGGCTATGGCGCCTTAGGCAGTGTGGATATCCTTGATAAGTTCGAGAAGATGTGGGGTGTGCCGGTGCCGCGCCAGCCTGGTAAGCCAGCCACCGAGGTGTGGGACAATGTGCTCACCAAGGATATTCGCGGTCTCTACATCTTCGGCGAAGACCCGGCCGTGGCTGACCCCAATATCTCCCATGTGCAGAAGGCCTTAGATGTTGCCGATTTTGTGGTGGTCCAGGATCTCTTTTTGACCGACACAGCCAAGGAGGCGGACGTGGTGCTGCCCGGGGCCGCCTTTGCTGAAAAGGACGGCACCTTTACCAATACCGAGCGTCGGGTCCAGCGGATCAGGAAGGCGGTTAATCCGCCGGGTAAGGCCAAGCCTGACTGGCAGATCATCTCCGAGCTCTCTGGCCGCATGGGTTACGAGATGGACTATGAGTCCCCTGAGGATATCTTTAACGAGGTGTGCTCTCTCTTGCCCCAATATGCCGGCATAACTTACCAGCGTCTGGAAGAGGAAGGCCTGCAATGGCCGGTGCCGGACAAGGATCATCCCGGCACCAAGGTTCTTCATACGAAAAGTTTTACCCGCGGCCGCGGTCTCTTCATCCCGGAGCCGTACATGGCGCCCATTGAGCAGGCCGACGACGAGTACCCGATGCAGTTTACCACCGGCCGCGACATTGCCCGTTATAACTTCAGCTCCATGACCGGCAAGACTAAAGAGATTGATGTGATCAGTCCCGAGGCGTTGGCCGAGGTGAACCCCCTTGACGCTGAGCGGCTGGGGATCAAGCAGGGCGACTGGCTGCGCCTCACCTCCCGTCGTGGTTCCATTGAGATTCGGGCCGATATCAACGAGAAGTCCCAGGTCGGTACGATCTTTACCACCTATAATCATCACGAGACCCTGGTCAACCTGCTTACCCTGGACGCCCTGGATCGCTTGTCGCGGACGCCTGAGTATAAGCTATGCGCCATCAAGGTGGATGTGTTGGGCCAAGATAGGCGAAGCGTTGAGAGGGTAAACTTTTAGCAGGGCTGATCTTGGCCTGCCTGCCCCCTATTTTTGCGGGCAGGGCGGCAGGCTTAGTAAGAAAAAATTGGAATCAATGCCTTCATTGATGTCTGCCCTGAGGATATTCACTTAGAATT
>JBDLJA010000044.1:0-18008 GCA_039714595.1 Thermodesulfobacteriota bacterium | reverse complement strand
GGCAAAGGCGCTGATCGGCCTAAACATTTATCTACGTGAGCATAAAAGGGGCGGTCCGGTGCTGCCCTGAGATATGACAAATTAACTGCGTACTCTTTAATCAATGACTTGACAGGTGAAAATATGAGCTACGATGCAATCGTTATTGGTGCTGGACTGGGAGGTTTATCTGTTAGCGCCAAATTAGCTAAAGAGGGTAAAAAAGTTCTCCTCATTGAACAACACAACGTTCCTGGTGGCTGCGCCACAACCTTCAAACGGAAAGACCTTAAAATCGAAGTTGGCCTTCATATGATTGACGGCCTTGATGAGGGAGATCCAAAGATAAAAATTTTCGAGGAGTTGGGTGTCTTTGATAATTTGGAATTTAAGCGCGTTCCAGAGTTTTACCGCTTAGTTGGCCCTGGAATGGATATAGATATGCCAGACAGCCATGAGCAGGCCATCAAGCTTCTTATCCAACGCTTTCCGGCAGAAGAAAAGGGTATCCGCAAATTTTTCAAGGTGATACTTGCCCTGCGCACAGAAATATTTAAGGTCCCCCGGGAAAAATGGCGCCTGTTGCTCAAACTCCCCTTCTTCCCATTCTTATTTCCCAACCTGCTGATCCGGATGAATGGCACCATAGGGAAATTCCTGGATGGTTTATTCAAGGATGAGGCCCTGAAGTTAATACTCCTCGGCAATGTCGCCTACTACCACAACAACCCATATACCTTGTCGCTCCTCTATTACGCGGTGGCGCAGGGTAGTTTTTTCAGCGGTGGCGGCCATTTTGTTAAGGGTGGTTCACAAAACCTCTCCAATTACCTGGCCTCAGTTGTAACTGATAATGGCGGCGAGGTTCTCTGCAATCATACCGTCGAGGAAATAATCGTCGAAAATGGCGTGGCCACCGGCGTGAAGTATCGTCGGAAATCAGCGAGCAAAACAGAACAGCAGAGCGCCCGGGCGAAAGTCGTTGTCGCCAATGCCGCCCTGCCAAATGTGATGGGGGAATTGCTTAAAGACCAAAAGGCTAAAGCGCAACTGACCAAGGCCGTTGGCAATCAGAAGATAGCCCCCTCCATAGTATCAATCTACCTTGGTTTCAAAACTCCCCCGAAGGAGCTGGGTTGCAGCAGCTACTCCACAATATTTTACGATGGCGGTCTGGCGACCCAAAAGGAGTTAGAGGAGTACCATCACACAGATTTGGCAAAACGAATATTTTACTTTGTCGATTACAGTCAGCTTGACTCAGGTCTGGCGCCTGCCGGGAAGGGTGTTGGGGCGATTACCGCCCTGGATTACATTGGCGAATGGGAGACCCTGAGCAAAGAAGAGTATAAGGAACGCAAAGAGTTAGTGGCCCAGACCTTTATCGGCCGGCTGGACAAGCACTTCCCCGGCCTTAAAGATGCCATAGAGTATTATGAGGTAGGCACGCCCACAACCATCAGGCGTTACACCCTTAACCCGGAAGGGACCGCCTATGGCTATGCCGAAACAAAGGCGCAGGCGGCCATGAATCGGGTAAAAATCAAGTCGCCGGTGACCAATCTGTTCTTCGCCTCCGCCTGGACTGAGCCAGGCCATGGTTTCACCGGAGCCCTTTTAAGCGGCTATTGGTGTGCGGAGGAAATACTCCGCCAATAATCGTTAAGCGCCCCAAAGGGCCAAAACAAAAAAAAGGGGGGTTGGCCGCAATCGCCGGCCCTCCCCCCCCTTTTCCGCCAGGCGGAATAAAAATATTACCTTACTGTCTTGGGCTTGTTTAAAGGCACCTTTGTTTGCGGTGTCATCATCTTTTTCATCTTCTTGCACGGGTTAAGCTCCGCCCCCAATGAATCATAGGTTTCCCTGCTAATTATTTTCTCAGCCACGCTCTTCCCGTTAACCTTGTAACTAAAGCGCAACGACTGCTCATCCTTCGGAACAAAATAGCCTTCGACCCGAGAGCTGCTTTTAGCAGGTATGGACTGTGAACCCATGGTAAAGGCCAGCTGAGGGCTCTTTGCCGCCTCGCAATAGTTGAGATGGGCATTCAACTTACCTTTAATGGCTGAATCACTGTTATTGGCAACTGTAACCCCAAAGAGAACCACTAAATCTTTCCCCGGTAGAGGTGTCTGCTGTCTAAAGATAATATTCTGGAACTCAACCTCTCCAGCAGCATAGACAGCTGGGGCCAGAAAAGACAGGGCAAGAAAAGAGGCAAAAAGTCTAACGGTGAGCGCTTTCATGGTATCTCTCCCTTTTTTATTAATCTTAAACTCTTACCCTGCAATATATAAGATATTGAAGTTGTGTCAATAAGATCAAACCAGGCCATGGGCCGGCCGCCCTGGCCATGGACCGTGGTTTTTTTTAACGGCTGCGCTTTTCAGCAAAAGCCCCCTCCCCTTTCCGCCTCACCTCCCCGGCCGGAAGGGAAAGTACGCCGCCCTGAAACGTCTTTTGACAACGGCAAGGCTATTCACCTATCATTCCCATAGTGGCAGCGGAGAACGCCAAGACAAGCCCATATTGGCGGAGCCAAGTTTTCCACCATCCCTTGCGGATCAACAACTCTCGACAGGCCAAGCCCCATGGACGCCCAGCAAACGATCAATATTTTGCAGGAAAAATTATCCGCCTCCCAGCAGAATAGTGTCCGACTTCAGTGCATCTTCAAGGCCATACCCGATGCCGTGGCCTTTGCCGATCTTAAGCGGCGCTTTGTCATGATAAATTCCGCCTTCACTAAGGCTATCGGCTACCAAGAAGAGGAGCTGCTGGGCCAGTCCGTGGAGATGATCTATGCCAGCCGGGCGGAATTTGAGCGCCAGGGAAAAATCAGATTTCAGCGCGATTGCCAGGAGAAGCTGCTGCCCTATGAGGTTAACTACCGGCGGAAAGACGGCAGCCTCTTTCCCGGGGAAACCACCTGCGCCCCCATCAGGGATGAAAATGGCCAGACATACGGTTTCATTGGCCTGATCCGCGATATCAGCAAACGGCAAGAGGCGGAAGATTCCCTGCGGGAGCTGGAGCTGATGTACCGCACCGTGGCCAACTTCACCTACGACTGGGAGATCTGGGCCAACCTTGACTCCACCTTGCGCTATGTCTCACCATCCTGTGAACGGATCAGCGGTTATCCGGCCGAGGAGTTCATCGCAAATCCCGACCTGTTCCGGGAGATTATTCTCGCCGATGACATCAAGACGTGGGAGGACCATTACCATGACGCCCGCCAGGAATACCAGTTGCGGGAGATCCAGTTCCGCATCCGAAAGAAGGATGGTTCCCTGGCCTGGATCGAACACGCCTGCCAGCCGGTTAATGGAGCGCAGGGCGAGATCTTAGGGTTTCGCTCAAGCAACAGGGATATCACCCGCCGGAAGAATGCGGAAGAGGATCTCCACTGGGCCCTGGCCGAGATAAACAGGTATCAGGACAAGCTCGAAGAGGAGAGCGCCTGTCTCCGCAAAGAGATCAACCTGGTCTGCAACTATAAACATATCATCGGCAGCAGTAAGGCCATAAGCTCTGTTCTCCTCCAGGTGGAACAGATCGCCCCCACCGACACCACGGTGATCATCTTTGGTGAGACCGGCACCGGCAAGGAGTTGCTTGCCCGGGCCATCCATGAGCAAAGTTTACGCAAAGAGCGGCCCATGTTGACGGTCAACTGCGCCGCCCTGCCCCTTAACCTCATTGAGAGTGAGTTGTTCGGCCATGAAAAGGGGGCCTTTACCGGGGCCCACAGCCGGAAAAAAGGCAGATTTGAGATCGCGGCTGGCGCCACCCTCTTTCTCGATGAGATAGGCGAACTCTCTTTAGAGGCCCAGGCCAAGCTCCTCAGGATTCTCCAGACCGGTGAACTTGAGCGGTTGGGAAGCGCCCGGACCATTAAGGTGGATGTCCGCATCATCGCCGCGACCAACCGCAACCTGGAAGAAGACGTCCGCCAGGGAATCTTTCGCCAGGACCTCTGGTACCGCCTCAACGTATTTCCCATCACCGCGCCGCCGCTGCGGGAGCGGCTCTCTGATCTCCCCCAGCTCCTCGAGTATTTTATCGACAAGTTCAGCCGCAAGCAGGGTAAGACTATCACCACCATCGGGCTGAAGGTCTTAGAGGCGCTGCGCCACTACAGCTGGCCGGGAAATATCAGAGAGCTGGAAAACGTCATCGAACGGGCCATGATCACCAGCAGTGGCTCAAACTTGGTCCTGGCCGACGCCCTCACCCCCGCCCGGGCGGATATCCAGGGCCTGGGGCAACGCAAATCCCTGGCCGCCATGGAACGTGATTATATCCTTAAGGTTCTGGGAGAGTGCGGCTGGAAGATCAGCGGCAGAGACAGCGCCGCGGAGATCCTCGATCTTAAAAGGTCCACCCTGCGGGCCAAGATGGCCAGGCTCCATATCCGCAAACCATAGTTTTTTTCTCTGCCTGCCAGCCACCCTCCCTGGGCCAGAAGCCCCCCACCAGAGGCCATATTTGGCCAAATGGCTCTATTTGGCCAAATCCCCTTGCCGCCCCTCTCCCCTTCTCCGCCCCTTACCCTTTATCAGCTGCAACAATTTCATCCTGTTAAGCAGGAGGCCAGGCGAAAATGATGCTGGCATATTTTTTGAACCTTTAACTGGTAAATATCGGCGGTAAGAGACCTAAAAAAAAACTTGGAGGGTAAGACAATGACAAACCTGCAAGAAACAATAGCTGCGGAACTAGCTGGTGAATTTAGAGGAAAAATCCTCCTGCCGGAGACGGAGGGCTATGATGAGGCCCGCCTGATCTGGAACGGGATGTTCCACCGCAGGCCTGCCGTCATAGCGCGCTGCCTTGGCACCAGTGACGTGATTAAAGCCGTTAACTTTGGCCGCGACCAGAACCTCACCATCTCGGTCAAGGGCGGGGGCCATAACTCGGCCGGCACCGCGGTATGCGATGATGGCCTGATGATAGACCTGTCGCTTATGCGCCGGGTCCTGGTTGATAAGAGTAAGAAAACCGTGCGGGTGGACGGCGGGGCCTTATTAGGTGATGTGGATTATGAGACCCAACTGCACGGCCTGGCCGTTTCCGCCGGCATTGTCTCCCATACCGGCGTTGGCGGCCTCACCTTAGGCGGCGGTTTCGGCTGGCTCAGCCGCAAGCATGGCCTGTCAATCGACAACCTGCTCGCAGCTGAGGTTGTCACGGCCGACGGCAGGCTGCTCACGGCCAGCAGTGAAGAAAATCCCGATCTCTTCTGGGCCCTCAGGGGCGGCGGCGGAAATTTTGGCATCGTGACATCCTTTGAATACCAATGCGCCGAGATAGGCACTAAGGTCTATTCAGGCTTAATCGTCAAAAAATTCGCGGACGCGCGGAAGTACCTGCAGTTCTACCGCGACTATGTCCGTAATATGCCGGATGAGATGACCATATGGACGGTGATGCGGCACGCCCCGCCCCTGCCCTTCCTGCCCCCTGATCTCCACGGCAAGATGGTGGTGGTGATCCCCTTTGTCTGGCTCGGCGAGGAGGAAAGGGGGGCGGAGCTGATCAAGCCGCTCCAGGAGATAACAGAGTCCCTGGGGGAGCAGATCGGCCTGACCCCCTGGACTAGCTGGCAGTCCCTCTTTGACGGACTTGTGGCCCATGGGGCCCGGAACTACTGGAAATCGCACCACCTGCGGGAACTCTCGGATGAATGTATTACTGAGATTGTCGCCTATGCTGGTAAACTGCCCACAGAGGAGTGTGAGGTGTTCATCCCCCATATGGAGGGCGTAGCCAGCCGGGTGGCCGAAAAGGATACGGCCTTCGCCCACCGCAAGACCCCGTTTCTGCTGAACATCCACACGCGCTGGCAGGATGTTGACGATGATGAGAGGTGCCTCGCCTGGGCCCGCGCCATCCACGGCGCCACCGAGGCCTTTGCCCAGGGCGTCTATGTAAACTTCCTGAGCGACGAGGGCGAGAGCCGGGTCAAGGCGGCATATAGCCAGGAGGTGTGGGATCGTCTGGTGGCCCTTAAGAGCAAGTACGACCCGGACAATATCTTCCGGATGAACCAGAACATCAAGCCCGCCTGATTAAGCGGCCGGGGCTCTCACGCGCCTGAGGAGTTTTCAACACCTCCTCAGGCGCGTGATCCCTGCTGACCTGGCCATGCCCCTTTAGCAACAGATTAAGCGGCCAGGGCAAGGGAGTTAAAACTTCAATCGACATAGGAGGTATAAGATGATTACCAGAAAAATTATAGCAACCATGGCTATTCTTATCGCCCTGGCCGGGGCCCCTGCCCCTGCCCCGGCCGGCCAGGCAGACGAGGTGGTCGTCAAGGCGATACCAGTCACTAAACAGATCTTCATGATCAGCGGTGATGGCGGCAATATCGGTCTCTTCATCGGTGCTGACGGCACGTTTCTTATTGACGACCAGTACGCCCCGCTGACAGAAAAGATCATCGCCGCCATCAAATCGGTGGGGGGCGATATGCCGAAATTCCTGCTCAACACCCACTATCACGCCGACCACACCGGCGGCAACGAGAAGCTGGGGGGCAGCGGCGCTTTAATCTTTTCCCACGACAATGTCCGGCAGCGTCTTAAAAGCGGCGCCTTTATCGCCGCCTTTGCCAAGAAGATTGAACCATTGGCCCAGGAGGGTCTGCCGGTGGTGACCTTCACCGAAGAGATCACCTTCCACCTAAACAATGATACGGTCCAGGTGATCCACGCGCCCCAGGCCCATACCGATGGCGACAGCTTCATCCACTTTAAAAAGGCCAACGTCATCCACGCCGGCGATCTCTTCTTCAACGGCTTCTACCCCTTTATCGATGTGGACCATGGCGGCTCGCTGGCGGGGACCATTAAAGGCGTGGACCAGCTTCTGGCCCTGTCTGATAATAAGACAAAGATAATCGCCGGCCACGGACCCATGGGCAATAAGGCCCAGCTGAAAAAGTACCGGCAGATGCTCGCCACCGCCTACGACCGCCTGGCTAAACTAAAGGCGGCAGGCAAGAGCGCCCAGGAGGCGGCGGCCGCAAAGCCCCTGGCCGATCTTGAGGCGGAGTGGGGGGATGGCCTCTTCCCGGGCGAGCGCTGGATCGAGATTATCTATTCCGGGATTTAAGCAGGCAGGCCCCTGGAAGGGTAGTTTACCCCTTTGCCACCTGCTTCTTTACGTACCGGAGAAGATGGTGATAAGGATTTTGAGCTGTCTGAGCACCCCTCAAGGGGTATAAACTCCGCGAGTTTTCAAAATCCCACCATCTTCTGCGGGGCGCAGGGGAAACAGGAGGTTGCCTATGCGCCCTGGCGGCTCAACATGCTGCTCTCTGGCAAAACAGAACTTTAAGAGATAGGTACACCTATGAAATCCCTGCTTACGCCAGCCTTAACACTCCTGCTCTTTACTCTCCTGCCATTGCCCGCCATTGCCGCACAGGATTTTCACTCCAAATACGCGGGCCAGGAGCAGAGAGAGATAAAAAGCCTTTCCGCCGCTGACATCAAAGAGTTAAGGAGGGGGGGCGGCTGGGGCCTGGCCAAGGCGGCCGAGCTCAACGGGGTCCCCGGCCCGGCCCATATCCTGCAAATGGCGGACGAGATAAAGCTCAGCAAAAAACAGAGAGAGGCCATTGAAAAGATCCACCGGGAGATGGAGATTGCGGCCATTGCCCTGGGAGAGGAGTTAATTGGCCTGGAGAAGAAACTGAACAGGGATTTTTCCCGCGGAACCGTCTCCCAGGCCTCACTGGAAAAGTCTGTCCGGGAAATTGCCAAGGTCAGGGCTGACCTCAGGATAGTGCACCTCTCTACCCACCTGCAGACCCCGAAGATCCTCAGGGCGGAGCAGATCAAGCGCTACAACGACCTGCGCGGTTACGCCACTGATCCCTGCTTAAACATCCCGGCCGGACACGACGCCGAGATGTGGAAGAGGCACAATAACTGCAAGTAGAGCTAGAGAAGCTGCCCTTGGCCAGATAACCCTTGGCCAAAACGCCAGGGTGAAACAGTGAACGCTAACTGCCAGTGGCCAAAAATCAGTGGTAAGCAAATAAATGGAAGCTCTCTACAGTCTCAAACCATACATCTACTGGAGCGGTTTTCTTGTCTTTCTCCTCCTGGAGACCATCTTCCCCTACCGGCCGGCCACCGTCGCCAAGGGCAGGCGCTGGCTCACCAATGTGCCCCTCGCCATAATTAACGGCACCATCTACCATCTCCTCTTCACCGCCGCCCTCATGGCTCTGGCGGCTGAGGTGGAGGCGTCCGGCACGGGGTTGTTAAACTCCTGGCTCGCGCCCGGCTGGCTGAAGATCCTGGCGGCAATCCTGATCCTCGACTTTTTCATCTACCTCTGGCACCTGCTCACCCACAGCGTCCCCCTGCTCTGGCGCTTTCACCAGGTCCACCACTCCGACCTGAACATGGACGTGACCACGGGCAACCGTTTTCACCTGGGCGAGTTCCTGGTCACCGGTTTTATCCGGTTGGCAGTAATTTACACCTTCGGTATCCCCTGGGCCGCCTACGTCCTGTTTGAGATCCTGGTCAACCTGGCGGTCCAGTTTCATCACAGCGGCATCAAGACAAACCCGGCCTTTGAAAGGGTCTGGGCCCTGCTCTTTGTCCCCCCCTCCCTCCACCGCATTCATCACTCCGTGCGCCGGCAAGAGTGTGACTCCAACTATGGCGTCATCTTTTCTCTCTGGGACCGGATGGCGGGCACCTTGCTGACCAAGGTAGACCAGGAGGAGATTGTCATCGGCCTCAAGACTCAGCGGCAACTGGCCAGGCTCGGTTTCTGGCAGTTGCAGCTCATGCCCCTTGGCCGGAAAAAACCTCAGGATTAAGGAGGCGTTTTAAGCAGTTGCCCTAAGAGCAGATCATCCCCGGCCGGGCCAAAGCAAGCCATGGCCCGGCCAAGCTGGGGCGCTTATCGTTGATAAGCCCACCAGCTGCCCTTATAGTTTCTTAAAAAGAACATCAATTGCAAAGGAGGCGTGGGACAATGAAAGACTCCAAAGGCTCAAAGCTTCTCCTGGCCACCACCATAGCGGCCTACTGCCTCATCGGGGTTGAGATCATCATCATGATCTCGCCCTTTGCCCTCTACTTCTACTCCGTCTACGCGCCAATTCTGCAATTCTTATCCGCCTCGCCATATCTGAGCTGGACCACGGAATTCTTCCTGCCCCACATGGTCTTCACCCAGGACCCGGTCATTGTCGGCATCTCCTTACTCCAGGTCCTCCTCGTAATCGGCCTCCTCCTCTTCTTTTCCGCGGCCGTCCCCCTCTACTACGGGCGCTTCACCAAAAAGGGGGTGGTCTTAAACAGCTTTTACGCCAAGATCCGCCACCCCCAATACCTCTTTCTGGCCATCTCCGGCCTCGGCCTCCTCCTCTACTGGCCCCGCTTCATCATCCTGATCATGTACGTCACCATGCTCTTTGTCTACTACTTCCTGGCCGTAAACGAGGAGTGGCGGATGAAGCAGGAGGCGCCGGAGGATTATGAGCGCTATATGGCCCACACCCCCATGTTTCTGCCCGGGGAACCGGGCGGCAAGGTTTATAATTTTCTCTTTGGCTGGATCCGGCCCAAACCCCTGGGGCTGACGCTCCTCTATATCTTGAGCCTGGTTCTTGCCGTCTCTTTGGCCATGGGCCTCAGGAGCTACACCGTGAGCAGACTGGACGCGGTGGCCGTGAATGACACCACCCTGGTCTCCGTCTTCCCCCGCCCCAGCGCCGAGGTTCGGGAGCTATACCAGACGGTGGCCTCTTCCGGCGACTTTCAACAGGCGGTGAGCGACGGAGAGGAAACAGGCAACCTTGTCTATATCTTTCCCGGCAGCTTCTTCCTCACCGCCATTGTCACCGATGAAGAGCGCCATTTTTCCGCTGACCTCATTGAACGTTTCCCAGAGATCTTGGAGTGGCATAAACATAAATTCAGCGGCGGGCTCGGCAAGTTCTTCCGCATCTTCCATAACTACACTTTAACCTTGACCGACCATGAGACAGATTATGAGGTGGAGCGTCTGGTCTTTGTCCGGGTGGAAAACTCCCACGGCAAGGCCTTGCCGGCCGATGAGCTCTTTGCCATGGGCGGCAAGAGGCGTCCCGTTCTCATCGTTGACGTGGACCGGCTGAGCCAGAAGGTGCTGGCCGTCACAGGGAGTTCTGGCCACCATAAATGGGGCAGCGTGCCCATGCCGGTTTTTTGAGGCGGTTTTCACCCTTTCTGCCGGGAGTCCCAACCCCGCCAATTTTATAGCAAAAAGGCTGGAATCATTGGCCTCTGCTAGGTATCTTGCCTGCTGTTATTAACATTCCCCCAGAGGTAACGAGATGAGCAAGAGCCTGCCTGAAGAGATCGAAAAAGAGCTGGCCCGCGCCGTGGAGCTCCACCAGCGGACCTCCTCCGACTACCAGAAATGCGTGGAGTTCAACAGGCTGATGAGCGATCTCCTCGGCCGGGCCGAAGACGCCGGCCTCAATCGTCTGGCCGACCGGATCATGGATATCCTGATGGAGTGCAACCCCAAGGAAGGCTCCAGCTGCGAAAAATCAAGCCGGGTGGGGGAAAGGGTGAAACGTCTTCTCTGATTTTTTTCTGATAGGTGAGATGGCGAGCCCTGCTGAGGCCAGCCTGAAAAACTAGAATAAAAAGGCCCCAGAGGGGCCAGAACCAGGCCAGCTGATGATGCCAGAGCAAGACAAATCCTCCAGCAAGGAGTATTGGCGCCAGAGGCTGCTGGCCATGAACAGGGCGGCCCGCAGGCGGGACCTGGCCCTCCACCTGGGCACTCCGCAGCCGGCTGGTGATGACACCCAGCTCTTAACCATCGCCGAGCTGCAAGCCATCAAGAGGGTCGAAGGTGGGCAAGCAAACAAAATATTTCACCAGGCCGCGGACCACTTCCTCCGGGCCCGGGTGGAGCCGGCCCAGGCCATCCTCACCACCTGGATGAACGGGGCCAAGGTGGAGCTTAACGGCGACAAGATCCCCTTCAACCAGGTGGTCAGCCTCTGCCAGGATAGCCATGAGAGCGAGGACCGGAACCAGCTTACCCGGGAGGTCAGGGCCCTTTGCCGCTTTCTCACCCCCTTCAATCAGGCCACCTGGCAGACCATGCTGGAGTGCCTGCAGGACGATTTGGCTTACCAGGACTACATCTCTTTTTGCGAGGAGAAGAGAAGCTGTTCCCTGCTCCAGGCCGCGGCCGCGGCCCGCTCATTCTTAGCCCAGACCAGAGAGACCTACCAGAGACTGCTGCCCCCCCTCCTGCGCGAGATCACCGGCCTCAGTATGGCCAAGGCCTCCCGCTTTGACGGCATCTATCTCATGGGGCTGCGCTATCTCGACCACTTATTTCCCCAAGACTTTGCCATCGACGACCTGCTGGACTTCCTCCACAAGGTGGGCCACACCCTGGTCAAGGACCAAAGCCGGCTGATCATCCATGAGCATGAGTCGCCCGCCAGCCACCCTTACTGCGTCCCCGTCGCCATCCCGGACGAGATCCACATCATTGTCGGCCCCATCCGGGGCTGGCTCGACCTGGAGGGACTCTGCCACGAGCTGGGCCACGCCCTCTCCTTCCTCTATAGCGATCCGGCCCGGCCGGCGGAAGAGCTCGACTTCTCCCTGGCGGCCGGCGGGACAGCGGAGAGCTTTGCCTTTCTTTTGCAAAAAATGGCCCTGGACGAGGGATTTCTCCGCGAGGTAATGGCCTTAGATGCCGCCAGCGCCGCCCTGGTCGCGGCCACCCACCGGCTTAAATGGCTCACCCTGGCCCGGCGCTATGGCGCCAAGCTCGTGCTTGAGGTGGAAAACTTCCAGCAAGGCCGCTTAAGCGAGGGGGAAGAGCACTACGCCGCCACCATGGCCCAGGAGACGGGCTTCACCTACGGCCCGGAGACCTACCTCTTTGACCTGATGCCCGACTTCTACAGTTTTGATTACTTCCAGGCCTTTCTAACCGCCGCCGCCCTGGAAGATATTTTACAGGAAAAATTTGGCCCCGGCTGGTTCCAAAGCAGGGCTGCAGCCAGCTGCCTGCAAAACTGGTGGCACCAGGGCCTCGGCCTGGACCTCTTCTCCAAGGCCAAGGGCACTCAGCAGGAACTGCTGAAAATCTTCATCAAGGATTATAAAGTAGCCTGAAGGTGGCAAGCAAAGCAGGCCGACTCCCGCCAGAGTCACCTGGCAGGAGAAAAGTTTGCCTGTGCTCTGACCCCGCCCTTTCACCTTTATGCCTGTGGCGCCAGGCCATGGTTTGGCCATTTTGGCCCCGGGAATGATCAATTTTGGCAAATTTCTAACAAAAACTGTAGTCATTTCACCGTTTACATGATAAAAGTTACCACTCGCATGTAGACAATTGCCACCCTTTGTCGCCTTTCGTGAGCCCCGTAACCTTAACAACCGTACTTCCGACCCTTTAGTAGCTTCTCCAGCCAAACCCCTTGCTGGTAAAAATCGTCAAGTCAGCCTTGGGGCCTTCCTCCTCCTAGGCAAAACCCAGAGCAGCTTAAGCGCCCTTTTTCCATGCCGAAAACAAAATCCAAACTGTTTAAAGTGAGTATTATTCTGCTGATCACCTTTGTGGTGGCCGGCCTGGCGCTCCTCACTCAGCTCAACAACATAAAAGACGATAATTACGAGAAACACCTGGGTTTGATCACTAGCCGATATGCCCACGCCTACAACAACATCTACGACCAGTACCAGCAGCAGGCCACCACCATTCAGTCGGGCATCATGACCCGTTACCAGGTTCTCGATATCTATCAAAGACTGCCCAATGCCGACGCGGGGCAAAAGGACCAGTTACGCCATGACCTCTATGAGCGCCTGAGCCCCCGCTTTGCCGAGTTGCAGCGCTCGCTGGGGGTGCGGCAACTTCACTTCCACCTACCGAGCAACGAGTCCTTTCTCCGCCTCCATCGGCCGTCACTTTACGGCGACGACCTGAGCAACTATCGCGCCACCGTGGCTAAGGTGAACACTTTGCGCCAGCCCATTGACGGCTTTGAGGAGGGCAAGGTCTATAGCGGTTTTCGTTTTGTCTTTCCCATCAATCACGGCACGGAACACCTGGGCAGTATGGAGGTATCCTTCAGCCCGGCGGCGGTGACCACGGCCATGATGCAGCAGTACGCGGTGCTCAGCAATTTCTTTGTCAAGGAGGAAGCAAGCCTGCGTAAGCTCTTTCCCGGTGAGATGAAGCGCGCCTATCACCCCTCCAACTTCCATGGTTTTCTCCATGACAGAGATGCCATGACGGCTCTCAGCCAGCAGGCCGACCAGAGGGAGACGCCCCAGCTAAAACCGGCCCAGGCGACCATCGACGCCATCGTCGCCAATCTCCTCACCACCGGCGAGCCGCAGTCGGTTTATGACAGCACCATTGACCTGGTCTTCACCTCCATCCCCATCCATAATTCGGTGAGCGGGGAAATGGTGGCCTTTCTCACCGTCCAGAGCAGCTCCGATTTCTTTAAACGGGAGCAGCAGACCTTTGTGACGATCTTCGGCCTGGCCCTCTTCTCCCTGGTCATGTTCCTTCTCACCTTTTTTGTCCAGTGCAGCCGGAACACCAGTTTACAGGCCGACAACATCAAGCAGCTACAGCTGGCCGCCAATGTCCTGGACAATATCGTCGAAGGGGTGGTGGTCACCGATACTAAAGCCAACATCGTCTCCATCAACAAGTCCGTGCCCGCCATTACCGGCTTCAGCGAAGCCGAGCTCCTTGGCGAAAACCCGCGTCTCTGGCGCTCCGAACACCATGACGACGCCTTTTACCAGACCATGTGGCAGGACCTTTTGGCCAAGGGCTACTGGCGCAATGAGATCTGGAACCGCAATAAGGACGGCAAGGTGTACCCGGCCCAGATGACCATCACGGCCCTCAAGGATGGCGCGGGACGGGTGGTCAACTATGTCTCTGTCTTTTCCGACATCTCGGCGGCCAAGGAGTCCCAGGAACAGATGGAGTTTCTGGCCCAGTATGACCAGCTCACCAAACTGCCCAACCGCGCCCTGATGAACGACCGCATCAGCCAGGCGATCAAGGGCGCCAGGCGCAACGGCCTCTCTTTTGCCCTGATGCTGCTGGACCTGGATAACTTCAAGGCGATCAACGACACCCAGGGCCACAAGAATGGCGACATCCTCCTCATCCAGGTGGCAGAGAGATTGCTGGCGGCGGTGCGGCAAAGCGATACCGTGGCCCGGCTGGGCGGCGATGAATTCGTTGCCCTGCTGCCCGACTGTGACGGCCCGGCCCAGGCCACCCAGGTGGCGGAGAAGATCATCAAGACCCTTGCCACCCCCTTTGATCTCGAAGGCCAGGAGGCCCATATCTCCGCCAGTGTCGGCATCACCATCTATCCCAATGATGGCGATTGTGCCGACACCTTGCTGAAAAGTGCCGACACGGCCATGTACCACGTCAAGCATCAAAGCAAGAACAACTTCCAGTTCTACGCCGCCTCCATGCAGCAGGAGATTGTCCAGCGGCTGGAGCTCATCTGCCAGATGCGTAAATCGGTGGAGAGGGAAGATTTCTTCCTCTGCTACCAGCCCAAGCTCAACCTGGCCAGCGGCCGGGTGAACGGCATGGAGGCCCTGGTCCAGTGGCGCCATCCCAGCAAGGGGCTGATCTCCCCCGGCGATTTTATTCACCTGGCCGAAGAGACCGGCATCATCCTGCCTTTAGGCGAGTGGGTCCTAAGGGAGGCGTGCCGGCAGACCAAGGTGTGGCTCGATGAGGGCTTGGGTCCCCTGCGCCTCTCTGTCAATCTCTCGGCCCGGCAGTTCCAGGATGAGGAGCTGGTGGAAATGGTGAAAGAAGTGCTGGCCGATACCGGTTTTGATCCCGGCCATCTTGAGCTGGAGATCACCGAATCCACCATCATGAGTGATGTGGAGCAAACCATTAAGACCCTCTGGCAGTTACGCGATCTCGGGATACTGCTCTCCATCGACGATTTTGGCACCGGCTACTCCTCCCTCAACTACCTGAAGCGCTTCCCCCTGGACATCCTGAAGATCGACAGGTCATTTGTCATGGATATCACCAGCGACCCCCATGACCGGGCCGTGGTGGAGGCCATCGTCTCCCTCTCCCGCCATCTCCACCTCAAGGTGGTGGCCGAGGGGGTGGAGAGCAGGGAGCAGCTGGAGTTTCTCGAAAAGGAGCGGTGCCACGAGGTGCAGGGTTACTACATCGCCAAACCCTTGGCCACGGAGGAATTCAAGAGCTTTCTGGCCAATGAGCGCTCAGGTAAGCGCCCTCCCTCTGTGGGCCAAGGCGAGGAAGGGAGCTGTACGGTTTGGCAGGGGTGACGCTGCCCTACCCCATCTCGGCAAGGAACCAGGAGCTGGAGCAACGGGTTTTCCGGCGCGACCTCAGCTTCTGGGAGCGGAATAACCCTTGGCAGGGGGAAAGAACTTACTTTGAGATCAAGGAGGTGGACAGATTGCTTGGCGGCGTCCACCTGGGGCCGAACGACCAAGTTTGTACCGCCCGCCCAGAGGCTGGCTACCAACTTTGAGCGTGGCTAGATATTTGGGTTAAACTCGAAAAAACGCACGTTCTCGTGGGTCGGCGTTAAGCGTTTTGTTGGGCTCTATTTTAGTTGATTATATGAGGCAATTGGCCACCTACCATGCCTAAAAAAATATATATTATTTCCTATTCGGCCTGAAATTAATCTCACAATCAAGAGTACCACCAACATTCCTTGCCCGAATATATTAAAAAAACCATGAATGCTTGCATATGTGAGTGACATATAAAAAGCTGTTACAAAGAAGAAAACACCCCATATTTCATGATACAAAAACCACAATTCAGGAATAAGAAAAGCGCCCCAATTCCATGATGGGCCAGGTTGTTCTGGAATATTTATTTTATTATTTCTGTCTGATGAAAATGGATAAATAAGCCATTTCCAAGCAGCCACACCAGTCTTGATTATTACTTTTTCGTAATCAATAGGTTCACTTGGTGTTTCTGGCGCACTGATACTCTTTGGAAACCAGCGTTTTGCTCCCATTTTTTCAATAATAGAAGTGTTAACTTCCTCTATTGTTTCATTTAACTCTTTCAATTTAAAAAAAGCTAATTTGTCTTTGTCAGATACATAATTATTTGAATATAAAGTTGAATACTTGTGGCCTGTGACAAATGGAGTTGAGTAATTCTTATCAAGTTTTTTGAATGTAGCAGCAAAATAATGGAATATCTGAAAAATTCCTTTTTTGGTTGTGACAAAATACTCACAGGTGTCACATTTCTGGATAAGTATATTTTTTAACTTAAACGTTTCTTTTGGATTTGTGCTGCAACAATTAAGACATCTCAACCCTTTTTCCTTAGAGGGCTTAATTTCCGATTCTATGATTTTTTCTAATGGTAATCTATGGGGTGATTGAGCTGTTGTGTAACTTAAAAGCGAAAGTGTGAAATAATATGAACCTTTAACAACCAGCAATAATACAATTAATGTAAGTCCATTAAATATTACAAGGTCATAAAGACCATGAACCAAACTTGCATACAAGAACGGGATAATAAATATGCTTAATGTTTTTGCGTATCTCTTCCAAACATAAAAAGCCAAACCCATAAATACACTGAAGGCTATATGCATAGGGGTTGAAATAAACAGCCTTACTAGCAAAAGGTGATCTGAACCGACGCTTCTAGTAGCATAAAAATAATTTTCAATGAGGGAAAACCCTAATGCCACACAGGCCATATAAATAATCCCGTCAGTTGGTTCATTCATTTCTTCCCGAATTATAAAATATGAAGAAAATAGAGCTAACAATTTGGCAAATTCCTCGACTGGACCAATGACCAAAAGTGCTCCAAAACTATTTTGTAAATCGTTTATCCCGAGTTTGCGTAATAGACCATATAAAATGAATGAAACAATAATTGACCAGGCCCCACCCCAACATGCCACTGCGAACATTTTGCCAAAGGGCTCTTTTTCGTGTTTGTCAAAAGTGCTGAGATATTTGACGCAAAAGAGGCCTATAATAAAAGAAAGGGCTATAAATAATTCTTTTTGCATAAATTTGTTTGATTATTGATCGTTGGTTCTCGAAGCCCAACGACCAAGATAAGCCGCTTGCCAACCAGTTTAGCAGCCAACTTCATGCGTGGCCAAATGCTGGGGTAAACTCAGGAAAACGAGCGTGCTCGCAAGTCGGCTTAATTAATTTGTTATATTATTTCGGCTGTTTAGGAATATACTGTTTTGTTGCTGTTGCTGTTGCGTTTCCCAATAAAATTAGCGGTAATTACCGGAGGTGCTTTTTGTTAAATGGGTAATATAAAAAAGCTAGAGCAAGTATGATAAATGGGGAAATATATCCAGTTTCAAGTGCCCATATAACAATATCAAAATTTATGAACGATAGTATTACGGCAATAGCTATAAAGGTTGCTAGGCTCATGATAAAGCTAGCAAAAATATTTTTCAATCTGTCATACCCAATGTATTTTCCTAGACCAAAAGTATTTATTGAAGCAATTATTTCAAATCCGTTGTCGTAAATTTCTCCTTTGGCCGGCTTCAAGTTTAATTTCGACTGAAATATAGCACTTCCAATGTGCCAACAGAGCAAAATTATGACATAAGTAGACAATATTATGAGTAGAATGTTGTCATAATTTTCTATTTTTTTATCTATTCCTAATATATTTGAGAACAGCATGAGAGGAGGAAATACTACAAAAACCAAAATAAGCATTACCATTGACACAGATATTCTATTTTCAAGCAATGTTAATACTATTTTTTTAGATGCTCGCATCATGTACCTGTATTAAATATGGTTACTGCATTTCCGTTGTTAACGGTTAGGTTGATTTTGTGATAATCTCACTTTTCAGGAATATAACAGGTATTAGATACCTTCCCTATATCCTACTATTGTCCCATCCGCGTGTTTACGAGATGGGCTGAAGTGGTTTATCTCAGCAGCTCTTGCCTCAAG
>JBDLJA010000043.1:0-18322 GCA_039714595.1 Thermodesulfobacteriota bacterium | reverse complement strand
AGCCAGGCTAGCGCATGGTGTCGCTGCTGACTATGGCGTAGGCCGAGTGCTTGTGGATCGACTCGAAGCTCTCGACGCCCACGGAAAACCAGGTGATGTGGGGGTGCTGATCGGCGGCCTGGGCCACCTTGCGCACCGCGTCCTCGACAAACATCGGGTTCTCATAGGCGGTTTCGGTGACAAATTTCTCGTCTGGCCGTTTGAGCAGCGAGTAGAGTTCACAGGAGCCGCTCTTTTCGGCCATGCGGATCAGATCTTCCATCCAGATGAAATGGTCGAACTTGACCTGGAGATGCACCTCGGCCCGCTGGTTGTGGGCGCCGTAGGCGGAGATCTCCTTTGAGCAGGGGCAGAGCGTGGTGATGGGGACCCAGACCGCCAGGATGAACTCCTCGTCCTGGCCCACGCCGCCGGTGAAACGGCAGGTGTACTCCATCAGCCCCGGGGTCTGGGTCACCGGCGCCTCTTTGGCCAGAAAGTAGGGGAAGGTCATCTCCAGATGGGCGGATTCGGCCTGTAAGCCCTGGCGCACCTCGGTGAGGAGCTGGGGGAACACCTCCGGCGAGATGTCATCCTGGTAGGTGGTCAGCACCTCAAGAAAGGCGGGCACGCAGGTCTCCCGCTGGGAGCGGGGTAGGTTTGCCTGGAGGGTGATGGTGGCCACCGTGTCCTGGAGGCTGCCTGACTTCTCCCTGATCTTCACAGGGAAGCTGATATCTTTGATGCCAACGGTTTGCAAATTCATATTGCTACCCATTTACCGTGTTTTGGGCCGGATCGCTAATATTTTTTAAGATAGCCACTGGCTTCCCTGGCCCAGGCTAATTTGTTCACCCTCTCCCCTATCTTTTTTTAAGGTGGGTGCTCTCTCTTCGTTAGCTGTTTGCCAGCCGGGGTCATTGCTGGTAAGGTGCCATTTTTCAAGGAGAATCAGCTCAGGTGGGAGACGAAAAGGTACGCATAGACAGGTGGCTGTGGGCGGCTCGTTTTTTCAAGACCCGTTCCCTGGCCGCCAAGCAGGTAAGTGGCGGTAAGGTCCATATCCATGGCCAACGGGTGAAGCCGGCCCGGGGTGTGGTGGTGGGTGATGAGATCCGCATCAACCGCTTTGGCGAGGAGTTCACTGTGACCGTTCTGGCCCTGGCGGACAAGAGGGGACCCGCTAGCGTGGCCCGCACCCTTTACGAGGAGAGCCCGGAGAGTCAGGCGGCCCGGGAGGCGGGCCGGGAAGAGCGGCGTCTGCAGCGGCTGGCGGCCCCGCCCGCGCCTGATAAGCGGCCCGGCAAGCGCGACCGCCGCCGGATTCGTAAATTTGTTAGAAGGCAGGATTAGCTTTTTTTAATAAAGATTAATGAAGATTCAGTAAAAGCGAAGAGGAATGATCATGAAGAAGGCAGAAAGAGCGATAATCAGTCTCACCGATAAATCAGGGATTGAAGGTTTTGCCCGGGAACTCAGCGGTCTGGGCATTGAGATCCTTTCCACCGGCGGCACGGCCAAGAAGATGCGGGACGAGGGTATCGCGGTGAAGGACGTGGCGGAGTTCACCGGTTTTCCCGAGATGCTGGATGGCCGGGTAAAGACCCTGCACCCCAAGGTCCACGGCGGTATCCTGGCCCAGAAGACCAATGCCGATCACCTGGCCCAGATGAAAGAGCATGGCCTGGAGGCCATCGATATTGTCGCCGTCAATCTTTATGCCTTTGCAAAAACCGTGGCCGACCCCGCCTGCACCCTGGCCAACGCCATCGAGAACATCGATATCGGTGGCCCCACCATGCTGCGGGCCGCGGCCAAGAACTATGCCGATGTCACCGTCATTGTTGACCCGGCCGACTACGATACGGTGATCAGCGAGATTAAGGAGCATGGCAACACCACTCTGCGGACCCGTTTCATCCTGGCCCGCAAGGTGTTCGCCCTGACCAGTGAGTATGACAGCGCCATTATCAACTGGTTGGATAAGATCGACGCCGCCAGCCACCCGGAGCTTGGCTAGGGCTGGGCTGGTTGGGGGTTCCGGCCCTGGCCTTGTCCCGGGGCCGGAACCCCTTTGTAAAAAAATACTGGATTTTTGAGGGGATAATTATGAAAATGGCAGTGCTGCTCTCCGGATCGGGGCGTACCCTGGATAACTTTCATGAGCGGATAGCGGCCGGTTCCATGCAGGGTTCCATCGCTGTGGTCATCTCCAACCAGGCAGAGGCCCTGGGCCTGGAGAAGGCCAGGAAGTATGGCTACCCCGCCTTCCATGGAGTGGGCAATGAGGCGATAAACGAGATAGTTGTCGCCCATGGGGCAGAGCTGGTCCTGCTGGCCGGTTTTCTCAAGCTCTATGAGCCGCCGGAGGAGCTGGCCAGACGGGTGCTTAATATTCACCCCTCCCTCATCCCATCCTTTGCCGGGAGTGGTTTCTACGGCATGCGGGTGCATCGGGCCGTTAAGGAGCGCGGCGTCAAGGTAACGGGCTGTACGGTCCATTTTGCCAACGAGGTGTATGATGAGGGGCCCATTGTCGTCCAGCGCTGTGTGGCATTGAGCGATGATGACAGTCCCGATGATATCGCCGCCAAGGTGTTCGCCGAGGAATGTGAGGCCTTTCCCCAGGCCATTAATCTGGTCCATGAGCGTGGGGTGGACTCTTTCTGGTAAGAGGTGGAGGGTATGAGTAAGCATAGGGTGATCATGACGGCCCAGGAGATTGACCGGGCCTTGACCCGCATGGCCCTGCAGATCATGGAGGCCAACAGCGGGGTGGAGAATCTGGCCCTGGTGGGTATCCATACCGGCGGCGTCTTTCTGGCCGACCGGTTGCAGCAGATTATCATGGGCCATGAGCAGCAGGAGCTGGCCAAGGGTACCCTGGATATAACCCTTTACCGCGATGACTGGAGTCAGATCTCCCAGCTGCCGGTGGTCAAGACCACGGACATCCCCTTCACCGTCCAGGGCCGGACCTTAGTGCTGGTGGATGATGTCCTCTACACCGGGCGGACTATCCGGGCCGCCCTGGACGCCATAATGGATCTGGGCCGGCCCCATACCATTCAGCTGGCCGTCTTGATCAACCGCAAGTGTGGCCGGGAACTGCCCATTCAGGCCAACTATGCCGGCATGGACCTGATGGAGAGCCAGAACGAGCATGTTCATGTCCTGCTGCGGGAGAAGGATGATTGTGATGAGGTGTTGCTTAGCGCCAAGGATTGAGACCAGTTGACCCTGGAACTTTGCTTTGCCAGGGTCAGTATGGTTATCGGTTGATATTTTGATCTCTACCAGTGTCTGCCATGGACGTAGTGAATGAAGAAAATCGGGTAACCATGGTCCAGGGCCGCATCTCCCAGAAGGCGGCGGACTATGAGTGGTATCACTTTACCAAAGAGCAAAGTGTTATCATCAAGACCTTCTTTGACCTGGCCCAGGAGTTTGAGAGCCAGGACGATTTTTTCCTGCTCTGCGTCTTGATCCTGACCCAGTCCATGGATGTTACCTGTCGTCTCTACCTGGTGGACAAGGAGGGTGAGTTGCAGCTGTTCAGGGCCAGTGATGAGCTGGCCAACGATGAGCCGCGGCCGGCCCCGGATGTCCCTCTGGAGCCGGAGATCGTTGACCAGGGTAACAGGCTCCTGTTACCCATCTATGATGGCATGTGGTGGAACGCGGTGAACCCTTTAGTCCCCATGGGGATGTTTGAGGTGGTTGGCGGAGCAGATTTTTCCGACCAGGAGAAATTTTTTCTGGGCAAGTTTGTCAATCGCTTGGGGGTGGTGCTGGGGCATCGGCTGGTCTCTGAGCAAAATGTTCAGCATATCGCCTTCATCTCCAGCCTGGTGACCGATATTGAGCATAACGTCATTATTCCCAATATGTACTTCAAGCATCTTTTTAATAAGTTGCGTAAAAAGATCACTGACATGGAGAAGCTGCAGGCCCAAATCCGGGTCATGAAGAACTCCCTGGGGACCATGGCCGGTGACGCCTGCCAGACCATTATTGACCATTCCCGCACCCTGCAGAAGAGTCTCAGCGACTATCACCACGAGATGCAGCGCCACCACGACAGCTGCTCCCTCTTTCTTGAGAGTCTCTTTCGGCGTGATCATTTTGAACAGGGCGAGCTGGTCTTGCGCGCCAAGCGTTGCCTGGTTGAGGCGGAGATAATTACCCCGCAACTGGAACATTACGAGAAAAGGTTGCTGGACCGCGGGGTGGCCATTGAACGGCCCGGGGATATGGTGGACGAAGAGATTCCCCTCAATGTGGATGTGGGCTTGCTCGCCCAGGTGTACGCCAATCTCTTTTCCAACGCGGTTAAATATGCCGCCCCTGTCACCCTGGCCGATGGCACGGTGCGCCAGGCCGTGACCTATGGCCGGGAATTTGTGGCCGACTGTTTCGGGCCCGGCCAGGATGGGGTGAAGTTCAATGTCTTTACCACCGGCTTCCATCTCCCTCCTGCGGAGGCGGCCCATATCTTTGAAGAGGGTTACCGGGCTGACAACAGCGGCGGCCAGGCCGGCAGTGGCCATGGTCTCTCCTTCATCAAGCAGGTGGTGGAGATTCATGGCGGTTTAGTCTCCTACGAGCCCACCCGGCAGGGCAATAACTTCTGCTTCTTCCTGCCTTTGCCAGAGGATAGTTGTTGAGCCATCCCCGCTCCAATAAGCCGGAACTTCTGGCCCCGGCTGGCACGCCTGAGGTGTTCGCCGCCGCCATTGAGGCCGGTGCCGATGCCGTCTATATCGGCGCCCCCGCCTTTAACGCCCGGAATCTGGCCGCCCACTTCAGTGAACCCCAGGTGGCGGCCATGATCAACCATGGCCACCAGAACGGGGTCAAGGTGTACCTGGCCATGAACTCCCTGGTCAAGGAAGAGGAGATCCCGGCGGTCTGCGATCTTCTGGCCCTCTGCGAGGAGTTGCGCCCTGACGCCCTGATCATCCAGGACCTGGGTATCTATCAGCTGGCCTCCTCCCATTTCCCCTCCCTCCCCCTCCACGCCTCCACCCTGATGGCGGCCCATAACTCCCTGGCTGTCCGCCATTTCCGTGAACTTGGCTTTGAGCGGGTGGTTCTGGCCCGGGAGATGACGGCGGCCGAGATCAGTCTCGCCTGCCAGCAGGGGGTGGAAATCGAGGTCTTTATCCACGGCGCCCTCTGCTTCGCCTACTCAGGACTCTGCCTCATGTCCAGTTACCTCGGCGGCAAGAGCGGCCTGCGCGGCCGTTGCGTCCAGCCGTGTCGCCGCCGCTACCGCTGGGCTGGCAAGGGCAAGAAGGGGGGGCAGGGTGGTCACCTCTTTTCGATGAATGATCTCAACGGCCTTGAGGCGGTGGCTCCTCTTAAGGAAGCGGGGGTATCCTCCCTGAAGATTGAGGGGCGGATGCGCAGCCGTCATTATGTGGAGTCGGTGGTCAAGGGGTACCGTCTGGTCCTGGACCATGGCGATGAGGCCCTTGCCCAGGCCCAGGACCTTGTCGATCAGGCCATGGGGCGGACCTCCACCAAGGGGTACTTCGCCGGCGGCCAGCCAGCTGACGCCCTTGCCCCGGGGCGTTCCGGCAATATTGGCCAGTTTTTAGGCCGGGTGGGCAAGATCAACCACGACTCCTGGGTCCGGGTGAAGCTCAAGGGGCCCCTGGCCGTGGGTGACCGGCTCCGCATCCATGAGGAGAAGAGTGGCGAGCGCCACTCCCTCACCTTGAAGGGTATGCGCTCCCGGGGCGAACAGCGCCAGGAGGCGGAGAACGGCTGGCAGGTGGAGCTGCAGCTGCCAGGAGGCCTGGCCCTGCGCCCCGGTGACAGCCTCTACAGGGTGGATGTCAGGAGCGGTTCCCGGCCGGCAGCAGCCATTAAACCGGGGCCGTTTGTTGGCCGGGTGAAAGAGATTAAAGGAAGGGGGAAGGGGGCTAAGGTCTTGCGCCACCTGGGCTGGCAGGAGGCCAAGCGCCGGCCCCCCGCCGGGAAAAAGGCGGGGCGTCGGGGGAGGCAGCTGCCCATCTGGCTCAAGAGTGACTCGTGGCGGTTGGTGGGTCAGGCCAGCCAGCTGCGGCCGGCCCGCATGGTGATCAGCCTGACGCCCGCAAGCCTTAGTCAGGCCCGGCGCCAGAAACGGCCGGGCCGCCTGGCTAAGGTGCTGGTCTGGTCCCTGCCGCCCGTTATTCTCGAGGATGAACTGGATTTTTACCAGGGGGCGGTGGCCCAGCTCAAGCGGGCCGGGTTCTTTCAATTCCAGATCTCCCACATCAGCCAGCTGCAGCTCCTCCAGCAGGAAGAAGCGGGGCGCGAGACCGGGCAGCGGCCGCGGAAGCTGGTCATCTCAGGGGACTATACCCTCAACCTCTTAAACTCCCAGGCCCTCTACTGCTGCCGAAAGCAGGGGGTGGAGCCGCTTAATCTGGCCATGGAGCAGGACCGGGATAATCTCCACCATCTCCTGGCCAATAAGGGGGCGCTTAGCGCGGGCTTTACCATCTTTGCCCGGCCGCCCTTGTTCATGGCCCGCCTGGACAGTGAGTATTTCCGCCATGATCAGGGCTTACTCAGCCCCAAGGGCGAGAGGTTCATCCTCCAGCGCCAGGGAGAACATACGGTTGTCCTGGCCGAGGAGCCATTTTCCCTCCTGCACGAGTTGCCCGGTCTCTCTGGTTTGGGTCTGGATTACGCGGTGGTGGATATCAGCGGCCTGGATCTGAACCGCCGGGGGCTGGAACAGCTCATGCGCCAGTTGGATGGCTCCCCGGGCCGGCCGAAAAAACGGGCCAGCAGCAGCTTCAACTTTAACGCCACCCTGCGTTAGGCCGGAAGAGCCCTATCTCGTTGTAATTCATCCTTTCAAACGGACAGCTTTAATTGCGGTTCGTTTTTAAACCCGGCTGTGTTGGCCAGCCGGTATCGCTGGACTTCTCTGAGTCTCGTTTCACTCGCTTGCCGGACCGCAAGTTCAAACCCACCGGCTTGATAGCCGGTGGTTGTTTAATCCCAAATAAAAGATGTTCCAGCCCCTGGCCTCAAGGATCTGCCCGGCGGCCCGTCTCTTACTTGTCGGCAGGGGGCAGCAGGAAGCGCTGGGGAAAGAGGATGACCTGGGCGATGGTGAAGCGCTGGTGGCCGTGGCCCGGGGCGATTGCCTCGGAGTATTCAAAGAGGCTCTTTTGCAGGGGGGCCAGGTTGATGGTGGGGTAGTCGCCACCGGCCTGGAAACCGGAGAGACCGCACACATGGCCCTGGCCCTCTATCATGGTTGGCGTGCCATAGGTGCGGCAGTTGATGGGCCGGCCGCCATAGCAGCGGCAGAGATCGTCAGGGCCGAGAAGGGGACAGCGGATCCGGGCCTTGGCCGGGTCGCCTGCCGTCTGGCGCTGGGCCTGAAAGCTGGCCTGCGCCTCTTCCGCCGCCTGGCGCCATTGGTCCAGGGGGGCGTCTTGGTCTGTCAGCTGTTGGGCCAGGTAGCACGCCTCGATGAGGGAGATGTCAAACATGGCGTGGCAACAGTCGCCGCAGCCGGGATGGCACTTGACCTCTTCCGGGTGACTCTGCTGAATCTGCGCCGTGGTGGCGTCGACAAAGTCATATAGTTGTTTGATCTTTTTGAGCATGGGAATGGTATCTCTGGTGACGTAAATAAGATGTTCACCCTGATCTACCATGGGGACGCTACTTTTCAAATGGCTAAACTTTTTTTTTGCCGCCACTTATGGGATTACGGGAAGGGGAGCTGGGGCGCTCTTTGGCTGAGCAAGGGGCTTCTGGCCCTGGGGTGATTTTCTTTGCTGCCCCACGACCAATGGCGGGAATGGTTGCTGCTGCTGGGCTTGGAACGTTAAGGGTGGGTTAGGGCGAAGTATCTTCTAAATAGGGGCTAGTCCTCCTCATCGTCGCCTTTATCGTCTCTCTGGCTATCTTCCTCAGCCTCGTTTTCGGCCAGCAGGTAGCCCAGGCCGCTGCATTCCGGACACTCCTCGCTGGAGAGGAGAAAGCGGCTCTCGCCCTTGAAAAAACTGATCTGGCCGCTGCCGCCGCAGCTGGGGCAGACGTTATCCGCCACCCGCCACTCCCAACTTTTTGAGGCGGGCCCAGGAGGCGGCAGCTGCGGTCAGCAGATCCTTAATTTCCAAAGGCTTGCCCAGGAGATCAACAAAGGGGGAATCCTCCGCCATTCGCTCTTCAAGCCAGGGCAGGTTGCCGGTGATGGCGTTTATCTGGAGCAGTGGCTCCCCCTGCCTGAGCTTCCGGGCCAGGTCAAGGCCATCCATGTCCGGCAGGTTGATGTCCATGAAGATGATCTGGCAGGGGGTTTCCGCCATGAGCTTCAGGGCGTCCTGGGCCGTGGTGGCCTGGTACACCTTATACCCCGCGCGCTGGAGGGCCATGGAGAAGAGGTCGCAGAGAATTTTTTCATCGTCAATGATGAGAACTTTGCAGTCACACATGAAGATAGCAATAACCTGTCAAATACTTATTGTAAATGGTAATAGTCATGACAGGTTAAGCGGCCGGGGGCGGGCGCGCTCCCGGGCTCATTATTGCTGGTCAGAGGGCGGCAGGGCGATGGCCAGGGCCTCACTTATGCGCTGGACATAGTGGAAGGTGATCCCCTCCTTGACGTTGTCACGGATCTCGGAGACATCCTTCTGGTTGAGAAAGGGCAGGATGATATGGTGGATGCCGGCCCGGATGGCGGCCAGCACCTTTTCCTTCACCCCGCCCACCGGCAGGACGTCGCCGCGCAGGGTGATCTCGCCGGTCATGGCCACATCTTTGGTGGCCGGGCGATCGCAGAACATGGAGGTAAGCGCCACCACCATGGCCACCCCGGCCGAGGGGCCATCCTTGGGGGTGGCGCCCTCGGGGACATGGATATGGATGTCGCGGCTGGCAAAGATGTCCTCGGAGATCTGTAGCTCTTTGGCGTGGGCCCGGATATAGGTCAGGGCCGCTGAGGCCGATTCCTTCATCACCTCGCCCAGCTTGCCGGTCATCATCATCGATCCCTTGCCGCGCATCATGGCCACCTCAACGAAGAGCAGCACCCCGCCCACCGGGGTCCAGGCCAGCCCCGTGGCCAGCCCTGGTCCCCAGGAGTAGGTGGCGGTCTCGGGGAAAAATTCGATCTGGCCCAGATAGTCCACCAGGCTGGGGGGGCGGATCAGCGCCTTCTCATTATCGCCGCTCACTATTTTTTTCGCCACCCCCCGGCAGATGGCGGCAAGCTTCCGCTCCAGGTTACGCACCCCCGCCTCCCGGGTGTAGGAGCGGATGATCTGCCGCAGGGCATCGTCGCTGATACTTAAATCATCCCCGCTGAGGCCGTGGGCCTCAAGCTGACGGTCCAGGAGGTGGTCCTTGGCGATATGGAGCTTTTCCTCCTCGGTGTAGCCCGACAGGGTGATCACCTCCATCCGGTCGCGCAGGGGGCCGGGAATGTTCTCCAGATAGTTGGCGGTGGTGATGAACATCACCTTGGAGAGGTCAAAGTCCACCTCCAGGTAATGGTCGCTGAAGGTGGAGTTCTGCTCCGGGTCCAGCACCTCCAGCAGGGCGGAGGAGGGATCGCCGCGAAAGTCCGCCCCCAGCTTGTCGATCTCGTCCAGCATGAACAGGGGGTTGTTGCTCCCCGCCTTTTTGATCGATTGGATGATGCGGCCGGGCAGCGCGCCGATGTAGGTCCGCCGGTGGCCCCTGATCTCCGCCTCATCCCGGATGCCGCCTAAAGAGATGCGGATGAACTCGCGGCCCATGGTCCGGGCAATGGATTGGCCCAGGGAGGTCTTGCCCACCCCGGGCGGGCCGGAAAAGCAGAGGATGGGGCCGTGCATGTCCGCCTTTAGTTTGCGCACGGCCAGAAACTCCACTATGCGCTGTTTGATCCGTTCCAGGCCGTAATGGTCCTTGTTCAGGTCCTCCTCGGCCTGGTTGATGTCAAGGGAGTCCTTGGTGGAGTTATACCAGGGCAGTTCCAGGATCCAGTCAAGGTAGGTGCGGGAGACGGTGTACTCGGGAGAGGAGGGGGTGATCCGCGAGAGGCGGTCCAGCTCCTTGGTGGCTATCTTGTTGACATCATCCGGCAGGGTGGTCTTGGCCAGCCGCTCCTCCAGCTCTTTGTAGTCGATGTTGGTGTCGTCGTCCCCCAGCTCCTTTTTGATGGTGGCCATCTGCTGGCGGAGAAAGTATTTGCGCTGCTTGTCGTCGATGTCGTCCTTCACCGATTTTTGGATCTCGGCGCTCATCTCAATGGTGTCCAGCCGGGTGGCCAGCTCCTTGGCCACTCGGCGCAATAAGCGCTTGAGATCGCTGATCTCCAGGATCTCCTGTTCGCGCTCCACCGTGAGGTTCAGCTGGGAGGTGGTGAGGTAGGCCACGTGAAAGGGGTCGGAGAGGGAGTCCATGGTCATGATCAACTCCGGCGGCAGTTTGGTTGTCTCCACCAGTTTCCGGAATTGGTTGATCAGGGTGAGGGTGAGGGCCTCAATCTCCCGGTCGCTGGTCACCTCCAGGGGCAGGATGGTGACCTTGGCCCGCAGGTAGGGGCCCTCTTCCAGGAACTCTTCTACCCTTATCTTCTTCAGGCCGCTGACCAGGATCTGATAGGAGCCATCTTTATTCTTGATCAGCTTGTGGATATAGCCCGCCACCCCCACCCGGTTAAGCTGGCTGGTGTCCTGCTTATTGCCGGTGGGTTTCTCCTCCGTGTGGGTGACCAGGGCAAAGATCCGGTCGCCCAGGATGGTGTCATCGATGAGTTTTTGTGAGGCCTCATCCTGCACCTGGAGGGGAAAGCCCATGCCAGGAAAGAAGACAAACCCGTGCAGGGGTAAAACCGCCTGGATTTGGGCTATGGCAAGCTGGCTCGGGTCAATGATGCTGTTTTCTCTGGGTGGATCGACGCTCATCTCGGCTTTTCCTGTGGTTGTTTTGCGGGCCTTGTTTGGATTTAATCCACCTGGACCGTGATACGGTTTACTGACCGATGTTTGGGTAAGACCACCTTGAGGAAGCCGTTCTTGCAGGAGGAGGTGGTGGCCGACACATCGATGGCCGTGGGCAGGCTGATGATGCGGCTGAACTTCCCATGCTCAATTTCCAGCTGGTGGATGCAGGTGGTCTCGGGAAAGCTGGGAGGCAGCCGTTCACCTGATACGGTTACCGTGGTCTGGTCGGCAATCACGGAGATGGATTCCGGATCAACCCCGGGTAGCTCCATGAATATGATAATCTCGTCGGCGCTCTCAAACACATCGGTGGCTGGGGGTTGCATGGCGGCAGGGAATGGCAGCATGCGCGGGGCCGACATGTGCTTCAGGACGCGGCCCAGGTGGCGTTCCAGCCGGCTGAAGCTGGGGTGGGGTTGCTCGTCGTCATTCATGGTTCCGGGGGTGTTTTTAAGATGGATATTGGCTGAGAGTGACCGGGCCGCCCTTAGGTGCGGTCGGCCGCTTAATGATGGTATTAGGATACCCATGCCTGGCCATTACTTTCAACCAATAAATTGGCGGTGTGGTCAGGGGAGGGGTAAAATGTTAAGGGTGGCTAACTTTCCCTTGACAGCTGGGCTGGCCCTGGGTATTGCTTGAGCTATAAGTGCTGATTTCAGGGCCGGGAGGGTTGGTAAGTGCGATTGTTTTGTCGAAAGAAGAAATGGATGATCTCAGGCGATGAGGCCAGGGGCTGTACCGCGGACTGTGCCGAGGCCGGTCGTCGGTTGTCCCTCAATGAGGCCCAGCCCGGCGATTGTGTCTGTGTCCGGGCCCATAAGGGGTGCAAGCGTCTGCGTAAGCGCCTCCTTGATATGGGCCTCACCCCCCAGGCCCGGGTGGATGTGGTTAATAAGGCCCCGCTGGGAGGACCGCTCATGCTCAAGGTGGGTGATTTTGATCTGCTTCTCAGTAAATCAGAGGCCGATCAGGTGGAGGTGGAATACGCCTCTTAGTCTCCGCGCCCTCTCTTTTGATTTTTTTATTCATCGCTGCTCCCTTTGTTGGGGTGGCGATTTTTTTTTGCCGGCCCCAGCATAATCCGTTTGTCTCAGCTCCCTTCTTTGTCTTGCAAAATTAATATATTAGGCCTATTTTGTTGCTTTAACACCGTTATTGAAAATAAAGGTTGCCGCCAGCCAAGGCGCTGGGCCCTAATATGCAGGCCTAATTCCAGGGAGAGACGGAGGGCGTTTATTGTTTCTGTGCAAGGTTAAAACCTCAGCCTTTCAGGCGGACAGCTTCAATCCAGCAGTTGATTTTTACCAGCGAATAACAAATATCGAATGTAGAAGGAAGGATGTTATCTATTAAGAAAAGTACCGCCCTTCATCATTCGACATTCCTGGTGACCTCTGCGGTTCGTTTTTTTGAAAACCGGCGGCGTCATTCTGCCGGTATTGCTGGGCTTTCAGTCCGCGATCTAAAACCCACCTGCTTGCAGCTGGTGGTTGTTTATCTATGAGTTATAATAACCTCCTCTACATCCTGGTTGTCATATTTCTCCTCTCGGCCCATGACGCTCCAGCGGCGCCCCATTATGGCGCCGGCCCCTTTATCCTTTTGTTCATATGTAAGTTAGGGCTCTTCTCCTGGGGTTGTCGCCGGTTCTATCGCCGGGGCCGGGCCATGACCAGCCGGGATCTCATGCGCAGCGAACAGTTTGTCGCCTGGCTGGCCATCTCCTCCCTGGCCGTCGATATCTTCTGGCTCGACGGCCTCTACTATGCCGGGCTGGCGCCCTTGGCCTCCCGTCTCCCCCTGGTGGGGCGGATGGTGGGGCTGGCCCTCTTTTTTCTCTATCTGGCCATTGGCTGGTATCAGGCGGCTAAGGTCGTGGCCCATGGGGGCAGGCCCCCCCGGGCCTTTGTCCTGGACAACCTGCGGGCCACCCTGCCCATTGTTATCCCCTGGATCTTCATCTCCCTGGTCCTGGAGTTACTGGCCCTGGGGGAGGGTGGGCCGGTGCGGCAGTTTTTGAACGCGCAGTATGGGGAGATTGCGGTGCTGGCCATATTCTTTTTATTTCTGGCCATTATCTACCCGCCCTTACTGATGCGCCTCTGGCATTGCCGCCCCCTGCCCGCCAGCCTGGCGCGTGATGAGATCGTCTCCCTGGCCAGCTCTCAGGGGCTGGCCTATAACAATATAATGGTCTGGCCCCTGCTGGGTGGCCAGGCCATAACCGCCGGTATCATTGGCTTCTGGCGTTATTTTCGTTATGTCCTGGTGACTCCGGCCCTGCTCAAGGCCTTGAGTCCCATGGAACTGCAGGCGGTTATGGCCCACGAGATCGGCCATGTGAAACGGTACCATATGCAGCTCTACCTCCTGCTGCTCATCGGTTTTTCCATCGTCGTCGATCCGCTGCTGGACCTTCTCCTCGCCGCTCTCATAATCAGTTTACCTGTGGACCGCCTGTTGGCCTGGGCCGGTGTCTCCGGGGCGGCTGGGATGGAGGGGCTTATTATTGTGCTGTTGCTGGTCATTCTGGTCCTCTATCTGCGCCTTGTCTTTGCCTTCTTTCTGCGGAATTTTGAACGGCAGGCTGATCTGCACGCCTTCACCTCCACCGGCAACTCCCTGGCCATTGTTACGGCCCTGGAGAAGGTGGGGCGGCTGAGCGGCGATATCCGTGACCTGCCCAACTGGCATCACTTCGGTATTGGTCAGCGGGCTGATTTCCTCCTGGCCTGTAAGGCGGAGCCGTCCTTGGTGGCCGCTCATCATCGCAAGGTCAATCTGGCCCTGGTTTCGTATCTCCTGGTGGTGGCCCTGGCCCTTGCCCTCCACTTCGCCCTGCCCCCTGATCTGGTGGGCCAGGCCCAGGTCAAAAGGGAGATGAGTCGGCTGAGCCACCAGCTGGAGCTCTACCCGGATGATTACCTGTTGGCCTGGGGTCTGGCCGATCGCCATTACCAGCGCCAGGAGTATGCCCAGGCCCTCTACCGCTATGATCAGGCCCTGGCTGCCCGGCCCAACGATGCCGAACTCTTAAACAACCTTGCCTGGCTGCTGATTACCTGTGAGGATGAAGAGTACCGGGACGGGCCCCAGGGGCTGCTGTTGGCCCGCAAGGCGGCCCGCTTAAAGACGGCGCCCCATATCCTCGATACCCTGGCCCATGCCTACTGGCTGGCCGGAAGGCGCCAGGAGGCGGTGGCCACCCAGGCGCGGGCCGTGGCCTTGGCCCCGGGCCTGGCCGGCCAGCCCTTGGCGCAAACCCTGGCCGGCTGGCGTCATCTCCTGGCCCGGGATGGCGAGCTGCTGGCGGGTGAAGAGCCCTTATTGCCGGGGGAGGTTGAACCGGGAGACCAGTTGCCTTTGCCGCTATTTCAGCTCCAGTAGGCCTTAGAGAAAACAACCAACGAAAGAGTAATTATGCCTGATATTATCATTATTGGAGCCGGGATATCCGGCCTGGCCACGGCCTTCTTTCTCCGCCAGGAGCGGCCTGACCTTGAGCTGGCTATCCTGGAGGCAGGCCAGCGGCCCGGCGGGGCCATCGCCTCCCATCATTGCCCGGAGGGTTATCTGGTGGAGTCGGGTCCCCATGGCTTTCTGGGCAATAAGGAGGAGAGCAGCCGTCTCCTGGGGCTGCTGGGGTTGAGCGAAAAGATTCAGCCGGCCCCTCTGGGCGCTTTTAAACGCTTCATCTGCCGCCAGGGCCGGCTGGTTGCCCTGCCCCAGAGTCCGAAAGAGCTCATCACCACGCCCCTCCTGGGGCCGGGGGGGAAGTTGCGCCTGCTGGCCGAGTTCTTTAAGGGGCCCATGGCCGGCCAGCCCACCGTTGGCCAGTGGGCCGCCCACCGTTTTGGCCCGGCGGTTCTGCCCCTGGTTGATGTGGCTGTCACCGGGACCTACTCCGGTGATTTTCAGCGTCTGCTCATGGATGGGGTGATGCCCGGCGTGCGGGAGTTGGAGAAGGAGTATGGCTCACTGTTGCGGGGGTTGCGTAAGCGTAAGCGTTCCAGCCAGAAGGTGGGGCTGCCGGCCATGATCAACTTTCCTGATGGCATGGAGACCCTGGTGCAGGCCCTGGCCGCCGAGGTTGACGTCAGTTACTCCTGGCCGGTGGCCCAGGTGGGCCGGACGGAGCAGGGCTGGCAGGTTTCTACAGCTGATGGCGCCAGCCTCACGGCCCGGCAGCTGGTCATGGCCCTGCCGGTGAACAGCTGCCTGGCCCTGATGACCGAGCAGAATCCGCCTCTGGCGAGTTTGCCGGAATCGCGAATCTGTAATGTCGCCCTGGGCTTTAACGATAATGGCAGCGTGCCCCAAGGCTTTGGTTACCTGGCCCCGGAGTGCGAGGGGCGATTTACCCTGGGCTCCATGTTTACCTCGCGGATGTTTCCCGGCCGTGCCCCCCGGGGCAAGGTGCTGCTGGAGGCGTTGGTGGGGGGACGGCGTCACCCGGAACGGCTGAGTCTAAGCGACCAGGAGTTGATCAACGGGGTGTGGGCTGACATGGGGCAGCTCCTGGATCTGCCCGCGGCGCCGGAGTTTGCCCGGGTCTTCCGGCCGGCCAGCGGTATCCCTCAGATGGAGAAGGGGTTTCTGGAGCTCCTGGCCTGGCGCCGCAATCTTCAGGCGGCAGGGCCCGGAGGCCTGCGCATCTGTGGCTTTGGCTGGGATGGCATCGGGGTGAACGATATGATCAAGGCGGCGTCCCAGGTGGCCCAAGAGGTGGGCGGGGGAGAGCAGGCAGGGGGAGAGGGGGTGGAGGTGAAGCCGGTTTATTTTTAGTGGGTTAGGACCGGTTATTTGCCACCAGGAAAACAGGCAGCCCACAAACAATTTTGACTCCAGAAGAGTTGCCTCTGCTGTTAAGGAACTTATCCCCCTCAAGGGGGGACTAAACAGAGGACCCGCAGGGTATTAGTTAAATGGTGCCATGTGTTAGGGGTGCCTTTGCGGCTATTTAGCGCTTTCCACGATGAAGGTCACCGGCCCATCGTTGATCAACTCCACCTCCATCATGGCCTGGAAGCGGCCGCGGCTCACCCGGACCAATTCTGCCAGTTGGTCGCAGAACAGCTCATAGAGTTCCTCCGCCTGGTTCGGCGGGGCGGCCGCGCCAAATGAGGGGCGCCTCCCCTTGCGGCAGTCACCGTAAAGGGTGAACTGGCTTACCACCAGGGCCTCGCCCCCTGTCTGACGCAGGGAGAGGTTCATCTTGTCATCCTGGTCGGCGAAGATGCGCAGGTTGGCTATCTTCTCCACCATGAACCTAACGTCGCTCTCGCTGTCACTGCCGGTCACGCCTAAGAAGATCAGCAGGCCCGGGCCGATCTGGCCAACGATCTCTTGCTCCACCCTGACCCGGCCCTCCTTGACCCGTTGGATTATTGCCCGCATATCTACTCTGCCCCTCGGGGCTGCAAGCGCCCCGCCTGGTGCAGGACCAGGGTGACGGCGCAGAGGGCGGCGGTGTCCGCCTTCATGATGAACGGCCCCATGGAGAGGGTGGGGATACCCCTCTGCTGGAACAGCTTCACCTCTTCTCTGGCGAAGCCGCCCTCGGGGCCGATGAATATGTGCAGTTCGTCCCGTTGCTCCAGGTCACTAAGCTCCCCTATGGTGCGCTCGTCCTCCTCCTCCCAGAAGAGCAGGGCCTGGGCCGGATCGACCCGCGTCACTGCCTCGCTTAAGGGGGTGGGAGGGTTAACCCGCATCATCCTGGCCCGGCCGCACTGCTTGCAGCTCTCCAGGCTGATTTTCTGCCAGCGCTCCAGGCGGGCGGCCTTGGGTGGCTTGGCTGCCGTATGGCTGCTGACAAAGGGGTGGAAGTAGTCGATGCCCAGTTCCGTCATCTTCTGGATGATGAATTCGATCTTCTTGCCCTTGAGCAGGGCCTGGTGCAGGTGAATTATGGGGGGGACAGCTTCCACCCTGTGGTGCTGGCTGATCTCCACCGTGACCTTCTTGCCCACCTCCAGCAGGGTGGCGTTGAACTCATTGCCCTGACCATCAAAGAGGATTATTTTTTCCCCCCTTGCCAAGCGCAGAACTCGGTTGATGTGGCGGGATTGCTCCTGGTCCAGGGTCAGGGGGGTGGCAAGGCTTGCGGGGGTAGGGATAAAGAAGCGGCGCATGGTTATTTTGCCTTACTGCTGTTCTTTACGAAGCAGGAGCGAGGTCCATTCCCCCTGCTGTTCTTCATCTATGACGGTAAGGCCCAGCCCCTGGAAGGTGGCGCTGATCTGTTTACCCTGGCCGCCGGCCAGGATGCCGGCCAGGATCAGATGCCCCCCGGGGGCCAGGTGGCGGGCCAATTCCTGGCTTAAGCTGGTCAACACGTCAGCGGTGATATTGGCCAGTACCAGCTGGAAGGTGCCGGGGATCTCGGCCAGGGGGGTGGTGCTGATATTAATCTCCTGGCTGTTGAGGATGATGTTGGCCTGGCCGGCGGCCACGGCGTCAGGGTCATTATCAATACCAATTACCGGCGTTGCCCCCAGCATCTTGGCGGCGATGGCCAGGATGCCGGTGCCCGTGCCCACATCCAGGACCGGGCCGGGGGTTGGGCTGGCCAATACCCTCTCCAGGTGGCGCAGGGCCAGGCGGGTGGAGGCGTGAAGGCCGGTGCCAAAGGCGAGGCCTGGGTCAATAATGATTACCTTCTCGTCCGGGGCGGGCTCATGGGTGAGCCAGGAGGGGCAAACAGTGAATCGGTCACTGATCTTGCTCGGTTTGAATTGCTCCTGCCACTTCTCGGCCCAGTTTTCTTCGACAATGGTGGTCAGCTCCCATGTTGCCTCGCCCTTTTTCTTGATGCGGTTCAGGAAGAGGTCCAATTCCCCACGCCTTTTTTGATACTGCTCATCCTTTTCCAGGTAGCCGATGACCATGGTTCCCTGCTCCACGCTGATGTTTTCCGTGCCACATGCCGTTATCCCGCTGAGTTCCATATTGACCAGCTCTGCCAGTTGCCGGGGGCAGGTGACGGATATTTTCAGCCAGTGGCGGGGAGGACGGTGGCTCAGGGGTGAGGTCATTGCTTGTTTATTTGTGGAATTTGATGGCAATTATTTTTGGTAATCTTAGTTTAAAGTATGATTTCTGTCTTGCGAAAGTTGGGGGAGGGGAGCGTGGATAAAGAGGAACTAAGGGAGAGCTGTTAACGAAGGTGCGGGGGGAATTGGTGGATGGTGTAACAGGCCTGGCCATTATGAGCAAAGAAATGGCGGTCCCTTTAAGCTTAAAAAATTGATTTGCCGCGCTTTTGTAATTACATTCTAAAATAGCCGAAAAAGGTAGTTGACATGGTGTCAGAGTTAGACTAGATTGCCGGTCTTCCGCATCACGGGGGGCGCTTCTGGCGTCTCGGTGAGGCAGAAGAAAATAAA
>JBDLJA010000042.1:0-18338 GCA_039714595.1 Thermodesulfobacteriota bacterium | reverse complement strand
TTTATGCCCGCAGGGTGTTTATGCCCGCAGGGTACAAAGAAAACCAAGCAGCCGGACGGCTTGACCGTTTTGGCGAAAGAAAGGGCACCCCAGCCATCTGCTCCTGCGGACTTCCTTTGCCCTCCGGGCAACGGGGAAAACAACGCCGGGCCCTGTGGACCCGGATATTTACTTCCCCTGTTCAAAAAGCTCCTTAAACTCCCCGTAGCCCTCCTCCTCCAGCTCCGCCAGCGGGATAAAACGTAAGCTGGCCGAGTTGATGCAGTAACGGAGGCCGGTGGGCTCCGGGCCGTCGCTGAAGACGTGGCCCAGGTGGGAGTCAGCACCCCTGGAGCGCACCTCGGTGCGGACGCTCCACAGACCGCGGTCCTGATGTTCAGTGATATTGGCCGGTACCAGAGGCCGGCTGAAGCTGGGCCAGCCGGTGCCCGAGGCAAACTTATCCTGGGAGGAGAAGAGGGGCTCACCGGAGACGATATCCACATAGATGCCGGGCTCTTTATTATCCCAATAGTCGTTTTTAAAGGCCGGCTCGGTGCCGTTCTCCCGCACCACCTTATACTGCAGGGGGGTCAGCTTCTCCTTTAACTCCGCCTCCCGGCTTTCCATCCCTGCCCCCCCCGGCCACACCTTCGCCAGGAACTGATCGCGGCCCGAGCGATAGCGGTAGTACTTGTAGCGCAGGGGGCTCTTCTTATAGTAGTCCTGGTGGTACTCCTCGGCCGGGTAGAAGGTGGTGGCGGCCAGGATCTCGGTGACGATCTTGCCCGGGAAACGGCCGCTTTCCGCCAGCGCCGCCCGGCTCTTTTCCGCCTGCTGGCGCTGCTCGTCGTCATGGACAAAGATGGCGGAGCGGTACTGGCTCCCCCGGTCAACAAACTGACCGGCGCCATCGGTGGGATCTATCTGGCGCCAGAATATCTCCAGCAGCTGTTCGTAGCTCACTAAAGCCGGGTCATAGGTGATCTGCACCGCCTCCAGGTGACCGCTGGCGCCGGCCGAGACCTGTTCATAGGTGGGATTCTCCAGCGTCCCACCGATGTAGCCGCTGACAACAGCGGTAACGCCCTTGAGCCGTTCAAAGGGCTTTTCCATACACCAGAAACAGCCCCCGGCAAAGGTGGCCTTGGCCAGAAGAGGCGGCCGGCCCGCCCCCCCAGGCCCAGGCAGGGCCAGGAGCAGGAAGAGGGAACAGCAGAATGACGATATTTTCATAATCCACCCCACGGCTTTTGAAGATTGGTTATTGACCTATCTTAGCAGCCAGGGGACCCAAGCTGCAGGTTATTCCCGGGAACCCATGGGGGCAAGAGTGCCCGAAAGGCGAAGAATAGCCAACCAGTCAAAACAATCTTTCCAGCCGCATGAGACTGATGTTCCGGCTGTAATCATAGGAATCATAACCGCGATTGGCGTCATTTTCCACCCGGGTATGTTCCAGGTCAAGAAACCAGCCAGCCGGCAGGGGGCAGGAGATCTCGCCACCTATGGTGACCCGCTCCTCCTGCCGCTCGCCACTGGTGGCGATCATCGCAAAGGTGCTGCGCCGATACTCGCCCCGCCCGCTGAAGTGCAGGCCAGCTCTCCTGCCCAGCCGGGCCTTTATGGCCACGCTGTGGCGCAGGGGAGAAAACTCGGGGCTGTCCCGCTCATTATCTTCACGGCCAAAGCTGGTGCTGAGGGCCAGGGTCTCATCCTGCCAGGCAAATTCCGCCAACAACTGATCACGCCAACCAGTGAGGTAGGCAAGGTCGTCTCTCTGGATGTCCACATAGCTCCTGCGCCCCTTGAGACGTAAGGAGGCCTGGGCGGTAAAGAGGTAACGGCCCTGGAGGATCAGGCTGGGAGTCTGCTCCAGGCCTTCGCCATCCAGGATGGTATAGGCGTAATCTCCCCTGACCTCAAGGCTGGCCTTCCTGGTGCCAGCCAGATAGGAGAGGCCAATGTCGGCCAGCCCCTGGTCATACTGGCTCTCGGAGGAAAATCTTTGATAAAAACCACTGGCAAAGATGGCCAGACCAGCGGGGCCGGGCCCCACCTCTTTCCGGCCAGAGGCCATTATCTCAGTGAACCAATCATCTTCGGCACTGGCGCCGAGCAGGTCCGTGTACAGCTCAATATTATCGTCGTAGCCAGCGCCCACAGAGACAAAACCATACCAGGATTTCTTGGTCTCTATCTCCGCCCGGCAGCGTCTGAGCCCGGCCGCGGCTAAGTCCTGGAGCTTCGCGTCGCCGCTCCCTTCTGCCACCTGGCGGAACAGGGCCGCGGCGGCCTGGTAATCCTTGCTGCGCAGGGCCACGAGACCAAGGTTATAGCGGGCCAGCTCCGCCATCTCTGGCACGGCCAGAAGTTTCTGGAAAGATTGCCGGGCCAGGGGGTAATCGCCCGCCTTATAGGCACTGACCCCCAGGTTATAGACGAGGGCCGGCCTCTCCATCCCCGCCGCCTCCGCCTTTTGAAAAAGGATGATGGCCTGCTGATAGTTTTTCTGGACAAAGGCCTGGCGCCCCTGCTGAAAATAGCTGGCGGCGGAGGCAAAAGAAGTGACGGGGACCAACAGGACAAGGAGCAACGAGGATAGGCCGAGAGATGATTTCATGGACAAGAGAATTAGCGGCAGCCCAATGGGCCAAAAGGCGCGATTAACAAAAAAGATACCCTGGGGGCGCAAAGGCCCCTCCAGGGTATCTCAAAAAACAGGGGTGGCGCTTACGCCAGAGTCCCTGCGGACAGCTTAAAATGACGGCCCCAGGCCAAGGCGGCTAGTGGCGCCCCCCCTGACCGCCGTCACCCTGGGCCTGCCTCATCTCCATCATCTGCTCGCGGCTGGTGGAACCAGAGCCCGAGCCATCACGCATCTCCCGGACCTGCTCCCGCTGCTGGCGGCGGACCTGCTCGCCACTGCCATCTTCCTGGCGAAGCTGGCTGCGAACCTGCTCACGATCCTGCTGGGGCACCTCAATGGTCCGGGTGACGTCCTCACCACTCGCCTCCTCTTCAGCCATCAGGGTCATGGTCACATCCAGTTCATCGGCCAGGGCCGGGGCCTGGGTGAAGGCCATCAACAGGGTGGCGGCCAGTAAACTATATCGAACTTTCATAAGAAATCCTCACTATACCTATAAAACAAGTAAGTTATGGAGATGACTGTTCTTCATCTCCGGTTTACCCCCCCCCGGGTTGAGGGGAGATGGTGGTCACGCTGATGCACCAGGGTGACCTGGCTTAAACGGTATACCGGGCAACTCTCAGGCTGGTCCGGAAATTACGGCCAGCAGATGCATAACCTTCTGCCTGTCATTATGATCGATACGGGTGGAGATAGTCCCCTGCCCCTCGCTGGTGGCAACAAGGGGCAGCTTTAAAATATTTTTCCCGGCCTGCAGGTCACTGCGCCAGGAGACGCGCCGCTGCTCGGGAAATCCGGCCAGGGATAGCTGGCTGGGCAGATCAATGGTGATCTCGGCCGCCGCCATGGCCTCTCTGGCATCCACCAGCAGCGAAACCGTCTTCTGCTCATGGAGGCTGATGGTAAGATCCGCCTCCGCCCCGCCGCCTTTGGAGAAAAAGGATGTAGAGGCGAGGGAAATGGAGAGGAGAAGAGCGATAGCCGCGGCCATGGCGCTGAGCTTCGCCACAAAGATGCGCCTCTCCCGCCTTCTGCCCCGCTTCATGGCGCTGGCCATGCTCTCCCGCATAAGGCTGGCGGACGGGGGCTCGTACACCATGGTCCGCAACTCCTCCCGCAGGGCTTTACTCCTTGCCAATTCCTGGCGGCAGGAGGCGCAGCCAGCCAGGTGCTGGGCGATTTCCCCCTGCCGGCCCCCTGGAAGATCCCGGTCCAGGTACTCATCCAGCTCACTTCTTATCTCGTGACAGCTCATAATGTTCCCTCTTCCTGGGCGGATAGAATCATCTTCAGTCTGGCCCGGGCCCGGTGCAGCCGTGATTTCAAGGTACCCAGGGGGCTGTTTAAGACGGCGACCAGCTCCGGCAGGCTGTAGCCCTCCATGTCATGGAGGATGCAGACGAGGCGCTGATCACGGTTCAGGCTGTTCACCGCCGCCATCACCTGCCGCTGCCTGCTCTCCTGCTCCAACTGCTGATCGGGAGGAGGATGGGGGCAGGCAACATCTTCTATGCTGGCCCCTTCCCCCTCCCTCCCCTGTTTGCGGTTGAACAACCGGACAAGGGACCTCTTCTTCTTCCGGCAACTATCAAGGTAGGCGCGGAGCAGCACCTTGGTCAGCCAGGGCCGGAGATGCTCTATGGCCCCAAGTTTTGCCCGGCGCTGGTAGAGCTTGAGGAGAACATCCTGAACAAGATCATAGCCATCCGCCTCTGAACCGGTGAGACGAAAGGCCAAGCGGTGCAGGTGAGCCTGGTGCGGGGTGAGCAACTCCTCAAAGCTTGGCATTGAACTCTCTTTTTCTAGCACGGCAAAAACGTGTTCCATATCTCTTATAACGAACGGCAACGAGTAAAGGTTCCCTCCGGGACAAAAAAAATACCAGAATTTGCCTGTTATCACTCATTAAGATGTCAGTTCTACTAGGTGAAAGAGGGGGATTCCCCCCTAAAACGGCAGAGCAAAGGAGTTAAGGGGCCGTTGCCGCCTGGGCAAAATTAGCCAGGACAGTTTGCACCTTCTTTATAACCGCGAGACATCCCCTTATACCATGGCGCTTAGCCAGATATTCCGGTTCATTATAGGAGAACCACACCTGGCCCTCTTCATCTTGCCAGACCAAGACCTTTTGCGGCAGATCGATGGCCATGGTCTGGCCGCATTGCATTAATGGTGTTCCCACCTTGGGGTCGCCAAAGATCAATAGTTGGGTGGGCCGCAGCTTTTGCCCTGCCTCCCGTGCCCCGGCGGAATGATCAATTCGCTTAAACAGGGTCAGCCCTTTGGCCCCTATGCTTTTTTCAAGGCGGTCCGCTGTCTCCTTTACCGGGTGGCTGCTCTTTATGCTGACAAGACCACTATCGGCCAGCGCTAACGAAGAGAAGAGAAAAAATGAGATAGCAGTAAGGATCAATGTACGCATGTCTGTTCTCCTGCCAAGAAATTTTTTTTTACGAGACCGGCCTCCTATTAATAGGAGGTCATGGTCCAGATTGGCCCGCCCCGGCGGACCACATACCGACCCCCTGCCAAGTTTACCATAAAGATACTGGTGCCATGTTCATCTCTCTTTTGTTCCCTGCTGATTGCCCTGCCTGGGCCAATATGCAAAGGGGCCCAGGAACAAAAAAAACTATCATTAACTGCTGGGCCAGGGGCAGCAATGAAGGTCCTTAACCTCTGTCATAACAATGGGTTCAAGTCTCCCCTCACCCCTGAGCCAGCGCCACAGATCAGGATTGCCGCCTGACAAAGCCATGGCCAGCCAGCTCTTTTTCCCGTTGTAAATATCGAACATCGCGTTACTCTGCCAGGGTCAGCCGGGGAACATGCCATGGCTCTGCCTGCGGCTCTCCGGGCCGGGCCGCACCCCTCTAGGTCACCTGCCTGGTTTGCGGCATGGATATTGCTTTTTACTTATCCCCAAGATCAGGTTACAGGCCCATGGGGCCATAAGGAGTTGAGCTTCAGGGAGGAGGTAAGGTATGGCGGAACAGGAGAGAGAGCAGTTGCGGCAGGAGGTCAGCTCCCTTAAGGCAGAGGTGGCCCGGCTGAAGTCTGCGGAAAAAAAGCATATTGCCGCCATCGCCAAACGCACCGAGGAACTCACCGGCCTGAACAACTCCCTGGCCCAGAAGATAAAGAATCAGCAGGAGGACGAAAATAGCCTGCGCTGGGCCAAGGAGCAGGCCGAGCTCCTCTATCAGCTGTCACCCTGCGCCATCTTCACGGTGGACAAGAATAAGGTGATCACCTCCTGGAACAAGAAGGTGGAGGAGATCACCGGCTACTCCTTCGACGAGATCCGGGGGCGCAGATGCGATATCTTCTGCTCTGAGCCGTGCCTGCTCTTCGAAGAATACATCCCCAAACCGCTGCTCAACAAGCGCTGCTCCCTCACGGCCCGGGACGGCAGCAGGATCATCATCTCCAAGAGCGCCGATCTCCTCACCGACCCGGAGAACAATGTCATCGGCGGCATCGAATCCTTTGAGGACATCACCGAACAGGTGAACATGGACAACCTGCTGCGCTCCGAGCGGGACAAGTTTCACGGCATGATCACCGCCATCGGCCAGGGGCTCCACATCATCAATAAGGATTATGAGGTGGAGTACCAGAATGAGGTGTTACAGGAGATCTTCGGGGCCCGCAGCGGCCGCAAGTGTTACGAGGTGTACCGCAAGCGCAGCAGCCCTTGCGAAAAATGTCTGATGCAGAGCGTCATGGAGACGGGCGAGATCCAGCACGCGGCTGATATCACCTTGAATAAACGCCACTACAGCCAGAGTTACGCCCCCTTCCAGGATGTGGATGGCGCCATGAAGTGCCTGGTCCTGCTGCGCGACATCACCGATGAGATCATCAATCAGGCCAAGACCATGCGCACCGCCCAGCTGGCCACCATCGGCGAGCTGGCCGCCGGCGTGGCCCATGAGATCAATAACCCGATCAACGGCATCTTAAACTACGCCCAGCTCATCAGAGACGACGACGACGACGACGACGATGGCGACGGTGAGATAGAAAACAGCCTGCTGGACCGACTGGTGCGGGAGAGTGAGCGGGTGGCCGTCATCGTCAGTAAGCTCCTGGCCTACTCGCGCCAGCGGGACGACGATATCGACGTCAATAAGGAGGAGACGGATATCGTCGCCGTCCTCGATGACGCCTTTGCCCTCTACAAGCACACCTATATGAAGAGCGGCATCAAGACTAAATTTGCCATCAGTGCCGACATCCCGCTCCTCCATATCCACCCCCACCAGCTGCAGCAGGTGTTCATCAATTTCCTCAGCAACGCCGGCTACGCCTTGAATGAACGGTATGAGGGGCATCATGAAGACAAGATCCTGGAGATCAGGGCCGAACTCATCTACGCCAACGACCAGGATCTGGTCCGGGTCACCTTCCGCGACCATGGCACCGGCATCCCGCCAGAGATCCGCGATCAGGTGACCAACCCGTTCTTCACCACCAAGGCCAGCGGCATCGGCACCGGTTTAGGACTAAGCATCACCAAGAACCTCATCGACGGCTTCCATGGCACCTTAAGGGTGGAGAGTGAGGAGGGCAGCTATACGGCGATGATTGTTGAGCTGCCGCTCCTCCTCCCAGGAGAGGTGGCATGAAAGTTGCTTTTACTCATCTGCATGGCCCTGAACCGTTCAGGAGCTGAAAGTTTGATCTGTATTTTGTGACAAGGCCCAGCCAAGTACCTGCATGGGGAGAGATTATGAGCGGCAAAGACAAAGAAGATGTTGATGGCAGGCAAAAAAAAATTGACCATTCGGCCATCCTCATCGTCGATGATGAGGAGAGCCTGCGCCTGCCCTTCCAGATGTTCCTGTCCCGGGCCGGTTATGGCCCCGTCCAGGTGGCGGCCTCCTATGACGAGGCGCTGACCCTTATCACCGAGCACGAATTTGACCTTATCATCAGCGACATTGTCATGGAGGGCAGCTCCGGCATCGACCTCTTGCGCCGGGTGAAGAAGTGGGGCCTCACCTGCCCCATGGTGATGGTCACCGGCTACCCCAATATCGACTCCGCCTCAGAGGCGGTGCGCCTAGGCGCCTTTGATTACCTCTCCAAGCCGGTGAAGAAGGAGGACCTGCTGCGCACGGCCCGCCTGGCCCTCCAGCAAAACAGCCTGTTTAAGGAAAATGAACAGCTGGCCAGGGAAAAGGCGCGGACCCAGCAGTACCTTGAGACGGTCTTCCGCAGCATTAAAGAGCTGGTGGTGAGCGTGGACCGGGAGATGAGCATCATCGACATGAACCACGCGGCCGAAAGCTGGCTCAAGGAGATCAATCCGAACGCCGAACCCCAGGGCCCCATCGACCAGCTGCCAGGCTTTGTCGAGGTGCTGGCCTTTGACGCCCAGACCGTTATCCGCACCGAACACAGCGTGGCCGAACATCGGGTGGAATTTAACCCCGATGATGGCGAGCCGGCCATCTTCCGGGTCTCGGCCACCCCCATGCATAACCAGGCCGGTGATTTCACCGGCGTGGTGCTGGTGGCCCGCGATGTCTTCTCCCAGGAGGCGTATGAGCAGCGGAGTAAACGCACCGGCCTCCACCGGCTGGTGGGCCGTTCCCGGGCCATGCAGACCGTCTATACCCTCATTGAAAACGTGGGCCCGGTGGATACCACCGTGCTGATCACCGGCGAGTCGGGCACCGGCAAGGAGCTGGTGGCCGAGGCCTTACACGCCGAGAGTGGCCGGCGCGAGATGGCCCTGGTCAAGGTGGACTGCACCGCCATCCCCGAAAACCTGCTGGAGAGCGAGCTGTTCGGCCATAAGAAGGGGTCCTTTACCGGGGCGGACCGGGACCGGCCGGGCCGCATCCTCCAGGCCGATGGCGGCACCCTGTTTCTCGATGAGATTGGCGATATCTCGGCCATGATGCAGCTCCGCCTCCTCCGTTTCCTCCAGGAGCACACCTTCTATCCCGTTGGCGAGGACCGCCCCATCAAGGTGGATGTGCGGGTGGTGGCGGCCACCAATGCCGAGCTAAGGGCGCAGGTGGCGGCCGGCACCTTCCGGGAAGACCTCTACTATCGCCTCATGGTGGTGGATATCGGCCTGCCACCCCTGCGGGAGCGGAGCCAGGATGTCCTGCTCCTGGTCAACCTCTTTATCGAGCGCTTCAGCCGGCGGCTGGATAAGCATATTGACGGCATCTCCGATCAGGCCCTGGGGCTCCTCACCCGCCACCCGTGGCCCGGCAATGTCCGCGAGCTTGAGCATGTGGTGGAGCGGGCCTGTGTTCTCTGCAGTGGCAACACCATCACCGCCGCCAACCTGCCCCTGGAGATCCAGGAGCTTGAGGGCCAGCCGCAACAACAGCCCCAGGAGGCCGTGAAACATTCAGGCCAGACAACCAGCCTTGAGCCGGCCGGGGAGCAGGAGGGCGAGACAGAGGATGAACGGATACTTAACACCCTGAAACTCACCTATGGCAACAAGGCCCAGGCCGCCCGGATCCTCGGCATTGACCGCAGCACCCTCTACCGCAAGATCCGCCAGTTCAACATAGATCTCTCCGTGCTGGAATCGCTGGCCTAAAGGCCAAAGACTCCCCCACCATACCTCCAAAAAGAAGCGTTACCGGCAACCGTGCCGGTAACGCTTCTTTTTTTGCCCCTTCCCCTTCCCAAAGAAAGCCGCACCCCTCCCGCCCGCCTTGCCACAGACCTGGGGCAGCAACCGCCAGCAGATGTGTGGCACACCCCCTCCGCGCCACAACTGTGTCGTGACCCGTCCCCCGAAGCATCCACCAAGCAAAACCACGCAACATCAACAGGTTAAAGAGACAAAATAAGTTATCCCCCCCTGATGGCACAGGGTCTGCAATATCTCCTGAGCAAGAGCAAACATGAGACAAACAGCTAAAGGAGGAAGAGACCATGGCACAACAGGCGAGCGTCACCAGGGGCAAGGTTGATGAGAGGGTGGATATTAACGAGGATGCGGCCCGGGTGGGCATCGGGGTGATCTGTTCCATGGCCGCCCTCATTGGCTTATGGGGGGCCACCTGCATGGCCAGCGCCCTGGTCCAGTACGGGGTTACAGGCGTTGTCAAAGGCTGGTTTGGCGCCATCACCGGTTAAGCAATTTTTTTATTAAGTAAAGCAAGAGGAGGTTTAAGCAATGACTGAAAAAGGACAAAGCAATAAAGGAATGGGAGTTTTCGCCGGTATCACCTTTGCCATCGGCGGTCTCATCGGGGTCTGGGCCCTGGCCACCATGGTGGCTGGTCTGCGCTCGGTGGGCTGGGACGCGGTGGAGATGGGCCGCCAGTTCCTCATCGCCACCAATAATCTCCACGAGTATGAGACCCTGGTGGACTACTACACCCATATCAAGGGGGTTGAGTACCTGATCGCCGCCAGCTTCTTTGTCGCCTTCACCTACTTCTTCAAGTATGTGGACAAAGGCGCCAAGCAGGAGGCAAAGGCCTTGAAATAAGAAACCTACCAAGAGATGGGGGACACATGGTGACCTTCTTCCGCCCGGAGCCCTGGGGCGGGAGAAGGTTTTTTTTATGCTAAAAACGAACCGCAGAATATCGAATGTCGAATGTCGAATGATGAAGGGCGGTACTTTCGCCGCTACGCTGCTCTTAATTACGACAACATCATTCCTTCGACAGTTAAGCGAGCCGCAGGCGAGACTCAGTTCGACATTCTGCGGTTCGATATTCGACATTCGACATTCGCCGTTAAATACCGCGGCTAGCTGAAAATTTCCGCCTGGCAACCGCCTTCCTTACCCCCCATCACCCCTCCTGCCCCACGCCACATATCTGTGGAAGACCCGTGCCACAGTTCATGTGGCACACCACACCCCATGCCACATGTCTGTCCCATGCCCGGCCCAACCACCCACATATTTTCTTACGCAAAAACAAGCTGTTAACCCACGCCACCCCTTTTATTCCACCCCTGGCATGGTGACTGCAATTATCTAGATTAACAAGCAATCATCGTCAGGAAAGAAACAAGATAGGAGGACAGCACCATGGCGGAAGAACAGACGACCTGGGCAGCGGACACAGATGTTGGCATCGATGAAGAGATGGCAGTGGTGGGTACCGGCATCATCCTGGCCGGGGCCACGATCATAGGGCTTTGGGGGGCGGCGTGCATGGCCAGCGCCCTGATCCAGTTCGGAATCACGGGAGTAATCCAGGGTTGGTTCTCAGCAATAAGCGGTTAAACCGGGACTAATGGAGGACAGAGAGATGGCACAGGTAAAGGAAGTCAATGGGGTAGAGGCGAAGGGAGATACCACCATCGAGGCGGCAGCCCAGGTGGGCTTAGGTGTTACCGTGGCCAGCGCCGGGCTCATCGGTCTCTGGGGGGCGGCCTGTTTCCTCAGCGCCCTGGCCCAGAATGGCGTCATTGCCATGGCCAAGGGCTGGTTCATGGCCGTGGGCGGCTGACGAGAGCCAGAGACGAGCCAAATTTCATCTTGATCTTACCGGGGGGGTGGCCCCACCGCTTATGGCGGTGGGGCTCTTTTTTGCCTTCAGGGGCCTGGACCTTGCAACAACCAGTAATAAATCCCTCGCTTAAAGCCTCAACAGGAAGAAAGAGATGAAATTTATGACATTCAGAAATATGCTCATTGGCCTGGCGCTTCTCTTCTTTATCTCCCTCATCTATTTCTCCTGGAAGGCGGAGGAGAGGCTGCCCCCTGTTGACTACTCCACCTTTGTGGCCCAGCTCAACGATGACGAGATAAGCCGGGTGGAGGTGCGCGGAGAAGCCCTGGCCATCACCGATAAGTATAACCGTCGTTTCCAGACCTACGCCCCTGATGTGGCGGCCATTCTCAGCCGGCTGGAGGAAAGTGGAGTGACCATTGCCACCCGCCCCTCACCTAGGGGAGGAGGGGCCGCGGCCAGCCTCTCGCCGTTGTTTGTTGTCCTGCTCATGGCTGGGATGTTCTTCATGATGCGCCAGCGCCAACGGGGCGAGAGCGGCTTTGCCAAGAACAAGGCGAAGATCAGCCCGGAGCAGAAGTCACAGGTGAGCTTTGCCGACGTGGCCGGCATCCCCGAGGCCATGGCCGAGTTGCAGGAAACCGTCGACTTTCTTAAAAATTCCACCAAGTACACCCGCCTGGGCGGCCGCATCCCCAAGGGCGTCCTGCTCCAGGGCCCGCCCGGGACCGGCAAGACCCTGCTGGCCAAGGCCATTGCCGGTGAGGCGGGGGTGCCCTTCTACTCCATGAGCGGCTCTGACTTTGTCGAGATGTTTGTCGGGGTGGGCGCCTCCCGGGTCCGGGCCCTCTTTGAGGAGGCGAAGAAACAGGAGCCGTGCATCATCTTCATTGACGAGATCGACGCGGTGGGCCGCAGCCGCGGCAATGCCGGGGCGGCCGGGGGCCAGGACGAGCGGGAGCAGACCTTGAATGCCCTGCTGGTTGAGATGGACGGCTTTAACTCCGGCGAGACGGTGATCATCGTCGCCGCCACCAACCGGCCCGATGTCCTGGACCCGGCCCTGCTCCGGCCCGGCCGCTTTGACCGCCAGGTGAATATCCTCCCCCCCGACGTCAAGGGGCGGGAAAAGATCCTCGCCGTCCATGGCCAGAACATGCAATTAGCCGAGCAGGTCGATCTTGGCGCGGTGGCCCGGACCACCCCCGGCTTCACCGGGGCGGAGCTGGCCAACCTCCTCAACGAGTCGGCCCTGATGGCGGCCCGCAAGGACAAAGATAGCATTGATCTCAGCGACATTGAAGAGGCCAAGGACAAGATCCTCATGGGGGCGGAGCGCAAGGGCATGGTGGTGAGCAGGCAGGAGCGCACCGTCACCGCCTATCACGAGGCGGGCCACGCCATTGTCGCCGAGCTGCTGCCGGAGGCGGACCCGGTCCACAAGATCACCATCATCCCCCGGGGCCGGGCCATGGGCGTCACCCAGCAGATCCCCCTGGATGATCGCCACGCCTACAGCCGGGAATTTTTGCGCAGCCGGATCATGACCCTCCTGGGCGGCCGCACGGCCGAGGAGCTGATCTACAATGAGTACACCACCGGGGCCAGTAACGACCTGCAGGTGGCCACCGACATCGCCAGCCGGATGGTGACGGAATGGGGCATGGGCGGCCATTTAGGCCCCCGGGCCTACGCCGTGGCGGATGAGGGTTTTCTGGCCGGCGGCGGGGCCAGGCAACGGCCCTACAGCGAGTCCACGGCCCAGGCCATTGACGCGGAGATCAACAAGATCATTGAGGACTGCTACCAGGAGACGATGATCCTCCTGGAGGGCAAGATCAAGCATCTCCATAAACTAGCCGAGATCCTTATAGAAAATGAGACCATTGACGCCCAGGAGGTGGACATCATCATGCAGTGTAAGGATATTAGCGAGCTTGAGGCCTTAACGGTGCAACGCTGATCTTCTCTTCTGCTGCCACAGCCCATACCACAGATCTGTTGCCACAGATCTGTGGTATGCCACACTTTCTGCCACACCTCGGTGTGGCTTCTCTTTTGGCGCACCAAAAGTTTTTTCACTTTTTAATTAAACTCTTTTTGGTCAGCCAGATCCCGGCCCCACCACCCACCAGGATGAGTCTGGGACCCAATGGCGTCATCACCAGCCCGGCCAGAGGACTTTTAAGGATCTCCTCCGCCCGCCGCAAGCGCCCTCCTCCACGCCCCAACAACGGCCTCTCAACACCCTGCCCATGGCTATCGGCACCAGCAGGCCAACCAATCCGCCCGGCAACGTCTCTCACTAAGCCCCAGGAATCTGCCAGGGCTTTTCCCGCCCGGAACCATGGCACAGCTTATGCAAAATAGCCTGTAGCAAGCATCTTTATGAAAGCAGAGCAAATTTTGTGGATAAACATCAATGACAGCCATGGCTAACGACACCCGGAAAAAATCCCCCTCAGCCCTTAAAGACCAGTTCCGCTCTCTTAACCATGGCCTGTCATTGCTCAAGATCCTTGTTGTTTCATGGTTCCCCTGCTCAAGGGGAAAAAGTTTCACTGGCAAAAAAACGGCCTGGCGTAGGCCATAGATAAAGTCTGGCTAGAGGCAACCGCTCCCTTTTTAGGGGGTGACTCGGGCCAGAAAAAAGGAGTGAGGAAATGGGCTTTAAAAAAGGAAAAATTCTTGGCCTGGCAACACTCATGGCCCTGGCGCTTCCCCTCTCGCCTCCTCAGGCGCTGGCTGAAGGCCAACTTAACGACATCCACGGCAACCTGTATGAAGCGGTCGAGTTTGATCACGACATGCACATCGAGCTGCTCCAGGAGGACTGCTCCAAATGCCACCACCATGTGGCGGGGGTGGCCACCAGCCAGCGGGGCTGTGCCTCCTGCCACCGACAGGCGGTGGAGGTGCCAGACCCCTCCTGTAAGTCCTGCCATTCCCTGGAGCCGTTCAGCGCCGCTGAGCTAGGCAGGACTGAAGGCATCCCCTTTATCAACCACCGGGTCAAGCCTGGTCTGAAGGCCGCCTATCATCAGGGCTGCCTGGGCTGCCATCAGGAGATGGGGGGCCCGGTGGGCTGCCAGGACTGCCACGCCATGACCGAAAATGGCGAGAAGTTTTACCACACCGGCGCCCATGCCCCGGCCCCTGGTAAGACTGACAAACACCACTAAAGTTTGATAGTTGATCTCTTAGAAGAGAGGTGAAGCATGAAAAATATGAATCGCAGAAAATTTATCACCAACGGGGTTGCGGCCGGCGGCCTGGCCGTGGCCGCCGCCACCAGCAGGCCCACCGAGGCCAAGGCTGCCGCCGGCACCTTCGGCGGCTATCCCGACAGTATGGGTGTCCTGGTGGACATGACAAAATGTATCGGCTGCCGCACCTGTGAGGCGGCCTGTAACGAGGAACAGGGTCTGCCGGCCCCGGATAAACCCTTTGACGACATGTCCGTCTATGACGAGGAGCGCCATGGCGGCCTGCCGCGGCGCACCACGGCCAAGGCGTACACCGTGGTCAACAAGTATGAGGTGGCCGGGCGCGACCATCCCCTGTTTCGGAAATTTCAATGTAACCACTGCCAGGAGCCGGCCTGCCTCACCTCCTGCTTTGTTAACGCCTACAGCAAGACGCCGGAAGGGGCGGTGGTCTACGACCCGACAGTCTGCGTGGGCTGCCGGACATGTATGGTGGCCTGCCCCTTCTACGTCCCGGCCTACAGCTACGAGAGCGCCATCAACCCGGTGGTGAAAAAATGCATCATGTGCTATGACACCCGCCTTAAATTCGGCCGGCCGCCCGCCTGTGTGGAGGCGTGCCCCAACGGCGTCATGACCTTTGGCAAGCGCAAGGATCTCCTGGCCCAGGCCCATAAGACCATTGAGAACAACCCGGAGAAGTATGTCAAACATGTGTACGGCGAGCATGAGGTGGGCGGCACGTCGTGGCTCTACCTCTCGGACGTGCCCTTTGAAGAGGTGGGCTTTGATACCCACTTGGGCAACGCGCCGATCATCAGCTATGTGAAGGATTTCCTGGCCATGGTCCCCATGGTCTTGACCATCTGGCCGGCCCTGTTTGCCGGTTTCCATCTGCTGTCCACCCGCAAGGCGGCCGCAGACAACGATAAGTCATAGGAGGGAGGAGAACCAATGAATAATATAATAGAATCGGGGTTTCATCCCGTTGATACATTAGAAAAACCAGGGGCCAACCGGGCCTGGACCGTGAAGGAAAAACTGCTCCTGGGGCTATCCCCCAGCGACTATATGGCCCAGCTGCTCCGCAACCCCTTTAACTGGCTCTTGGCCATCATCTACGCCGTGGGCATCCCTGTCCTGGTGGGCCGTTTTTACAACGGTCTCGGTTGGGCCACCCACGGCTCCTATGAGTATCCCTGGGGGCTTTTTTTGGGCTGGGGCCTCTTTGTCATGGTACCCCTCTCCGCCTCCGGCTTTATGATGGGCACCACGGTGGAGCTATTCGGCCGCAAGGACTTTAAACCGCTGGAACGGTTAGGCCTGCTTAACGGCCTGCTCGGCTATTTCTTCGCCGTAATATTCCTCCAGGTGGATCTCGGCCAGCCGTGGCGCCTGGTCTACCCCATGTTTGTCTCCTTGGGTCCGGCCGCCGTGCTCTTCTTAGTGGCCTGGCATGTCGCCACCTATCTCTCGGTCCAGATTGCCGAGCTGGTGCCGGCCGCCAGTGAGTTCATGGGCTGGGTCAAACCGAAGAAGATGGTAAAGAGCATGGTGCTGGGACTGACCATCGCCGGCATCATCCTCTCCACCCTGCACCAGGGGGCCTTAGGCGCGCTCTTTACCTACGCCCCGGGTAAGCTTCACCCCCTCTGGTACTCGGCCGCCTTTCAGTGGTTCCACTTCTTCTGCTCCTCCATCTTTGGCGGCCTTTCCATGCTGCTGGTGGTGAGCACCCTCGCCAAGAAGTTTTTGGCCTGGCGCTGTGACGATACCTTTCTTGACAGCCTGGATAAGATCACCATCGGTATCGCCAAGGGCTGCTCCCTGGCGCTGATCACCTATCTGGTAATCAAGGTGACGGCCCTGGCCCATGATAACGAATGGGCCTATCTCCTCACCGGTTGGGGCCAATGGTACCTCTTTGAGATGATAGTGGGGGTGGTGCTGCCGATGATCCTCTTTGCCATGGCCGTGCGCGGCAACAATGCCTCCCTGGCCCGCGTTGCCGCCTTCCTGGCTGTGTTCGGCATCGCCATCAACCGCCTCAACTGCGCCCTGGTTGCCTTTAACTGGCAGCTGTATCAGGAGGTACCCCACTGGCGGGAGTTTGCCATCGCCGTGATGGTCTACGCCACCTACATCGTGGTCTACCGCGGCGTGCTCTACCGTCTGCCCATCCTCTACGGCTGGAAGGAGGATTGAGGTAAAGCGAACCGCAGAATAACGAATGTCGAATAATGAAGGGAAGTAGTAAAGGAATATTAAGAGCCGATGACAGTTCTTTTCCATAAAATTACCATCCTTCCTTCGACATTCGAAATTCTGCGGTTCGAAATTCTGCGGTTCGTAGTTAAAGGAGGATGAGCATGGAATTTCCCCTTAAGAAAAAAATCTACACCATCTACTGCCTGGTCTTAGTGGCCATGATCCTCCTCCTGGCCCAGGGGGTCAGGCAGTATCAGCTCTATCAGGCCCATGAGGCGATAATAGGCCAGACCGAGCGCCTCATCTTCCAGTTTTCCATTATCCGCGAACAGGTCTTTGAGCTCCTGCTGGACAAGGGGGATGATGGCGTTGACCTGCGCGCCGTCACCACGGGTATGGAGGAGTTAAACACCAATCTTGGCGCCATCCTGGCCAATAAATATTTTAGTGACGAGTATAAGCTGACCCTGCTCAACAGCGTGGACCTGGCCGGGATTATCCTGCTGCTCCACCAGGTGGATGAGGGTAAAAATATTCAAGAAAACAGCCGGACCTTAAATCAACAGATGCGCAGCTTAGGCGAGCATCTCATCTTATTTGACCGGGTGCTGGTCAATAACGCCAAACAGCGGTTGATAAGCTTTCAAAACATCGTCATCGGCTCATTCGGCCTCATCGTCTTTCTCCTGGTCACCGTCCTCATCGTCCTCCACCGTAATCTCATCGCATCCTTCCTCCGCTTAGCGAGCCAAGCCGCGGCCGTGGTCCAGGGCCAGGAAGGTCAGATCAGTGGCACCAAGCGCTGCCAGGAGGTGGACAGCCTGGCCCGCTCATTGCAAACCTTACTGGCCAGGAAAGATGAGGCCAGTAGCGCCCATGAACTGGTGGCCGCGGAGCTTAGCGAGCAGCAGGGGCAATTGGTCGTGGTGCGCCAGGAACTGGCCCGGGAACGGGGCAAAAAGGTGGAGATGATCCGCGTCTCCCACCTGGCGGCCATCGGCGATGTGGCCCCGGGCATGGCCCATGAGGTGAGCAACCTGAGCAACGGCATTATCAACTATGCCCAGGTGCTCACCGATCTGGCCTGTGATCCCGGCTTTGCCAAGCAGCGATTTGAGCTCATGGGGGGCATCATCCGGGAGGGCGAGAAGATCGCCGCCCTGGCCAAGAATCTCCTCGCCTATGGCCAGGGCGAGAGGGTGTCCCGGGAGCTGGCCGACGTTGGTGACGTCCTGGAGAACGGTCTGGCGTTGATGGGCCATTACTTTCGTTTTGACACTATCCAGGTCAAGCTGGACATTGAGCAGCTGCCAGCCCAGCTCGTTGCGGGGCGGCCCATGCAGCAGGTTATCTTAAACATTCTCAGCAATGCCCGTTACGGCCTCAACAAGCGCTACCCCGGCCGCGATGACAATAAGATCCTTGATATTCGCGGCAGTGTCACCGCTGAAGGGGCGGCCCGGCTCCAGTTTGTTGACCATGGCTGCGGCATAGCGGCAGATGACCTGGCCCATGTCTTTGAACCATCCTTTACCACCAGGCCGGCCACGGCCGGGGTGGGATTCGGCCTCACCGTCTGCCAGGAGATTATTGCTGAGCAGGGCGGCAGGATAACCCTGGCCAGCCTCCCCAATGAGCAGACCTGTGTGACAGTAACATTGGCCAAGGGCAGGTGAGTGATATGGCCCAGCCAAAAAAGGAAAAAACCCAGGTCCTGCGGATGGGCCGGGGTATCTTCGCCATGCTGGCCCTGGGCACCCTGCCCACCCTCTTCTCCCAGCCAGGCCAATACCTGACAGGGCTCATTATCTGCGGCGCCATAGCCTTTGGCTTGGC
>JBDLJA010000041.1:0-19515 GCA_039714595.1 Thermodesulfobacteriota bacterium | reverse complement strand
AAACCTTAATGACTCGGCAGCCCAGCATATCACCATACTTGCCCCCCCAGTCGTCCAGAACCTCCACCAATGTGCCGGCCATGAATCATGTACCTGCGGCACTATTGGCCTGCCCAAGCCAAGCGCCAGCAAACCAAATGTGGCGGCTCTCAGCTCAAACGGCATGGATATTGATCTCCATCTTGGTCAGGCCATTAAGGCCTTGATTTACGGCCCCAGAGAAGATGGCCTGCCCTGTCTCCTTGAGTCCCGTGACCTGCCCGAGCCGGGCCACGGCGGCAAACGCTGGCTAGAACTGGCAGAAATACTTGCTGATTGCTGCTGCCTGCTGGCCGAAGCAGCCGGCCAAACCCCAAAAGAAACCTTAAGCAAACAAGGCCTGCCCGTCATCCTGATCAACGATAATGTCGAGGGCACGGTGGATGCTCTTTATGGCGGCGGCAAAAAAGGCAAATGTAAAAAATGATTTCGTGGTGGCTGATGGTTCATGGTCACCCAACTATAAATTATGGAGAGTGAAAAATGGCAATTCCAGAGCGACAGATAATAGTATGTCAGAGTTTTCGGGTGGCAGGTGATAAAAAGGGCATCTGCCATAAACAGACCGATGGCTTTTTACAATATATTGAGGAGGAGGTTTTGGATCGTGGCCTTGACTGCCTGATCTCGGCCACCACCTGCCTAAAGCAATGCGACAGTGGGCCGATCATGGTGATCCAGCCGGAGAACTGGTGGTTTAAGGGGGTTAACTCCGAAGAGGTTATTGATGAAATTCTCGATGGCCTGGAAGACGGTGAGCCAGCAAGCGATTATCTTATTCCAGCCTAGAGTATTCACAGGACAGGCACCAAGGAGAAACCATGTACCCTTTAGGAATAGTAAAGCAGATCGTTGAAGAGGCTGGGATGGACATAGCGTATGTCTATGAAGATTTGGTCAGCCTGAACCATAACGGTTTTATGCTCCAATTTACTGAAAACGATCAAGAGGTACTACTTCATATCAATCATGGGGCCGATGGCGAGCAGGTTGGTTCGGACATTACCACTCTGGTTACTGTGGCCAAAGGGCATGGCTTAACCTTTGCCAAAGGACAATTTTATATTTTGACTGATGGCCAGGACGAAACCGTCAATATTCAGTTCAGCGAGGATTAGGAAAATGCTGCAAGAACAAATAAACCAGACCGCTGGACTTGTAGGTTTTGCCGATATAGCAAAAGAACCGATCAAGGGCTGGCCAGAATACCTAGAAGAAGGCAAGGGCTTTTTGGCCACGGCAGAAAATGCCTATGGCCACAGGAGGATCGCTTTTACACCAGAGATTTTATATAACCTAGTGGCCATGGGGATCGAAAAACTGATCATGGCCATGCTGATGAAGAGCGGCAATCTCCCCTATAATCACACCATGGGCGATCTGGTGTATGCCATGGAGGAATTCTTACCCGGCAATCTCGGCAGTCTGGGAGCAGACCTGAAATCCCTGGATGCCTTCCAGGAGATCTGTGACCCTGAGGAATACACCATCAAAATTCCCACCATGGCAGAGGTCAAGCAGATGTTAACCTTGGCAAAAAAACTTAAAACCAAGGCTTTAGCCTACACCAGCATTAATTGTTAATTAAAGATTAAACGAATAAAAGAGGAGAATAGTCATGGCAAGGGAAGATATTGAAAAACTACTTATTGCAGGTGGTGAGGACAAAAATGTCCGCGCCAAATATGATGTGCCGGCCACCGAGGAAGAATTTGTGGTCCTGGCTGCCGAGGATGGCTACAGTTTCACGGTTGAAGAGTTGACCACCATCCTCAAAGAATCGGGTGATGTCTTTGAAAAAAACGGCAACCCTGCCAAACGGCAGATCTGGTGGGTTTAAGCTGGGGCTAACACCTTTTACAAAAAGGTAAGAAAGGAACGGCATAAGTGCCTTGGAGGTAAATCCGCGTAAATAGCTTTGAAATTAGCTTTCCAGTTTTTCGTTTTTTTATGCATGTTTATCAGGAGTAAGGCACTAATTGCCTGAGAAGATCTCCTAGAGTTACCACCATCACCCCTTTTTCAATGGGGTATGACTCATTGACCGGTGCCACAATATAGGCTGCGTCCGGAGTCAAATCAGCAAGGGCCTGCCAGAACCCCCTGGTGGGTTTGGGGGCACTTGCTGATTTGCACTCAACAATAATCCGCTTTCTGCCCTTTTCTAAAATAAGATCAATTTCCACTCCAGAAGCCGTACGGTAAAACGAATGACGCCAACGCGGGGTGGCGGAGCAGACCGCTTCGACAACGAGCCCCTCCCACGACTGGCCATAGACCGGATGACCAAGCAGATCATTGTGGTTCTCAATATCCAGCAGTCCATGGAGCAAGCCACTATCTCGGATGTATATTTTCGGCGACTTCACCAACCGTTTCTTGGTATTGGCTGCAAAGGGCTGGAGGATTCGCACCAAAAAGGTCTCAGCGAGAATATCGATATATGACCTAACCGTGTGATGACTGATGCCCAATGAGCCGCCTATCTTGGATAGGTTGAGGAGCTGGCCATGATTATGGGCGCACATGCGCCACAACCTCTCCATGGATCGCGCTGGGATCTGAAAGCCCAGCTGGGGAATATCTCTCTCCAGGAAGGTACGAATGAAATCAAGGCGCCAATCAAAACTTGCTTCTTCACCTGCAAGAAAACTGCGGGGGAAACCACCCTGCAACCATAATGTGTCCAGCTCATCGTAGCCTAGCTCATCATAGCGAAAGGGGGTGAGCTCCAGGTAGCTGATTCGGCCAGCAAGAGATTCACTGGACTGGGCCACCAGATCCCGTGAAGCCGAGCCGAGCATGAGTAATTGGCCATTTCTCCCTTCTTCATCAATGATGGAACGCAAGGCTGGAAAGAGATCCGGCACTCGTTGGATTTCATCCAAACAGATAAGCTTACCCCGGTTCAGACGAAAAAAGGCTTCAATATCCCGAAGTTTATTAAGGTCAGAATTTTTTTCCAGATCCAAATAGAGGGCATTACCCAGCTCTGCAACTAAATGATGGCTCAATGTTGACTTGCCACATTGCCTTGGGCCAAGCAAGGCCACGGCCGGCATATCTGCTAAACGCTGTTTTAGTCGTGCTGTTAATTGCCTCTCTTTAAAAGTTTGCATATTGGAATGATACCTTCCAATATGCAAACATGCAAACCGTTTTCTCGGCAAGCAAGTATGCAAATTGGAATACGTGAGTCCAATTTACATACTTGCTCGTGCAGTTATCCCCCATCACAAAAGAGAAGCCCCCCTTCCTTTTTGTCATCTTTGCTACATTCTTCGTATCTTTAACACAACCAGCCACCGACATCTGCGGCAAGCGCAACACGCTGTAATAGCGACATTAGTTTCACGTTGCCAGGCCATGGCACAGCCGTTGCTCTATCCCTTTATGACAAGTTGAAAAACTGAAAATTCATAGGGTGACAATATGGAACTTCTAAAAGAACGGCAGGAACAGATCCACCGCACCGGTGAAGAGCCCTTTAACCTGGCGTGCAATAAGGACTCTCTGGCCGGAGCAGTGAGTCAGCGGGCCTGTGTCTTTTGTGGCTCGCGGGTGGTGCTCTACCCCATTGCCGATGCCTTGCACCTGGTCCATGGCCCCATAGGTTGTGCGGTTTACACCTGGGATATTCGTGGCGCCCTCTCTTCCGGCCCTGAACTCCACAGGCTTTCCTTTTCCACCGATCTCCAGGAGCTTGATGTCATCTTTGGCGGCGAAAAGAAGCTCACCGCCGCCCTCCATGAGTTGATCGAACGCCATGGCCCCAAGGCGGCCTTTGTCTACTCAACCTGTATTGTCGGCATTATTGGCGACGATTTGGAAGCAGTCTGTCGCAAGGTGGAAGAAGAACAAAAAATCCCCGTAATTCCCGTCCAATCGGAAGGCTTTAAGGGCAATAAGCGGGCGGGCTATACCGCGGCCTGCAATGCCATGGCCCGCCTTATCGGTACTGGCGACACCGCCGCCATCTCGCCCCATTCCATAAATATCCTGGGAGATTTTAATCTGGCCGGGGAGATCTGGATGATCCGTGATTATTTCGCCAAGATCGGCGTTGAGGTGGTGGCAAACATCACCGGCGATGGTCGAGTGGCGGACATCAAACGGGCCCATGGCGCTGCCCTCAATGTTGTCCAATGTTCCGGCTCCACCATGGATCTGGCCCGGATGATGGAGGATGAGTACCTCATCCCCGCCATTCGAGTCTCCTATTTTGGCGTCGAGGATATGGCCCAGGCCCTCTACGATGTCGCCAACCATTTTGCTGATCCAGAGATTCTGGCTCGGGCCAAGGCCTTGGTCAGTGAAGAGTTGCAGGTCCTTCTTCCCCGGTTGGAGTTCTACAAGAAAGCCCTGAGTGGCAAGAAGGCGGCCATCTATGTGGGTGGCTCATTCAAGGCCTTCTCCCTGGTCAAGGCCTTTCGCCTTCTGGAAATGGATGTGGTCATGGTTGGTTCACAAACCGGTACTGAACAGGAATACCGGGAGCTGGCTGAGATCACCGATCCTGGCACCATCATTGTTGACGATACCAACCCCCTGGAACTCACCAGTTTTCTTGAGGAAAAAGAGGTGGATATCTTTGTCGGCGGGGTCAAGGAACGCCCCATCGCCTATAAACTCGGGGTCGGTTTTTGTGACCATAACCACGAACGCAAGGAGGCCTTGGCCGGCTTTACTGGCATGCTCAATTTTGCTGAGGAAGTCTACTCCTCGGTGATGAGTCCGGTCTGGCGTTTCACGGCTCGCAGAGGAGGGCTGACCAATGACTAAGAACCCAAAAGCAAATTATATCTCCACCACCAATGCCTGCAAACTCTGTACGCCCCTGGGGGCCTCCCTGGCCTTCAAGGGCATTGAAGGGGCCGTGCCCTACCTCCATGGTTCCCAGGGCTGCGCCACCTATATGCGGCGCTATATCATCAGCCATTTTAATGAACCCATTGATATCGCCTCCTCATCATTATCTGAAAAGCATGCGGTGTATGGTGGGGCCCAAAACCTGAAACTGGGCCTGGTGAATGTCACTAAAAAATATCAACCCAAGCTCATCGGCATTGCCACCACCTGTCTTACTGAAACCATTGGTGATGATGTCGGCCTCTTTCTGAAAGAGTATGACCAGGAATTCCCTGGCGAGAAACCGCTGATGGTCCAGGTCTCCACCCCAAGCTATAACGGCTCCCATATGGAGGGTTTCCATAATGCGGTGGCAGCAACAGTAGCAGCCTTGGCCGAAGAAAGCCCAACAGAGGAGGGACGGATAAACCTCCTGCCCGGTCTTGTTTCGCCAGCCGACATTCGTTACCTCACCGAGATTATCAATGGTTTTGGTCTGGCTCCCACCATCTTGCCCGATATATCCGAGACCATGGATGGCCCGGCAGCCATCCATTATGAAAAGATCCAGTCTGGCGGCACCCCTCTTTCGGCCATCAAGGGTATGGCTGGCTCCTTGGCCACCATTGAGTTTGGTCACACCATGGCCGCAGAATCCGGCGGGGCCATTCTCCAGGAGCGTTTCGGGGTGAAAAATATTGGCCTGAATATGCCCATGGGCATTACGGCCACCGATGACTTCTGTGCGGAACTGGCCCGGCTTTCAGGCCGGCAAACCCCGGAGTACCACCGCAAAGAACGGGGGCGACTGGTGGACAGCTATGTGGATGGCCATAAATACATCTATGGCAAAAAGGCCATTGTCTATGGCGAGGAAGATCTGGTGGTGGGACTCACCGCCTTTTTAGCCGAGATCGGGGTCATGCCTATTCTCTGCGCCTCGGGCGGCAAGAGCGGTCAGCTTGCCAAGCGGATCGAGTCCGCCACAGCCGAGCTGTTACCGGGCCAGCCCCAGGTCTTTGAGGGCATGGACTTTTTTGACATCAGTGAGATGGCCGAAGGTTTAGGCCCAGATCTGCTGGTTGGTCATTCCAAAGGCTACCCTCTGGCTCGCAAAATGAATATTCCCTTGATCCGGGTGGGCTTTCCAATCCATGACCGCATGGGGGGGCAACGGTTGCTTCACCTTGGATATCGCGGGGCCCAAACCCTCTTTGATCGGGTGGTCAACGGTATGATAGCCAAGAAACAGAGCGATTCGACCATTGGCTATTCCTATATGTAAAACCATTTTTTTATAAATAGAGACACGGAGTTTCCCATGAAAATGATTAATACAGTAAGTCCAGACCTCTCCCGTCATCCCTGTTTCAATGCCAAGGTTAAGGGTAAATTTGGTCGGGTCCATCTGCCCGTGGCCCCAAAATGCAATATCAAATGCAATTATTGCAACCGTAAATATGACTGTGTCAATGAATCACGGCCCGGGGTGTGCTCGACAATACTCAGTCCGGAACAGGCCCTGGTCTATATGGATAAGGTGCTGACAGCCGAGCCGAGAATTTCGGTGGCCGGCATTGCCGGCCCTGGCGACCCCTTTGCCAACGCTGATGAGACACTGACCACCATGCAGCTCCTTAGGCAGAAATATCCAGAGCTCATTCTCTGTTTGTCCAGTAATGGCCTAGGCCTTGCCCCCCATGTCGATGAGGTGGCGGATATTGGCGTCAGCCATGTAACGGTGACCGTCAATGGTATTGATCCCGAGATCACCCAAAAAATATACTCCTTTGTCCGGGACGGTAATATTGTCTATCGCCATGTTCAGGCTGCTGAACTCCTGCTGGCCCGGCAGATGAAGGCCATTGAAAAACTAAAGGCCCGAGGGGTCACGGTGAAAATCAACTTCATCACCATCCCCGGCATTAATGATCATCATGCCGAAAGCACGGCTAGAACCATGGCCAAGATGGGGGTGGACCTCTTTAACTGTATGGCCATGCTGCCCAATGCTGGAACCCCTTTTGAGGATGTTGGCGAACCAGATAAACCCATGATGAATAAACTGCGCAATAGATGCGAAAAACACCTACCGCAAATGCGCCATTGCAAACGGTGCCGGGCCGATGCCGTGGGGTTACTGGGTAAGGATAAGTCCAGTGAAATGGCCGGCTGTTTAAACGCCTGTGCCACCATGCCAGCCCCGTCACCTCTACCGCGCCCCTATGTCGCCGTGGCCAGCCTGGAGGGTATGCTGGTGAACCAGCACTTGGGTGAGACCATGAAGTTTCTGATCTATGGTCAGGATGGCGAAAAATTCAAACTCATTGAAGAGCGGCCCGCCCCAACGCCAGGGGGAGGCATGGGCCGTTGGCAGGCCTTAACCCGCCTCTTCCACGACTGCCGGGCGGTGCTGGTGGCTGAAATGGGCGAATCCCCTCGCCAGATTTTTGAGAAGGCGGGTATCCAAGCCATCACCATGTCTGGCTTCATCGAGGCCGGTCTTAAGGCCGTCTATTCAGGCCAAGGCCTTTCGGCCTTTAAAAGGCGCAACAAGAAGAGCTGTGGTTCAGAATGCCTGGGAACCGGCACCGGCTGCGGTTGACTTCGACTTTGCAGAGCGTTTGGGCAAGAGGCCCATGGGAAATGTCCCATGGGCCTCTTTTAATTTCAAATGGCATTGCACCAACCATGTAGGTTTGTGAAAAAACAGCATACCAAATTGTCTAGGCCTTACATTTTGGTAGATAGTCATAATGAGCCACAAAGCCAACACTCTCCAACTAATCAACGAAAACTCAGCAAGATAGACAGGTCTCGTGCCATGACAATACTATTGGCACGGTAATTGGAATAGAAAGAGGCTAATGAAATTACATGAAGGCTTCGAGATTCTCTGTTGTCCGGCTTAGTAGTTTCATCCATTGCTATGACTTGAATATGTCGTGAGAAGTTTGGGTCATTTTTATATTAGATTGCTGGCGTGCCAGTATTAGAGAAAAAGGAGAATTATCATGAGAAGAACATTTTTAAGCCGTATTGCCTGCAGCCTTGCCTGTGGTCTTAGTCTTGGACTCAGCAGCCAAGCCATGGCCGAAGAAGAGAAGCCCGAAGCAGATTTAACCATCGGTGCTTACAGCCAGTATGTCTGGCGCGGTTGGGCCTTAAGCAAGGATAGCCTGGTTATCCAGCCTTCCACCACCATAAGCTATAAGGGCTTTGCCTTTAACCTGTGGGGGAATCTCGACACCAAGCAGTACAACGCCGGTGGCAACGAGACTCATAATTTCACCGAAACGGACATGACCATATCTTACGACTGGTCCATGGCCAGTCTCGATTGGGGCGTGGGCTATATCTATTATGGTTTAGATGGGGCCGATGACAGCCAGGAGTTTTATCTAAGTTTGAGTAAAGACATTCTTATGGCTCCAGCCTTGACCATCTATCGTGACACGGACTCCTTCCCTGGCTGGTATGTTAGTGCTGAGATTGGTCACTCTTTTAGTCTGACTGAGGCCATTGCCCTGGACTTAGGCTTTAAGGCAAGTTACCTGCTGGCTGATGACGAATCAACCTATGCCGACCCATCTGACTCCAGCTCAGCATTTTCAAACTTATTTGATGGCGTGTTGTCGGTCTCAGCAACCATTCCGGTGAATGACTATATTTCTGTCACCCCAGAGATGTACTACTCATTCCCACTTTCAAGTGATGCTTCAGACATGCTTGAGGCCGACAACGATGGCTATAATGCAGACGAAAACATCTTCTACGGCGGCATCTCAGCCAGCCTTTCGTTTTAAAAAAACCTTTTAAAAACTAAGGCTGATCGATCAATTGAGATCGGTAAGCCTTAGAATTTCTTCATGTTCAAATGAGCAGAAAAAAGAAAAACCCGCACCCAGGGTGCGTAATCCTCAGATGCGGGTTTTATATGGGTGGGGGGAGTTGTCCCCCGTCCGAAAATACCCCCTAAACAATAAAGTCTTATTTGCCTGTATTCAACCAGGGACCAGGTGCGACCCAAGAGCCGACAAAATCTGCGTTGGCAAGGGAGGCTTGGACAACTGGCTCCAGAAACTTTTTCAGCTGCCCTATCACATCTTCCAGCTCAGCTGGAATGACTTCTTGTTTTAGCTTCTTTTTGAAGGCCTGCCAATTGAGTTCAGCCAATTTAATCATGGCCTCAAACTTTCCGGCAATGGCGCTTTCCGGTGAATAACACATGAGCCTGGGTGACTCAAAATCGAGCAGAGTGGGCAAACTTTCCTTTGTTGGTTCCGGCACCACAATGTCACCAAAACCTATGTCGATCTGCATATTGAGCCTGGCCTTATCCAGCAAGGCGACAAAACGAATTCGCACTCCTTGGTAATCTGCATCCTCGGTGATTCGTTCTCCACGGATGCTTTCCAGATCAAACTGCAAGCCATCTTCTTGCACGCTGATGGCACAGATATCCTTAACTTGAGCCACAATCCGTTCCACCTCATTGCTTGTCTGCCTGGCCAGCATATCGATATCCATGGTTGCCCTGCTCATAGGGGATTGCCACACCCAGAGCATCAAAGCACCCTTCAGAATAAATTTGTCGACATGGGGTGAACAGGAAAGGCACAACAACACCAAACAACACAGACTCCCGCACGGCATGGACACAAAAAAAGCCTCACTAGAGCAAGTGCTCAGGTGAGGCTAAAATGGTGGAGGTGGGGGGAGTTGAACCCCCGTCCGAAAATACTCCCCTGCAGGTCTCTACATGTTTATTCCCGCTTAAAGGCTTATCGTGATGCGGCTCCACCGGGACCAGGAGCCTTTATCACTATTGGAAGATTTTATTTCGCCTGTTGACCCAACCACACAATCAGAGGCTATCCCGCTAGTCGATGCTCAGACCCCGTCCGCAGGAATAACGGGGAAGAGCAGTTGCTTATTTATGCTGCAACGGCATATTGATAGTCATCTGCGACTATTTTAGTACATCTATCAATGTTTACGAGAAAGATAGAATTCTCGACATGCAACCCGAGCTTATATATCCCCGTCGAACCCGTTTCACCCCCATGTTTTTTTTACTGGTTTTATTCTCGGCCAAAAACACCCTTAGGTGGGAACCTGAGCAAGGTTGTTTGGCGAAATTTGCCAGGTCAGCTTACAGCAGAATTTCCCCTAAGCGCAACCCATTTAAGTAAAGAGTCCGGCAATCAGGAAAAAGTTCCCTAGGCCTATCAGCGATACTCCTTGCGGATGCGGTCCATCTCCCGGTTGGCCTCCTTCTTCTTCAGGGTCTGGCGTTTATCGTAAAGGGTCTTGCCCTTGGCCAGCCCCAACCCCAGCTTGATCCTGCCCTGCTTATTAAAGTAGAGCTTCACCGGGATCAGGGTGAAACCGCGTTCTTTGGTCTTGCCGATGAGCTTGTTGATCTCCCGCTTATGGAGGAGCAGCTTGCGCTTGCGCAGGGGATCAGGGGAGGCGTGGGTGGCGAACTTGTAGGGCGAGACGTGCATATTGTGGACCCACACCTCACCCTCCTTGATCACCGCGTAGCTGTCCTTCAGGTTGACCCGGCCGGCCCTGATCGACTTGACCTCCGGCCCCTTAAGCACCATGCCGCACTCCAGCACATCGCTGATCTGGTACTCATGGTACGCCTTTTTGTTCTTGGCGATGCTTTTGCCGCCCGATTTTTTTTCTTTCATTTTTTTCGTGAAGTTGCCCCTTAAGCAACCCTCGCTGGCGTGATTTCGTCGTTGGCCGGCAAGGCGGAAGGAGCAGTGAATAACCCAAGAACCCGGCCAATGGCAAGCAAAAACACAAAAAAAACTACACCGTCCCGGTCACCCGCACCGCCTCGGCGAAGGTGGTAACCCCGGCCATCACCTTTTCCCAGGCGTCCTCCTTCAAGGTGGTCATCCCCTCGTTGATGGCCACCTTCTGCAGCTCCGAGGCGGGCGCGCCCTCCACCACCAGCCTTTTGAGGCCGTCGGAGAAGGGGAAAATCTCAAAGATACCGCTCCGGCCATAATAACCGGTGGAGCGGCACTGCTTGCAGCCCGCCCCTTTACTTAAGGTTAGCTCCATCACGTCTTCCGGCAGGGGGAAGCCGAAACCCTGGAGCTCCATGATGGGCTTCACCACCTCCTCCTGGCATTCGGGGCAGATGCGCCGCACCAGGCGCTGGGCCAGGGCGCCCAGCATGGTGGAGGCCACCAGAAAGGGCTGGACCCCCAGCTCGGCCAGGCGGGTCACCGAGGTGACCGCGTCGTTGGTGTGCAGGGTGGAGAAGACCAGATGACCGGTCAACGCCGCCTGGACCGCGTGGGCCGCCGTCTCATGGTCGCGGATCTCGCCGATCATGATCACGTCCGGGTCCTGACGGAGGATATTGCGGAGGATGGTGGAGAAGCTAACGTCGATCTGGTTCTGGACCGTGATCTGATTAAACTCCTCATAGACCATCTCCACCGGGTCCTCCACCGTGGTGATGTTGATCTCCGGCGAGTAGATCTGGTGCAGGGTGGAATACAAGGTGGTGGACTTACCGCTGCCGGTGGGACCGGTGACCAGCATGATGCCGTGGGGCGCCTCCATAAACGACTTGTAGACGGCAATATCCCGCTCGTTAAAACCGATATCGCCGATCTCCTGGAAGAGGATCTCCGAGTTTAAGATCCTTAAGACCACCTTCTCGCCAAAGGATACCGGCACGGTGGAGACCCTGATCTCCGCCTCCTGATCATGGTGCTCCACCTTGATCCGCCCGTCCTGGGGCCGCCTCTTCTCGGCGATGTCGAGACGGGCCAGGAACTTGATCCGGCTGATCATGGCGGCGTGGACCACCTTGGGCAGCTCGTAGATGGTGTGCAGCACCCCGTCGATGCGGAAACGAACCAGTGACTTCTCCCGCTTGGGCTCGATGTGGATGTCGGAGGCGCGCTCATCAAAGGCGTAGTTGAACATGTGGTTCACCGCCGCCTTGATGTTCTTGTCGGAAGAGCTGATCTCCTTGGCCGAGCCGATCTTCACCAGCTGCTCCAGGTTGGAGATATCCACCGAGGGGCCAGACAGGGCGTCGGTGGCCTCGGAGATGGAGGTCTGAAACCCGAAAAACTCGGCCAGGATCTTCTGGATGTTGGACTTGGTGGCCAGGTGGGGGTTGATCTTGATCTGGTTGGCCCGCTCGATGTCGTCAAGCACGGGGCGGCAGTCGGGGGCGTAGACCGCCATCTCCAGCACCCCGTTTTTTATGGCGAAGGGGACGATGAGATGACGCATGGCGAAGTTCTGGGGGATGGTCTTGGTCACCACCGAAAGATCCAGCTCCAACGGGTCAAGCTTCTTGAAGTCCAGCCGCTGATCCCGGGCCACCAGCTGAATGATCTCCTCCTCGCTCAGCTCTTCGCCCGGCTGGCAGGCCATCTCCAGATGAAAGGAGACGATGACATCCACCAGGTCAAGGCGCTGCTCACTCTTATCAATGCCGCTGTCGCGCAGCTGCAGGGCCAGCTTCTTGGCCTGCTGCTTATGTTTTTGGGCAATGAACTGGGCCTGCTTTGCCGTAATCCGCTTATGGCGCAGGAGCAGGTCAAGAAGGTATTTTCCGTCGTCAAGCAGGGCCATTTTTCTCCACACACCAGAACTTTTTTAGACAGAAGCTAAGTTTTTTTCACCGGCTGGCAGGTTGGGCACTTTGCCAAGTCATTTAGCCAGAACCTCGGGCCAAGGCTGACTTTACTCAACTTTTCCATACATTACCATACATTCAGGGACATCTCCATGGTAGCCCGCATCCCGGCCGGCCAAGGAAAAACCCTGCCGGGCCAGCCAGCCGGTATCGGTCTGACCCCGCTCCAGGGTGACAATCTCGCCAGCCAGGAGGGCGGCCTCATCCAGGTCATGGGTGACCATGACCATGGGGACCTTAAACCTGTCCTTAAGCTTCAAAAGCAGGGCCTGGAGGCTGCTCCGGCTCTCCCGGTCCAGGGCGGAAAAGGGTTCATCCAGCAGGAGCAGTTCCGGCCCGGCGGCCAGGGCCTGGGCAAAGGCCACCCGCTGCCTCTCGCCGCCGGACAGGGCCCGGGGCAGCTTGCGGCGCAGATGATCAAGGGCCAGCAGATCCATAAGCTCCGCCAGGAGATGCTGATCGCGGCAGGCAAAAGAGATATTATCCGCCACCACCAGATGGGGAAAGAGGCTGGCCTCCTGAAAGACATAACCCAGCCGCCTCTTCTGGGGCGGCAGCCACTTATTTTGCCCCACATCGCCGAGAACGCGGCCGTTTAAGACGATGCGGCCCATGTCCGGCCTCTCCAAGCCGGCCAGCAAGCGGAGGGCCATGGTCTTGCCACTGCCAGACGGCCCCACCAGGGCCAGCAACGTCCCGGCGGGGCAGCAGAGTTCCAGATCCAGCTCAAAGTGGGCCAGTTCCTTTCTTACCTTCATCTCAAGAGCCATTGCCCCTCCCCTCCAAAAGATTAACCAGCAGCAAGACCAGATAGCTGATCACCAGCAGGGCCAGGGATAGCTGCCACGCCTCGGAAAATCGCATGGCCTCCACATACTCATAGATGGCGATGGAGGCCACCTTCGTCTCGCCGGGGATGGAACCACCCACCATGAGGATGACGCCAAACTCCCCCATGGTATGGGCAAAGCTCAAGATGGCCGCGCCGGCCAGGCCGGGCAGGGAGTTGGGCAATACCACCCGGACAAAGGCCTGTTGCCGGGAGCAGCCCAGCACCGCCGCCGATTCCAGCAGACGGGGGTCAAGCTTGGCAAAGGCAGCCTTCAGCGGCTGAACCACATAGGGGATACCATGGAGCATGGCGGCCAGAACAATGCCGCTGAAGGTGAAGATCAGCGGCTGACCCATGACGGCCTGGGTGATGCGGCCCAGTCCCTCCGGCCCCATGGCCATGAGGAGAAAAAAGCCAAAGACGGTGGGCGGCAGCACCAAGGGCAGGCCCAGGAGCGACTCCAGCAGAATCTTACCGCGCAGGGGGATAAAGGCCAGAATATAGGCCAGGGGCGCCCCCAAAAGCAGAAGGAGCAGGGTGGTGACCCCGGCCAGCTTCATGGAGAGAATAAGGGGGGCGTAGTTCATTGTTACTGTCCAAGGTTGAAACCTCCGCCTTTCGGAGTCTCGTTGCACGCGCTTACCGGGCGGAGAGCTTTAAGCCAGCGGTTGTTTTTAACAGCGAATAGCGAACCGCAGAATGTCGAAGGTCGAAGGAATGATATTGTCTTAATTAGGAGCAGCGTAGTGGCGAAAGCATACCCCAACAGCACTCGAAGTCCGCGCTTATCTCCTAACGGGGCGCCTTCCTTCTGCGGTTCGACATGACCTCGATATTCCGGAGTCTCGCAGGCTCGTCTATACCCTTTCGGGTGCTTACCTGCGCTTCGTCGTTTAAAAGAAACCAGCTTGGTAGCCGTTGGTTCTTTAGTTATAGCCATTCTCTGCCATGATCCGCCGGGCCACCTCTCCGCTGAGAAAAGCCTGGAACTGCCGGGCCCCTTGCCGGTTTGAACTACTGGCCACCACGCAGCCCCACTGCTCCACCAGCGGGGCCTGGTCCACCGGCCAGTAACGCCCTGCCTGCCCGGGAGCAGAGAGGGCCTGGGACAGGGCGATGAAGGCGAACCTGGCCCCGCCGCTGCGGGCAAAGAGAAAGGCCTGGGCCACCGACTGGCCGTAAACCAGGCGGGGCTCAACCTCAGCGGCCAGACCCGCCGCCCTCAGGGCCTGGCGGGCCATGTCCCCATAGGGTGCGGCCTCCGGACTGGCCATGGCCACCCGGCCTTTCCCCAGGGCCAGGGCCTGGCGCCAGGAAGCCGCCCCAAGCTGCCGCTCCCCGCTCCAGAGCACCAGCGAGCCAGCTGTGTAGGCAAAGGGTTCAGCGCAGACCCCCTGTTCATGGAGCAGTTGCGGACGCCGCCGGTCGGCCGAGAGGAAGAGGTCAAAGGGCGCCCCATGGTAGAGCTGGCCGTAGAGCTTGCCGGAGGAACCGTAGCTAACCTGGATCTCCCCGCCCTTCTCCTGCCGTTGATAGGCCTGGACGATCTCCGTCATGGGCCGGATGAAGTTGGCGGCCGTGGCCACCCTGAGTTTCTCCCCGGCCGCCAGCGGCGGCGGAACAAATAAGGCCAGGGCAAGGACCAACCCCAGATAGCGGGCCGCCATCACCTCCTGGCCCCCCGCCATGCTGCCGTCTCCCGGGCCAGAAACTGGGCCATCTTTTTCTCCACCCGCCAGAACAGGGCCAGAAGTTCCCGGCCCGTGGGGGTCAACTCAGCCCCGCCGCCGCCCTTTCCTCCCCGGCTGGTGCGCACCACCGGCCCTCCCGCCTGGCGGTTCATGGACTCCACCAGCTGCCAGGCATGCCTATAGGACATACTCATCTCCTTGGCCGCCCCGGCAATGGAGCCCGTGGCCTGGATCTTTTCCAACAAGACGGCCCGGCCGTAACCGATAAAGGTCCCCTCGTCCCCCTCCAGCCATACCCGACCATGCCAGCCCGGGTTGCCCCCATGTTTCTCGCGTCTCTTGCGTCCCATAATCGATATGTACCAAAAAACATATCGCCCGTAAAGGGTCTCCTGCCAGCCGCCCGCGCCAAGATGCGATTTCCTGGCGCAGCGGCACAGGGGGCGGCGAGAACATTTAGGCCCAAGAGAATCTGAGCCTTGCCATTGAACCGGGGCGCCAGAATGGTGATAGTATCTTTATAACCTTGGGCCGCAGCCCGCGCCGTGGCCCGCCAGAGCCAAAGAACAGAGACAAAAAAACGTGCCCCGAACAATCACCTCGGAAGATAAACCGATCAAAATGTGGCTCGATGAGGTGGAAGAGTCCACCCTGGTCCAGGCCCGCAACATGGCCAACCTGCCCTTCATCCACCGCCACGTGGCCCTGATGCCCGACGCCCACCTGGGCTACGGCATGCCCATTGGCGGGGTGATGGCCACAAAAAACGTGGTGGTACCCAACGCGGTGGGGGTGGACATCGGCTGCGGCATGTGCGCCGTCCAGACATCCCTTACCTCCATCAACACCGACAAGTTGAAGTCCATCATGGCCCTGATCCGCCAATGGGTGCCCTTAGGCTTCAAACACCACCCCAAACGCCAGGCCAAGGGCCTGATGCCTAAACCGGCCGCAGGCGTCCAGCTTGCTGCCCTGCCCATGGTCAACCGCGAGTTTAACAACGCCCGCACCCAGCTGGGCACCCTGGGCGGCGGCAACCACTTCATCGAGATCCAGCAGGGCAGCGACGCCCATGTCTGGATCATGGTCCACACCGGCAGCCGCAACCTGGGCTACAAGGTGGCCCAGCACTACAACCGTTTGGCCAGTGAAAAAAACGCCAAGGAGGGCTGCGCCCTGCCCCGCTCCTGGCAACTGGCCTACCTCGCCCTCGACAGCGCGGCTGGCCGTAACTATCATTTAGAGATGCAGTACTGTGTTGACTTTGCCTACGCCAACCGGCGCCAGATCCTGGCCCGGATTAAAGACGCCTTTCTGGCCGTGACGCCGCCGGTAACCTTTGCCAAAGAGATCAACATCGCCCATAACTACGCGGCCCTGGAACGCCACTTCCACAAAGACGTGATGGTCCACCGCAAGGGGGCCACCCGGGCCCGGGCCGGCGAGATCGGCATCATCCCCGGCTCCCAGGGGGCGCCGAGCTACATCGTCAAAGGGCGCGGCGAGGCGGAGAGTTTCACCTCCTGCTCCCACGGGGCGGGCCGCAAGATGGGGCGTAAGCAGGCCCAGCGCCAGCTGAATCTTGCGGCCGAACAGCAGCGTTTGGACGATCAAGGCATTATCCACGGGCTGCGCAGCCGCCGGGATCTCGACGAGGCGGCCGGGGCGTACAAGGAGATCGACCAGGTAATAGAGGGTCAGCTGGATCTGGTGGAGGTGATCGTCAGCCTGCGCCCCTTAGCCGTCATTAAAGGTTAATTTTGAGCGGATTTTTTTTAATCGAAATAAAGGAATTACCGGGCCGAAGGCAGATGGCATAAGCAGGATTGACAAGAAATTTGGTCCAAAAGAGTTCAGGAAGAAAAAAGATAGCCGGTTGACAATGGGCCCCGAACCGGGCCTTCATAAACAACACCTCAAGGAGCAACTATGAGCAGACAACTTTCCTTCTCCAAGATTGAAAACAAACTGCTGCCCTCATTCCGCCGCCAGATGGGCAGCGCCGAATCCACCGAGGACATCAAGAAATTCTACACCTACACGGCCCAGGAGCTCCTCAACCTCGCCCTGGCCGACAAGGCCCAAATCAGTTATGAGGACATCAGCCTGCTGCCCGAGGAGATCCCCCATTACCGGCTCAACCAGGATCTTCTCACCAACGCCGACTTCACCACCCTCTGGCAGGGCTCGGACCTGCGCCATGTCCTGGGCCGCCTCACCGACACGGCCATGAACCACTACCGCCACCTGGCCAAGAACCCCGGCAAGACCGAGGCCAAGATCAGGAATTAGTTTTTTCAAGGTGGCTTAAGTAAAGATCCTGCTCCAAAGAGCCCACCATTGATAGCCCCTGGAAGGGGCTTAGCTTATCCCGTTGCCATCTGCTTTGCGCACCGGAGAAGATGGTGACAAGGATTTTGAGCTGTCTGAGCGCAGCGAGTTCTCAAAATCCCACCATCTTTGGAGGAGCGCAAAGGAAGCCCGCAGGGCCAGATGGCTGGGGTGCCCTTTCTTTTGGTTCGTTTTCTTTGGGCAAGCAAAGAAAATGAACAATGGTAATACGGGCAGAGCCGTTAAACTCTGACCACGACCAAAGGACGTGGTTTTCTTCTAACAAATAGAATACGGCCAGGAAGAATGGCGGAGACAGTGAGACAGCAGATAATCGCCCTGCTAAGCGCGGGCCATGAGCTGACAATCCTCGACATCTCCCAGGCCGTGGGCGTTATGGAGCGGGAGGTGCCGGACCACCTGGGCCACATCAAACGGACCCTGGCCCGCCAGGGGAGGCGGTTGCGCGTCACCCCGCCCAGCTGCCTTGCCTGCGGCTACACTTTCAAAAAACGGCAGCGCTTGGACCGGCCCGGCCGCTGCCCGATCTGCAAGGCCAGCCACATCAGCCAGGCCGCCTTCGCCATTATTTAGTCTGACAAAACCTTTGCCCCGCCCCCGCCTTCATGGTAGACGAAAAGAAACCCCCTCTTCTTTTCAAAAAAACCATGAAAACCACTTATATAAAGGACATCCAGGACCGCCAGGCCGTGGCCGACCTCTTTTTAGTCAAGTCCATGAGCGTGGCCGAGACCAAGGCGGGCAAGCCGTACCTGAACCTCACCCTGATGGACAGGAGCGGCGACATTGTCGGCCGGGTGTGGGAGGGGGCGGAGAGGCTGCAGGCCCAGTGTCCCCCCGGCGCCCTGGTGGAGATCAGCGGCCAGAGCCAGTCGTTCCGCGGCCAGCTGCAACTGAACATCAACACCATAAAGCGGCGGGACGAGGCCCAGGTGGAGATGAGCGCCTTTGTCCCCGCCTCCCCCTTTGACCCGGAGGAGATGGCGGCCGAGCTTGTGGGGCTGGTGCGCTCGGTGGGCGACGATCATATCCGCCGGCTGCTCTTGAAATTCTTCAACAACGACGAGTTCATGGCCGGCTTCAAAAGGGCGGTGGCGGCCAAGGGCATGCACCACGCCTACCTGGGCGGGTTGCTGGAACACACCCTGGGGGTGGCCCGGCTGGCCGCCGCCGTTGCCCCTCTCTACCCGGAGCTTGACCGCGACCTGCTCCTGGCCGGGGCCATGCTCCACGACATCGGCAAGATGAAGGAGTTTGATTTTTCTTCCTTCCCGGCCGACTACTCAGACCAGGGCCGTCTCATGGGCCACATGGTCCTGGGGGTGGAGATGATCGAGGAGAAGATCGGCCGCACCAAGGATTTCCCCCCGGAGCTGGCCGTCCGCCTCAAGCACATGATCCTCTCCCACCATGGCCGCTACGAGTTCGGCTCCCCCACCCTGCCCATGGTGAGCGAGGCGTTCGTCTTAAACTTCATCGATGACATGGACGCCAAGCTGAACACCATCGCAGGGGTGCGGGCCAAGATGGAGGAGACCCCTGGCTACCAGTGGTCCCCCTACCAGCGCTCCCTGGAGCGTTTCCTCTTCGTCAAGGGCCACAGTGAAGCAGGGCCAGCTGCGGCGGTGCCGGAGGAGCAGGACAACCAGTCAGCCCAGGCACCGCCGCGCTTATTTTAAACTCTTTTTAAAGAAACGGAAAAACATGAAACAGACATACCTGACCTTTATTGGCCTGACCCTTCTCCTGGCCGGCTGTTCCAGTGAGCCGCCGCCCTTTACCGCCAGATACCTCTCCCCCAACCTGGTGGAGGTTGACTATCAGGGGACAAAGTACAACCTGGACCGTTCCGCCCCCCAAGAGGCGGAGACCCCTTTCAGCTACTCCTTTGAGGAGGATGGCGACCTTGATATCGTCATAAACGGCAAGAGCTATGAGGTGGACAGCCCCTATGACATTGACCGGCCCAAGAGAAAGACGACCAGGAAGAGCAGCAGAAAGACGTCCACCAGGAAGAGCAAGAAAAAGTAGGTGAACCACAGCGCAGGTCTGATTGAGCGCAGCAA
>JBDLJA010000040.1:0-20531 GCA_039714595.1 Thermodesulfobacteriota bacterium | reverse complement strand
CAGATAATAAGCACCAGAAAATAGGCCACTAAAGGCTGATAGTCAGAGGCATAGATATCATGGCCGGTAAGCCCCTCAACCAGCATTACCACCGGCCAGACAAGCAGACCCACCCGCCAGCCCCTGAAATCGCTAACTATGGCCCGGCAGGCGGCCACAAAGAGCCAACAAAAGGTGAGATAGCCCACTAAGCCCGTTGCGGTCAACAGTTGGATGACAAGGTTATGGGCGTGATAGGCCTTGTCAGTGGTGATTAGCTGGCAGAAACGCTGACCCGTGGCAAAAATATCGGTGCTGGCGGTCACCTGCTCAAAGACCGCCTTGAACTCAGCCACGCTGGTGCCAAATATCGGCCTGTCCAGCCAGATATGAATACTAACCCGCCAGATATCCAGGCGATGATAAAGGGTGTTTAAACGAATATCTAACTGGTTATCGTTAAAAATGAAATGGAGGACAGCCACGATAGCCAGCCCCAGCCCAGCCCCTGCCAGGCCGTGAACCACGATCTTGCGCCGCCCCCAGAAAAGAAAGGCGCAAAACAGGCCGCTGGCGCTGCTGATGACCGCGGTCCTGCTGCCGACAACGAAAATAAGCAGCAGGACGGCAATGGCAAAGACCCAGAGGCTTATTTTCTTCCGCCCCGACAAATCACGATCATTTAAGGCCCAGCAGGCAAAAAAGGTGGCGGCAAACTGGCCCACCGAAGCGATGCGACTGGCTATCTTTTGGTTATCCTGATAGTAAAAAATCTCCTTGCCGGCCAGGTCATGGCCCATGGTGACGACCATAAGGTAGTTGAACCAGGCGTAGAGAACAAAGGCGAGAAGACCAAAGATTAGCGGCCTAACGACATTGTGGCGCCCACTGATATCGACCAAGGCGACAATGAAGAGGAGGAAACGGACAAAACCTATGTCGTGACCCCAGGCGTCAAGGGAGGGCGCGACGTTGACCAGAAGGCTTAAAACTATCGCCCCATACCAGGCGAGATAGGGAATAAGCACCGCCCGGCCACTGGCCCCTAAAACGACGCCATCCCGGCTTATGGCCAAGCGGGTGAGCCACAAGAGAACCACCAGGCTAAGGAAACCATCGTAGATTACCGGACCCACCATCACCCCGATGGGAATCAGGCTGGCCAGGAAGATACAGCTATGATCCAAACGCTGACTCAAGCTAATATCTCGGGCCAGCAGCGCCGACCGTCTAAAGCTGACCATCGCTCATCTTCTCCCTTGCCGCTCTTTTGCCGGCAGCCTCTGGGGCCAGAAACGGACCAGGATCTCCTGGGCGCAGCGGCCCGCCTCGTCCAGAAAGGCCTTGCGTAGCGGCTCTGTTTCCTCCTTGTCATAGGCAAAGGCCATGACATAGCGCCGGGCCAGCAAACTCTCGGCGCTGCGGGCAAACTTACTTTTTTTATTCTTCCAGACCACCGGGATAATGCCCACCCGGCAGCCGGCCGTCAGCGCCTCGTAAACCATGGAGATACTGTCCGCCGTGACCCACGCCTGGTCGGCCCGGTTATACTCCTCATCCAGCCAGCCTTCAGGGGTGGGGAAGGGGTTAAACCGGCAATTTGCCTGGCCGGCGCAAAGCTCGGCCAGCAGGGCCGTGGTGGCGTCCGGGGTGCGGGGCGAGGTGGCGATGGCCCAGCGGATCTCCGGCTGGCTATTGGCAATTTCCTTGACCACCGCCACGATTTCGGCCGAATCCCACCTATGGCTCTTCTCGTCGATGCCCCCCACCAGAATCAACCCCTGCCCCTGGTCGTGCCGCTCCTGATCTTCCCCTAAGTTGGGGGGTCCCACGGTGGTAAAAAAATTATCCCGTTCCGTGCAGCAATCCGCCTCCGGCACCAGACAGAGATCAAAGAGACCGGCAAAGATGGGGGTGGGTGCCATGCACACTACCGTCCTGGCGCCAGCTGCCGCTCCTTCGGCCACGATGTAACCGTGGGTGTGGGCGCCGGCCCCGACAACAAGATCGTACCGCGGCTCACCGCCAGCGGCTAAGCGAGGCAGCAGACGGGCCCAGGCCGCCGCCAGCCACGACTTGATATCATTGACCAGCCCCTTTTCGATGGCCTGCTCCGCCACCGCTACTGGGGTGAGTTTACCAAGGGCCTGGACCAGGCCGCGACTCTGCTTCTCGTGGCCCGGCCGGCCGTCGCTGACAAGTAGAATCCGCAGCGGCACTATGGCACTGTCAGCCGCCACCCTAGTCACGCTCCACCTGCATGGTGTAGAGCCGCCTGTAGACCCCGCCAGCCGTCAACAACTCGTCGTGGGAGCCGGACTCCACAATACGCCCTTGGTCAATAACGATGATCCGGTGGGCCCGACGAATGGTGGAGAGCCGGTGGGCGATGACAAAGGTGGTCCGGTCCCGCATCAGGTTTTCCAGGGCCATCTGCACCTCGCGCTCGCTCTCCGTGTCCAGGGCGGAGGTAGCCTCATCCAAGATTAAAATAGGCGAATTTTTCAGCAGGGCCCGGGCGATGGAGAGGCGCTGGCGCTGACCGCCGGAGAGCCTGGTGCCCGACTCGCCGATCACCGTGTCAAAGCCCTCTGGCAGCTGGCGGATGAACTCCAGGGCGTTGGCCGAGCGGGCCGCCGCCTCAATCTCCGCCAGGGAGCGGTCCAGATCACCATAGGCGATGTTATTGCGCACCGTGTCGTTGAAAAGAACCGTCTCCTGGGAGACAATGGCCTGCTGGTCGCGCAGCGACGCCATGGTCACATCGCGCAGGTCCTCGCCGTCAATGGTTATGGCGCCTTTACTCACCTCAAAAAACCGGGGCAGCAGGTTAACCAGGGTGGTCTTGCCGCCGCCGCTGGGGCCAACAATGGCCAGGATCTGGCCGGCCGGCACGGTGAGGTTGATATCACTTAGAACCTGCTCGCTGCCATCATAGGAGAAGCTGACATCGTTAAAGCGTACCTCCCCTTTAAAGGGGGGCAGCTTGCTGGCCGCTGGATCATCAGTAATGTCCGGTTCAACATCCAAAATGGCAAAGACCCGCCTGGCCCCGGCCAAGCCTTGCTGAATCAGGCTGTTGACGGTGCTCACCCGCTTGATGGGATCAAAGGTCATGACCAGGGCCGCCAAAAAGGCAAAAAACTCACCGGTGGTCATGCGGGCGTCAAAGACCAGAGAACCGCCGTAGGCGATAAAGCCGGCGGCCAACGCCCCGCCAAACAGTTCCATCACCGGGTGCTGGAGGCTGTTGAACTTGACGTCCTTGGCCATCACGGCAAAGAGATTATTCACCAGGGTGGCAAAGCGGCCGCTCTCATAGCGCTCCATGCCAAAGGCCTTGACAATGCGATGGCCGACAATGGTCTCGTGCAGCATGGATGAGATCTGGGCGGTGATCTCTTGATTATTGGTACTGAGCTTACGGAAGATCTGGCCAAACTTAACCACCGGCAGGATGGCCAGGGGCAGGATGAAAATGGTGAAGATGGCCATGCGCCAGTTGAGGTAAAAGAGAACCCCGATCAAGCCCACCACCTGCAAAGCGTCGCGCAAAATGCCCACTAAGGCCCGGGAAACCGCGGCCTGGATGGTGGTCACGTCGTTAATCACCCGGGAGATTATCTCGCCGGTGGAGGTGTTATGAAAAAAGGAGAGGGGCAGGGAGTGGATATGGTCAAATATCGCCTTGCGCAGATCGCGGATCACGGCCTGGCCCACCAGGGCGAGAAAAGAGGAGTAGATGTAATAGGCCGCCCCTTTGCCCAGGAAGATCAGGATCAGGGCAAAGGGCAAAAGACGCAGCATCACCTCGTTCTTCTCGATAAAGATCTTATCGATGACCGGCTTAATCATATAAGCCTGGGCCGAGCCGAAGGCGGCCACCAGGGCCATGGCGACCATGGCGATGGCCAGACGGCCCCGGTAAGGTTTAACCAGGGTGAGGAACCGGGCTAGTAGCTCTTTTTCGTTCATAGAATTATTAAACCCGATTTAACTTTTGTATTTACGGCTGATTTTTCCAAGGGCCAGGGAAGAGAGAGCAGTTCCGTAAAGGCGAGAAGGCATTGTAGCTCATTTACTGAAAAAGTGGAAGTCTTCCCCCCCTCTTTGCCCAACCCAGGGGCAATGGCCAACGGCGGCCTATCTTCTCAGCCAAAAGGTGGGTAAAAAGAGGCCGGTGCGGGCCTTATAACTCTCGTAATCAGCGCCAAATTTTTCGGCCAGCAGCCGCTCTTCCAACCACACCTTGACCAGGACAATCAGGGTGAGGAGCAGGCCGGTCAGAGCCCGCCAGAGAGAACAGTTAACAAAGAGAACTCCGCCGCCGGCCAGCAGCACGCTGCCATACATCGGGTTGCGCACGTAACGATAGGGGCCGCTTTTGACCAGCCGCGCCCCTTTCCTTAGGGCCGGGCGGATATTAAAGGAACCGGGGCGCAGAGCGCTAAATGACCAGGCAGCCAGAAAAAGCGAGCTGCCAAGGAGCAGTCCAGCCCCCCAGGAGAGGGAGGGCCAGTGGGTGGTGGCGAGAAGATAGGCAATGGCCGCAAACTGGCCTGTCACCAGCAGACGGCCAGCAGGGTCCCTCACCGCTGCTCTTCCCGCTTAAGCCAGGCCAGCAGCCGCTCCATGCCCTCTTCACTGGTCACCTGGGGGCTGTAGTCCAGAACCTCCCTGGCCCGGTCAATGGCAAACCAGTGCGACTTGGCCAGCTGCTCGGCCAGAAACCTGGTCATGGGTGGCTCGCTCTGCCGGCGCAGGATCCCAGAGACCTTCTCCAGCAGCCAGCCGACCCGGTACGCCTTGAGGAAACTAACCCTCTTTGTCACCGGCGGGATAGCCAGGCGGCTGAACAGCTCATTGATCCAATCCCAGAGGAGTACCGGCTCACCCTGGGAGATAAAAAAGGGCTGGCCCGCCGCCCCACCGCCTCCCTCCAGGTTGCCGGCGGCGGCGATATGGGCCTGGGCCACGTTGTCGATGTAGGAGATGTCCACCCGGTTCTGCCCGTCGCCGACAATCTTCAACGCCCCCTGCCGGCCCCGCGCAAGGAGGCGGGGGATCAGGTTGGTATCCCCCGGTCCCCAGACCAGATGGGGCCTGAGCGCCGTGGTCATAAGCTCTGGCCCATTGGCCTGCAGGACCAGTTTTTCGGCCATGATCTTGGTTGCGGCATAGTGGCAGAGGGGACTTTTGGCATAGGGGAGAGACTCATCAAGCCCCTGGATGCTCTCACCGTTAAAGACCACACTGGGGGTGGAGGTGTAGACGAGGCGGGCAACCTTATTCTGCTCACAGGCAGCTATGACGTTCTGCGTGCCCCTGACGTTAATGGAATAGTAATCATCCCACGGCCCCCAGATACCGGCCAGGGCCGCCACATGGAAGACGGTATCGCAGCCGGCCATGCTCGTGGTCAAAAAGGCGGGGTCGCGGATATCCCCCTTAAGAGAGATCCCCCCCACCGCCTCCACCTCCGGGTAATGGTGGCGGCCCACTACCAGGGTGCGGATCCCCATCTCTCGCAGGAGCCTGACAACGGCCAGCCCGACAAAGCCGCCGCCGCCTGTCACCAGGGCCTGTTTCACTTATCCTCCCCCAGCTTCTCCGCACCCCACACCGCCAATTTTTCCCGGAATATCTTGGCATTATGGCGGATATCAACAGGGAAGCCGGTATGGACTAAAAAGAGGCTTATCCCTTTGGTCAACTCATTGCCTTGGGCCAGGGCCTTTAGTTCCGCCTCCAGGGACTGACTGCGGCCGCCCGGCTCGCACTCGACAATGATAACCGGCCGCTGGCGGCCTGAGGGCCCCACCCCCACCAGGGCGGAGCGGCTCACCAGGGGATGCTCGTTGAAGATCGCCTCGCAGCAGATGGTGTACATGGGGCCATTTTCGGTGATAACCCGGTGGGCCTTGCGACCGCAGAACCAAAGACGACGACTGTCGCTCTCATCGAGGTAACCCATGTCCCCCATCCTATGCCACACCACCTCACCATCCCTGATCTTGGCCAGGGAGTTCTCGTAATCGTTGTGGTCATAGGCGCGGGTCACCACCGGACCGGAGACGATGATCTCGCCGATCTCGCCGGCCGGCAGCTCCTGCACCTGATCCATATGGGCAATGGCCCCAGCCACCGGGGCGATGATCTTGATGGTTATCCCGGGCAGGGGACGGCCCACGCAGGTCCCCCTCCCCTTCCTGGTCTCAGGCCAGGTTTTCTCGACGATCTCCCGCCCCTCCATGGAGACGATGGGCAGGCTCTCGGTGGCGCCGTAGGGGGTAAAGATCTCGCCGCCGTTGGCCATGATCTTTTGCACCCGCTCAATCAACTCGCCCGGGACCGGGGCGCCGGCCATGAGAATTTTCTTCACCGGCAGTCTGATATTATTATCCAGGCAGTAACGGCTCACCACGTTCCAGATGGCCGGCGAGCCAAAGGAGTAGGTAACCTGCTCACTGATAATGGTCTTGATGAAGCGGGCCGGCTGCACCTGGGCCGGCCGGGCCGGGTCCATGGCCGGGATAACCGCCTTGGCGCCCAGGGCCGCGGCAAAGAGGGCAAAGAGGGGGAAGGCGGGCTGATCGATATCGCCGGGGCCGATCTGGTAGTAGTCACGGATAAGCTCCAGCTGGGCCTGGAAGATGCCATGGCTGTACTGCACCCCCTTGGGGGGGCCGGTGGAGCCGGTGGTGAAGATAATAGCGGCCAGATCGCCGGCGGCGGCCTGGAACATGGGCGCGTCCCCCGGGACCACCGATGTTACCAGGGCCATGAGGCCGCCGCCCCAGGCATTGGGGGTCACCCAGATACTCTTCTTGACGGTGCGAAAGGGACGCGGCGAGAGGAGCCGGAAGATCTGGGCCTTGGGGATACCGATGAAGAACTCCGGCCTGACCCCGCCGATGCAGCGCCGCAGGTTGGCAAAGCCCATGCCGGGATCAATCAAAATAACAGGCGCCCCCAGCCGGAAGAGGGCAAAGGTGAGGCAGACAAAATCACGGCCTGGCGGGACCATGAGCATCACCCGGCTGCCCGGGCCAATACCCTGGCGGGCCAGGGCCTGGGCATAACGGGCCGAGGTCTCGGCCAGATCGCTGAAGGTCCATGATCTGCGGCCATGAATCAGGGCGGTCTCCCCACCCCGGTGGGCGGCCACTCCAAGGAGCGCCTGGGCGATGTTGCAGTTCATGGCAACCACTGCCCACAGAAATCCGCCATGAGCGGTTCTATCTCCTCCCCGGCGTCCTCCAGGACGTAGTGGCCGGCCTCGGGAAAGTAGTGCCTCTCTGCCGCCGGGAAACGCCTGCGCCACTCAGCATAAAAATGGTCGTTAAAACAGAAATCGCGCCCCCCCCAGCAGATGAGCATGGGCTTGCCAGTCAGGTTTTCCAGCCCCTCCTCCACCGCCGTGAGGGTGGCGTAAGATGGATGAGTGGGCTTAAGGGGAATATCCTCAACAAAACGCAGGGTGGCGATACGGTTGCGCCAGGAGTTATAGGGGGCGACAAAGGAACGGGCCACCTCAGGCGCCATCTTGCCACCCACCGCCATGTGGATGGCGGCCCCGGCAAAAGCGTTGAGGCCGCGGACAAGAAGGGGGCCGATTATGGGCCAGCGGCAGATCCGGATACGCAGGGGGATGCGCTGGGAGCGGAAGGCGGCGGTGTTGAGGACAACCAGCCCCTTGACCCGCTCAGGGAAACGGCCGGCCCAGCCGCAGCCGATGGCGCCGCCCCAGTCGTGGACCACCAGAACGCAGCGCTGCACCTGGCAGTGGTCCAGCAATTTCGTCAGGTTATCGATATGGTTGGCCAGCCGGTAGGGATAATCCTGGGGCTTATCGGAGTGGCCGCAGCCCATGTGGTCAGGGACAATGACCCGGTATTTCTTTGAAAATTGGCGGACCAGGCGGCGGTAGAGGTAGGACCAGGAGGGGTTGCCATGGACCATAACCAGCGCCTCGCCCTCCCCCTCATCCAGGTAGGCCAGCCGCTGGCCCCCTATCTCCAGAAATTTCGGGCTCCACGGATATTGGGCCAAAGGTTCCTTACTCACCAGTCAACCCCCAGCATCAGCGAGTTGATGCCGCTGCCGATACCCAGCAGGGCCGCCCGCTGTCCTTCCCGCAACTGCCGCTCCTCCAGGGCCAGGGCCATGGTAATGGGGGCGGAGACCGAGCCCACATTACCCAAGGTGGCCAGGGTGGCAAAATTCTTGGCCTCATCGAGGCCAAGGGAGGAAAAGAGGAGGCTGGAGTGGGCCCGGCCCACCTGATGGGTGAAGTAACGGTCCATGGTGGCATCATTCCAACCCAGCTCATCCTTAAAACCGGTCCAGCAGAGGGCCGCTGTCTCCACCCCGCGCTGAAGGAGGGCCTCCGAGTCGGTGGCCATCAGGGTGGTGCCATCAGCACCTCCGCCGCCCTGGCAGAGATCGTTATGGGCCGTATTGGCCCGGCAGCTGCCGCCGCGCAGATAATGACCGCTGTCAGCCAGACGACGGTCGCCCATGACCAGGGCCACCCCGCCGGAACCGATGGTGAGGGAGGCAAAGGCGGGCTTGATCGACTTTCTGGTCAGTGATTCATCGCCCAACAGATGACTTATGGTGGACTCCACCAGATCCTCGGCCGTCTCGCCGGCCACCACCAACCCCTTTTTGATCTGGCCCAGCTCAATCATATTGGCCACCATCACCATGCCGTTCAAGAAGCCGAGGCAGGCGTTGGAGAGATCAAATATCTGGCAGGTGGGGGGCAGATCCAGCTGGCGGTGGACAAAGGCGGCGGTGGCCGGCTCCATCATGTCCCGGCAGACCGAGGTGAAGATAAGGCAATCGATCTCGCCCGGCTCGCAGCCGCTGTTAAGAAGGGCCTTAGCCCCGGCCGCCGCCGCCCCGTCACTGGGTCTGGTCCCAGGCTGCCAGAGCCTGCGGCTTTTAATGCCGCTCATCAGCTCCAGGCGCCCGGCCGGCAGCTTCAAACGCTCGTAGACCGGGGCCAGCCGCTCTTCAATGGCAGCGGAGGTAAGCTCATTGGGCGGCAGTTCATAGCCGAAGTTATGGAGACAGACGTTTTGGTATTTCATGAAATAACGGTTTGCCGTTAGCGCTTTACGGTTGCCAGTTGCAAGATGAATCCAAAGAACATTTCCATAAACCGTCACCCGTTAACTGTAAACCGGAAACTTTGCGAGACAGGTGCGGTAACCTAAGGAGTTACAACCTTTTTAACAATATCATTATCAAAGTAATTAAGCCCCATACCAGCGTCCACCACCAGGCATTGGCCGGTCATGCCGGAGGAGCGGGGGGAGAGGAGGAAGGCGGCCACGTTGGCGGCCTCGCTGGTCTTCAGCGCCTTTTTCCGGGGGATCACCTGCTCGGCAAAGAGATAGCTGTCCACATAACCGGGGATGCCGGCCGAGGCCGAGGTCTTGAGCAAACTGGGGCAGACGGCGTTGAAGCGCACCTGGGAGAAGGCGGAAAAGCTCTTGGTCAGAAAGGCCAGGGACGACTCCAGGGCCGCCTTCACCGGGGCCATGTAGCCGTAATTCTCCGCCGCCATCTTCGTGCTGGAGATGGAGATGGTAACCAGGGCGGCGTCTTGGGCCAGCATATCCTGGAAGTGGTTGGCAATGGCGATAAAGGAGAAGCAGGAGACATCAACGGCCTGGAGAAAATCCCTCTTCAAGGTGGCGTGAAACGGCTGGAGACCTTCCGAGTAGTTGGCAAAGGCGATGGAGTGGACTATGCCGTGGATCTTGCTGTGGCCGGCGTCCCTGATCTCGGCCGCCACCCGGATGATATTGGCCTCATCCTCCACGTCACAGACAAAGACCGGTGAGTCAGAAAAAAGCTTGCGGGCGTTAGCGGCCCGCTCTTCACTGCGCACCACATGGATCACCTTCACCCCTTCAGCCACCAGCACCTTACCAATGGCGCAGGCCACCGACTTCTTGTTGGCCAGGCCAAAGACAACGATGGTCTTATCTTGCAGATCGAGAAAACTCATGATGTAAGGGAATATAAAGAATGAAGGGAATAAAGAAAATATGAGACAGTAATTAGGCAAAGACAGGGGGGGTCTTCTTTTACCTCTTTACATTCTTCTAACTTCTTTACCTTCTGCCTCCCATAACCTCCTTTACCTTCTCTAACTTTTATATTTTTTTACTCTTCCGCCAGGGCGCAGGCAAACTCCACCTTCAGCGCCACCTTGCCGTTTACCCGCACCGAGCCCGCCATGAACCAGGCCTGTCCCAGCCGCTCCTTGAGCCTGGCCTTTATCTCAATGAGATCACCGGGGCCAACCTGGCGCTTGAACTTGGCCCCCTGGATACGGGTGAGCACCGGCACACCACTGGCCTCTTCCTTGTCCCGCCGCTGCTGCACCGCGATGAGCAGGGCCCCGGCCTGAAAGACCGCCTCACAGAGCAGGACCCCCGGGGTAATGGGATGCAGGGGATAATGCCCCTTAAAAATCTCCAGATCCGCCGGGATCAGCTTCTCGGCCACAACCTCATCTGGGCCCAGGGCCGTGACCCGGTCCAGCCAGAGAAAGGGGGGGCGGTGAGGGATGTGGCTGGTGATAAAATCGGGGTGGTTATATTCCATAATCAGATAGGGGGCGAAGAGGTGGGCAAATCAATAATTGCCAACTACTTAAGGAGTTTCCCCTATAATCCCCCCGTCACTTCCAGCACGGCGCCATTAATATAGGCGGCCTTAGGGCCGGCCAGAAACAGCACGGCGTCCGCCACCTCAACTGGCGTCCCGAAGCGCTTGGCCGGCACCATTTTTTTATAGCTCTTCACCTGCTCGGCCGGCAGATCGCTGATAAGATCGGTGGAGATGAAACCGGGGGAGACGGCGTTCACCGTGATCTTGCGTTTGGCGCACTCCTTGGAGAGCGACTTCATCATGCCGATCTGGCCCGCCTTGGAGGCGGCGTAATTGCTCTGGCCGGCAAAGCCCAAGTGGGCCATGGGCGAGGTGATGAAGATGATCCGGCCATATTTTTTCTTGAGCATGAGCTTCACCGCGAACTTGCTCATGGCGTAGCCACCGGAGAGATTGACGTCGATCACCCGGCGCCAGTCATCCTCGGCCAGCATGGCCAACACCCCGTCGCGGCGGATGCCGGCGTTATTCACCAGGATATCGATGGTGTCATACTCTTCTTCAACTTCCGTATAAAATGACTCCACCGCCTGATAATCGCTGACATCAAGTTTTTTGAGCTGGAGACGCTCCGGGGCGGAACACCCTTGCCGGAAATCCTCAGCCGCTTCCACGTCGCCGCCGTAAACCCCGATGACAGTAGCGCCCTGGGCCAGCAGGGCCGAGGCTATGGCCCGGCCGATCCCCCGGGTGGCGCCGGTAACAATGGCCGTCCGGCCTTTAAAATCACTCATTTTCAGCCACAGAACCCACAGAATGACAGTGAAAACTACACAACAAATCTTTCAACTGTTGCCTTGGGGTGCGTAAAGTTTATCAACAGGCCAAGCCGTACTCCACTGGCCTTGATATAGTTTAACAGTTGCGCCTTGCACATCTGAGCATTGAGGTTAGCTTGGGCTTTATGCGCCAAAATCAATTTTTCCTCTACAACAATGTCTGCTACAAAATGACCTACATGTACATCCTTATACGCCACGGAAAAAGGCACTTGCCCCTTGGCCGAGATCCCCTGCATCTCAAGCTCATGTAATAAAGCCTTTTCATATACAGATTCAAGGAAACCGCTACCTAGTCGGCGATAAACCTCAAAGACACAACCTCGAACTCGATACGTTAACTCTTCTTCAACAAGAGGTATTTCTTCAGTATCTTTCCGTGGGTTCCGTGGCAATAATCAGCTCCGCAAATAGGCGTCGGCGTCGTTGGCCACGATGACGCCGTAGTTGATGGCCCCGAGCCAGCCGCTCATGATAATACCCACCGAGCCCACATGGAAGAGGCCGGGCAGCTCCTTGAAGATGGCCCGGGAGATGTCCAACCCCTCAAACTTGGTGCCAAATGAGGTGCCGCGGGTGTGCAGGGTGTAACGGTTGAAGGTCTTGGGAGTGGCCGCCTCCACCCAGTCACACATGGTGCGAATAGCGGGGACGTAACGCTCCAGGTCAACAAAGCAGCGCTCAACCATCGCCTCTTTGGCATCCTTATACTGATCCTCGTTAAGCTCGGCCCAGTCATGATAATTACTGTTCATGGAGGCGACGATGGTGTAATCGTCGTGACCCGGTCTGGTCTTGGGATAGTAGATGGAGAAGGTGCGGCTCTTTGTCTCCATGGCCAGCATCTCCGAGGAGGAGAACTCCTCAGAGGTGGAGGTAAAGAGCAGGTCGCCGATATCGGGAATGGTCTCGCCGGGCCGCAGACCAAAGTAGACCTGGCAGCTGGAGTTATTCACCCGCACCTCCTGGAAGCGGTCCAGGAAATCAGGGTCAAAGGCCTCACGCCCCACCAGGTTGTCGATGGTGTTGGTGATGCCGCTGTTGGAGACCACGCAGGGGGCGCTGATCTCCTTCTCCCCCACCTTGACGCCGCGGACCCGGCCATCAGTCAGCAGAACCTGATCCACCCGGGCCCGGGTGGCGATGGTGACCCCGTTACGTTGCAACTCGTCGGCCATCATGCCGATGAGGCGGTCGGTGCCGCCCTCAAAGGTGAAGACCCCTTTATTCATGAAGTTGGAGAAGACGATGCCGTAGGTGATGGCCGGCTCGTCCAGGGTGGAGCCGTTGGCGTAGGTGATCGGCTCCATGAGAAAGCGGTGGACATCGGAGCGGCCCGGGAAGAACTGCTCAAACAGCTCGCCGGTGGTCATGGCCTGATCATCATAGAAGTTCATCTGGCCCACGGTGGCAAAGAAATCATCCACCACGTCACGAGCCACCCCGAACTTCTCCACCAGGATATTGCTGAAATTCTCCTTATCAAAGGTGGTCTCCAAGGAAAACTGGGGGTTGTCAAAGACGATGCCCGGCAGCTGGACGATGGCGTCGCGGATCTCCTTGGACCAGTACTTCTTGCAGGTCTTCACCATGCCGTAGGGGAAACCATGCAGCGAGACATCGAAGATATGGCCCTTGCGCTTGAACCAGGTGGCCAGACCGCCCAGCTTGAAGTGGTGTTCCAGGAGCAGGACCGAGTGGCCGGCCCGGGCCAAGCGGTTGGCGCAGGTGAGTCCGCCTAAGCCGGAACCGATTATTATGGCGTCGTAGCTGGAGTTAAGGTCGTTTAAGGAGGTAAAGGACATTGGGAAAGAAATATAGAAATAAAGGAGTAAAGAAATAAAGGAACGCCCGCCGTGATTTCGGGTCAAATTTCCCTATTAATTAGTAGCAATTTTCTTAACATAGGCATTCAGCAGACGACTGGCATCTTCAAGCGCGGTTCGCAGCAAATCAACTTCTGCGTAACGCAGATCTTTAATCAGTATCAGGTAGTAACGACATTCTTCTAATGAGCCCTGGGCGATATTGTCATAGCGTAACTTATCCTTAACACCGTTTTTCCGAAAGCCTTCTGCGATATTTGCCGGAATGGAGATAGCGGCACGCCGGACCTGGGAGGTGAGGGTAAATCTTTCTTCTAAAGGGAACCGGGCCCTGACATCATAGACCAAAAGAACAAACTCATGGGCCTTTTGCCAAACTCGTAGATCCCTAAAAGACTTAGCGCAATCAGTCATTCAAGGCTCCCCTGCCCCAGTTCTCTATTTCTATCTTTCTTTATTTCGCTATTTCCATCTGCAATCAACCCAACACATGGCGATTAACCATACTTACCCCGCTCAACATGGCGCCCACTATACCTAAGAAGCCCTGGTCCGTGCCGGCAATGAAGAGGCCTGCAAAAGGGGTTGCACCGTCAGCAATCTTCTTGGGACTGCCATAGACAGCGCCGGCGGCCTTGGCCGTGAAACGCTGGATGGTTACCGGAGTAAAAGCGTCAGAATATACACTGTTTCCCTGATAATTCCCAATGATTTTGCTGACCACAGCCTGGGAGGCGGCCTGCCACTGCTGCTTCTGCTCCGCGTAGGCGGCCGGGTCCAGCCCCTGCCAGAGATCATAGTTGGCGGCATTGGTCACCCGCACCTGAAAATGGTCGCTGGCCGGGCAGTCAGAGAAGTTCTCCGGGAAACAGATCACCCCCCAGCTGATGTCTAAAGGCAGCCGGGGACGGAGATAAGAAAATTTCTCCTCTTCATTATAAAAGATAATGGTGCGGTCATGGGTGATCGTCTGCCTGGCCCTGGTGGGCAGGATATTGATCGACTCCATGAAGCTCATCTGCCCCACATAGTCATCTTTCTCGGGAAGGTCCCAGCCGGAGAGTTCGGCCGTGGCCGGAATACCGGCGGTGGAGAGGACCGTCTCGGCCGTGATCTCGCTGCCATCGGCCAAGCGGACGCCGCAGGCCCTCTCCCCATCACGGAGGATGGCGGCGACCGGGGCGGAGTAGCGTAGCTCACCGCCAAAGCCCTGGTAATGCGCCACCAGCATCTGAAGAAACTCTTTAATGGTGGCCTGGGGCCGGAAAAAGCCCTCAAGGAAGATGGCCTGGAACATGATAACGAACTGGCCCAGGTCCATGTCGCCCTCCTCGCTGTTGCCATAGACCATGAGGGGCAGGAGGAGCATGTCTTCCAGGAGGGGATTGGCCAGGGTCTCGGCGAGAAAGGCGCGGGTGGAGCGCCACGGCCTGATGGTGAAGGGGTCATACTCCCGGACCTTGACCAGCAGATCCTGGAAACGGTCAATGGCGGCCGGGAAGAGGCCAGCCACCTGGCTCTCAAGAAGTTCCAGCTCATTACTAAAGAGCAGGCTGTGGTGGGGAAAACGGATCTCGGAACAGAGCTGCTGCCGGGTGGTAAATTTCTTGCGGGAGAGCTTGAGCTGACGGAAGAGACGGTTTAAGGGGGCGCGCTTAGCGCCAGGGGGAGCGTAGTTGGTCATGGCGTGGAGGCCAGTCTCCAACAGGAACCCCTGGCGGTTGTACCAGGAGTTGAGGCCGCCGGGCCGGAAATGCTGTTCTACGATGAGGGTAGAGAGGCCAAAGCGGGCGGCGCGGATGCCGGCGGCGAGTCCTGAGAGACCGCCGCCAATGATGACAAGCTGATAATCAGCCACGGGGAGATAGGTGTCTTGAAAAATTAGGCATTTGGTTCGAGGACAGGGAACAGTGAAAATAAAAATCCCCAGGCGGGGATAAACGTCGCATATTAATGATATGTGAGTTTTTTTCTTATTGCTGTGCCAAAGTCAATCGGCCAAAGGGCAATTTTTCAAGATAGCCTACTACTTGTCCTTTAATTTCGGTTCAAGGTAGTTGACGCAGCTGGTGAGGGTGGCAAGCTCCGGATAGTCCTCCTCCGGGATCTGCAGCTGGTAGCGCTTGCGCAGTTCCATGACGATATCGAGAAAATCCATGGAGTCAAGATCAAGCTGATCACGCAGGGGCTCATCCGGGTTGAGACCGTCGAACTCGGCGTCTTCGTCAATGTCAGCAATGATCTCCAGGATCAGGTCTTTTATCTCGTCACGGGTCATGAGTGGTGCCTCTATATTCTTAGAAGGTCGAAAATATTAAAAGAAGGCCGTTTTTCGGGCTTCCTAGACATTCTGCGACCTCTATATTTCTTAACTTCTAAACTTTCTTACGATCACCACCGAATTGATGCCGACCATGCCGAAAGAGTTATTCAATATGGCGTCCACATTGTCAAGCTGTTTTGGCAAATTGGCGACAATATTCGCCAGACCACACTCCGGGTCCAGGTTGTCAAGGTTGATGGTGGGATGGACCTGATTATCGCTGAAGGCGGGCAGATTGCCGGCCAGTTCCAGGACGCCGGCCGCGCCCATGGCGTGACCGATGTGGGACTTGGTGTTGTTGAGATAGGTGTCAGGGCAATCGGCAAAAACTTTAGCAATGGCCTTGCACTCCTCGGCGTCGCCCTGACGGGTACCGGTGGCGTGGGTATTAATTATAGTTATATCACGGGGTTTCATCCCGGCCCGGTCCAGGGCCAGCTCCATGCACTGGGCCTGGCGCTCACCATAGGGCAGGACAAAATCACGGGCATCGGAGTTCATGGCGTAACCGGCAATCTCGCCGTAGATCTTCGCCCCCCGGGCCTTGGCCTTATCCAGCCGCTCCAGGGTATAGATGCAACCCCCCTCGGAGATAACGATGCCGTTACGGTCCTTATCAAAGGGGCGGCTGGCCTTGTGGGGATCGTCATGCTCCGCCAGGGCGCCCTGGGCCTTGAAGCTGGCGAAGATGCCAAAGGAGCCGCAGCACTCGGAGATGCCGCCGCACAGGGCCAGGTCCACCTCGCCTAAGCGCAGCATCTGCAGCCCCTGGATCAGGGCGGCATTACCGGCGGCGCAGGCCGCCCCCACCGAGTAGTGGGGCCCGGTGATGCCTAAATTCATGGTGATCTCCCCGGCCGGGTTGTTCAAAACGGTACGGGGGTTGTGGTGGTGGGTCCAGTAGTCGACGTTATAGTCAAACTTACTGATGTTGTAGACCTCGTTCTCCGTCTCCACCGTGCCATGCTCGGTGAGACCGATGTAGACCCCGGTCCGGGCCTTATCATATTCGGAGAAATCGATGGCGGCGTCGGCCAAGGCCTCGCCCGCGCAGTAGACACCGATACAGCCGGCCCGGGTGCCCCGCTTATTCTCCTTCTTCTTGCGGTAACGGGTCTCGGCAAAATCACAGATTCCGGCCGGGGCCGGACCCATGAAACGCAGATCAATGGTGCTGATCTCACTTTTACCGGCCAGCAGCTTCGCACGGTAGTCGGCCAGGTTGCTGGCATTGGGCGCGGCCAGGCCAACACCGGTGATGACGATTCTTTCGTTTTCTGGTAGATCTTTCATGAATTATTTTTATTTCAGGCAGAGCCCCTGGGGAATTGAAAAAAAAGATAACCATTATAGCCGAAATCGCCAGCCACCGCAACCACGAGACCTTGGCTCCGGCCATTACACCACCACCAGGATCGTCGGGTGGGACGCGCCCCCCCCGGAGGCCCACCGGATTACCCCCGGCAAGCACTCCTCAGGGCCCGACGGCAATAAAAGAAAACGGAAAAAAACGAGATGAATGACCCGCTGGCCATAAAAATTGAGAAACAGCTGCTGCAAGGCAAGAAGAAAAAAACGATCTGGGAGGAGGAGAAGTCGGGCGAGACGGCCCCCAGGGCATTATTTTTACTGAACAACTCGGCGGAACTGGCGGAACGCAAGCGGTTTCAGCTGATTAACCTCTCTTTAGCCATCATCCTCGCCTTTGTCACCTTCAAGAAGCTGCTCACCGCCTTCTCCTTCGGCCGGTTGGACGTCTTCTTCTTCACCAGCCTGGTGGTGCCCATCATCAATATCTATATCTTGAAGGAGATCCTGCGCTTCAAACGGCTGGGCTTCCAATATCTTTTCATCCTCTCGGCCCTCTCCCTGGTCCTGCCCCAGAACCGCAGTCAGCCCCTGGAGCTGTTCTTGACCGGCGGCATGATCATCCTCTCAGCCTTCCTCTATCTTAAGCTCTTTCCCAAGGGAAAACAGATCAGCCCCCCACAAGTTTGAGTCCCGGCTTGGGCTCAGGTCCCCCATCGCCGCCGCCATACTCCGGAACAATCTTCTCCAGGTGATGGCGCAGCCGGGCCACATCACGGCTGGTGGCGGCATTCGCCAAATCAGCAAGCTCGCTCTCCAGCCAGCGCCACTCATACTGCCGGCTCTCGGCCAGATGCAGCTTGGCATGGCTGGTGCCGCGCAGATTCTCGCTGGCGTGAAAAAGCTCCTCATAGAGCTTCTCCCCCGGCCTTAGCCCGGTGTAGACAATGTCGATATCCTCACCAGGCACCAGGCCGGAGAGGCGGATCATCTGCTCGGCCAGCTCGCGGATCAGCATGGGTTCCCCCATGTCGAGGACATAGATCTCGCCCCCCTCCCCCATGGCCCCAGCCTGGAGGATGAGACCCACCGCCTCGGGGATGGTCATGAAAAACCTGGTGATATCGCGATGGGTAACGGTAAGCGGCCCACCGGCCTCGATCTGCTGCTGAAAGAGCGGCACCACCGAACCGGCCGAGCCCAGAACGTTGCCGAAACGGGTGGTGATAAAACGAGTCTGAGAGCGGCCGGCCAGGTTCTGGCAGAAGATCTCGGCGATACGCTTGGTCGCCCCCATCACGTTGGCCGGATTCACCGCCTTGTCGGTGGAGACCATGACAAAACATTCGGCCCCATACAAATCGGCCGCCTCGGCCACCAGCCGGGTGCCCGAGACGTTGTTATTCACCCCCTCGGCCGGATTAAGCTCCACCATGGGCACATGCTTGTAGGCGGCGGCATGGAAGATGGCGTGGGGCCGAAACGTACGGAAGACCCAATCCACCCGCTCCTTATTCTTCACATCCCCCAGCACCGTTATAATGTCCAGGCCGGGAAAGGCATCTCGCAGCTCATGATCAATGGCGTAGATATTGTACTCGCCATGGTCGAAAAGGATGAGGCGTTTAGGACCCTGGGCCGCCACCTGACGGCACAGCTCGGAACCGATGGAGCCGCCGCTGCCGGTAACCAGCACCGTCTTGTCACGAAGATAACTGCTGATGGCCATCTCATCGAGGCCCACCGGCTCCCGGCCCAGGAGGTCGTCCAGGGTGAGGGGCCGCAGCTGGGCCGCGGCCACCGCCTCATCCTGCTGTTCATGGATGGAGGGCAGGGTCTTGAACTCTACCCCGGCTGCGTTGGCCTGGGCCAGGGTCCGCCGGGCCGTGTCCCGGCTCACCGAGGGGATGGCAAAGATGACCAGCTCGACAGCAAAGGGTTCTATAAGCTTGCTGATATCGGCCAGAGGACCGGCAATCCGGACGCCGTGGAGCTCCTTGCCCTGTTTGCGCCGGTCATCATCCACCAGGACCACGGGTTGATACTCCTGGCGGGAGAGGAGATCACGGATGAGCAGATCAGCGGCCCGGCCGGCCCCCACTACCAGGCAGCGCCGACCCTCCTGGCGCCGCAGCTTGAGGCGGTGATCCTTCAAGAGACGATAGAGGAGACGGGAACCGCACAGGGCAACGGTGAGCAGCAAGGGGGCCAGGACAAAGACGGTGCGCGGCACGTCCTTAACCCGAAAGAGAAGCACGGCAGCCAGGGTCACAACGCAGAAGCCCAGGGCAACCGCCTTACAGATCCGCACGAGATCGGGCAGGGAGGCAAAACGCCATAGGCCGCGATAGAGACCGAAAGACCAGAAAAAGATGGCGTAGACCGGCAGGCAGAGGAGGGAGAAGCGGACGAAGGCGGCAAAATAGGGTTCCGGCAGCTCCTGGAGATTGAAACGGAAAAAGAAGGCGAGAAAGACGGTCATCACCACCCAGAGAAGATCATGGATGGAGGCAACCCAGCGGTTAATCAAGATACGGCGCAGATACTTTTGTAACACAACAGACTCTTTGGTTAATTATTAAGACAACCCGGAAGGCAACGATTCAGAAAAGCAAAGCCAGACTCCCCGTAGGGTGGGCTGAGCCCACCTGCTGGGCAGGACAAAAGCCAGCCGCCATGCCTAACGCTCTCCCCCCTTGCCCCAAAACCTTAATCGTTTGTGGCCCCAGCCCCCAGCCGCCAGGCCAGGAAGACAAGGGGCAGGAAGGCCGCCAGGCAGATCAACAAACCATAGCCCGGCTGGTAAGATACCAGGATAGCCCAGGGCAGGCACCAGAAAATATTCACGGAGATCACGGCAAGGGTCACCCGGGCATGGGAGCCCCAGCGCCGGGAGAGGACCTGATAGGCGTGGCTGCGGTGGGCTTGGTAAAATTTCTGGCCGCGCATGACCCGGCGAGCCAGGGTAAGGGTGGCGTCACTAATAAAGACCGCCATTAAGATCAGCCAGGACCAGAGGTTAATGGCCCCGGAGACAGAGGTAAGCAGAGCCAGAACGCCCAGGCTGAAGCCCAAAAAACCACTGCCCGCATCCCCCATGAAGATCCGGGCCGGCGGCCAGTTCCAGATCAAAAAACCAAGGGTGGCGGCCGCCAGCAAAAGCGGCAGAAACATTTCAGACTGGCCGCCGCCGTGGAGCCAAATAATCAGGGCCGCGCCGCCTGCCACGGTGATGGTCTGCTGGCCGGCCAGGCCATCGATGCCGTCCATGAAGTTATAGAGATTAAGGAGCCAGACCAGGCCAAGGACAACCAGCATCTTACCCACCGCCCCCAGATGGGCTATGGGGTGAGGCAACCGGGGCAGGGCAACAACCACCAGGACGGCGGCCACAATCTGGACCAAAAAACGGTAGCGGGCCGGCAGGGGGTGATGATCGTCAATAAAACCAACCAAGGCCACCAGAACCGAGGGCAAGAAAACAAGCAGGGCGGGCAGGGCCAGATAACCCCTCTGCCAGGCAAAAAAAAGCCCGGCGAAGAAGACCGCCACCACCGCCACCCCGCCACCACTGGGGGTGGGCGTTACATGGGAGGAACGGTCGTTGGGGTGATCCAGAAGCTC
>JBDLJA010000039.1:0-21452 GCA_039714595.1 Thermodesulfobacteriota bacterium | reverse complement strand
TCGAATGTCGAATGTCGAACGGAGTCTCGCCTACGACTCGCTTACCTGTCGGAGGAATGATGTTGTCTTAATTAAGAACAGCGTAGCGGCGAAAGCACCCGAAGTCTGCGCTTATCTCCTACGGGGCGTCTTCCTTCTGCGGTTCGTTTTTAAAATCGGCTGCGTCATCCTGCCGGTATTGCTAGACTTCCCCTAAGTTTTGTTTCACTCGCTTACCGGTCCGCGAATTTAAACCCACCGACTTGCAGTCAGTGGTTGTTTAGTTTCTTTTTAAGGAAAAATCTTGGTTCATAACTGACCTCTCCCATGACTGATCCCGTGACCGCCAATCTCCTGGCCGATATGCTCCTTGTCGCCCACCTCCTCTTCATCGTTTTTGTGGTGGTCGGCGGGGTTCTGGTCTGGCAAAGGCCGCGGCTGGCCCTCCTCCATCTGCCAGCGGCCCTCTGGGGCGCGCTGGTGGAGATTATGGCCTGGCCCTGCCCCCTCACCTCCCTGGAGAACCGGTTGCGGCAGGCGGCGGGGCGGCGGCTGGTGGATGACCTCTCCTTTGTGGACCGCTATGTGGTCCCCCTGGTCTACCCGCCCGGCCTAGATCGCCAGACCCAGATGGGGCTGGGGCTGGCAGTGCTTCTCATCAATCTCCTGCTCTACGCCTTTATTCTCCGGGCCCGGCGCCGGAAGAAGTGACGTCCCGCCATTGTCTTCTTGGCAATTCGCCAATAGTAATTATAGTTTTTTTATATGACTTGGGTTGCGTCGCGTCAGGCGCACTTAGGTCTATACTGGTAAGAGATGTCAATGCTTTGGCCCAGAGAGGGGCCAGGGAGGTGGGATATGACCTTAAGAAGCCACGATATAGAAAAGAGGATTAAAGAGTATTTTCCCGATTTAGGCAGCCGGGAGGCGGCTCTCCATGTCCATTATGATGAGGTCACCTTGAGCTGGATCGCCAATTTTAACTATCATGGCAAGCACAGGGAGACTCATCTGGAGATCTATGAGACCAACGACTGTCTGGAGACCGGCAGGGGAGAATGTCTCCCCCTCTACTTCCAGATAGATCAATGCCGGCGGGATAACTGACTTATGCCTAAGGGGTTTGCGGGCAGGGCGTCCAGCAGCCCCAGTCCCTCCAGGGCGGCAAACCCCTTGACCACGTCATCCTCTTGGTGCGCCTCCAGGGTAAGGATTGGCCGGGCCTGGATCTCGCGGAGATAGTTAAACAGGCTGGCAAAGTCAAAAATTCCCTGACCCACGGCCAGGTGGGAGTCGCGGTCGCCATGGTTGTCATGGAGGTGGAGCTGGCCCAGAAAGGGGGAAAGTTCCGGCAGCCAGTCCTGCCACCTGTTTTTGGCAAAGGCGAGGACATGGCCCACGTCCAGGCAGAAGCGGGCATGGTCCGAGTTCAGGGCAGTGAGAATTCTTTTCAGCTGGGCCGGCGATTTCTCGTAGGTGTTTTCCAGCATCAGGGTGGTGTGGGCCTCCTCGGCCCGCCTGGCGAAGTGAGACCAGGTGGCCACGGCCTGCTCAAACCAGAGATCCTCCTTGTAACCCTGCTTGTTCTCTTCAAAGGCCAGGTGGCAGACCACCGAGCGTGGCTGGAAGAGTTGGGCCAGGTCAAAGGCCAGGTCCAGCTTGGCCTGGCTCACCTCGCGGATCCGCGGATCCAGGCTGGCCGGCTGCAGCTCAAAGAAGGGGGCGTGGAAGGTGCAGGGAAGCTTCGCCTCTTTCAGGGCGTGGGCCACGGCCTGAAAACTCTGCCGCGGTTCGTCATAGAGGACGGTGCCTTCCAGGGCGATTTCCGGCTGCCAGCCGTTTTCGATGAAAAAGGCGAGGTTGTCGCGCAGCCTGGGGTAGGTGGTGCTGACAAAGATTTTTTCTACTAGGGCGCTGGTCATTAATCGTCGCTGATGGCCTTGGCCTCTTCAACGAGCATAACGGGGATGTCGTCGCGTATCTCGTAGAGTAGTTGGCACGTCGCACAGACCAGGCCAGTGCCAGCACCATTTAGCTGTACCGGGCCTTTGCACTTGGGGCAGGCCAGAATGGCCAGCAGTTCCTTGGAGATCATCTATTCTTGTTCCTCAGCTGTAGATAAAGACGTAGTCGTCATTGTTGACGCTGATCCGCAACCGGCCGCCATGATTCTTGCCGTACACCTCCCAGGCCGGGCCACAGGTGGTGTCGCATTTACAGCAGCTGGGGGAGAATTTTCCGCGGGCCCGGTCAAACCAGGAGATAAGCATGATCAGCTCGTCCTCATCCCGGACGGCAATGGTCTGGGCCAGGTCGCGGGCCAGATCCCAGTTCAACTCCTGGCCCGTTACGCTGATGGCGATGGCCTGCATATCCTGACCACTATTGGGGATCATCTCCTGCATGGCTCTTTCCTCCTTCTGCCCTGTATAGCCTAAACATTCGAATCCGTTTTTTTACCACGAAGGCACGAAAAAATACAAAAACCGGCCTGTTACTTCGTGGTTAGCTCTATTGCTAAGCGGGCCGCGAGAATCGAAGATTGTCACTGCCCTGGGCTGATATGGCGCCAGGCCGGCAATCAGGCACAGCTCATGCCGCAGTGCTTGCATTTCTTGGCCTGGGTCTTGATTATCTCGGCGCAATCCGGACACTCCTTCATGAAGCAGAGTTCCAGGAGCTGGGGCAGGATGGTGTTCACCTTGTACTCCAGCTCACTATTGGCAAACTCGTGGTTGCGCAGGGCATCGTAGCAGGAGATATCTTTAATCTGCAGGAGGATGTCCATGGCCTTGGAGCGATTTTTGGGCCCGGCCTTTTCATCCAATATAATGCCCATGGCCGGGGTGAGGTCGCCACTGGCCACACTCTCTTCCAACTGGGCAACCCACTCCTGCTCCTGCTGGAGACGTTTGTTGGCGGCAAGGATCGCCTCCGGGTTGAGGATGGAACCGGTGAAGGCGATCTGGCTGCCCACCATCATCAGTTCCCCCTGTTTCTCGTTGTGGAGCCGCATATAACGGTAGGAGCCCACATGGCCGTAAGCGTCTTCGATATGCTGCCAGCCCTTGACAAAGGGGGGACATTCGTCGTTAAGGCAGATAAACATCACCTCGGCCCCCCAGCCCAGGCCGTCGCCGATGTGGAAGGGCGGCGTCTCGCACGGCTCCAGGCGGGAGTCGCAGTGGGGGCAGTAAAATTCCATGGCGCAGTAGCGCAGGCAATCATCAGCGGACAACATGGGGTAAATCTCCTTAAACCTTTATTATTATTAGGACGTCATCGTTGTCCCGGGCGGGGATATGGCTTGAGTGACTTGTTGCCTGCCAGCAGGCATCACTCTCACCAGAAATATCTCCCAGGGCCCAGACCTTGACGGTCCCTGAATTTCGCTCAATTAATCTGCTCTAGGGTGCCTTGAAAAATTGCTATGACGCCGTAGGTAAGGGCAGACTCCAATGGGGCAAAAGAGCAATTTTTCAAGATGCCCTTCAGTTTGTTTGATCAGCAGGAACCGCGCAGCTCTCTGTCCCGCCCGGGGACTGGGGGGCTGGCGCCAGTCATAAAGATCGTCTTGGGCCGTCAGGACGGAGCAAGGCGATGAAGACCCAGGCCAGCAGGATGACTACCAACAGGATCAGGGGGTTATTTTTGTCCTGATTTTTCATGGCCTGGCTCCACCTCCGGTCCGGAAGAGCGGTCAGCGTGGGTATGTTGATCAAGGCTGAATTTTTGAGGCAAATTACCGTATAAGGGGGGGAAAAGCAATAAGAGATAGTAAGTGGCCACGCGGCTGGAGCGGCAGGAGGTGGTGGGCCTTAAGCCAGTCCCACCGCGTTCTCGCTTAAGAGCTCCTGGAGGCGCCGTTTCTGTTCGTCAGATAGTCCCACGAACTCCACGCTTGCCTCGCGGATAATGGTGTTGCGGGTGGGGAAGACGGGCAGGGCGTTGGTGGTGCTCACCAGGTGGCAGGGCAGCTGGTCCAGGGAGTCGCCCTTGCTGCTGTTGAGCAGGCCGATGTGCTGGTTGACATGGGAGGAAGGCTCTTCCAGACCGAGAAGGCTGCGGTAACGCATGCCGCCCAGGCTGATATTGAGTACCTCGCCAAATTGGGAGGAGCTGAAGGCCAGTAATCCTTTACGGGGGATATAACGGGGGTAATGGCGGCGCTCTTGATTCTCTTGGCTCATCTCTGGACTCGCGTAAATGAAATTTTCCCCTCGTTGAACAAAAACAATAAGACTTGCTGGAGGGAAAAACAATAAGTAATAAGGCCCCGCACGCCAGGCGGGGAGGGGGATGCCGGCTGGTTGGCCAATTTTTCTAAACTATTCTAGGGCGCTTGCTGAAATTCCCTCTTCGGGCCGGCGGCGAGATTTTTTTTTGCTCTGGCCTGGCCGCGGGCAGCGCAGGGGAAGGGGTGAAGGAAAAAAAGGCGGGTCCGCCATGAAGGAATGGCATTTTTTTGGTATGAAGGGTGGGAGGTTTTCAGGCTAGTCCCGCCAGGAAACCGTTAACGTGCCGCTAGGAAGAGCTTGATGATTGATCCCCAAGAGCGGTGAACAGGGGCGGGAAACCTTGTGGTAATTAGATTTTTTTGCAGATGGCCCGCAAGGTCCTTTGAGAGAGATCCGGGTCAGCTAACAATAGCGATAAGAGAGGTTACAGGTTATGGCGGAAGAAGCAGCAAGCGGTGAGATAGACCGGCAGTTCATCCCATCTCTGCGTGAAGGGGTGGACATGGTCAGGATGATTTTTTTTGTTAACCTGCGGGACTATCTCCAGGAGAGGTACAGCGATGAGGACGAGGGTTATGGCGGGATGCTGGCGGCGGCGGTGATGAATGAACTGTTCGGCACCCCCAACCCTGAGGAGCGTTTTGCCCTCTTCCATGAAGAGCAGCAGGAGAGGATTGCGGCAGAGCTCGCCGGGGTGGCGGAGAATTTTGCTGATCTGTGTATCCCTTTAACCGACGCCCTGCGCATTCACTTTCTCTGTAATGTCCAGGAGGGCATTGAGGGCGAGGAGGCGGCGGTCCTGGCCCGGGCCCGGGAGGTGGGGGTGCTGATCAGCGAGCGGGATGTCCCCCTGCCCAAGGGTTTCATGGAGCTGGTTGGCCGCCTGGGCCAGGCCTATGGTTTTGTCAAGAAGTAGGGGGCGTATTTAACCGCGAATAGCGAATGTCGAACCGCAGAAGGAAGGCGCCCCGAAGGAGATAAGCGCAGACTTCGGCTGCCCTTGGCTATACTTTCGCCGCCACGCTGCTCTTAATTAAGCCAACATCCTTCCTTAAACCAACCTGCCTGTGGCTTGGCCAGCGGCTCTTAGGGCTCTTTAGCTTTTCAGCCGCTGGCCAGCCGCTCCTTTTTCTCCTCCAGCTCCTGCCAGCGGCTGAAAAGTTCATCGGCCCTGGCCTGGGCGGCGGAGAGCTGGTCGCACCAGCGGCTCAGCTCACCGCTGTCGGCCATGACCAGCGGCTCGGTTACCTTTTCCTGGCAGCGGGCGATCTCTTCCTCCGCCGCCTCGATACTACCCTCCATGGCCGCCAGTTCCTGTTCCTCGCGAAAGCTCAGCTTCTGCACCCGGCTCTTCTTCTTCCGCTCTTTCTTGCCCTTTTTTGCCGGCCCTGGGCCGCCTTGCTCTGACTGCCGGCCCGCCTTCTGCCACTGCTCGAGGTCGGCAAAGAGGGTGGCCTCTTCCCCCCGGGGCAGGAAGCCCACCAGGGCCTGGGCCAGCCCCAGGAAGGCGCGGTCGTGGCTGACCAGGACCACGGCCCCGGGAAACTCGCTGATCGCCTCTTCCAGCACGGTAATGGCGTCGATGTCCAGGTCGTTGGTCGGCTCGTCAAGCAGCAGGATGTCGGCCGGTTGCAGCATGAGGCGGGCCAGGAGGATCCGGGCCTGTTCGCCGCCGGAGAGGTGGGAGACCGGCATGTCCAACTGGTCCGGCCGGAAGAGGAAGCGTTTGGCCCAGCTCACCACGTGGATAGAGCGGTCCTGGTAGTTAAGGTGGTCGCCGCCGGCCGGGCAGAGGGCCTGGCGCAGGGTCTGCTCCTGATTGAGCTCGCTTCTCTTCTGGTCAAAGTGGACCACCCGCAAGCCCTGGGCCCGTTTGATGGTGCCGCTGTCAGGCTCCCCACTGCCGGCCAGGATGTGCATGAGGGTGGACTTGCCGCAGCCGTTGGCGCCCACCAGCCCCAGACAGCTGCCCGGCCCCAGTTCCAGGGAGAGATTGCTGAATAATTTCTGGTTTTGGTACGCCTTGCTGATCTTGTGGGCCGTGAGGAGTTTCTTGCTCTGGCGCCCGGTGTTATGGAGGTCCAGCTGCATCTGGCCCTTGGCCTGGTTCTGGCGGCGCAGCTGGCCTAGTTCGTCCTGGAGTTCATGGGCCTGGTCGATGCGATAGCGCGCCTTGCTGGTTCTCGCCTTGGGGCCCCGGCGCAGCCAGGCCACCTCGCGCCGCACCTTGTTGGCCATGGTCTCCTGGGCCTTGGCCTGGCTGGTGAGAAACAGTTCCCGTTTTTCCAGGAATTTACTGTAGTTGCCCCGGTGGGTCAGGAGGCCGTCCGGGTAACAGCTGTTCACCTCCAGGATGCGGTTACAGCAGTTCTCCAGAAAGTAGCGGTCGTGGCTGATGATCACCATGGCGCAGTTAAGCTGGGTCACTAAGCCCTCCAACCACAGGATGGCGTCGATATCCAGGTGGTTGGTGGGCTCATCTAACAGGAGCAGCTCCGGTTCCTGAATGAGGGCCACGGCCAGGGCCAGTCGTTTCTGCCAGCCGCCGGAGAGCGAAGAGATGGGGGCCTCGGGCTCGGCAAAGCGGCATTGGCCGATAATGCGCTGGATCCGGGCCTGTTGTTCACTTAAGGGGAAATGGCAGGCCGCCTCCTCCAGGACGGTGAGGACGGTGGCCGTGGGCGAAAAATCCTCCTGCTGCTCCAGGTAGACGATTTTGGTCTGCTTTCCCTTGAATATCCTGCCCTCGTCCGCCTCTTCCAGGCCGGCCATAATTTTTAACAGGGTGGATTTGCCCGAACCGTTGGGGCCGATCATCCCCAGTCTCTCTCCCTGGTCCAGGGAGAGGGAGATGTGGCTAAAGAGGGTCTGGGCCCCGAAAGATTTACTGATGTCCTGACAGGTGAGAAGATGGGCCATGGTTGTTTCTGCTATGAGGTTAGCTTTGCCAAGGGCAGGAGCGGTTAGCCAAAAATATGATAAATAATTAATCTTGGCGCCCCTGGCAAGGGGGCAAAAATGTTTGCCTGGGGTTTCTCGCGGCGGAAGATGGCTTTGGCGGCCCATGGCTGCTGGTCCCGTTCCTCTGCTCCCCGGAAAAGGCTTAGCTGGAAACTATTTCATCTTTTCCTTATGAAAAGCCCTGGACAATAATGACGATTGCCTTATTGTACAGGACGTGCTAACTGACGGTGGATGGTCGTCGCCGGTAAACAGAGAGACACGCCGTTTAAGTCAAGGTAGATACGGTGTTTCTCCCCCTGGTCGGCCCGGGGAGATGCCCCGCTGGTTTCCGTTGGTAAAGATAGTTAAATAACGAATTTTTATATATTTTTCTTGGAGGTTGTAATTATGGCAGGATGTGGTGGCAGTAGCAGCAGTTGTGATTCTGGAACCTGTGGTTCCGCCGATGCGGCCATGGCCCAGCAGGACATGGCCATTAACTCGTCTCTCAACAAGATCAAAAATAAGATCCTGGTCATGAGCGGCAAGGGCGGGGTGGGTAAATCCACCGTCTCTGTCAATCTGGCCTTAGGGTTGGCCAAGCGCGGCTATAAGGTGGGCCTGATGGACGTGGATCTCCACGGTCCTGATATCTGCCGGATGCTGAATCTCAATGAGAGTCTGGCCGACGCCAAGGTAAATAAGGATGAGCTGCTGCCCCCCATGCAGTATGGCGACAACCTCAAGGTGATCTCCCTGGAATATATGATGCAGGACCGTGATGATCCCATTATCTGGCGCGGTCCCCTTAAGGTTCAGGCCATCCGTCAGTTTGTCGCGGACATGGCCTGGGGTGAGCTGGATTACCTGATCATCGATGCCCCTCCAGGCACCGGTGACGAGCCCCTCACCGTGGCCCAGACCATTAAAGACGCCCACGCCGTGGTGGTGACCACCCCCCAGGAGGTTGCCCTGGCCGATGTCCGCAAGTCACTGAACTTCTGTAAGCACGTGAAGATGGAGGTGGTGGGCATGGTGGAGAATATGTCCGGCTTTGTCTGTCCCCATTGCAGCGAGACGGTGGAGATCTTCAAGAGCGGCGGTGGCGAAAAGACGGCCGCGGATTTTGAGCTCAACTTCCTGGGCAAGGTGCCGGTGGACCCCAAGGTGGTCATCGGCGGTGATGACGGCGCCCCCTACTTAAGCTCCGACAGTGACTCCCCCGCAATTGCCGCCTTCAACCAGGTGGTGGATAATGTGGAGAAGGCCATGGGGGCCAAGAAGGTGAGCCTGAACATGGCCGACAGCTCCTGTGGTTGCGGTAGCGGTCCATGCAACCCGGATACCTGCGACTGCTGATTTTTTTGTTTCTTTCCCCTGGCGAGTTAAAAGCTCTCCCCCAGGGGCCAAGCCAGACCAAAAAGCCCGTGCTGGAGATTTCCCGCCCGGGCTTTTTGACGTTTTGCTCACCCCTGGCCCGGGCAATGGTGGCGGGCAAGAGTGGGGTGATAAGTAAAAAAAATTGAAAAAGTTTACGGTTTTCGGTTAACAGTTTACCCTAGGTAAATTTTTGTAATTAGAACTTGAAGGGAAAAATATGATAATCAGGCAGAAGAGTGTGGGGTCCATGGCGGTGTGCTGCTATGTCCTGGGTTGTGAGGAGAGCGGCAAGGGGGTAATCATCGATCCGGGCGGTAACGAGGAGCAGATCCTGGCCATCGTCGAGGAGGAGGGGCTCACCATCGAGGCGATCATCAACACCCACGGCCACCCGGACCATGTGTGCGGCAACGGCCCCCTGAAGGAGGCCACCGGCGCCCCCATCATCATGCATGAGCTGGACGACGACTTCTTTCAGCGCTCCGAGGTTATCAGCTATTTCGCCATGCTGGGGCTGCCCGCCTCGCCTCCGGTGGACCGGCGGGTCAAGGATGGTGACCGAATCGATTTTGGCAACCAGAGCCTGGAGGTGATTCTCACCCCGGGCCATACGCCGGGGGGTATCTGTCTCTACTCCGGCTCTGACCTCTTCACCGGCGATACCCTCTTTGTCGGGGCCATCGGCCGCACCGATTTTCCCGGCGGCGACATGGCGCAGTTTATGACCTCCATCAAGGAGCGTCTCCTCACCCTGCCCGACGAGACCGTGGTCTGGCCCGGTCACGGCTATGGCGGTTCCCGTTCAACCATCGGTGACGAACGGCGCTCTAACCCCTTTATCCAAGGGGACTGAGCGTATGCGTGAGATCGTCCTGGGCACGGCCGGCCATGTTGACCATGGCAAGACCTCTCTGGTCCGGGCCCTCACCGGCATCGAGACGGATCGCCTCAAGGAGGAGAAGAAGCGGGGCATCACCATCGAGCTCGGTTTTGCCTTCCTGGACCTGGACTGCGGCCATCGCTTGGGCATCGTTGACGTGCCGGGCCATGAGAAGTTTGTCAAGAACATGGTGGCCGGGGTGGCCGGCATCGATCTGGTGGCCTTTGTCATCGCCGCAGACGAGGGCATCATGCCCCAGACCAGGGAGCATTTTGAGATCTGCCGTCTCATGGGGGTGGACAAGGGGCTCATCGTCATCACCAAGAAGGATATGGTGGATGAGGAGTGGCTGGAGCTGGTGGAGGAGGATGTCCGTGATTTCTGCCAGGATACCTTCCTGGCGGAGGCGCCCCTGCTCCACGTCTCCTCCCAGACCGGCGAGGGGATTGCTCAGGTCAAAGAGGAGCTGGACCGCCTTGTCGCCGCCTCTGATTTCAGCGAGGCCTTCGGGCCATTCAGGCTGCCGGTGGACCGGGTCTTTTCCATGAAGGGCTTTGGCTCGGTGGTCACCGGCACCTCCATGAGCGGCCGCCTGGCCTTAGGCGATGAGGTGGAGGTGTTCCCCCGCAACCTCTTCGGCAAGGTGCGGGGCATCCAGAGCCACGGGGCCGAGGCCCAGATGGTGGAGGCGGGCAAACGCACCGCCATTAATATCAGCGGGGTGGAAAAGGATCAGATCGCCCGGGGCGATATCATCGCCACCCCCGGCTGCCTGGCAGCCACCTACATGCTCGATGTGGACTTTCTCTACCTGGCCAGCCAGGAAAAACCACTGAAGAACCGGACCCGGGTCCGCGTCCATCTCGGTTCGGCCGAGGTCATGGGCCGCCTGCTCCTCTTGGATGATGAGACGCTGCGCCCCGGCCAGGAGGGGGCGGTGCAGCTCCTGCTGGAAGAGGAGGTGGGGGCCTGGCCGGGGGATCGTTACGTGGTGCGGAGCTATTCGCCGGTGGCCACCATCGGCGGCGGCCGGGTCCATGCCGTCTCCCCCCGCAAACGCCGGCGCCTGCGGCCGGAAAATAAAGAGGCGTACAAGGTTTACCGGGGCGGTGACCCCCAGGAGCTGGCCCTGCTCCTCCTCCGCCAGAGCGGCTCCCAGGGCTTAAGCCAGGAAGAGCTGGCCCGGGTTATGGGTATCTTTGGCAAGCGCCTGCAGAAGCTGCTGGCCGGGCCCATCTCCAAGGGGTTGGTGCAGGTCATCGACTCGGAGCGCCAGCTCATGGTGAGCCGCGAGGTGGTGGACGGCTTGGCGGAGCGCCTCCTGGCCCTCTTGGCCGGCTATCACGAGGAAAATCCCCTGCAGCTGGGGCTGGGCAAGGAGGAGCTGAAGAGCCAGCTCTTCCCGGGCCTGAGCGGTAAGTTGTTCAATGGGGTGCTTAACGGCCTGGTTAAGGGGGGTAAGGTGGCGGTGGAGGAGTCCAAGGTGCGCCTGGCCGATCACAAGGTGGTGTTCCAGGCCGATGAGGCTAAGGTTCGCAGTGACATGCTCGCCTTCTTCGCTGACAAGGGCCTCACCGTGCCCACGGTTAAAGAGGTGCTGGCCAGGTTTGCCGAGCTGGAGCCCGCCTTTGTCAAGGAGATGCTCGCCGTCCTGGTCCGGGACGGCGAGTTGGCCAAGATCAATGAGGATCTCTACTATCCCCTTCCGCAGTTGGCTAAGCTGGAGGCCCAACTGGTGGCCTTCATCCAGAAAGAGGGGGAGATCGATGCCCCCCGTTTCAAGGGCCTCACCGGCCTTACCCGTAAATTCTCCATTCCCCTGCTGGAATATTTCGATAAGAAGAAGGTCACCCTGCGGGTGGGGGATAAGCGGGTTCTGCGCGGTGGCAGTTGAGCCTTCCTCTGGCGGGCGGCCCCGCGCCGCTTTTTTATGGACAGAGAACCGCAGAGGTCATAAAAAATATCGAACGGAGTCGCGCCCCTCGACTCGCTTACCTGGCGAAGGACTTTAATTACCTGAAGTGCCCTGCTAAGAGTTTTGTGGCCGCTGAAACCGTTCACCACTTCGTAATTCGATATTCTGCGGTTCGATATTCTGCGGTTCGTTTTTTTTTAAAACCGGCATCATTGACTGAAAAAAGAGGATCATCATCGCGAAGCTAAGTGGCAATACCCAGGGGTTGAAAAAGGGGCAGGTCAGCCGGCTGGAGCGTCTCTATAAACGACGGGTACCACCGGAACTCCTCATCAGCTCGGAGCTGGCCCAGGAGATGGCCCAGCTCTCCACTGAAATCAACCGCCAGCTGGCCCTGCTCATCAACCGTAATGGCGGGGTGGAGACGGTTATCGTCGGCGACTACAAGGCGATCTTTATCCCCTCCTTGAGCCATCTGCGCGGCGGCGGTGGGCGTCTGCGCGGCGTCCGCCTGGTCCATACCCACTTAGGCGGCGAGGCGATCAGCCAGGACGATCTGATGGATCTCCTCTTCCTCCGCCTGGATCTGTTGGTGATGATCGAGGTTCAGGAGGGGCGGGCCCTGCGGCTCCACCCGGTCCACCTGGTGCCGGGGCTGGAAAGCGGCGAAGACTGGCATTTCAACGATCCCCTGGCCGTGGGGCGCCACGACTCCCTGGACGCCCGGCAGTTGATCTCCTCCCTGGAGGATGAGTTCGCCCGCCTGCGGCCCACCAAAGAGGTGGACCGGGGCCGGGACCGGGCCCTGCTCATCAGCGTCAGCACGGACAACCGGGCGGTGGCATCGGCCCATATGGCGGAGCTTGCCGAGCTGGTGCGTTCCGCCGACGTCCAGGTGCTGGACACGGTGATTCAGCGGCGCCGGAAGATCAACGCCAAGTTTATCTTGGGCCGCGGTAAGCTCTCTGAGATAATGCTCCTGGCCCTGCGCCATAACGCCAACCTGCTGATCTTTGACCAGGACCTTAACCCCTCCCAGGTGCGCTCCATCACCGATTTCACCGAGCTGCGGGTCATTGACCGGACCCAGCTCATCCTCGATATCTTTGCCCGCCGGGCTTTAAGCCGGGAGGGTAAGCTGCAGATTGAGATGGCCCAGCTTAAATACCTGCGGCCCCGGCTGGGGGCCCGGGATGACTCACTCTCGCGCCTCACCGGCGGCATCGGCGGCCGGGGGCCGGGTGAGACAAAACTGGAGATTGACCGGCGCCGGTTAAACGACCGCTTGGCCCGGTTGGCCAAGGAGCTCAAAAAGATCGGCCGGGAGCGCAGCGCCCGGCGGCGGAGAAGGCGCCAGAAGGAGCTGCCGGTTATCTCCCTGGTGGGCTATACCAATGCCGGCAAGTCCACCCTGTTAAATAAGCTGACCAAGAGTAACATCCTGGCCGAGGACAAGCTCTTTGCCACCCTGGACCCCACCAGCCGGCGGCTGCGCTTCCCCGAGGACGTGGAGGTGATCATCACCGATACGGTGGGCTTTATCAGGGAGCTGCCCCCGGATCTCCTCCAGGCCTTCAAGGCCACCCTGGAGGAGCTCAGCGAGGCGGATCTCCTCATCCACGTCATTGACCTGGCCAACCCCGGATTCGAGGAGCAGATGGCGGTGGTGGATAATGTCCTGGTCGAGCTGGGGCTTAGTGAAATCCCCTGCCTGCGGGTGTTTAATAAGATCGATCTGCTGGAGCCAGACTTTGTCCAGCAGCAACTGCAAAGATTTCCCGGGGTGGCCATCAGCGCCTTGGATCCAGCCAGCCTGGGGGAATTCATGACCCAGGCCCGGGCCAGGGTGGTAAAGCAATGGCAGCAGCGCTTTTGAGTGATAAACCCGCCACGGGTGCGCCTTGGTCCAGGAGGCCAGGGGTGGGGTTGGGCCTTCTTGTCTGCCTCCTCTCCCTGCTCTTTTTCCTGGTCCGGCCAGTGGCGGCCGCCGGGCCCCCGGCCGAGATAGTGGACGGGTTGGTGATGAATTCGGAGCGGGAACTCCTCCTCTACTTCCGGTTGGGGGACGCCATGACCCCGGCGATGAAGGAGGGGGTGAATAATGGCATCACTCTGGCCATCATCTATCAGGTGGAACTCCTCCATCATGCCAGCACCGGCTTGGAGTCGTTGGCCAACATAACCTTCAGCCGCACCCTGCTCTTTGACACCCTGAAGGAGGAGTACCGGGTGACCTCAACCCGCCAGGGGGAGGGAGCAGAGGTGGCCGCCACCCTGGCCGCGGCCCAGAGGCACTTGACCTGGGTCCATGATCTGCCGCTCATCGCCTTAAGCGGTCTTGCGGCCGGGGACCGTTACCTGGTGAAGGTCATGGCCCGCCTGGACAGGAAGGGGCTGCCGGTCCGTTTCCAGAACGTCATCGGCTTCGTCAAGACGTGGGATTTCACCACTGACTGGTATCATATCACCTTCGCCGTGCCCCAGGTGTCCCCATGAGTCAGGAGCTGATCGGCCAGGAACGCCAGCAGCAGGGCCTGCGCAAGAAGCAGCGGATCTGGTGGGCCATTGGCCTCTGCCTGCTGGCCATCATCTTCCTCACCTTCCTGGAGACCCGGGTCATGGACCTGGGGCAGGTGCCTTTCCCGGTGAGCGGCAATGTGTTGGTCTACGTCCTGATCAACATCAATATCCTCCTGCTCCTGCTGATGATCTTTCTGGTCCTGCGCAACCTGGTCCAGCTGGTCTTCGAGCGCAAGCGGCGGATCTTAGGCACCAGGCTGCGCACCAAGCTGGTCCTGGCCTTTGTCTCCATGGCCCTCATCCCCACCTCCATCCTCTTCTTCCTGGCCCTGCAGTTTGTCTCCACCTCCATGGATTACTGGTTCAACATCAATGTGGAGCAGGCCCTGGTGGAGTCGCTCACCATTGCCCGCGATGTTTACCAGGATGGCCGGCGGGAGACGGTGCGCTTGGGTAGGACCACGGCCCAGCTGTTGGAGTCGAGCCGCTACAGTTCGCTGACCGATACCTCCCTGGATCTCTTCCTGGCCGACGTGGCGGAGAGCCGGGGGCTGGCCGTCCTGGAGCTGATCTCTGACCAGCGCCAGTCCCTGGTGCGGGTGGTGGCCGCAGAGCTCTCCGGCCCGGATGTCCCGGCCCTGCCGGTGGACTTTCTGCGCCGCACCCTGGCCGGGGAAAAGGATCTCACCACCATCGCCCCCTTAGCCGCCGGCGAGCTGGTGATGAGCGCCACCCTGGTAAAATCGGGGCGCTGGGCCAAGGCGCCCCATGTCCTGGTGGTGGGCACCTATATCCCGGCCGAGAAGCTCAGCCAGTTGACCAAGATCTCCGATGGCCTCACCGGTTACCGCCAGCTCATGCTGCTCCAGCAGCCGTTGAAGACCAGTCTCCTGGTGATCCTGGTGATCGTTTCCCTCTTGGTGGTCTTTGCCGCCATCTGGTTCGGCTTTTATGTGGCGGCCGGTCTCACCAATCCCATGGGCACCCTGGCCGAGGCCACCCGGCGGGTGGCCGACGGCGATCTTGATTTTACCATCAGCCGGGAGTCCGGCGATGAGATGGGGACCCTGGTGGACTCCTTCAACCAGATGACCCATGACCTCCTTGCCGGCCGCCAGAGCCTGCAGGAGTCCAACCTGGAGCTTGACAACCGGCGGCGCTACACGGAGACCATTCTCCAGAACGTCTCGGCCGGGGTGATCTCCCTGGACAGCGAGGGCACCATCTCCACCATCAACACCTTTGCCGAGAAGCTGCTGAAGATAGACGCCAGCCAGATGCTGGGCAAGTCCTTTGTCGAGGTGCTGGCCCCCAGCCACCAGCTCATTTTGAAAAGTTTCCTGGGTGAGCTGGCCGCCTCCGGCCAGGGCAGCCTGGAGCGTCCCCTGCAGCTCACCGTGGGCCAGGAGACCTTTTCCCTGCGCATCCACGTCACCCGTCTGGCCGATGAGCAGGGCCACGATCTGGGGGTGGTGCTGGTCTTTGACAACCTCACCGAGCTGGAAAAGGCCCAGCGCATGGCGGCCTGGCGCGAGGTGGCCCGCCGCATCGCCCATGAGGTCAAAAATCCCCTCACCCCCATACAGCTCTCGGCCCAGCGGCTGCGCAAGCGTTACCTTGACAATCTGGCCGACGAGGGTGAGGTGTTCGACCTCTGCACCAAGACCATCATCAACCAGGTGGATGAGCTCAAGCACCTGGTCTCGGAGTTTTCCAGCTTCGCCCGCATGCCGGTGGCCCGGAAGGCCCGTGACTTTTTGCCCGAGATGGTGCGCGAGGCGCTGGCCATTTACCAGGAGGGCCATCCCGGCCTGGATTTTTCCTTCAACTGTGTCCAGGACGTCCCCCCCTTTCTCTTTGACCGCAAGCAGCTGGAGCGGGTATTGGTTAACCTGCTGGACAACGCCGTGGCGGCGGTGGACGCGGCAGAGGGCAGGGTGGCGGTGGATCTGACCTTTGATGAGAAACAGAAATTGGTCTTCCTGGCGGTGTGCGATAATGGCAGCGGCGTAAGTGATGAGGATAGACTTCATCTCTTTGAGCCCTACTTCACCACCAAGAAGACCGGCACCGGCCTGGGGCTGGCCATCGTCTCCACCATTATCTCCGACCATGGCGGTTATATCCGGGTGAAGAATAATAAGCCTAAGGGGACCTGTTTTGTGGTGGAGCTGCCCCTGGTGGGCTAAAGGGGACGCCCCTTGATCGTTGCCACTGGCAACAGGCGACAATTATTAGTAAAGTACGCAAATAACAGCCGCCTGGCGGGTGCCCCCAAGGGATGTTTGCCAATCTAAGAAAAAAATATTGAGAAACTATGACAAAAAAGATCCTGGTTATAGATGACGAGGAGATGATCCGGGAAACCGTGGCCGGCATCCTGACCGATGAGGGCTTTACCCCGCTTCTGGCGGATAATGGCGCGGCGGGGTTGGATCTGCTCCAGGAGGAGAGTGTCGACCTGGTCCTGCTGGACATCTGGATGCCGGGCCTGGATGGCATGGAGGTGCTGGCCAAGATCAAGGAACAGTGGTCCGATCTGCCGGTGATCATGATCTCCGGTCACGGCAATATCGAGACCGCGGTGACGGCCACCAAGATGGGCGCCTTTGATTTCATCGAGAAGCCGCCCTCCTACGATAAGATCATCCTCGCCATCAACAACGCCCTGAAGATGTCGAGCCTGGCCCGGGAAAATGAGATCTTGAAGGCGGGCAGCGGTCAGTTCCAGGAGCTCACCGGCTCCTCTGGTCTGATGAACTCCCTCCGGGAGCAGCTGAAAAGGGTGGCCCCCTCCGAGGCGTGGGTCCTGATCCGCGGCGAGCATGGCACCGGCAAGGAGCTGGCGGCCCAGACCATCCACCACTACTCCAGCGTGGCCCATAAGCCGATGATCGAGGTGAACTGCGCCGCCATCCCCGAAGAGCTCATCGAGAGCGAGCTGTTCGGCCATGAGAAGGGGGCCTTCACCGGCGCCACCAGCGCCAAGCGGGGCAAGTTTGACCTGGCCGACGGCTCCATCCTCTTCCTGGACGAGATCGGCGACATGAGCATGAACGCCCAGGCCAAGGTGCTGCGCATCCTCCAGGAGCAGAAGTTTGAGCGGGTGGGCGGCGGCAAGACCATCGCGGTGAACGTCCGGGTCCTGGCCGCCACCAACAAAGACCTGGAGGAGGAGATCAAAAAGGGAAATTTTCGGGCCGATCTTTTTTACCGCCTCAATGTCATACCTGTTACCCTGCCGCCCCTCAGGGAGCGGTTGGAGGATATTCCCCTCCTGGTGGAAGATCTCATGGTTGTTTTCGTGGCCAAGGGTTTTTCTAAACGGACCTTCGGGCCGGCCGCTATCCGGGCCATGCAGTGCCATGACTGGCCCGGTAATGTCCGGGAGCTGCGCAACTTCCTTGAGCGGCTGCTTATCATGTGTCCCGAGGAGGAGATCGGCGCCGAGCAGGTGGAGATGCTCCTGGGCACCCAGGGCGCCACCCCCCCGGCCCTCCCGGCAAGCGGCCACTTTGCCGAGTATGATGAACTCTCCTTTAAGGATGCGAAGAAGTTCTTTGAGGCCGATTTTATCCGGGAGAGGCTGACGGCCAATGAGGGCAATATCTCCAAGACCGCCGCGGAGATAGGTATGGAACGCAGCCATCTCCACCGCAAGATCAAGGCGTTGGGGCTGGCGTGAGCCCTTTATGGCTCAGCTGAAATTGAAATTTCGGCAAAACTAATTTTGCTTCAGCTTATCTGCGTCTTTGCAGTTCTTGTTAAAACGGGACTTGCTGGCAAACATTAATTTTCAAGATTCCCATCTTAATTTGTGGATGAGTAATAAAAATGGCTGACGATCCTATTTCCCTGCCCGATGAGGGTGATCTCGAAAAGGAGCTGGGTGATTACCTAAGTAAGAAGTATGGCGGCCGGGTGAAGGTGATATCCTCCGGTCTGCTGCCCCTGCCCGCCAAGGGCGAGAAGAAGGGGCAGGGTTTAGACAAGCCCGCCGGGCCGGACTTCACCTTTGATTTAAAACCCCAGGAGCTGGTGGACTACCTGGACGAGTATGTGGTCCGCCAGGAGCAGGCCAAAACGATTCTGGCCACCAAGATCTGCACCCATTTCAACCGCATCAGTTATGAACTGGCTAAAGGGGGCCAGCGCCAGCGCCCCCTGGGGCGGATCAAGGCCAATGTCCTGCTCATGGGCCCCACCGGGGTGGGCAAGACCTATCTGGTCAAGCTCATCGCCCGGCGCTTAGGCGTGCCCTTTGTCAAGGGTGACGCCACCAAGTTCTCCGAGACCGGTTATGTGGGAGGTGATGTGGATGATCTGGTCCGCGACCTGGTGCGGGAGGCGGATGATGACATAGAGCGGGCCCAGTTCGGCATCATCTATGTGGATGAGGTGGACAAGATCGCCACCTCCAGCAACCGCCTGGGGGCGGACGTCTCCAGAAGCGGGGTGCAGCGCGCCCTCTTGAAACCCATGGAGGAGACCGAGGTGGAGATGAAGGTGGCCCATGACCCGGTCTCCCAGATGGAGGCGATGGAGCATTACCGCTCCACCGGCAAGCGGGAGAGGAGGGTGGTGAACACCCGCAACATCCTCTTTGTCATGAGCGGCGCCTTCAACGGTCTCACCGAGATTATCCAGCGTCGTTGTGACGCCCGTTCCATCGGTTTTGGCTCCAATATCGGCAGCGGCCGGGATGATGAGAACCGCTATCTGGCTGAAGTTAAGGCGGAGGACCTCATCGCCTACGGCTTTGAAAGTGAGTTTGTCGGCCGTCTGCCGGTGGTGGCCTGCCTGGAGCAGCTTGATAAAGCGGCCTTTGTCGAGATATTAAGCGGGCCCAACTCCACCGTGGTCATGGCCAAGAAGCAGGACATGCAGGCCTATGGCATAGAGCTCCATTTTGAGCCGGAGGCTCTTACGGCCATCGCCGAGCTGGCCGTGGCCGAGCAGACCGGGGCCCGGGGCCTGGTTTCCGTTATGGAGCGGGTCCTCATGGGCTTTGAGAAGACGCTGCCCTCCACCGAACTGCGTCATCTGCTGGTGACTGAAGAGCTGGTGGCCGGGCCCGACGATTTTCTTGCCCGTCTCCTGGCAGATGATGAGCTGGTGGCCCGGCAGAACAAAAGGTGCCACAAGCTGGCTGCGGCCGAGCTTGCCCGGCTGCAAGATTTCATCGCCAGCCACCACGGCACCTTCCTCCGCCTCCATGACGCCGCCCCCTCGCCGGCTCGCCTCGCCATGATCGCTCACCACGCCCAGGGGCTGCTCCTCGATGTGGGGGTGGCGTGTGAGGAGTTTGTCGCCCTGGTCCACCATATCCACGATTATGGTGAGACCGCCTCTGAGGAGTGCGGGGTCTTAGTCTCCTTCACCGACGAGGCCGTTGACCTGATTATCAGCGATGGTGGGTTGAGTATGGCCAGGGTCAATGGTATCTGTCAGACGGTTTTTGCCGCCCTGGACACCGGCCTGCGCCTCCTGGCCCAGAAGGATGGGGGCGGGGAGGTGGTTATCCCTCTAGAGGGGGTGAGGGAGCCGGAGAAGTTTATCAACTCCATCCTTGATGAGAGTTACCGTCTCTAATGGCCTGACCGGTCCTGCTTAAATTTTTAGAGCTTTAAGATTCCCCACTGCCACTCATAAAAAAGGTGCTTACCAATGAAATTCAGCCAAAGAGACGCGCCCCTTTAATTGGGCCACGGAATCCACCGAAAGCACAGAATGTTTTTACGCAATTTCCGTGTCTTCTGTGGCAAATAGCTTTGGCAAAGCGTTTCTCGGCTGGTAATCACATAAAAAAACGGAGTTAAGCCATGGTTTTTCCTGAATATCGTCCCCGCCGCCTGCGCCGTAACCCCCAGCTGAGATCCCTCATTCGCGAGACCAGGCTCTCGGTGGAGCAGTTCATCTATCCCCTCTTTGTCATGGAGGGTAAGGGTAAAAGGGAATCGGTGCCATCCATGCCCGGGGTCATGCGTCTCTCCGTTGATCAGCTGGCGGCTGAGGCTAAAGAGCTGCTCTCTTTGGGGATCAACCATGTGATCCTCTTTGGCGTGCCGGAGAAGAAGGACCCGGTTGGTTCCGGGGCCCACGCCAAGGACGGCATCATCCAGCGGGCCATCAGAGAGCTGAAGAATAAGGCGCCTCAGCTCATGGTGAGCACCGATGTCTGCCTCTGCGAGTACACCAGCCATGGCCACTGCGGCATCCTGATGGATGAGACGGTGGACAACGACTCCACCCTGGAGGTGCTGGCCAAGATCGCCCTGTCCCACGCCAAGGCAGGGGCCGATATCGTCGCCCCGTCTGACATGATGGATGGCCGGGTGGCCGAGATCCGCGCCGCTTTAGATGAGAACGGCCATGAGATGGTGCCCATAATGAGCTACGCGGTTAAATACGCCTCCGCCTTTTACGGCCCCTTCCGTGAGGCCGCCGACTGCGCCCCCCAGCAGGGTGACAGGCAGAGTTATCAGATGGACGCGGCCAACCGGCGGGAGGCGTTGCGGGAGGCCACCCTGGACGTGGATGAGGGGGCGGACATCCTCATGGTCAAACCGGCCCTGAGCTACCTTGATATCATCCGCTCCCTGCGCGACGAGTTTGACCTGCCCATTGCCGCCTATCAGGTGAGTGGCGAGTACGCCATGATCAAGGCGGCGGCAGAAAAGGGCTGGATCGATGGCGAGAAGGTGATGGCCGAGTCCCTCCTGGCCATGACCCGGGCCGGGGCCGATATTATTATCACCTACGGCGCCAAGGAGATGGCCAGGATGCTGGCTTAACTGAATATGGCCATGTTGCGTTGCCGCATAGCGCCCACCCCCAGTGGCCTCCTCCACCTGGGCAACGGGGTGAATTTTGTTATCTGTTGGGTTCTGACCCGGCGGAGTGGCGGCCAGCTGCGGTTGCGCATCGATGACGGTGACTCCGGCCGCTGCCGGCCCGAGTATCTCGACGATATCTTCCGCCAGCTGGAGTGGCTGGGGCTGGACTGGGACATTGGCCCCCAGGGGGTGACCGATTTCCGGGCCAACTTCTCCCAATCCCTGCGCCTTGAGCGCTACCAGGATCTCCTGGCCCGCCTGGGGGAACACGCCTATGAGTGTGGCTGCTCCCGCAAGGAGATCCGGGCCAGGGTGGCAAGCGGAGTCTATCCCGGATTCTGCCGTTACAAAAGCGGGGCGAAGGGCCCCGGGGCCCGGCGTCTGCTGGTGCCGGAGGGAACACTGGTCCAGGTGGGGGGGGTGGCTGAGGTGGATCTGGCCGCCGAGATGGGGGACTTTATCCTCTGGCGCCGGGACAACAGCCCCGCCTACCAGCTGGCCAGCCTGGCCGATGACCTGGATCACGGGATCAACCTCATCGTCCGCGGTGCTGATCTCCTCGCCTCCAGCGCGGCCCAGCTCTTCCTGGCCCGTCTCCTGGCGGCTGATTCCTTTGCTGCCGCCCGCTTTGTCCACCATGATCTTTTGACCGACGACCAGGGGCAGAAGCTGGCCAAGTCGGATAAGGCCCTGTCGCTGGCGGTCATGCGCGAGCAGGGGGTAAAACCCCTGGCCATCTACCGGGCCGCCGCGCCATTTTT
>JBDLJA010000038.1:0-21517 GCA_039714595.1 Thermodesulfobacteriota bacterium | reverse complement strand
ACCTTGGCCAGCCGCACGGTGACCGTCTCGCCTGGCTCCACCCCACCGCGCTGCCCCCCCAGGGGCAGGTCGCCCTCCAGGAGGATATCGGTCAGCACCACCTGGATGCGCCGGGGTTGAATGTCGAGGATCAGGGCCTCCACCATGCCCCCCACCCCCACCTCCTGGGCCAGGTAGGTGAGGAGCCAGTAGCGTTGGCGCTGGTAGCGCACCCGGTTAGCCCGGCCCAGGTTGCGGAGGATATCGCTGACAAAGCCGTTACACTCCTTGGTGGAGAAACGCTCCTCCCGCCGCATGATCCGGCCCAGCTGATGCTGCATCACCAGATCTAAAAAGCGGCGGATGGGCGAGGTGATGGTGGTGTACTCCGGCGCCCCCACTCCGCTGTGGGGCCGGGCCTCGGCTAAAAGCTGGCCCCGGGAGAGGAAGCGGCGCTGCCTAAAGTTGAGGTAGATATCATGGTCATAGCCATTGGTTATCCGCCGGCGGGGCGGCTCCTGGCTGCGAAAGAGGCCCGGCTCCATCCGAGAAGAGACGTAGTAGGCCCCCAGGCGGTTGGCCAGGACCATGAACTCCGCCACCAGGGTGCGCGAGACGGTATCAGACGGCATCAGATCCACCGCCACCCTCCCCTCTTTGAGCCTGACATTGACATCGGGCAGGGGCAGGAGCACGGCCCCGTCGCTCACCCTTTTTTTGATCAGCTTCTGGCTGAGGTCGGTGAGGGTGGCAATCTCCCAGTCGTCCGCCATGGTCAGCGCCTCCTCATAGGTGAGACGGCGCTTGACCTTAACCAGGGACGGCCTGATGGAGAAATCCACCACCTCCGCCGTAGGCGTCAACTCCACCAGGGTGGAGATGGCCGGCCGCTCCTCGCCGGCGATGAGGCTGCAGCACCCCTCGGAGAGCAGCGGCGGCAGCATGGGAACCTGCTGGTCGGCCATGTAGACGGAGGTGGCCCGGCTCCGGGCCGTGTCAAAGAGAATGTCGTCCGGCTTTATATAGTGGCTGACATCGGCAATGTGGATGCCCACCAGGAAGTTATCGCCCTTCTTCTCCACATGGAGGGCGTCGTCCAGGTCCCGGGTGGCGGCGCCGTCGATGGTGAGCAGCTCCAGGTGGCGCAGGTCGAGGCGATTCTCGCCAAAATCGGCCGGCGCCTCGGAAAGCCGCCGCGCCTCACCCTCCTCCTCAAGAGAAAACTCCACCGGCAGTTCCACCTGCTGGAGGACGATGTTCTCGTGCTCGGCCCAGAGCCCGGCCGCCACCAGGAGATGATACGGGTCGTGGGGCCGGCCCAGGTTCGCCCGCTTCAACAGGTCCCGGGCCACCTCTTTTTCCTCCGCCTCAGAGCCGAAGAGGTAGAAATCGCGGACCAGCTCCAGGCAGCGCTGGCGGCCGGGCCAGGCGTAATCCCCCTGGCCGCCCGCTATTGCCGCTAAGCCCGCCGCCCCTTGGGCCAGCAGCTCCTCCTTCTCGTGCTCCCGCTGGGCCTTGACCCGCAGCTGCTCGACGATCTCGGCGCTGTGGACCTGGACCCGCCCCTCCCGGTACTTGAAGAAGAGGCGGTCGGCAAAGACGCAGCGCAGGAAGGCGGCCACATGATCGTCGTCCGCCGCCTCGGCAAAGGCCAGCTCGGTGAGAAACTTTGGCGTAAAGCTTGCCCCCTCCTCTTCCACGGCCAGCTCCCAGATCTCGGCCAGATCAATGGGGTCCATCAGGGCCTGGCGGCGCTCACTCACCCCCTGGAGCAGGGCCATGATCTCCTCGCGGCCCTGGGCGCTAGCCGTGCCCTGGGAGAGGTGAACCAGGCGGCCCGCGGGTAGCTTCATCTCCCGGCCGTTCTGATTCACCACCCGTAAGCGCTTGCCCGCCTCTTCCTGGACCAGGGCGCAGATAAAACGGCCCTGCTCCACATATTCAACGATCTTACCCTGCACGATTCGTCCTCTGGCCCTTCTCACCGCCGTTCTCACGACTCCGGCCTTGAAGTTTACGGTTTACGCCTTACGGTTTACGGTATATATCAATGGTTTTTCCACTGTCACAACCTTACGGCCAGAGGGCGAAATATCCCGTTTTCCCGCCTCCAGGCCAGCGAGACAAACCTCTACCAGCTCAGCCCCCCTTTGTCACTATGATTGCATCCGAAAAAGAGATCCAGACCGGTATGGTGGCCCTGGTGGGCCCCCCCAACGTGGGCAAGTCCACCCTGCTCAACACCCTGCTGGGCCAGAAGATATCCATTGTCTCTCCCAAGCCCCAGACCACCCGCAACCGGATCATGGGCATCGTCAACGATGATGATTACCAGATCATCCTCCTGGACACCCCGGGCATCCACGCGGCCCACTCGCCTTTAAACCAGTCCCTGGTCCGGGCCGCCCTGGACTCTTTAGCCGAGGTGGAGGTGATCGTCTTCATGATCGATGTCACCTACCCCCTGCCGGAGAGGCTGGCGGAGAGCGGCCGGGTCCTGCAGAGGACCGGCAAACCGGTGATCCTCATCATCAACAAGATCGATCTGGTGGAGAAAGACGAGCTGCTGCCCATCATCCAGGCGTACCAGGCCATTCATCCCTTCCAGGCCATCCTGCCCATCTCCGCCCTCCATAATGACGGCTGCCAGGAGCTGATCAGTGAGCTGCTGCCGCTGCTGCCCAAGGGGCCCCGCATCTTTCCGGAGGATATCCCCACCGACGTCAGCGAACGGTTCATCGTCAGCGAGATGATCCGCGAAAAGATCTTCCTCCTCACCCACCAGGAGATCCCCTACGCCACCGCCGTGACCATCGACGCCTTCCAGGAGGGAAGCCGCCAGGTGACCATCCACGCCACCATCAACGTGGAGCGCTCTTCGCAAAAGGGTATCATCATCGGCAAGGGGGGCAAGATGCTGGCCCGGATCGGCCGCGAGGCGCGCTTTGACATCCAGGAACTGCTGGGCGCCAAGGTGGTCTTAAAGCTGTGGGTCAAGGTGGTGAAGGAGTGGAGCCGCCGGGCGGCCAGCCTGCGCGACTTCGGCTACTAACCAGCAAAACCATACCAGTGGCGGCGATGGCCACGCCGCACTGCCCCATGAAAGTTAGGGGTCTGCCCCCCCGCGCCCTCCTCCCCTGGGGACCTTCAGCCAAATCTCTATCTTCCCCACCAGCCCAAACCCTCTCATACCCTTGGTAAATCTTCCAGGGGGCCAATATCTCCCCCGGAAACAACAGCTGATTGTTTGACATGAGAGTCATTCCTATCTATCATTTTCTCTAACGACGGGAAATATTCATCACGAACATTGCGGGGGGCCAGATGTCTGAGATAAGTCGCAAGGAAGCGGAAGCCTATGTTCACGAGCTGTGCCGCCGGGCGGAAAACCACCCAGCGGTTAACCATCCCTACCTCCAGAACCTGGCCACAGGCAATGTCCCGGATGTGGTTGCGGCCCTGAAGGATTTTGCCGGCCAATACTACGCCTACTCCAGCGATTTCCTCCGCTACCTCACGGCAACCATTGCCCAGATGGAGGAGAGAAAACACCGGGAGGCGTTAATGGCCAACCTGGTTGAGGAGACCGGCCAGGTGGGCGAGGAGGACGCCAGTGAACTGGACAAGATCGGTATTGAACTGGAGTGGATAGATGGCGTGGCCCACCCCTTACTCTACCGACGTTTCCTCAAATCCCTGGGCCTGGATGATCAGGTGCTGGCGGCAGAGTCGGTGGCTGAGGAGACCTTGATCTGGCGGGAAATGTTTCTTGATCTCTGCCTGCGGGGCGAGGCCGCCCAATCCCTTGGCGCCATCGGCCTGGGCACCGAAAATATCGTTAAATTCATCTACCGCCCCATCCTGGCAGCGATCAAAGAACATCTGGATATCTCCCCCAGGGAGCGGGTCTTTTTTGATCTCCATGCCGCCCTTGACGATGAGCATGGCGCGGTCCTCACCGAGATTGCCGTGGACTACGCCGAAAAAAGTGCGAAAGACCGGCAGGAACTGAAATATGGCATGCTCAAGGCCCTATCCATCCGCGGCGCCTTTTTCGACGCCATGCAGAAGCGGGCCGACAGTATGACGCCGACGGACTAAACATGCCAAAGCAGCAGCAGAAAATAACCAGCCAGCAATGATGGAGGAAACCACCATGGCAGAAGATGACTACGTCTACGCCTATTCATCCAAGGATTTTGGCCAGACCAAATCGTCCTTAGAGGTAAATGTGCCCAAGAACCTGATCCATCGCAATGTCACCGGCGGTGACCTTGATGGCGAATTCTCTGAGGACAGACGCCACCCGGTCCATGTGGTCGACCTGCCCTCCCGGGCCATCTCCATGACCATCGGCGGCCTGGACCCAGGCAAATCCACCCGTAAGCATCGCCACACCTACGAGACCATAATATACATCCTCAAGGGCCACGGCTATTCAGTGGTTGAGGGCGGCCGGGTGGAGTGGCAGGCAGGTGACGCCATCCTCGTGCCCCGCTGGGCCTGGCACCAGCACTTCAACGAGAGTGACGACTATTGCGAGTATATCGGGGCCGAGAATGCCCCCATGATCCAAAACCTTGGCCTGGCCCTGCGCGAAGAAGAGTAGGCCAAGCGGCGGCTCAAAACCCCTCCCCCTTGCCCTTAAGGGAAAACGTTATGAAGAATAAACAGCACTACTCCCCTCCTCCAGCCGGCCACCCCAGGACCATCCTGCCTCTTGTCACTTGCCTGCTGCTGTTACTCATGGGCTGTGATAAGACAAACGGCAAGCAGGCCGAAATTACCGCGTTGACGGACGGCGGCAAAGGGGTCTCCCCTGAAACCGCCCAGGCCTTAACGGCCCTAAAAGCAAAAAAAATTCTCTTTGCCCACCACTCAGTGGGGGCCAATATCCTGGCGGGACTCGCCTCACTGTCGGCCGATTCCGGTGTTGACCTGGTTGTAACACGGGCTGATAGCGGACCAGTGGCCGCCAAGGCAAACATTCTCAGCCTGAGCCCGGGGCAGAACAGGGACCCTGGGAGCAAGGTTAACGACTACGAAGAGCAGATCGCAACCTTTGCCAAGTCGTACGGACCCGATATCGCCCTGTTGAAATTTTGCTTCATCGATTTTCCGCCCGAGGCAGAGGTGGCAGAGATATTGGCCCAATACAGGGACAAGGTTGCCGCCCTTAAGCGCCAGAACCCCGAGATACTTTTTGCCCACATCACCGTCCCCCTCACCGCCAGGAAGAGAGACGCCAAGGCCCGGCTGAAGAGGTCGCTGGGCCGCCAGGATTGGAGTGACGGGGCCAATATAGCCCGGGCCCAATTTAATGATCTCTTGCAGGAGACCTTCCCGGGTGAGCCGATCTTTGACCTGGCCCGGCTGGAGTCGACCTACCCGGACGGGACGAGATCCAGCTACACCTTCAAGGGCAAGACCTACTACTCCCTGGCGCCTGAATATACCAATGACGGCGGCCATTTAAACCGACTGGGCCAACGGCTTGTCGCCTCGGAGTTCGCCATTTTCCTGGCAGATACCTTGCAAGCCCGACCGGAACAGCCGCTATGAGAAGCTATTAATTTTTCAGCTGGATGGGTCAGCAGCTGAGCGCGAGCAGCGCCTAACCACAGACCAAAACTTTTGATGAGGTGAAAGTGATGAACAGACGAAACTTCCTGAAGACCTCCATGGCGGTAGCCGCCGCCACGACAATCAGCGGGGCGGGAAAGGCCATGGCCTGCTCTTCCTTAACAGGAATTGTGTACTCCAGCAGCAACCAGGGTAAATGGCAGGGGAAGGCCGGCAGCCATGCCCCCCAGGTTAAGGTTTCAGGCAGTAGCGTGGAGGTTACGACCAAGCACGGGATGGCGCAAAAGCATTACATCGTGCGCCAGACCCTGATTGGGGCCGACGGCACCGTCCTGGGTGAAAAAACATTTACCCCGGCCGACAAACCAACGGCAACCTTTACCCTGCCAGCCGGCTACAAAGGTCATATCACCGCCACCAGTTTCTGTAATCTGCACGACCTGTGGATTACCGAGGCGAAGGTCTAGGGGCCGCGGGGGGGCTGAAAAAAAGGCCCTCGGGCCAATCTCTCTTTAATAAAGAGAATTTCCTTTAGCCGGGTGGCAGCGGCTGCCTGAGCTGTTCTTCTATGTCGCTGCGGAACAGCTCATAGGGGCGGGGGCCATAATACTTTTTGATAATCTTGCCCTGCCGGCTGATGAGAAAAGAGACAGGCAGCCCGCCACCGCCGCCGAATTTGCGAATCAGCTTTTTGCTCCCCATGGCCACCAGAAAGGTGGGCCGCTGTTTGGCGACAAAGGCCTCCACATCAGAGACCCTCTCATCCATGGACAGGGCCAGGACCAAGAAACCTTTGGCCCCCAAGTCCCCATGGAGCCGGTTAAGGTCAGGGAACTCGTTGACACAGGGGCCGCACCAGGTGGCCCAGAAGTTGACGAGAACCACCTGGCCCCGCAGCGACTTGTTGGAAACCGTCTGCCCCCCATTTACCGTGGTCAGGCTGAACTCGGGCATGGCGCTGTCGCCTTTCTTGGCACTGCCGAACCAAGCAAAACCGCTACTGGCTGGCAGCAGCAAGAGAAGGGTCCAGAGCAGGATGTGAAGGACTCCCCGGGACTTAATCATACGACACCTGTCATTATCTTTAGAGGCAACGCCATGGAGCTTGGGCGCTCATATCAAAAAGCACCATCCCCTGGGCCGATTCAGGCCGGAGTATGGTGCTTTTTCCTACCATCTTTTCTCTCCGACCGGAGAGAAAAATGTCATCAGCCGCAGTCTTCGGCATCGTTGGGGTCGTAGGTATTGGCCCCATTACGATATAGATAATCATTGAGCATCAGTTGTTCCTCCAAAGAGAGGCCGGCCCAATGGCCGTCCTTGTAGCACTGGGCCCGTTTTTTGTGGAAGACCCGGTTCCAGCCCTTGGGCGACTTGGATTCACTGTAAAGAAAGGTGGCGCCTTCCTTATTATCCTTGGTGTGGCAGCTCTTGCATCTGGCCTTGAAGATCTTGTTGCCCTGGCCCCACCAACCACTCTCAAAGTCAAATATCCGGCAAGTCTGGGTACCGGGATCAAAACGTTTCCGGGGCGAGGCGTGGGCCTGGGCGGCCAGGGCCAAGGCCAGGAGCAAAACAGCAATTAGCAAGGGCAATCTCTTTTTTAACATACCGCTCTCCATGTTTTTTTAGCCTTCTGCAACAGGCGTATCATTTTTAAGGGCCGGCCAGATGCAGGACCATGTTGACGGCAGGTACTCCTCCAGCTTCTTCTCCAGCAAGCCCTCCGTGTGGAGCAGGATAAGCCGCAGGGGGCTGCCGAAGATAGTGGCCACCATGACCACCGGTTCCATCCTGCGCACCTCTCCCCTATCCATGGCCTCTCCGGCGGCTATAAGCATCAGCTCAAAGGGCCTGGCCGAACAGATGGGCTGGAGAGCGGGGAGAAATTCCCGGTGGCGGGCATAGAGGAGAAACTGCATGGCCGCCGGGGCCCGGCAGGACTCCTGAAAAAGATCCTCCAGGATCCCATAACAGCGGTCATGGAACAGATGATGGCCGGCCAGGTTCTCCTCCACCATCCGGCTCATCTTATCAAGGAGGGAGTGATAGAGGGCCAGGGCAATCTCCTCCTTGTTCTTAAAGTAGTGGTAGATGGCGCCTATGCTGACCCCGGAGGATTTGCGCACATCCTGCATGGATGTCTGAAAGTAGCCCCTTTGCGAAAAAAGGGCCAGGGAGGCGGCGAGTATTTCCCCTCGGGGGTCAGCTGGGCTGGCAGGATTTGTCATGGTCTCTTTTGGCTAGAACGAACGTTCATTCTAATATACGCCCCTGCCCGAGAATGTACATAAAAAAATCAACCGCAAGTTTTTCAAGACAGGCCAGAGGGGAGCCAAGCAAACTCAAGCGACCTCACTGAGCCAGCCGCCGCCAGCGGAGATAGGGGATGGCGATTAACCCGGCGGTGAGGATATAGACGACGATGATCACCGCCGTCTTGGGACCAGGGAGGGAGGCGGCAACCAGGGCGGCAATGCCGATGTGCCGGGTTGCGCAGGCAATGGCCAGGGCCGTGCGATCTTCCGGGGCCGGCCCGCCCAAGCCATGGCCAATGGCCAGGGCGCACAGGGTGAATACGGCCAGGGCCAGGATCCCCTGCCAATGGACCTGGGCAATTACCCGCCAATGCAGGACCAGGAGGAGAAGGGCGCAGGCGGCCAGGAGGATGAGGGAAAGCCCCATGAGGCGAGCGCGGGAACGCGCCGCAAGTCCGGGAAAGAGCCGGCCCATAACCATCCCGGCCAGAAGGGGCAGGAAAAATGACTTGGCGAAGATCAGGGAGACCTGCTTAGGGGCGAGATGGGCGGGAGAGCCAAACTGGGGGCCGAGAACGGCCAGCCAGGCCGGCACCGTGAATATCGCCAGCAGGGTGGAGGTAAACACCAGGCTGAAAACAAACTCATCCCGGCCGATACCCACCAGTTTACGGGGCAGCAGCGGCGCCCCGGCGGACACGGCCAGGACCAGAAAACCAACCTCCACCCCTGGCGGCAGGTGGAGAACCTTCACCATTATAATGGCCACCAGGGGCACGCCAAGATACATGGCGATAAGGGCGCGCAGCAAGAGGGCCGGCCGCCGCCAGAGGTAGGTCAGATGGGACAACCGCGCGCCCAGGCCGATGGCGAAGATAACCGCCCCCACCGATATCTTCAGCGTCAATAAAAGTATTTCAGTCATGGCAATTCTTCCTGCTGGCCCTTAAGCCGCTGGCCAACACTTTTATTTTACTCATGGGCTGGTCCTCCCCCGCCAATGGCTGATTTGCGAGCTTAAGCCCCGGGCCGATTCCCTCGAGCCACCTTGCGGCGTGATTAAGGCAAAAGCCCTTGTTTCCCAAATCCTTATCAGGTATAAACTTTCAAGATCCGGACAGCTTACTTCAAGCCCGGACTCTTCCGGGCCGCGAAGCAACGTCCGCCCAAGCTGCCTTGCCTGAAAACAGAGGCGGCAAAGTGCCCCCATAGCTCAGTGGATAGAGCATTGGATTCCTAATCCATGCGCGCAGGTTCGATTCCTGCTGGGGGTACCATTTCTGGCCAGGCCTTGCCCATGGATACTCAACACACCTTTCTCTGCCACTCCCCTGACCCGGCCACGGCCGCGACCCGGGTGCGCCGCTTCATGGCCAATACCGAGCTGATCAACTACGAGGAGGTTGTCGTCCGCCAGGAGGAGATCATTGGCGCGGGCTCCCCCGACTTCTGGCCCTGCCTCACCAGGCTACTGGCCCGCAACGAGGAGTTCTGCCACCTTATCCTGGCCGAGATCAAGGCCAGCGGGGCGACCTCCCTGGATGACCTCTTGGCCCTTGAGCCAGGCTACCCCAGCAAGCTCCTCCACATCCTAAGCCACATGGTGGACGGCTTCATCGGCATCGACTCCGCCTTCTACAACCTGGTGGACGACTCCCACCGCCTTTCAGAGGCAATGGCCGCCAGGATTAAAGAGGCCCCCCATAACTTCTGGCTGGTGCCGGTCCGCACCAGCGCCCTGGCCCAGGCCGTCCTCCACCGCTGATTTTTTTTCGATTACCCCGCAACTTCAGCCAGTTCACCTGGGTGGTCGATTATCAGGCAAGAACCGCTTTGCTAAAGCAATTTGCCACGGAATCCACCGAAAGCAGAGAATGTTTTCACTCAACTTCCGTCTCTTCTGTGGCAAAATTACAGGAGCATCTCATTGGCTGAATTTCATTGCTTATCACAATTTTCCCCCATCCCAGGCGGCCAGCAGATCTAAAAGAGCCTTTATATCCGCCGGGCTGTGGCTGGCTGAGACCTGAAAGCGGATCTCCTCATCTCCCCGGGGCACCACCGGAAAGTTAAGGGCGGTGGCCAGGATGTTGCGGGCAAAGAGATAATCACATAGCTGAGTGGTCCTGGCCGTGTCCCTGACCATCAGCGGCACAATGGGATGATCGCCCTTGATTATCTCCCAGCCCTGGGCCATTAACCCCTCCTGCAACCGCTGGCGTAACCCGGCCAGGCGGGCCAGAAGCTGCCCCCCCTCATCGCTGGCCACCAGATCCACCGCCGTCACCGCCGCCGCGGCCGCGGCCGGACTGACCGGGTTGGAATAGATATAGAGGGGGGCCGTCTGGCGCAGATAGCTGATCAGGGTGGCGCTCCCCGCCACATAGCCGCCCTCCACCCCAAAGCCCTTGCCCAGGGTGGCGATGAGGATATCGGCCGCCCCCCCTGTTACCTCCTCCGTGCCCCGGCCGGTGGCCCCCAAGGCGGCAACGCCATGGGAGTCGTCAACCAGCGTCACTATACCCTCGGGGAAGTGGTGACTCATCCCCTGGCAGATATCTTTAATCGCGGCCAATGGGGCGTGATCGCCGCGCATACTGAAGACCCCGTCACTCACCACGACTATCCGCCTGGCGACGCCCACCTGCCCCTTAAGCAGAGCGCTGAGCCCGGCCATATCCCCATGATCGTAAACCTCCTTGGCCAGGGGCCGGCCCAGCCGGATGCCGTTAATGATGCAGTTATGGTTCAGGGCGTCGCTCACCACCACGCTCTCCGGGGTGATCAGGGCGGCCAGGGTACCCAGCACCGCAGCGTAGGCGCTGTTGAAGAGCAGGGCCGCGGGCCGCTGGTGGAAACGGGCCAGCCGCTCCTCAAGCAAAACATGGGGCTGCCAGGTGCCGCTGATAAACCGCACCGCCCCGGGCCCCGCCCCAAACTTGCGGCCCGCCCTCTCCGCCGCCGCCAGGACGGCCGGATGGTGATCGAGGCCCAGATAGGAGTTGCTGTTGAAGCGGATAAAGTCCCGCTCCCCCTGGCCCAGGAGACGGCAACGGGGGCCGCGTCCGCCTGCGCCAGGCAACCAGGAGCTGATCACCCGCTCCTCACCCTTGAGGCGGCCGCTCTCGGCCATCTGGGCCAGGCTATGAGCCAGCAGATCATCAAGTACGCTACTCATCAATGAATATCCTCCTCATAAGCGCCAGCCGTGAAAGATGAGAAATCGGGGGAAATCATTCATATCAGAGGCATGGCGATTCCACGGCTTTAAACTGGTGTAAAAGGGATTGGCGCCGCTGCCGCCATACTCCTTGTCCATCCCCACCAGCCCGTCCAGGCTGATCAGCCCCAGGAGGAGACTCTCCCAGATCTTGACACCCCCCTTCACATGGCCGCGCAGGGGCCAGCTCTGGTAATAAAAGGAGGTCTCCCCGGCCGGTCCCAGGGGGAGACGGGTCAGACTGGCGAGGGGCTGCAGCCGGGCCGCAACCAGGAAAAAAGACGCAAGGTCCGCAGCGGTGGTCCCGGCCAGCGCCTGGACCCTGTGGGTCTCCGGCCGGACGGTAACCAGAAGCCGGCCGTGCCCCGGCCCGAAGGTGAGCCGGGCGGGCAGGGTCTCCCCGTAAACCTCCTGGCTGAGGGCGGGCCAGTCCGGGGGATAGGCAGCTGCAGGCAGAAAATTTGTGGGGATAATCGCCACATAACAGCCACAGCCATTAACGGTTGTCACCAGCAGGGGGAGTTGCTGCTCATCAAAGGTGATAACCACCAGCAACCCCACATTGCGGCCCGCGCTGAGATGAAAGGGCACCAGGCTGAAGGGGATGGCCGGGAAGTGGACCCGGTACACCTGGTTTACGTAACGGCCCCGGGCCGTGGCAAACGGCATGGTGGCGTGGTAGATCAGCGGCCGGGCGCCATCCACATAGATCCGCTCCCTCCCCCCCCGCAACGGCCGGGCCCGCACCTGGCCGATCCGGTTATGGGGCTGCTGCCAGCCCGGCAGAAGAAAGGCGGGCCAGGGAGCAGGGGCGGGAGGGGGGCCGGCCAGGGCCACCAGCCGCGTCTCCTCATGGACTAACTGTTGTTGGCCAGCACAGCCGGCCAACAGGGCAATGAGGGCCAAAAGCAGCAGGCCAGGCCGCCAGCTATTCATCCGTAAGCATCTCCGCCACCATGGCCGTAAGGTCATAACGGGGCCGCCAGCCCCACTCGGCCCGGGCCACCGAATCATCAATGGTGGCCGGCCAGCTGTCGGCGATGGCCTGGCGCAGAGGATCGACCTTATAGCCCATGCGGAAGGCGGGCAGCTGTTTTTGAATTGCGGCCGCCAGCTCGGCCGGAGTAAAGTTCATGGCCGAGAGGTTGTAGCCGTTACGGCAGCGCAGGTCAGGGGCCGGGGCGGCCATGAGCCCCAGGGCGGCAGCAATGGCGTCGGCCATGAACATCATCTCCAGCCGGCTGTCTGCCCGGAGGTAACACTCATAGCTGCCATGGCGGACCGCGTGGGCGAATATCTCCGCCGCGTAGTCGGTGGTCCCGCCCCCTGGCCTGGTCTTGGCCGAGATGAGGCCGGGATAGCGCACCCCGCGGCAGTCCACCCCGTAACGATGAAAGTAATAGTCACAGAGCAGCTCACCGGCCAGCTTGCTAATCCCGTAGATGGTGGTGGGCCGCTGCACGGTTTCCTGGGGGGTGGCCTCCCGGGGGGTGGAGGGGCCGAAGACGGCGATGGAGCTGGGGAAGAAGAGGGCGCAGCCATGGCGGCGGGCCACCTCCAGGACGTTGCGCAGGCCGCTGATATTGACCTGCCAGGCCAAAAGGGGCCGGGCCTCGGCCTTGGCGGAGAGCAGGGCGGCCAGGTGAAAGATGGTATCGATGGCCTGCTCCGCCACCAGTTCACTCAACCGCTCCCTGTCCAACACATCGACAAAGAAGAAAGGCCCGGAGTCACTGACCTCAGGCGGCGGCATGTGCCGGCGGCCACTGGCCACCACCTGTTCCGGGGGATAGATGGCCCGCAGGGCCATGGTGAGCTCCGTCCCTATCTGACCCGTGGCGCCGGTGATCAAGATCCGTTTCATCCCCCTATCCCACACCAAAGATCCCCGCCCTGTCAAATATGATTTTGCCCAGGAGGCCCATGGCGCCCCAGCGTTATCCCGTGGCCATTCACCATTTGCCCTAACCCTGGCTTTCAGCATATAATCATAGGCAGCCCCGGCCACCTGCCATTTAACCCACAAGAGAGCCATGCCCCTTAAAAACAGCAAGCCAACCGCCCCTTCTTCCCATTGCCAGGCCGCCCCCGGTCTCAGGCCCCTGGCCGGCTGATTGCAAACCATGCAGCTCTTCACCTCGCAGATCGGCCGCAAGATCTTCTTCCTGGCCAGCGCCTCTCTGCTCCTCACGGCCCTGACCATCAGCGGCAGCCAGCTGCTCAGCTTCAAGGATAGCTACCGCCAGGCCCTGATGGATCACTCTGTCTCCATCGCCCGCAATGTCCGGCAGCAGGTGGCCAAAAATCTGCTCTACGTCCCCTTAAACAAACTGGCCGGCCTGGACTACCTGCTGGCCGAAACCGTGGCCATCAACGAGAATCTCACCTACTGCTACATCAGCGACCTTAACGGCCAGCTCCTCTACAGCAATGGGCCGCAGATAAATATCCCCCTCGCCAGAGAGAAGCGCCTGTTCAGCGACGCCCAGAGCCATTTCGACAGCCGGCTGGGCGCCTATTACGACACAGAACTCCCCATCTTCCAAGGGGAGAGACAGGTGGGCTCCATTCATGTGGGCATTGCCACCTCCCTGGTGGACCAGAGGGTAATGGATCTGGCCTTTAACAGCCTGATCCTGTTCATCATCCTCCTCTTCCTCCTCCTGTTGCCCCTCTCCTGGCTCCTCAGCCAGTTTATAATCACCCCCATCAGCAACCTCTGCCTGCGCACCGAGGAGATCAGCAGCAGTCGCGACTTCCACCAGCCCATGGAGGTGAAGGGCAACGACGAATTGAGCCGCCTGGCGGCCAGTTTCAACGTCATGCTGGTGAGCCTCCAGGGCTATTACCAGGACATGGAGGAGAAGGTCACGGCCCGCACCCGCTCCCTGGCCCAGGCCAAGGAGGAGGCCGAGGTAGCCAGCCGGGCCAAGAGCGAATTCCTGGCCAATATGAGCCATGAGATCCGCACCCCGTTAAACGGGGTCATCGGCATGGTGGAACTCCTCCTTGACACCCAGCTGGACGACCAGCAGCGCCACTACGCCCAGGTGAGCCGCACCAGCGCCCGTTCCCTGCTCCAGATAATCAGCGATATCCTGGATATCTCCAAGATAGAGGCGGGCAAGTTGGAGCTGGAGGCCATCCCCTTCAACCTCGCCACCCTCATGGGGGAACTCACCGACACCATGAGTTTCGCCACTAAAGAAAAGGGGCTGGCCTGGGAGGTGATCATGGCCCCCGGCATCTCCCCCCAGCGCTTGGGTGATCCCGTGCGCTTGCGCCAGGTCCTGACCAATCTGGCCGCCAACGCCATTAAATTCACCCCAACAGGGCGGGTAAGGGTCCAGGTTGGACCAGACCCGGCTGGCGCCAGCGCCAACCTGCGCTTCCAGGTCACGGATAGCGGCATCGGCATCTCAGCTGCGCAGCAGGCCAAACTATTCCAGAAGTTCAGTCAGGCCGACAGCTCCACCACCCGCCGTTTTGGTGGCACCGGCCTCGGCCTGGCCATCAGCCAGGAGCTTGTCCGGCTCATGGCCGGGACCATCGAGGTAAAGAGCGCTGCGGGTGAAGGCTCTGAGTTCTGGTTCACCATTCCCCTGCCGGAGACCAGCGCCAAGAGCAGTTACCCGGAGGCCGCTCTGCCCCCACCCGCCGACATAGCCGACAACTGCCTGGGCCGGCAACTGCTGCTGGTGGAGGACAATGAGACTAACCGCATGGTGGCCCAGGGAATCTTAAGCAAGTTAGGCTGCCCCCCCCTCATGGCCAATAACGGCCAGGAGGCGGTGGAGATGGTGGCCCAGCGCCACGTGGACCTGGTCCTCATGGATCTCCAGATGCCGGTGATGGACGGCTACCAGGCCACCGTCCTCATCCGCCAGAGCCACCCGGAGCTGGCCATCATCGCCATGACCGCCCACGCCTCTGATGATGACCGCAGGCAGTGTCTGGCGGTGGGCATGAACGACTACCTGACCAAGCCCATCGACCCCGTGGCCCTGGCCCACTGCCTGCAGAATTGGATGCCCCAGGACATGGTCCCCCCTGACCTGGAGGAAAAGGCCAGCGCCATGACCGCCCCGGCACTGGCGGAGGGGAGTGTCCCCCCGGCCGAGGATGCTGAAGAGGCTGGCCCCGCCATCTTTGACCGCGCCACCCTGCTCACCCGTCTTTTGGGGGACGAAGAGCTGCTGCGGGTAATCACCAGGGCCTACATGGATGACACCCGTAAGCAGATGGCGGAGCTGCAGGTCAGCCTGGAGGAGGGCGACAGGGAAAAGGCGATCAGGCTGGCCCATACCATCAAGGGCAGCTCGGCAAATATTGGCGGCGGGGGCATGGAGGCCCGGGCCCGGCAGATAGAGGCCGAGGCTCGAAGCGCTGAGCAGCTGACCAGGGTCAGGGCCCGGCTGCCGAAACTGCAGGAACAGTTCACGGCGCTATGTGTCCAGATTGAGACGGAAGAAAGACGGGCCAGGGTCAGCGACAGTTAGCTGTTGAAGCAAACTGCCCCCCTGGCCAGACAGGAAGGAAATAAGCCGGGATCTCCGGCCGTCAGCCAGGCGCCATATGCGCCTATCACTTGACAATTCTTACAATAAATAATTTGATAGAGGGGAAGGGGTGTACTTTTTCGAGCCAATGGTCAGCGCTCTGTAACTTTTAAGTCTTAGCGGTTAGCGCCAAGATAAAAAAAACCTTCAGAGGAGGAGCATAGAGATGCGAATCAAAATTATCCTGGCGGGTGCCATATTTATCGGCGGACTCGGTTTCGCCCTGCCCCAGCCGGCAGAGGCGGATCTCTTAAGCATCCTCAACAACCAACCCGCCCCCCCGCCCAAGCGGGCCCGGGTAAAGGCCCCGAAGGCGAAAGCGGCCCCCAGCAAGAGCGCCAAGGTCCAGAAAGCCGCCAAACCGGCCCCGGCTGCTAAGAAGAGCCGCAAGAAAAGCCGCAAGAAGAACAGCAAGAAAAAAAGATCCCTGGGAGACCTGGGCGAATAATCAGGGGCGCCAGCCCACCTCCCGGCAGCGCTCCCTGCTGGTCAGGATATAGAGGGTCATCAGGGCCGCGAAGAGGAGCATGAGCGTACCGCTTATCAGAAAGGTGGCGGCGTAACCAAAGCTTTGATTGATCAACCCCGCGCCGATGGCGGCCCCGAAGGTCGCCAGGGTGCGCAGGCCGTACAACAGACCGGAATTCCCCCCCAGCCTGGCCACCGGAAACAGCAGGGCCAAAAGCACCCCCAACTCCAGCAGGGCGATGGTGTCCCCCAGGGTATGACAGAGGCGGATTACCGCGTAGGACCAGTAGCCCTCGGCCAGGCCGGTGATCAGCTGAAAGAAACCGGAGATGGCAATACCCACCAGCAGAAAGACAAAGAAAGAGTCCCGCCGGTCCTTGAACCAGCCGACAAAGGGCACGCAGAGGGCCATCCACAAGCCCAGCAGGCCGAATATCTGACCAATCTCCTGCTGACCCAGACCGATATGGCGCATGAGCAGGGCGCTGGAGGTCTGCTCCACCCCGAAATGAGTGCCGATGAGCAGGACGCAGGCCATGAGAATCAGGGGCCGGAGCTGGCCCATGTCGGCCCGGTAACGCTGGAAAGAAAAGCGGATGGGGCTGGAATCAGCCAGTCCCAGACAGAGCAGACCAATGGCCAGGCTGACCAGGGCCGCCAGCCGGAAAAAGAAATCCCCCGACCAGTAGTCCAGAAGCAGCCCCCCGCAGAAGGGGCCGGCGCCAAAGCCCAGGTAGGTGGCCACCTGGAAGGCCGCCACCCTGCGGCCCTGATCCTTGTCGCCATACTGCTTGAGATAGAGGGCCTCACTCACCACCACCAGACAGGCGGAGCCAAAACCGCCGAGCAAGGCGAGGAGTAGCAGGGGCCAGAGGGTCTGGGCCCGCTCCAGGCCGAAGAAGTAGAGGGAGTAGGTGAGCGCCCCGACAATGAGAAGACGCCGGGGGGAGAAGTAATCGGCAAAGAAGCCCAGGGGCGCCATCAGGGCCATGGCGGAGATGGCAAACAGGGCGATGAGCAGCCCCACCTGGCTGTCGCTCAGGCCGTAATCAACCAGGATCACCGGCAGATGGGCCAGCACCAGCCAGTGGCAGAAGTAGATGAGAAAACGAATGAGGCAGGAGAGTAACATAAAGAGAATATCGAACCGCAGGTAAGCGAGTCGTAGACGAGACTCCGGAATAACGAAGGATGAATGTCGAAGGATGGATGTTATCTATTCAGCAAAGTACCTTACTTCATCATTCGACATTCAACATTCGATATTCGATATTCGCTGTTATCATCCCCGCTTATCCACCACCCGCTTGGCCTTGCCCTCGAACCGTTCAAGACTCCTCTCCTGCACCAGTTTCACGTCCACGCCAATGCCAAGCTCGGTGGCCAGCCGTTTCTTCAGCTGATTGATCAGGGCCCGCTGCTCCTTCATCTGGTCGGAGAAGATATCTTTGGTAACCTCCACCAGCACGGTGACCTTGTCTAAGCGCCCCTCCCGCTCCACCACAATCTGATAATGGGGCTTGGTGCCCTCCTGGCTGAAGAGGACCTCCTCAATCTGCATGGGGTAGACGTTAACCCCCTTGATGATGAGCATGTCATCGGTGCGGCCGATGACCCGGCTCATGCGGCGTAAGGTGCGGCCGCAGGGACAGGAGTCGGGCAGGATGCGGGCCAGGTCGCGGGTCCGGTAGCGAATCACCGGAAAGCCCTCCTTGGTCAGGGTGGTGACGACGATCTCCCCCACCTCCCCCTCCGCCACCGGCTCTTTGGTCTCCGGGTCGATCACCTCCATGAGGAAATGGTCCTCATTGATATGGAGGCCATTGCGCTCCTGACACTCGCCGGCCACCCCGGGCCCCATCACCTCGGAGAGACCGTAATTATCGGTGGCGATGATGGAGAGCTTGTCTTCGATCTCGCGGCGCATCTCCTCGGACCATGGCTCACCACCGAAAAGTCCATACTTCAATGAGAGGGACGAGACGTTGATCTCCTGGCTGGCCAGGGCATCGGCCAGCACCAGGGCGTAGCTCGGGGTGCAGACCATGGCCGTGGTCCGAAAATCCTGCATGATCTGGATCTGGCGCTTGGTGTTGCCGATGGACATGGGGATCACCGAGGCGCCGATCCGCTCCGCCCCGTAGTGGAGGCCGAAGCCACCGGTGAACATCCCGTAGCCAAAGGCGATCTGGACCACATCATCGGCCGACACCCCGGCCCCGGTGAGGATGCGGCCCACCATGTCGGACCAGGTCTTCAAATCATTCTTGGTATAACCCACCACCGTGGCCATGCCGGTGGTGCCGGAGGAGGCGTGGATGCGGACTATGTCACGCAGCGGCACGGCAAAGAGGCCGTAAGGGTAGTTTTCCCGCAGGTCGTTCTTGCTGGTGAAGGGCAGCTTGCGCACGTCAGCCAAAGAGGTGAAACCGTCCGGGTCAATCCCCATCTCCTTGAACTTGGCCCGGTAGAAGGGAACATGGGTGGTGACCCGGTTAATGGTGGCCTGCAACCGCTCCAGCTGAAGCTGCTCCAGCTCGGCCCGCCCCATACACTCTCGATCTTCTTGCCAGTAAGCCATTTTTTTACTTAATCCCTTTGCTCTTAATGAAATTATGATTACCAATCAACCTCAGCCAGCCCACCTATATGATCCATTGCCAGGGATTTGCCCCAAAATCCACAGAAGGCCCAGAAAGTTATAAGACAGGATTCAGTGTCTTCTGTGGGTTCCGCGGCAAAATGTAATTGGCAACCAGAGCCTTAGGTGGCCAGAGCCAATAGCTAAATTTCGCAGCTGGCGGCGGCATCATCCACGTCGCGGCCCAGGTAGGCCCGTTGCACGTCGCGGTTGGCCAGGAGATCCTCGGCCGGGCCCTGGAGGATAATCTTGCCAGTCTCAAGGACATAGCCGCGCTGGGCGATCCCCAGGGCGGCCTTGGCGTTCTGCTCCACCAGGAGCACCGTGTTGCCTTCGTCCCGCAGTCGAACAATTATATTAAATATCTCTTTGACGATCAACGGCGCCAGGCCGGTGGATGGTTCATCCATCATGATCAGCTTCGGCTTGGCCATCAGGGCCCGGCCCATGGCCAACATCTGCTGCTCGCCGCCGGAGAGCGTCCCGGCCAGCTGGCCTTTCCGCTCCCGCAGCACCGGAAAGATATCATAGATGTGGGCCAGCTCCCGGCTCCGGTCATAACCCTTCTCCTGCCGATACTGGACGTAGCCGCCCAGGATCAGATTATCCTCCACGCTCATGGTGGAAAAGACCTGGCGCCCCTCGGGCACCAGGGAGCAGCCGGCGGCGACAATGGCCTGGGGACTTTGGCCGGCCGCCTGGCCAAAGAGGGTGATCTCGCCGCCGCTCACCTTGATCATGCCGGCGATGGTGTAGAGCAGGGTGGTCTTCCCCGCCCCATTGGCGCCGATGAGGGAGACGATCTCCCCCTTATCCACATGGAGGGATATCTTTTTTAAGACCCGCAGCTTGCCGTAGCCCGCTTCAAGATTTTTTATTGCTAACATAACTTTTCAGAGCCAAGATTCAAGAGACAAGGGGCAAGCAAGAGATGGCTACTGGTAACCCTTGCACCTTTAAGCTTGAAACTTGCACCTCTACTCCCCTAAATAAATCTTAATCACGTCCTCATTGTGCTGGATCTCGGCCGGTGTGCCTTCGGCAATATGCTCACCAAAGGAGAGGACGACAATCTCCTCGGAGATATCCATCACCAGGCTCATGTCATGCTCCACCAGGAGCACCGTTATGCCTCGGGCCTGAATCTTGCTGATCAGCCGCGCCACCTCGGCCGTCTCGTAGATGTTGAGGCCCGCCGCCGGCTCATCAAGGAGCAGCAACTTCGGCTCAGAAGCCAGGGCCCGGGCAAACTCCACGGCCCGCTGCTGGCCAAAGGCGAGGCTGGCCGCCTCAACCCCGGCAAAGTCGGCAATCTCCAGCAGTTCCAGCAGCTCCATGGCCCGGGCCCGGATCTTCTTCTCTTCGGACCAGGTGGCCGGCAGGTTCAGCAGGCCGGCCCAGAAGCCGGCCTGAGAACGGGGATGGAGACCCACCATCACATTCTCCAGGGCGCTCATCCCCGGGAACATCTTAATATTCTGGAAGGTGCGGGCCATACCCACCTGGGCGATCTCAAAGGGCGCCAGGCCGGTGATGGTCTGGCCGGCGAATTTCACCTGGCCAGCATCGCCGGGCAGTGCCCCGGAGATAAGGTTGAACAGGGTGGTCTTGCCGGCCCCGTTGGGGCCGATAACCGCCTTGATCGTCCCCTCTTTTACCGCAAAGCTGACGTCGTTGACGGCGTGGAGGCCGCCAAAACGCTTATGGAGATTTTCCACCTCAAGCAAGGCCATGGCTCAAGCCCTCCCCCAGGCAAGCTTTTTGAGCCTGGTCCAGAGCCCTAAGCGGAGGATCCCTTCCGGGGCAAAGAGCATTATCACAATGAGAATCACCCCGAACACCGCATCGTCATAGGAACCGAAGAGGCCGCGCAGGGAGAGAAAGGTGAGCAGCCCGCCCATGATCAAGGCCCCCCAGAGACTGGCCATGCCGCCGATGGCGACAATGGCCACGTAGCGCACTGACTTCATTACCCCGGCGTCGGCCGGGGCGATGCCGCCGTTGTAATGGGTGAGCAGCACTCCGGCCACCGCCGCGAAGATGGCGCTGATCACAAAGGTGTTCAGCTTGTAGCGGGCGGTGTTGACCCCCATGGCGTTGGCCGCGTCCTCGGCCCCGTGAATGGCGCGCAAGGCCCGGCCCACCCGGGAGTCGATGAGATTCTGCAATAGCCAGACGCCACAAAGGAGGATGGCGGCGGCTATGTAATAGTTGGTGACGCGATTATCAATCTCGCCGTTGACGACAAGCCCCGGCAGCAGGGTGAAGCCGGGCACGTCTGAGATGCCGTCCGCCTCGCCGAAGATCTCCACCGCCAGGACGATGCGGTAGATGATGATACCAAAGCCCAGGGTGGCCATGGCCAGGTAATGGCCCTTGAGTTTGAGGACCGGGATGCCGATGACAAAGGCCACCAGGGCGGTGATGAGGATGGCAACAGCAAAGGCGAGCCAGGGATGGACGTAGAGCAGCTCCTCGCCAAAGAGGCTGGTGCCGCCCTGGAGCAATCCCATCTTGGCCAGGCTGGCCACTAGGGGGTTGCCTCCGGCCAGGGACTCACTCAAGTTTATGGTGGTCAGGGTGGCCGAGGTATAGCCGCCAATGGCAAAGAAACCGGCATGACCCAGCGATATCTGGCCGGCATAGCCCATGACCAGACAGAGGCCACTGATCAGCAGACAGTTGTAGAGGGCCATGGTGAGCTGGGTGAGGTAGTAAGAGCGGTCCACCATCACGGTGAGCAGCTGGACCCCCACCAGCAGCAGGGAAAAGATAATCAAGCCCAAATTTTTCCGCCTAGCCATCCTAA
>JBDLJA010000037.1:0-23093 GCA_039714595.1 Thermodesulfobacteriota bacterium | reverse complement strand
AAAAAAAACTTTGCCAACTTTGCCCCTTTGCGGTTCAATGCAACCTTCCCTCATCGCTAACCTTACCCCGCTTACCAGTAAAAAAAATATGACCAGCACCGCTTCATCCGACGTCCATACCATCGAGCTTGGCCACCGCCAGATCATCCTGGTGGGCACCGCCCACGTCTCCCAGAAATCCGTGGACCTGGTGAGCCAGGTGATAGATGCCGAGCAGCCCGACTGCGTCTGCGTGGAGCTGGACGACAAGCGCTACCACTCCCTGCGCCATAAGGAGAAGTGGCAGAACCTGAACATCAAAGAGATCATCCGCAAGAAACAGCTGGCCACCCTGATGATCAACCTGGTCCTGGCCGCCTACCAGAAGAAGCTGGGCGACCAGCTGGGCGTTAAGCCCGGGGCGGAGCTTCTGGCCGCGGCCCAGAGTGCTGAAGCACAAGGGATTCCCATCGCCCTCTGTGACCGGGACGTGCGGGTCACCCTGCGCCGGGCCTGGAAGTCCACCTCGATCTTCCGCAAGGGCTACCTCCTCGCCTCGCTGGCCGCCAGCCTCTTTGACAAAGAGGAGATATCCGAGGAGAAACTGAGCGAGCTCAAGGAGAGCGACGCCTTAAGCGAACTGCTCCAGGAGTTGGGCACCACCCTGCCCGAGGTAAAAGAGGTGCTGATCGACGAGCGGGACACCTTCCTGGCCGAGAAGATCAAGGCGGCGGACGGTAAAAAAATAGTCGCGGTGGTGGGGGCGGGCCATGTGGCCGGCATTAAAAAGGCCCTGACCCAAGACCGCTCCAAGCAGATGGATGAGATAAACAGCATCCCCCCCGTCTCCCCCATCTGGAAGACCATGGGCTGGCTCATCCCCGTTGCCATCTTAGCCAGCCTCGGTTGGATCGCTTACGCCAAGGGGGGGGCGGCGGCCGGCGACAGCGCCATCTACTGGGTCCTGGCCAATGGCATCCCCTCCTCTTTAGGGGCGCTCATCGCCTTCTGCCACCCGGCCACCATCCTCACCGCCTTTGTGGCCGCGCCGATCACCAGCCTGACCCCGGTTATCGGGGCCGGATATGTGTGCGCCTTCACCCAAGCCATGGTCCGCCCCCCTCTGGTCCAGGAGTTTGAGACGGCCATGGCCGACATGACCAGCTTCAAGGGTTGGTGGCACAACAACCTCCTCAAGGTCTTTCTCGCCTTTCTCCTGCCCGCCATGGGCTCCACCATCGGCACCTGGGTGGGCGGCTACGGCGTTTTCACCAATTTAAGCTGATTTTTTACGGCGTGGAGACCCATCGCCCGTCAGGAAAATCACGGCGCGGGCTGGCTCCTGTTTAACGACGAACCGCGGGTAAGCACCCTGAAAAGGGCATAAACGAGCCTGCGAGAGTCCAGCGGTCACCAGAAATGCCGAATGATGAAGGGTAAGCGCCCTGGAAGAAAAGTACCCTTGGCCAATAGTTACTTATTCAAATAGATATCCTTCCTTCGATATTCGAAATTTCTTGTTCGACATTCGATATTCGCAGTTAAAAAAGCAACCCCAAGCTAAAAGCTGTTCGTCCGGTAAGCGAGTGCAACGAGACTCCTTAAGACGGTGGTTTCAACCCAACCCAAAAAAAAATGAACAAAAAACAACGACAATACCTACGCGGCCTGGCCCACCACCTGCAACCCCTGGCCATGATCGGCCAGCAGGGCCTCACCCCCACCCTGATCAAGGCCGTAAACGAGGTCTTAAGCGACCATGAGCTGGTAAAGGTGAAGATCCAGACCACCGCCACGGTGGATCGCAGTGAGGCGGCCGACGAGCTGGCCAAGAGATGCTCCGCCCACCTGATCCAGATCATCGGCAAGGTCATCATCCTCTACCGCCCCAACTCCAAACGGCCGGCGGACAAACGGATCATCCTGCCCAAATGAGCCGGGCCGAACCATTACGAGACTTACTGGCCAGGCCGGGGCTGATCACCATGCCCTGCTGCTATGACGCCCTCTCAGGCCTCTTGGTGGAGCGAGCCGGCTTTCCCCTCACCTTCATGAGCGGTTTCGGCGTCGCGGCCCAGCGTCTCGGCCTGCCAGACACCGGGCTCATCTCCTACGGCGAGATGGCGGCCCAGGCCCGCGACATCTGTGGGGCGCTCACCATCCCCGTTATCGGTGACGGCGACACCGGCTACGGCAACGCCATGAACGTCAAACGCACCGTGCGCGGTTACAGTCAGGCGGGCCTAGCCGGTATCATGATCGAGGATCAGCTGGCGCCTAAGCGCTGCGGCCACACCCGAGTCAAGGAGGTGGTTGACCGCGCCGAGGCCAGGAGCCGCATCCAGGCCGCCGTTGACGCCCGGGATGAAGGGGCGGAGATAGTGATCATGGCCCGGACCGACGCCCGCCAAACCAGGGGATTTAACGAGGCGCTGGCCCGCTGCCAGGAGTTCGCCGAGCTGGGGGCCGACATAATCTTCATGGAGGCGCCGGAAACAAAGGAGGAGATGGCCTCCTTCTGCCTGGAGACCCCGGCCCCCTGCATGGCCAACATGCTGGCTGGCGGCAAGACGCCGCTCCTGCCGCCTACCGAGCTGGAAGAGTTAGGCTACAAGATCGTGGCCTACCCCCTCACCCTGCTCTCCTGCGCCGTGGATGGGATGAATCAAGCGCTGGCCGGCCTGGCCCAGGGCCAATACCCTGACCATCTATCATTTCAGGAACTCCAGGAGATAGTCGGCTTTCCCCGCTACTATCAAGAGGAGTCGCGCTACATCTCCCCGCCCTCTATTTTCGAAAAGTAGAAAACCTGGTCCTCTAAGTCAGGCTATAGAGAAGAGGCTCTAGTACTTTCTCGCCAAAACTTGTTCATTTTCTTTGTTTGCCCAAAGAAAACGAACCAGCCGGACGGCTTGACCGTTCAGCGAAAGAAAGGGCACCCCTGACACTTGCCCCTTTGGGGCCCTTGCGCTCCTCGAAAATGTCTGGATTTTGAAAACTCGGCTTCGCCTCAAACAGTTCAAAATCCTTATCGACATCTTCTGCGGTGCTCAGTCAAGTATCACACGGGGAAGAAGACAGACCAACACTGGGCCCTCTAGGCTCAGTGTTTTATAAGTATTATCCCCATTCATCTCTGAACGAGCAGGGAGCCTGAAAAGGGAGAAGCATTGCCGCCTGTTTGAGGGCGTAAGCCCGAGTTTCGGCAATGCCCCTTTTCAGGCGGAAGGCGAGTGGGCCGTAGGCCAGAGATGTTGGGGGGCCTTTTTTCGGTTCCTTTTTGGGCAAGCAAAAAGGAACAAGGCGGCATAAAGGTACCTGGAACCCCTTACGAATTTCACATCCTGCAAATCGGGGATAAACCACAAAAAAAAGGCAGGGGGCCCAAAGGGGCCACCTGCCTTTTTCCTGCCGGGCCGCCAAAGGCCCCTCAAGCTACTCTCTCTGCCAAACTAATCCCGATCCCCCAGGAAGCGCAGGAGCATCAGGAAGAGATTGATAAAATCGAGGTAGAGGCGCAGGGCGCCGATAATGGCCATTTTTTTGACCGCTCCCTCGCCCGCCTGGGCCATCTCCACCGAGCTGCCCATGCGGCTGATATCCTGAACGTCATAGGCGGTAAGGCCGGTGAAGACGATGACGCCGATGCCGGAGATGATCCAGCTCATCTGGGAAGAGCCAAGGAAGATATTAACCACGCTGGCGATGATGATGCCGATGAGCCCCATGAAGAGGAAAGAGCCCCAGGAGGAGAGATCCCGCTTGGTGACAAAGCCGTAGACGGCCATGGCCCCGAACATCCCGGCCGTGACCATGAAGGTGGCGGCCACCGAGGTGGCGGTATAGACGAGCAGGACCCAGGAGAGGGTGATGCCGTTTAAGCCTGAGTAGAGCAGGAAGAGGGCCGTGGCCGTGGCCGGGGAGAGTTTTTCTACCCGGGCCGAAAGATAGACCACCAAGCCCAGCTCGGCAAACATCAGGATAAAGAGGAGCCCGCGGTTGGCGGCCAAGATCTCCGGGGTCATGGCGGAGGAGACCGCGAAGGCGATGACGGCGGTGAGGCCTAAGCCCACGGCCATCCAGTTAAAGACCTTGGCCAGGAAGAGGGTGGAGTCCACCCCGGTCGCGGCCTGGGCAGAATAGTTGGTTCGACCCATCTGACGTTGTTCCATTGTTATTCTCCGAATTATTTATTTATTGGGGGAACCTGTAGTATTTCCATATCGGCCCTTATTTTTCCAGCAAAAGTTATCCTTCGCCCCTAATCCCGGTCGATTTTCAGCAAGGAGAAAAAAACTATCGGGCGGAGAGCATGATGGCAAAGGGCTTGGTCAGCTTCACCTGCTCCATGGCGATCTTAAAGGCGGCGGTGAGGGGCACCGAGAGCAGCATCCCCGGCACGCCCCACATCCAGCCCCAGAAGACCAGGGAAAGGAGGACCACTAAGGGGCTGAGGTTCAGGCCGCTGCCCATGACCCGCGGCTCCACATAATTGCCGACAATCAGCTGCACCCCGGTGAGCAGCCCGGCGGTGATCATGGCATAGCCCAGGGAACCGGTGTCAAAGAGGGCGATGGCCACCGGCGGGATAACGGCGAGGAGCGAGCCGATATTAGGGATAAAGTTCAAGAGAAAGGCGAGCACCCCCCAGAGCAGGGCAAAGGGCACGGAGAGCAGGGTGAGGACCAGGGTAACCAGCAGGCCGGTTCCGGCGCTGATGGCGGTCTTCAAGCCCAGATAATGCTGCACCGCCCCGTTTATCCGGGAGATCGAGGTGAGGATGGGCCGGGAGTTCTCCGGGCCCACGGCCCTGATAATCCGCCGGGGGAAGGTGTCCCATTCGGCCAGGATAAAGACCATGAAGAGCTGAACCCAGATGGTATCCCCCAGAAAGGAGAAGAGGGAGCCGCCCATCCGCTGGATTATGGAGCCCAGGGGTTTGAGGTCCGCCTTGCTGAAGTTGGCCATGAACGATTCATACATCTCACGGGCGTCGGCCGGGGTCATCTCCACCAGGGCCAGAAAATTCCTGGAGTAGGTCCAGAACTTCTCCTCAAAGATGGGGAGCTGCCGGTTAAACTCATGGATATTACTGGCCACCAGCCGGCCCAGGAGGTAGAAGAAGCCGATGATGGCAAGGAGGACCAGAAGGATGCGAAGAAAATTGGGGATTTTAAACTTTTTTAAAAAATTTAAAGGGATACCCATGGCATAGACCAGGAGAAGGGCTATGGCCATGGGCACCAGGATAAAGTCCAGGTTCTTGAGGATAAGTGTGGCGAGGACAAAGATAATCAGCCATGAGGCACCACGCACAACAGGATCAATTCCCCCCATATTTTCAGTGGCCATACCTTTCTCCTGGGCCAAAATAGGCCGTAAGCTGCTTTTTTTCTTCCCGCTTTTTCCAGACCGAAATCAGAAAACATATCACTGGCGGCGGACCATAAGAAAATGCATCATACCTGAGTCTATCAATCTATAAAAGTCCCAAATTATCAACATACTATGCTATACTATTAAATTTTCAAACCCTTGCCCCCGACACCATGCCCGTCAGCCCGGACGCCACTCTTACCGCCCCCCTCATGGGACAGCTGCAGGCCCTGCCGCAGCCCCACCAGCGCTTACTAAGCCTTCTGGCCCTGACCTACACCCCCCTTGACGAGGTGGTCATTGCGGCCATACTGCGCCAGGGCGATGAAGAGGGCTTTCATGATCTTGGCGCCATACTCACCGCCCTCAGGGAGCAGGGGCTGCTCAGCAAGTCCAACCAATGCCATCCCCTTCTCACCGAGATCCTGGCCCGCCAGGCGATAGAAGACGGCCTCTTTGTTAATCTGGCCGAAGATCTCCGGCAGCTGGCGCCGCGTAAAGCGGACAGCACCCCCGCCTTCTTTGTCAGGGATATGCGCCTGGCCCTCTACGCCGGGGACTTTGACCAGTTTAATCAGGTCTTTTTAGATTACTATGAGAAAGTGCCCCGCCAGGACCTGGCGCCCTTAACCCGCATCCTCTACAACCCGTTCAGCCCCGCTGTCTGCCGCAGCCTGCCCCTCCATCTCCGTCTCCATGGCCTGCGCCACATCGTGGCCGATGCCTTAGTCCACCTCCTCCCCCTGGCGCCGGTCCTCGCCTTTATAGACGAGCCGGAAAATTTCCAGGAGGCGCCCGAGGTAAGCGCTGAGATCACCGCTTATCTTAAAGGCCTCTGCCTCCTGCAGCAGGATGATCTGACCGGCTTGGCGGCAGAGCAACTCAGTCCAGCGGCAGGGGACGCGCTCCCCGCCATGGGGCTGGCCGGCTTTATTGCCTTCCGCCAGGGAAAAAACGCGGAGGCCATCCGCCTCTTTGACGCTGACCTGCGTCTCCTGCAGAAACTGCATGGCAAGGGCTTTTACTTCACCGGCCAGGAGGGGGTGATATACCTCTTGGCCCTGCTGAAGAGCAATGACTTCACCAAACTAGAAGAGATAATCAGCCTGGCCGGCACCTTGAAAAAGGGCCAGCCCGACTCACCCTACCTGGAATGCTATCTGGCCCTGGAACAGTTCTGCCGCTTTCGCCAGGCATCCCACTCGGCCGATATCAGCCCCCCACCCTTCCCCCTGGATGGTCCTCCCCTGGCCCAGCTCATGGGAGGGCTGGCCACCCTGTGGAGCAGCCACCGGCTGAGCCAGGAACAGGCCTTAAGCCTGAGCCGGCTGGGGATGAGGGCAAGGGGCCACGGCTTCTCCTGGCTGGCTAAGGAGTTTAACATCCTGGCCGAGGCCGGTGGCAGCGACGGCAAGGCCCCCCTGGCCGGGCTGGCCGGCCTGCTGCCCCGCGAGGAGTTATGGCAGCGCTCCCTGCACGCCCTGTCCGCCTTAAGCAAAAAGGAGCTGGCCGAACTGAGCCAGCCCCAGGAGCGGCTGGTCTGGCTCATCAACCCCCAGGCCGGGGGGATGAGTATCAACCCCCGCCTCCAGAAACGGGCAAGCTCCGGGGCCTCCTGGTCCAAGGGGCGGGCCCTTTCCCTGGCCCGCCTGGCCAAGGCCCCAAGCAGCGGCTACCTGCGCCCCGAGGACCGGCCCCTGCTGGCCACCTTATCTGAACGAGAAAAAGATCAGAGCAAGACCAGCTATTTTCTCGGTCACAATGAGGCGCTCCTGGCCCTCATCGACCATCCATTGCTCTTCCTGGCCGAGGATTACCATATCCCGGTCCAGATAAATAAAGGGGAGCCGGAATTACGGATCAGCCAGACCAATGAGAAGCTTCACCTGCAGCTCCTGCCCCGGCCTGGCCTAGACCGGGTAACAATAATCCAGGAGGAGTTTAACCGTTTCAAGGTGGTGAGTGTAAACCAGGAACACCGGCGCCTGGCCGCCATAATCGGGGCAGACGGCCTCCTCTTTCCCCTTACAGCCCGGGACCAGTTGCAGCAGACCCTCGATTCCCTGGCCACCCCCCTGGTAATCTTCTCCGAGGTTGATCCAGCCACCACGGCCCAGGTCCAGGAGGCCAACAGCAAGATAGTGGTCCAGCTGAGCCCCAGCGCCGGCGGCTTCCGGTTGGCCATGCTGGTCCGCCCCTTTGGCGCCGAGGGGCCAACCATGGCGCCCGGCCAGGGGGCCCGGGTGGTTATCGCCTCCCTGGCCGGCCAGCGCTTCCAGGTGTGCCGCGACCTGGCCCGGGAAGAGCAGAACTGCCTGGAGGTAATCGCCCATTGCCCCTCCCTGCGGGCAGAAGAGCATGATAACCATCAGTGGGACCTGGCCCGGCCAGAGCTCTGCCTGACCATCCTGGAGGAACTGGCCCACCTCAAGGGAGTGGTCCGGGTGGAATGGCCCCAGGGGAGCCGGCTGGCCGTTTCCAGCCGGGCCAATCTCCATAACCTCCAGGTTGCCACCCAGAAACAGGGCAACTGGTTTGGCCTGACCGGCAAGCTGCAGTTTGACCAGGACAAGGTGATGGATCTGCGCCAGCTGATCAACCTGGTCCGCAACCAGCAGAGCCGCTTCATCCCCCTGGCCGACGGCCAGTTCCTGGCCCTGTCCAAGAGCCTGCGCCGGCAGATCACCTCCCTTACTGACCTGGTGGAGCAGCAGGAGAAGCTGCAGGTTTCGCCATTTGCCGCTCCCCTGCTGGCCAACCTGGCAGGCGAGGGGGCCCAGGTCGAAGGCGATGTCCATTGGCAGCAGCTCCTGGCCCGGATTGGCGAGGCGGGAGAGCTGGACCCTGCCCTGCCCCAGGGACTTACCCCCCATCTCCGCGACTATCAGCTCCAGGGTTATAAGTGGCTGGCCCGCCTGGCCCACTGGGGCGGCGGCGGCTGCCTGGCCGATGACATGGGGCTGGGCAAGACCGTCCAGAGCCTGGCCCTGCTCCTCCAGCAGGGTACCAAGGGACCATCCCTGGTGGTGGCGCCCACCTCGGTCTGCGGCAACTGGCTCCAGGAGACGAGAAGCTTCGCCCCCCGCCTCTCCCCCCAGCTCTTCGGCCCCGGCGACCGGGCCCAGATGCTGGCCCAGCTCCAGCCCTTTGACCTGGTAATCACCAGCTACGCCCTGCTCCAGCAGGAGTCGCAGCTCTTTGCCGATCATGAGTGGCAGGTGGTGATCCTCGACGAGGCCCAGGCCATCAAAAACAGGGCCACCAAACGTTCCTCCGCCGCCATGGGTCTCAAAGGGCGCTGCCGGATAATCACCACCGGCACCCCCATTGAGAATCATCTGGGGGAGTTATGGAACCTCTTTCAGTTCATCAACCCCGGCCTGCTGGGCAGCCTGCGCCAGTTCAACCGCAACTTCGCCATCCCCATCAGCCGCCACCAGGACCCCGCGGCCAGTGAGCGTCTCAAGGCGATCCTCCGCCCCTTTATCCTCCGGCGTCTTAAAAAAGAGGTGATGAGCGAGCTGCCGCCGCGCACCGAGATCATCCTCAAGGTGGAGATGGAGGAGGAGGAGGCGTTGATGTATGAGGCCCTGCGCCAGGAGGCGGTGCAGCGCATAGCAAGCGAGGAGTCCAGCGGCCAGCGAACCATCCAGATCCTGGCCGAGATTACCCGGCTACGGTTGGCCAGCTGCCACCCCCGCCTGGTCCATCCCGAGAGCCTGCTGGCCGGGGCCAAGCTGGCCCTCTTTGCCAAGGTGGTGGCCGAGATCCTGGAGAACGACCATAAGGCACTGATATTCTCCCAGTTTGTCCGCCACCTGCAGATTATCCGCAGCTATCTCGATGAGCAGCAGATCTCCTACCAATACCTGGACGGCGCCACCCCGGCGGCCAAACGGGACAAGGCGGTGGCAGATTTCCAGGGCGGGGCGGGCGACCTCTTTCTCATCAGCCTCAAGGCGGGCGGCACCGGTCTCAACCTCACCCAGGCCGACTACGTGATCCACATGGATCCCTGGTGGAACCCGGCCGTGGAGGACCAGGCCTCAGACCGGGCCCATCGCATCGGCCAGACCAGATCGGTGACCATCTACCGATTGGTAACGGCCAACACCATTGAGGAGAAGATTGTGGACCTGCATCAGTCCAAAAAGGAGCTGGCCGAGAGCCTGCTCACCGGTCACGGCACCGGGGCCAAGCTCGATGCGGAGAAGCTCCTGGAATTACTTAAAGATAGTGGGTCCTGATTACCCCTTATAAGAGGGAATAACCATGCTGCAAAACATCTGTGATTTTGAGTTTGACGAGTTCGGCCGCACCAGATCCCTCATCGCCAACAGCGGCGGCTCTACCCTGCAGAACTGCCAGTTCAGCAACAAAGGCACCGCCTTCTCCCCGGCCGAACGTCGGGAACTAGGCCTGGAGGGGGCCCTGCCCCCCACCCCCCGCAGCCTGGCCGACCAGGTGAGAAACAGCGCCCTCAAAGTGGCCAATAAGAAAGATGATATTGAACGCTACATCTATATCCGCTCCCTCTTTGACCGCAACGTCACCCTGGCCCACGCCCTGATTGCCAGCGACATCGCCAGTTACATGCAGATCATCTACACCCCCACGGTGGGCCTGGTCTGCCAGCGTTACTCCTCCATCTACCGCCACGCCAACGGCATCCATTTTCACCCGGGCAATATCGACCAGGCCGCGGAGATCCTCGGCCGCTACCGCTACTGCGACATCCGGGTGGCGGTGGTCACCGATAACCAGGGGATCTTAGGTTTAGGCGACCAGGGCACCGGCGGCATCGCCATCTCCCTGGGCAAGCTGATGCTCTACAGCCAGGGGGCGGGAATCGCGCCCTGGCACTGCCTGCCCATCTCTTTAGACATCGGCACCGACAACCCGCGGCTCCTGGCCGAGCCTGAGTACCTGGGCTGGCGCCATGAACGGCTTACCGGCGAAAAATACCTGGAATTCATGGATAAATTCGCCGCCGCCTTTGAGAAGGTCTTTCCCGACGCCCTGTGCCAGTGGGAGGATTTTTCCAAGGAGAACGCCTTTCTCATCCGGGACCGTTTCTTAGGCAGGATGATCTCCTTTAACGATGACATCCAGGGGACCGGGGCCGTGGCCCTGGCGGCGGTGCTGGCCGGCATGCGGCTCAAGGAGTGTGAGCTTACGGAGCAGACCTTCCTGGTCCATGGGGCCGGCGCAGGTGGGGTGGGTGTGGCTGAGCAGATCTGCGAGGCCCTGATGGCCCAGGGCCTTTCCCAGGAAGAGGCGGTGCGACGCATCTTTACCACCGACAGCCGCGGCCTGGTGACAGGCGACCGCAGCCTGGCAGATTATAAGAGAAAATTTGCCAAGGACCCCAGGGAGTTCCCCTGGGCAGGGAAGAAGTGTGATGATCCCCTCGTCCAGATCATCAAGGAGGCGGGGGTGACGGTGCTCATCGGCACCTCCGGCCAACCGGGCAGCTTCAGCCGCGCCTGCGTCCAGGCCATGGTGGCAAACGATCCCCAGCCGCTCATCCTGCCGTTGTCCAACCCCACGGCCTACTGCGAGGCCACCCCGGAGGATATCATCAACTGGTCGCAGGGGGCCGCCCTGGTGGCCACCGGCTCACCCTTTGAGCCGGTGAGCTATGAAGGGAGCAGCCACGTCATCGGCCAGTGCAACAATGTCTTTGTCTTTCCAGGGGTTGGGTTGGGGGTCATCGGCTCCGGGGCCAGGCGGGTGGAGCCCTCGTTTTTCACCGCCGCCGCCCATGCCGTGGCCCGGGCCGTGCCGGCCGAGGCCCTGGCAAGGGGCGAACTCCTGCCGCGGGTGGCGGAGCTGAAAGAGGTAAGCTATAAGGTGGCCTGCGCCGTGGGCAAGGAGGCCATTGCCAGCGGGGTGGCCAAGAAGGGGTGCGCCTTCAGCTCCTTTGCCCACAAGGGTGATGAGGCCCGCCTCTGCGCCCTGCTGGCCAATATGGCCTGGCAGCCTGACTATCTCCCCATCCGCCTGCGGGAAGATATTCCGCTATAACGGGCAACTCAAGGCAACCCCTCTCCCAGCTGGAAAAGCAGGAGCAACTTGCCGCTGCCAAGCAACTCCAGACGCTGCCCGCGAATACGGTAACCATCCACCTGGGTCAGGGCCTGGAAGAATGACCTTTCAACGCTCATATCCGGACAGGCCCGCCTCGTGGTGGCGCCAGGCTTGACCGTGAGTTTCTCCCCCTTGATCTCATAGCGGCTGCGCAACCGGTTACAGCCGCCACTGCCCGTCAGGGTACCATCTTCCTTGAAGAGAAGGTGCTCCCGGCCAGATACCGGCAGGGGCAACTCTTCCAGGCTGAGCAGCTGCCAGGGGCTATTCACCAAGGGTGGCTCCGTCGGCACCCCTTGGCCGGCCTGGTTCACATCTTTAGCGCCACAGCCAGCCGTCAGCAGGAAGATCAGCACCAGCAGAAAGGTTCTCGCTCTTTCTCGCATAATCATTCACCTCTTTTGCCCGGACCGGAAAAAAACAGTCCGGCCTTAGTATGAATTGCTCTCTGGAGGAAAACACCCCTCCTAGAGACCCAGAGACAACGACGACGACACCCTTTTGCCCCAAACAAAAACGCCCCTGCCTCCCTAGACCAAAAAACTGGCCAGGGTGACAGGGGCGCAAAGGTGGTACAGCCTAAGCTAGCTACAAATTACTTCACAGCTTCTTTGGCATCGTCCAAGGTCTCCGCGGTGGCGTCAGCGGCCTTCTCCAAGGTCTCCACGGTGGCGTCCTTGGCCTTATCTAAGGTCTCCGCGGTGGCATCAGCTGCCTCTTCCACGGCACCGGTGGTGGCATCAGTGGCCTCGTGACCCGCCTCTTCGGTGGCCTCAGCCGCCTCGTGACCCGCCTCTTCAGTGGCCTCTACTGTCTCTTCAACTGTTCCCGTGGCCTTGTCAGCTACCGGCTCTTTATTGTCACTGCTGCTGCTGCAACCAACCATACCAACCAGCATAAAGCCAACAACTGTCACAACCATCTTCTTGAACATAGTTACTTCCTCCTTGTGTATTTGACCGGCAACCGCCGTGCCATGAGATGACCAACAGCTTGGCGCAGCCCCCGCCCCTTAAATGGGGTAGCCCGCTGCCTAACTTACTGAATATGCCAGCCATTATTGACTGAAGAGTCAATATAAAAAATATAGAAAAATTTTCAACAATTTTAAAACAATAAGCTAAACGTTTAGCCCAGGACTAGGCGACCTCCACCCCGCCGCCGTGAGGTTCCTCGCCCATCACCCACTCCAGCTCAAACTCCAGGGAGCGTTTAGTCTGCCGCCTCACCTCCTCTTCCGCCTTAATCTCCAGGGCAACCAGACCCGGGATCTCCAGCACCACCTCTTTTGCCCCCTGGAGCAGGGATAAGGCGCCATGCTCAATCTTTTCCGCCGCCTGGCGGAGAATGGTTGCCACCTCAGCCGCGCTCTTCGTCTCCTCACTTTTAAACAGCACCACTTCTCTAGCCATAACTTATCCTCCCCTGCCAACTCGCACTTTTAATTACCACCTGATCTGGAGATGAGATGCAAAGACAACCAGACCACCTAACACTTTCTCAGGGCATCTTAACATAGAGCCCAGCAACCTGGCCACACATTGGAGCCAAAAAGTTGCAGAAAAATCACTAACTGGAGGCTGACGAGTAGCTCCGCAACCCCAGGCGCCAGACCATGAGGACCAGCAGGGTGAGGGCCAGGGAGACCAGGACGATATGGGTCATGGTGGACCAGTTGAAATCGCCCAGAAGGACATGGGCCGGGTAGGAGGCGATGAGCAGAAAGGGCAGGAGGCTGACCAGGAGCAACCTGACCGGGCCATGAAAGACGCGGTCAGGCCGTTCGGCGAACTGCTTCACCGAGTAGAAGATCGCCTCAAAACCCCGGGCGCTGTGGGTCCAGAAGACCGGCAGGATAAAGAGGAGATGGATCAGGTAGTAGAGATAGGCCCCGTTTATGATGAGCAGGCCATAGAAGAGAAGCTGGCCGGGGGAAAAGGAACCGGGGTAGCGGCCAATGGCCCAACCCAGCAGACCCAGGGCGATGAGGAGATTGACAAAGGAGTTGGCGGCAAAATCGCGGACACTGAGGAAAAAAAGGGAAGAGACCGGCCGGACCAGGTGGTAGTCCACATCACCCTTGTTGATGTATTCGGGCAGGTGCCAAAGGTTGTTGGCCACCACCGTCATGTGGAGGGCGTCGGCCACAAAGAAACCGCAGACAAAGATCAGCACCTGGTCATAGTTCCAGCCCCCCACCAGGGCGGTGTGGCGGTAGATAATGGCGAAAAAGATGATATGGACCAGGTAGAAGACGGTGTCCATCACCACCCGGAAAAAAAAATCCAACCGAAACTCCATGGCCCGGGAGAAGGAGAAACGGAGGAAGTAGAGGTAGAGGCGCAGGTAGCGGATCATGTTCAGATACCCACCCCGCTGTAGAGCCTGCTGCCGCGCAACCAGATGAGACGGGCCACGCTCCCCAGGATCACGAGCCAGAAGGCCATAACCGTCACACCCCTGGCAATTTCGGCCCACCCCAGCTGGCCCAGGAGGACCTGGACCGGAAAGTAGTAGAGGTAGACAAAGGGGGTGAAGTAAAGAATCTCCCGCAAGCCCTGGGGAAAGAGATCCAGGGGCAGCATGACACCCCCCAGGAGCCCGCCAACAAAGTGAAGCATCACCGCCAGACTCCAGACGTTATCGGCCCAGAAGGCTACCAGCTGCAGGGGCAGGGCGAGGAGGAAGTAGAGAAGGTTGGCCAACCCCACCACCAGCAGAGCCGTGCCGAGAGTCGCCGGGGTGATGGCATACTCTGGCGGCAGGTCGAGGAAGAAGGGGGCGACCACGGCCAGCAGGGCTATCTGCAGGGCCACCGGCAGCAGGTTGCCCAGGTGTTCGGCATACTTGAAGCCCAGGTAGGAGGTGGGATAGAGCTGGTAACGGGAAAGGCCGCCGTCGTAGATGTCGTTGGCAATGGCCATGAGCTGCTGACTACCGCGGACCAGACGGCCAATGAGGATAACCAAAAGGTAGTAGGTTATCATGCCGTTTAACGAGTATCCGGCGATCTCTCCGCCGTCCAGGCCAGCATAGATGGAGGACCAGAGGTAGTAAACCACGGCCATGGCCGCCATGAAGGCGAAGAGGGAGTTCATCCAGAAATCTAAGCGGTAACTCATCTGCCGCCTGAGCTCCATGGTGAACACCTGCCAGTAGATGCCCATCAGCCCCCCCTCTTTTCGGCAAACATCTGTTCGATCACCTCAGCCACGTCCTCCTCCTCCACCCCCAGGTCATGGACCCCGGTATCGCAGAGGAGACGCTGGGCCACGTCGGCCACCTCGTCACGGGCCACCCGCAGGCGCAGCTCCGAGCCGGTCTGGCTCAAGACCTCCCCGCCGGCCGCCTCCAGCCAGTCAAGCCCCCGGCCCCCGTGGCTCAAGCTGGCGGTGATGATCTTATGCTGGGCAAAGCGGCTCACCACCTCGCCCAAGGGGCCGTCAAAGATGAAACGGCCGTCGCGGATGATGATGATCCGCTCACAGAGGCGCTCAATATCCTCCATGTAATGGCTGGTGAGGATCATGGCCGGCCGCATCTCTTGCCGGTAACGGAGGATGAAATCACGGATGGCCCGCTGGGCCGCGAGATCAAGACCGATGGTGGGCTCATCGAGGAAAACCACCCTGGGTCGATGGAGCAGGGCGGCGATGAGCTCCATCTTCATCCGCTCCCCCAGGGAGAGGCGCCTGATCTGGATGTTAAGCTCTTCCCGGACGTCCAAAAGGTCCAGGAGAAAATCAAGCATCTCACCATGCTCTTTTTTAGGCACCTGGTAGATCTCGCGCAGGAGGAGAAAGCAGTCGGCCGCCGGCAGATCCCACCAGAGCTGGGCCTTCTGGCCCATGATCAGGGCGATCTGGCGGCGAAAATCGTTGTGGCGGGCCCACGGCTCGTGGCCCAGGACCCGCAGGTGGCCGCTGGTGGGGTGGATGATACCGGCCAGCATCTTGACGATTGTGGTCTTCCCGGCCCCGTTGGCCCCCACCAGGCCGACAATCTCCCCCTCCCCCACGTTAAAAGAGACATGGTCCACCGCCACCTTGGTCACCGTCTCCCGCCGGAAGAGAGAGCGCAGGGAGGCCTTCAGGCCGGCCGCCTTGCGATGGACCTGAAATTCCTTATGGAGATTTTCAACCTGGATCATTGTTTTTCTTTACCACGCTGGCCGCCCTGGTAAAATGGCTTTTTTTCTCGGACCATAGGGATTTTTTTTCTGCAACCAGCATCTAAAAACAGTACGAACCACCCTTGAGCCAAACACGGACCATAATCCACCTGGACATGGACGCCTTCTACGCCTCGGTGGAGGTGCTCGACTTCCCCGAACTGACCGGCCGACCCGTGGTGGTGGGGGGAGCCAGCGACCGGGGGGTGGTCTCCGCCGCCTCCTACGAGGCGAGGCGCTTTGGCATCCACTCGGCCCAAGCCATGGTCAAGGCCCGGGCCCTTTGCCCCCAGGCCGCCTTCCAGCCGGTGCGCATGGCCCGCTACCAGGAAATCTCGGCTCAAATCATGGCCATCTTCCGCGACTACACGCCGCTTGTGGAACAGCTCTCGGTGGACGAGGCGTTTCTTGATGTGAGCGGCTGCGAGCGCCTCCTGGGCCAAGGCCCGGAGATCGCCCGGGCCATCAAAAAACGGGTCCGGGAGGAGACCGGCCTCACCGTCTCGGCCGGGGTGGCCACCAACAAGCTCATCGCCAAGGTCGCCTCGGACCAGGACAAGCCAGACGGCCTCACCGTGGTGGTGCCTGGCGAGGAGGCCGCCTTTCTCGCCCCCCTGCCCCTGAAGAGGTTATGGGGAGTGGGCCCCAAGACCAGGGAGAGGCTGGAACTCATCGGCCTGCGCACCATCGGCGATCTCTGCCAACTTTCGCGCCAGGAGCTGGCAAAAAGGTTCGGTAAACAGGGTCTCCACCTCTACCAGCGGGCCCGGGGGCTTGACCCGCGCCCGGTGGAGGTGACGAGCAGGGAAAAATCGGTGGGCCATGAAGAGACCTTCGCCACCGACATCGTGGAGATGGCCATTATCAAAAAAGAGCTCCTCCTCCTCTGCAACAAGGTGGGGGAACGTCTGCGGCGCCACGGGGTGCGCGGCAGGACAGTGACCCTGAAGATTAAATATCACGACTTTAAGAGCTGCAGCCGGAGTCACACCCTGACCCAGGCCACGGACGACAGCAAGACAATCTTCCAGACCATTGTCGACCTGCTGAGAAAAACCGAGGCGGGCATTAAACCGGTGCGGCTGGCAGGGCTGGCGGTGAGCAAGCTGGAGGAGGGCTCCGCCCCCCGCCAGCTCCAGCTCTTTGGCCAGGAAGAAGGGCGCCAGGAGCGCCAGGAGCTGAACCGGGCCATGGATGAGATCAACCAGCGCTACGGCTCCCAGACCATCCAGCCGGGCCGCCTCAGCGACGAGTGAGCATCCCCTCCCCGTCAATGGCGGCAGGGGCCGAGTGGCTCCTATTTATTCTTCGCCACCGTCCACACGGCATGGACGATGCCGGGGATGTAGCCCAGGAGGGTGAGGACGATGTTGATCCAGAAATGCTTGCCGATCCCCACCTGGAGGAAGACGCCAAGGGGGGGCAGGATGATCGCGCAGATAATTTTTACCAGTTCCATAACAGTCTCCTTTTTTATTTCTGATTTTCACTAGGTTTCAGCGACTATTGCGATACCCCTGTGAGGCATCATCGATTCTGGCGTAAAGTTAATTGCCTTACGCTGTCTGCAATCAGCCCTAAATTAACCGCAAAGGCGCAAAGGGCGCAAAGCTTTTCATATAAAAACAGGTAGTTATCTTCGCTACCTCCCTTTGGTCGCTTATCTGCGCTGAAAAAGCAGTTTTGCTGATTCTTCAATCCCCCCAATTATTGCAATTAAACTGATAACCTTTCACTCTCCTGCCAAGCTGGCTGAAAGAGAGTGGTAATCAGAATTTTATTTTTTTTCTTACCACTAAGTTTCAGCCATTACTGTCCGGCCTTGGGAAGGCTTCAGCAAGATCTTAGCTGAAGTTACCGGTCGCCGCTTTGCTCCTGCCGGGCCACGACACAGGCAATGCCCCCCTCCTTGAGGCCCGGTTTAAAGCAGCCGTTACAGGATATGCACTTGGCTTTGGCCCTATCCCCCTGCTGCCAGCGGCGGGCCAGATCCGGTTCGCGGATCAGGGGCCGGGCCAGGGCCACAAGGTCCATGCCGTCGTCATCTATGGCCCTTTCCACCACCTCGAAACTGCGCATGCCGCCCACCACCAGGACCGGGCAGGCCACCGCCTCCTTGATGGGCCGGGCCAGGGCGAGGTTGTACGCCTCCTGCTCCACCCCCTTAATCTTAACGCGGATGGGCCCCTCCTTGCCTGAGGCGGTGGTGCCGCCGCTCACCTCGATACCATCAATCCCGGCCCCATCCATAACCTTAGCCACCGCCACCGCCTCGTCATTGCTGAGGCCGCCGGCCACAAAGTCAGCGCCGTTGAGCTTCAGCAAAACGGGATAATCTGGCCCCACCTCCTGCCGCACCCGGGCGTACACCTCCTGGAGAAAACGGCAGCGCTTCTCCAGGGAGCCGCCATAATCATCACCCCGCTGATTGGTGTGGGCGGAGAGGAACTGATTGATCAGATAACCGTGGGCCCCATGGATCTGAATGGCGTCAAAGCCCCACGCCTTGGCCCGCCGGGCCGCCTGGCCAAAACACTCCACCAGCTCATCGATATCAGCCGTGGTCAGCTGGGCCGGCATCTCCGGAAACTGTTTCACCTGGACGGCGGACGGCGCCACGGGTTGCCGGCCGGCCATGGCGGCCCGGGTCTGCCCCCCGGCATGGACCAGCTGGACGCAGATCTTTCCCCCCAGCCCATGGACCGCGCCGGTCAGCTCCGCCATGGCAGGGGCCAGCCCATCATGGTGCATGCCCATCTTGCCGGGCAGCTCTTTGCCATCGGGCCGCACATAGGTGTAGCCCGTGATAATAAGGCCAACCCCGCCGGCGGCCAGCTCCTTATAACATTTAACAAGCCGGGGGGAGGGAGAGCCATCATCATCACACATCCCTTCCCAGGTGGCGGAACGCACCAAGCGGTTGGCCAGTTCCATGCCATTGATCGTGATGGCGCTAAAGAGGGTATTCATAGGGGGATTGTCTCCTTCTTTTTATTTTTATGATCAGCCCGGAGGAAAAGACGTATCATATCATATGTGGACCGCAAAACAGCTGCAATCATTGCTCTGGCCCCGACAAAACAGGCTCCTGCGCCTGCTGCTCACCGCAGCCGTGGCCCTCATCATCTTTTCCACCATCCTCCTGCCCTTCCGGGTTACGGGCGAGAGCATGGCGCCTCGCTACCAGAGCGGCCGCTACAACTTCTGCTGGGCGCCGGCCTACTGGTTTAGCCAACCGCGACGCTTTGACGTGGTACTCATCTCCCTGACCGGCAGTCAGGTGATGCTGCTCAAACGGATAGTCGCCCTGCCCGGCGAGACCATCGCCTTCCGGGACGGCCAGACCCTGATCAACGGCCAGCCCCTGGCCGAGCCCCATGTCAACAGAAGGGGGAACTGGACCATGCCCCCCCGAGAGGTGGCCCCAGGCACCGTCTACCTGGTGGGCGACAACCGGGCCATGGGTATGGAGAGTCATCTATTTGGCGCCGCCGCCAAAAAGCGGATCAAGGGGAGGCCCCTATGGTAAAAAAATTAATAATTGCCTTAGTGCTGGCCCTGGCCGCCAGCCTGGCCTGGCACTGGTTCTTCCCGTCCGAGGAGGAAAAGATCCGCCGCCAATTTAGGGAGATGGCCAAGCTTACCAGCAAAGAGGCAGATGAATCTGGGCTGGAGATGGCCCTCAAGGTAAGGCAGCTGCAGGAGCAGCTGGCCCCTGATGTTACGATCATCGTGGCGGAAGCGGAAGAAGAGCGCCGCTATGAGCTGAAAAGGACGGAGACTGGCCGCCCCCTCATCGCCTTCCGCAATGGCTTCAGCAGCCTGCGAGTAAGCTTCCATGACATGGAGGTCACCATCACGGGCCAGCAGCAGGCCCAGGTGAGCGCCACCCTCCTTCTCCAGACCAGGCTGAGCGCGGGCGAGGAGCCTGGCAGCGAGGCCCACCTGATCAACTGCCACCTTTCGCCCGGCGCAGAGGGCTGGCTCATGGAGCGGCTCACCCTGCCCCCGGCCCTGACCCGTTAACAACAGGATCGGCCCGGCAAAAAAGAAGGCGGACTATATTTGCTTCAGCGCCGCACTCTACTGTCCCGTGATTATTGGCTTTCATTTCATGCAAGCCAACCTGCCTGAAGTTCCTGAAGGCAAAGGTTGCAATTTAAGTGGCAATTTAAGTTGCAAGGCCAATGGCACATAGGTATGTTTACGATTATTACTTCGACAGGTTAGGGCCGAGTTGTAAAAAATATCCTTGGCCAGCAGCCCTTCATTGCCACCTCCAGCCCCACGGTAGTTAACAGATATGAGATCAACAGAACATTACCTTGAAGAAGAACTATATAAATTATTTCAAAAGGATAAAACCCTCTTTAAGTTCCTCCAAAGCGGATCACTGGATGGTGTCTGGTATTGGGACCTTGAAGATCCCGATAATGAATGGATGAGCGACAGGTTCTGGACCCTGCTCGGCTTTGACCCTGAGGAGAAAGAGCATTTGGCGGCTGAGTGGCAGGACCTGATCAACCAGGACGACCTGCAGCTGGCCCTGGAAAACTTCACCAAGCATCTGGAAGACCCAGAGCACCCTTATGATCAGGTTGTGCGGTACCGGCATAAAGACGGCTCAACGGTATGGGTGCGCTGCCGCGGCATCGCAATTCGGGACGAAAACAACAAGCCGGTGAGAATGCTGGGGGCCCATAACGACTTAACCGCCCAGAAACAAATAGAAGAAGATCTTTTAAGAAAGACTAAAGAGTTGGACGAGGCCAATAAAAAGCTAAAAGAGATGATAAACGGCATCCTGCCCATCTGCGCCTCGTGCAAAAAGATACGCGACGACAAAGGGTATTGGAAAAATATTGAAACTTACATCAGATCACATTCAGAGGCCGATTTCAGCCACAGTATCTGCCCTGAATGCGCCGCCAGACTTTACCCAGATTACACCTAGAATTTTTTATAACCGGGGGGGGGTAGACCCCTTTTTTTATAGTTGTAGCTATTGTAGGTCCCCTTGCAGCATGAACGCGGACATTGCGGAGCAACAACAAGCAAATCTTGTCCGCTTTCGCTAAGCTCAAGTAGACCTACCCGGCTGTCCCCGTTTGTTTTTCTTTTTGTTTCGTCCCCTTTTTGTTTCGGAGGGGAAATTAAATAGATCTGTCCCCTTTTTCATGCAAGACCTACCCCCATGTCTTTCTGACCCCATGTCTTTCACGTGATTGTCCGATTTCGCAAGCTCAATCAGACCTACCAGGCTTCCCGAGCCAGCCTCTTTAATTGGGGTCTGTCCCCCTTTCTTCCCCCGGCAACACCTCTTCGTCTCCAGCGGTAGAGTCTGGCGTGCTTGTTCCTAAGCTCCCCCATTCGATATAAGCTAGGTTGGCAAACCATGAGTACTTGTAAATATCTTGATAATTCATGGACATTACTCCTTATTGTTTGTGGGAAAGAGGGTATTTTTTACAATATCAATAGCAGAAATGCGGGTTGTTTGCCCTTTGTCGGTATTGGTGTCACCACATCTCCAGGGCGAAAAATGAAACCCGGTTACCCCAAGCAAAAACCTGTCAACAAAAGATGGGTAAATTACGAAAGAAACACGTTCACCCAGAACATCTTTAGTTATTCGATCTCGAACCTGAAAACTAGATCGTTTCAAATGATATGAAAGAATTTCATCCTTACTGGTTAACTCATACTGGCATTCGACTTGATCAACTTTTTTTAGCTTATTCTGTGAGTCAGTTCGATATTTTACATATCCTCTGTCATGCTCAACATAAGAGAAACCCATTTGTAGCCATTCTTCATCGCCTACCCGTGTGCAGAAGCCATCTACTTGAGCCGTTTTATAAATATGTAACCCTCCCTGCTCTTTGCAGAGGTGCTTCACTTGATGAGCAACCCATATAATATCCAGGTGCATAATAACGGTAAGTGCCGCCAGAAAAACCACCGTAGCACGCCATGACCTGCCAAACAACTTAACTAACACTGCTGAGTTGCTCATGCTGCGGTTGACGAAACGGGCAAGCAGCCAGAACAATAAGGCTGCCACAGGCGATACCACAAGCAGAACAATTAAAGGGCCACCATTGTAGTAATAGGTTGTGCCAAAGATCTCGAACATGCAAGAACCTCCTTCAGGCGCACCGGGGATAAAATTGGAATTTAAAAGGGGTCAGAATTTAAAAGGGGTCAAAGTAAAATTAAAGAGGCTGACCCCTTTTAAATTTTACTCTGACCCCTTTTATTTCACGGTCCAGCAAATCGTAGAGTGTAGGTAAAGCATCGTGTATCCCAGGACGAGGGACCCCTCGATAATCTGGATCAGTAGGTGGCGTAACAGGACGCGGTGGCCTACGCGGTGTAGGACGATACGCCCTTAGGCCATCAGGGTCAATTTCATTAACCGGATCGCCCCAGACATACGCATACAAATTTATACCACCCTCTAGCCCAATCGGATCAGGGGTCATATAGCGACCTGTACTGGGATCATAATATCTGTGCCAGTTATAATGCAGACCGCTCTCGCTATCGTAATATTGGCCACTAAACCTCAGGTTTTTTCAAAGAACAAAAAAGGGGCAGATTGGTTAGGTCTGCCCCTGATGTTTGAAAGTTGGGTTTTAAATTTTATTTACTTCCAGCCTCCGCCAGTTAGAACAATTTTGGCAGGTAAATCTAGGCTATTTTCTATTGATAACACCTCAAACTCCAATCTGTATTTAGACTTATTTTTAGGCGTAAAAGAGGGAACTCCATAAACGAAAACTGATTCTCCACCGAAAAATGGAGTCCATGTCCAATCGCGACCTAAACTTCCAGATTTTTCTGACACCAATTTATTGTTTTCCCCATATAGCCTCATTGAGACAACTACACTGCTAGCCAAATTTTGCTCATTTTCCCAGTGCTTTTTCTCTGACAAGAGAACTGATATGCCACAAAACAATTTTTCCTCGGGCAACATGCAGAGTTCCCATGAAGTTATCTGTTTCTGTCCAGTACTAACAGTACCAAGTTCAACTAAATATCTACGAGTCGATGCTATAGGGCCGATATCAGTGACAATGCTATCTCCACATTCCCATTGTTTTGGATAGCGCCAACCATAAATAGTTTGATACAAAAAACCTGGCAAAAGAATAGGCGGCCAAATCAAAAGCAAGAGGGCAAGTATAGCAAGTGTGATAATAATAACTTTCTGCTTTTTCATTTTTTAATAATGCCTATGGGGCCATGTTAAAGTCTAAATAATCTGAGTTGTGTGGTGGGGTCAAACCAGGGTTTAACCCAGGAGGATTATAACCCGCCGGAACACTACCACCGGCATTCGTCAAGATTTCTCTTGTTGTGACATGGCAATTTCCTTCTAACTCACTTCTCCCACCAAAAAGAGCATAATCGTCTGATGGTAAACGGTACATATTCATACCGGTATCTAGGACTGTTTGTGCCCATTGAG
>JBDLJA010000036.1:0-24138 GCA_039714595.1 Thermodesulfobacteriota bacterium | reverse complement strand
AGTTAAAGGATAAAAAAGGGGAGGGCGATTCGCCCTCCCCTTTTTTTTATTTGCCTGCGAAAGTCCCTTCTGCCTACACTTGCGGTAGGCTTTTTTTGCTCAGCAAACAGATAAGACATAACCAGTGAGGTTAAAAATGAGAATTTTAGCATGTTGTACCGTGGTCCTGGCCCAGCTCTTCTTTGCCGCTGGCGCCCAGGCCCTGGACGAAAGTGATTTTGACGGCACTGAATACTCCTTTGGGATCAATGAGCCGGAGAACCTGAAGATGGCCCCCCGCTCTTTAGGCGAGGAGCGTTCCTCCTACTATGACTTCATCAACTTCGAGGATGGTAATAAGGAAAAATGGGCCACCTATCTCGATACCCCGGATCGCAAGTTCAAAGAGAACTCGCTGATCATCCGGGTCCGCGAAGACCGCAAGAAAGCGCATAAGACCAAGATCACCGTTAAGCTGCGGGCCGCTACCCCGGCCAAGTTTGGTAAGCTGAAGAATTACAAAAAGGCGGAGATCGACGTCTCGGCCAACGGCACCAAGAAGTACTCCGTCAGCTATGACATCAAGTTTGACCCCACCGAGATTGACGTGCGCAAGGTGGACGTGGAAGCCATCTTCGCCCAGATCAAGAAGAAGAGCCCTGATGCCTGGAACCTGGTGAAGGACCTCTATAAGAAGCATGGCGAGGAGATTGAGCAGACCATCGTTATGCGCGCTTTAGGTTGGGAAGGCCAGCTGAAAGGCTACTCCGGCAACCTGGAGGTGGACTACGCCATCTGGAGCCCTTACCGCTACAGCCCCCGGCGCTTCCTGGCCGAGGTCTCCTTTAAGGGTAAGACCGGTGACGCCGGCCTCAAGAAAGCCGCCGCCCAGATTAAGGCCGATCTGCAGAAGAAAGGTATCTACGCCGATGTGGCCGATTCCAAGACGCAAGCCACCTTTGACATGAGCCCCAACTTCAACAAGTAGATCTCGTATCTATAAGCTGTTGTTTCGTTTTGCATAGAAGCCACTTGCCCGCCAGGGTAGGTGGCTTCTTTTGGCTGTGATTACCGGCTGAAAATCGCTAATCAGCAACGGGCCAATCTAACTTTGCGGCAAGTGGCGTTAAAAAAATAATTGCTGAGATAGGAATAGAGAGATGAATTTGCGTATTGGGTCTTTTTTGGCAGGGTGTCTGCTGCTGGTTATTGTTGGCTGTTCAGGGAAACAGGCTGATCCGCCGGAGTTTGCGACCAAACCGTGGCCGGCCGAAGGTTGGCGGGAGGCGGTGAAACTAACCGGCCTTGATCGTCATTTCAAAAATAACCTCAGCGGGGCCCATTGGAATCCGTTGACCAAGACCCTTTTTGTGGTCACGAACAAGCCGGGCAAGATGTGGCGTCTGCAGCGGCGGGGTGGCGTATTCACCGTGGTGGGCAAATACTCCCTGAGCGGCGATATCGAAGCCGTGACCCAGCGGCTGACCAAGGCTAATTACGCCTTTGTTTTAGATGAGGCGGATTACAAGATCAAAAAGGTTCTGTGGAAGGGCAGTGATGGGGCCGGAGTTGTGGGCAACTGGCAGATCAAAAAATACCTGCCCCATGACAATGAGCGTCTGGGCCCGGAGGGACTTGCCTTTGTCCCCAATAAGAGCCTGAAGGGGGCCCGTTTCACCGACCCCCAGGGGCGGCCGCGCCTGGGGAAAAATGGCTTGGGCGGCCTGATGTTTGTCGCCCATCAGGCCGATGGCCGCATATACGTCTTTGATCTGGCGGCCAAGGGTAGCCGGGTTGATTTTGTCGGCTCCTACGCCACCAGCCGTTCGGAGAGCTGCGCCTTGGAGTTTGACTCCTCCACCAATCGCCTCTACATCTGGCACTCCCCCGACACCAACTATTTAGAGATAGTCTCCCTTGCCTCGCACAACTTGGGTAAGGACCGGCAGTTTAATCGCCTGGCCGAGTTTAAGGGGCCCAGGTCCGGTAACCTGGAGGGGTTTGCCATGGCCCGGGAGGATGGCGATACCGACTCCATCTTTGTCACCGATGATGACAACGAGCTTGGCAGCGGGCTCATGTGGTTTAAGAAGTTCAGGTATTAGCCTTGCCTTCTTTTAGGCTGGGCCCGGCAGGGCTGGCTGGATGTAACGGCAGTAAGGGCAGGGAAAGAGGATCCTGCCCTGTTGGCGAGAAGGGCCCTCCTGGCCGGGTTCAGCTCTTGTCTGCCAGCAGGGTGCTGATATTGGTGCCATGGTTCAGCCGGCTGTCTGTCGCCATCATGGCGAGAAATTCGGTGGCGGCGCGGCTGAAGTGGCGGCCCTTGTGAAAGGTGAGGTAAAACGAGACCTCCTCCTGGAAGCCGTCCAGCTCGATGGCCCGCAGTTGGCCCAACTCGATCTCCTGTCTTGCCCCGCTCTCCGGCAGGACGGTGATCCCGAAACCCTCTGCCACTACCTTTTTCGCGGTCTCCAGGCTTTCAAGTTCCATGAACTTTGGCGGCATCTCTTTGATGTCCACATGTTTGCTGAACCAGCTGGTGACCGATTGTCTGGTCTGGGTCCCCTGTTCCCGCCAGATAAAGGGGGTGGAGGCCAGTTGGCTGGGGCTGATGCTCTTGCCTTTGGCCAGGGGATGGCTGGGCGCGACCACCACCAGCATTCTTTCGGTATGGATGAGCACCTTGGCCAGCTCCGGGTGGCGCTCGTGGAAGCCGCTCAGGGCGAAGTCAATAATCCCCTCCCGCACCATGGTGGTGACCTTGTGGGTGTTGCCCATGTGCAGGTCCAGTTCAATCTCTGGGTACATACTGTTAAACTGGCCCAGGAGGCGGGGTAGGATATAGGTGGCGATAACGGCGGTGGAACCGAAATCAAGCTTGCCGCGCTGCAGGGCATTAACCTGCTCGAACAGGTCTTCAATCTCCTTGAAGCGGCCCAGGAGCTTGCTGGTCTGTTCCAGGAGGATCTCACCCTCGTGGGTGAGGATCACCTTTTTGCCGGTTCGGTCAAAGAGGCGCAGGTCATAGAAGTTTTCCAGGGCCTGGATATGCTGGCTCACGGCCGGCTGGGTCAAGAAGAGGGCGTGGGCCGCCTTGGTAAAGTTGCCGGTTTCAGCCACCTTGTGGAAGGTGCGGAGCTGATCGATGTTCATAAAGAAGCCTTATTGAGATGATTCTTATTGGTAATTTTACATATTATTCACCCCGCCATATATTGACAAGCGACAATGCAAACGAGGGGAATCCGGCGGCAAAGGCGGCCAATATCTTCAGCCTGCTTGATTTTCTCTCCTGACACATGGACAAATAGATAATGAAACTTCAGATATTAAATCGCAGCACCGGCATAGAGAAGCAGATCGACACCTTTCTTGATCAGGTGAGCGAGGCCGGGCTCATCTTCAAACAGGGCACCGATGCTTACCTGGCCGGCGACATGGAAGAGTTTGACCGCAAGCTCGCCGAGATCTCCAACACCGAGCATAAGGGTGACACCCTGAAGCGGGCCATTACCGAGCATCTCTACGCCAAGACCCTGATCCCGGAGTCGCGCGGCGATGTTCTGGAGCTGCTGGGGAATATGGATACCCTCCTTGACCGTTTCAAGGGGGCCCTGTGGCGTTTTGATATCGAGCGGCCCACCATTAACGAGGAGTTTCATGCCGACTTCCAGAAGGTGATCTTCTGCAGTATCGAGGCGGTGGAGGCCATCGTTCTCGCCGCTCGCGCCTTTTTCAAGAATATCTCGGCCGTGGCTGACCACCTGCACAAGGTCTACTACTGGGAAACCGAGTGTGACAAGAGCGCCACCCAGCTGCAGCGTTACATCTTCCGCCAGGAGAAGATGCGCCTTTCCCACCGCATGCTGCTCCGCGATCTGGTGCGCCACCTGGATAAGGTTGCCGACCGGGCCGAGGACGCGGCGGATCAGATGAATGTCTACGTTATCAAACGTTCCCTATAGAGGAGTCTTTGTTACGGCTAAAGGCCATCTTTTAATAATTGCCCTTTTGCCCGATCGGAGTCTGCGCTTACCTGCGGTGTCACAGCGAAAATGAAAAATGCTCATTTATGCCCTTGGGGTGCATGTCACTAATATGCGAAGTTTATCCCCGCATGGGGGCTTTTTAATTTTCACTGCTCCTTGCCCTCGAACAGGTAAGCGAGAAAAGCGAGACTCCGAAATGCCTAATTATTCAAGACACCCTAAAGAAAGTGGGCGTGGAAATTTCGCCCCTTTAGTTGTTAACAGGTAAAAAACAATGTTTGCTTTTTTTCTGACAAGCGGGATCTTCCTCGGCTGGTCCCTGGGGGCCAACGACGCCTCCAACGTCTTTGGCACGGCAGTGGGTTCCAAGATGATCCGCTTCCGCACCGCCGCCATCCTCTGCTCCGTCTTTGTCCTGATCGGCGCGGTGATCAGCGGGGCCGGTGCCTCCCATACCTTGGGCAAGCTGGGCGCCATCAACGCGGTGGGCGGCGCCTTCATCGTTGCCCTGGCCGCGGGCCTCTCCGTCTACCTGATGACCAAGATGCGCTTTCCGGTCTCCACCTCCCAGGCCATTGTTGGCGCCATTATCGGCTGGAATATCTTCTCCGGTTCTTTAACCGACCCGCAGTCGCTGTCAAAGATCATGATGACCTGGCTGGTCTGCCCGCTTTTGGCCGCCATAATTGCCGTGATCCTCTATCAGATCTGCACCTTTGTTATTAATCACTTCAAGATCCACATGTTCACCCTGGACAAGTACACCCGCTGGTCCCTGGTCTGGGCTGGGATCTTTGGCTCCTACTCATTGGGCGCCAATAATATCGCCAATGTTATGGGGGTCTTTGTCCCGGTGGCACCCTTTCCGGCCATGGATTTTGGCGCCTTCACCTTCTCACCCACCCAGATCCTCTTCATGCTGGGCGGCGTGGCCATTGGCGTGGGCGTCTTTACCTACTCCAAACGGGTGATGCTCACCGTGGGCCAGGGTATTATCGAGTTGACCCCGGTGGCCGCGGCGGTGGTGGTCTGGTCCCACTCCTTAGTCCTCTTTCTCTTCTCATCCGTCTCCCTGCAGAATTTTCTCCATGGTCACGGCCTGCCGGCCCTGCCGTTGGTGCCGGTCTCCAGTTCCCAGGCCGTGGTGGGGGCGATCATGGGAATCGGCCTGATGAAGAAGGGTTTTTTTGGCATCCAGTGGAAGACGGTGGGCGGCATTGCCAGTGGCTGGGTAACCACCCCCATTATCGCCTGTCTGGTCAGTCTCCTCTCCCTCTTCTTCCTGCAGAATGTCTTTCAGCAGGAGGCGTACAAGGCGGAGAGCTATACCCTGGGGCCGGCGGCCATGGAAAGGGTGGTGGCAACCGGTGTCCAAGGCTCCGCTGAGCAGGCCCTGGCGGGACAGCAGTTTGAGCGGGCAACCGATCTCAAGCAGCTGATCAAAGAGCATGGCGGTTCGCCAAATTATACCGACATCCAGGCCATCCTGGCTGCGGCAAAAGAGTAAGATATTAGCTATTCAGGTTGAAGTAGACAAAAGACAACGTCTCTACGACGCTTCGACCTTTGATTTTCAACCTACGACGTTAAATTAAAAAAAGGAGCAGTATCATGGCAGATGTATTCGCAAAAAATGAGGCAACCTCGGCAGCGGACGCTGAGAATATCGTTCCCCGGGCCGAGTTTCGTGTCTTTGGTCAGGGCGTCCTCGACATCGTCAAGACCTCCATGTGGAAGGCTAAAGCCACCCTCTTTAAGATCCGCCAGAGCGGTGAGACCTACATCCTCTCCCGCCACACCAACGAGGCCAATGTGAAGATTCGCGACGGTCTCCTTGATATCAAGACCAAGGTGGGCGAGACCGAGGAGGGCTACGAGATCTTTCAGCCCAAGGGCAAATTTCAGTTCCCGGTGACCAAGGATGAGCTGGCCACCATCTTTGCGAACATGCTGGTCAAGGTGGAGCTTGGCAAAGACGAGTACAGCCTGGAAGAGTTCCTGGCCATGGTCCATGATCATGGTGATGCCGTGGCCGTGGATGTCCAGAAAGAGCGTTACGGCTTTTCCGTGAACGGCGTTATCTGCGAGTACGCCAAGATCCTCTTCAACGGCGCCATGGTGGAGACCGCCTGTGTGGAGAGTGAGGATTACGCCGCCATGAAAGGGGCCGCCGAGGCCCTGGAAATTTCTCATCTCGAGAATGTCAACTACCTGAAGGCCGCCAAGCGGGTAGTTGGTCTGTAGTACCGCGGTCTTTTAAGTGATGGCAATCTTGTCCCGGGTAAATAAGCAAAAATAATGTCTCCCCATTAGCTGATTCGCCCCACCGCCATTACTTGCTTTTTCTCCTCCTTCGGCCCCCTGCATCTTTCTCCTAAAAGTGCAGGGGGCCAATTTTTTTTCGTGTCCCGGACTAGAGTGGCCTTTATGGTAAGGCCTCGAGCAAAAAGAATGGAGCCCGCGCAGTCATGATCGAAGAAAATGTGAATATCCACGGCAGGTTCCAGTTTGAGCTCAAACAGGTCTTCCCCTTTTCCCGCCGGAACAGGCGTTATGACGCCTACAACGTTGACACCTACCTCTTTCTGCCCGCCAGCCTGCACACCAACGAGGATACCTACCCGCGGGAGATATTTTACCGTAACCTGAAGACCTATATCAGGTTGCGCACCCCAACCTATAGCCTCACTGAACTGGCGGAAAATCTGGACCCGGTCCAGAGACTGCAGGAGAGTATGCACCTGCTGAGCCGGGAGGTGGCCAACCCCCGTTTTCAGGCCAACTATGATTATCAGCTGAAACTGTTCTGCCTCATTATGAAGCGTTCTCTGCGTCTGGCCGTGGCCGAGCTTGCGGCCGGGGGCGGAGCTGATGAGCAGAGAGTTGCGCTATTTTGCCGACGGGTCAAGACCATTACCGCGGCCTTCCGGGAGCTGGATGGCCGTTATGAGGGTTTTGACCGGCAGGGCAGCTCCGGTCAGCTCTTCCGGCTGGCCGATGAGTTCATCAGCTGCCGGGTGGAGTTATACAGCTGCAAACTCCTGGCAGGGGAGAGCGGGGTGCAACTCTCCGCCGGCGCGGCCGGGCGGCTTTCAGCCCTCATCGAGGCGGAGACAGGCTACCGCCGCAAGCGGGGCTATCCCTCCCAGGCCGAGGTCGGGACAAATAATGAATCTTTTCTCTACCGTCAGGCCATGCTGAAGAAGACGGTGAGCAATGTTCTCTACCTGGAGACCCGCAAACAGCAGGCCGGCATCCTGGTCAGGCATATTCTTCTTGGTGTGGCAGCCGGTATGGCCATGCTCTTTGCCACGGGGGTGGCCTTTTACTGGCAGAATAAATATGGCGCCTTGAGTTTTCCCCTCTTCCTGGCCCTGGTGCTGGGTTATATCCTCAAAGACCGGATGAAGGATTTTTTGCAGGTCTACTTCTCCCGCACCCTGCGCCATCTCTTCTGGGACCGGAAGAGAACGGTTTTTCACAGTGGCGGCCGTCGGATTGGCCGGTTGCGGGAGCATATGGGTTTTGTCGAGCAGAAGGCGCTGCCGCCCGCCATCCGGACTATCCGGCAGGCCTCCCGGCCTTCAGCCTCCTATGGCGCATTTGATGAAGAGGTGTTGTGTTACCGCAAGCAGGTCCGCTTGGCCAGCCGCCGTTTTCGGCGGGTGGCCAAGAGATATGTCACTGAAGGCATGCTTGATATCACCCGCTTGAACATCGAGCGCTTCCTGCACAGCATGGATGCCCCCCGCAAGACCGTCTATCTGCTGGCCCAAGGCGCTTGCCGGCCGGAGAAGGGGGACCGGGTCTACCACATCAATATGGTGCAGCATTATTACAATGACGAGGAAGAGAGCTTCCGCCACTTCCGGATTGTCTTGAACCGCCGGGGGATCAAGCGTATCGAACCGGTTGCCGGCCCAACTGCCTGAGGCTGCCTGTCAGGGCAACGGGGGAGGGGAAGAGAGGTTTTGCGGCCCAGAATCATAACTGGTGGCCAAGAGTATTTGGGCCAGGCAGGTGCGCAGCTCGTCAATCTTGTACGGCTTGGCGATCACCGCGCTGAAGCCGTAGTCGCGGTAATGGGCCATGATCGGGTCATTGGCGTAGCCGCTTGAGGCGATAGCCAGGGCCTGGGGATCAATCTCCAGCAGCCTGGCCATGGTCTCCTTGCCCCCCAGCCCCCCCGGGATGGTGAGGTCCATCAGTACCGCGGCAAAGGGTTTATCTGCGGCCAACGCCTCCTGGTAGAGCTGCAGGGCCTCTTCGCCATGGCTGGCGGCAGCACTGGTGTAGCCCAGCACCTCCAGCATCTCCTTTGCCACATCCCGGATAATCTCTTCGTCATCCATGATGAGGATTCTGCCGCTGCCGTTCATCGGCCTTTCCTCCCCCTCTTCTTTTTTCTGGGGCAGGTCCGGCGAGGCGGGCAGGTAGAGGGCAAAGGTTGAGCCGTGTCCTGGTTCAGAGTCCACGGTAATAATGCCGTCATGCTTTTTCATGATGGCATAGGCCACTGCCAGACCAAGGCCGCTGCCCTTTTCCTTACTGGAGAAGTAGGGGTCAAAGATCTTTTCCTGCTCACTGCTGGCTATGCCATGCCCCTGATCGCTGAATTTGAGTAAGAGGTAACGCCCAGCTCGCAAGCCGGTGGCATTCTCCTCGGCCAGGATGATATTTTCCCCGCTGACCGTCAGGCAGCCGCCCTCCGGCATGGCCTGGCCGGCGTTTATGACCAGGTTCTGGATCACCTGGCTCAACTGGCCTTCATCCACCACGGCTGGCCACAGGTCAGGGGCAAGCTGGAACTCCCGTTTGATGGTGGAGCCGCGCAGGGGAAAGTCAACGGAATCTCTGACCACGTCCACGATCCCCGACAGCTTCTTGATGGGCGCCCCGCCCTTGGCAAAGGTGAGAAGCTGCTGGGTCAACCCCTTGGCCCGCAGGGTTGCCTCCTCAATTTTCATGAGCCGTTCGCTCAACTCCGCGTCCATGGTCGCCGTTACCCGGGCAATGGAGATGTTGCCCAGTACGGCGGTGAGCAGGTTGTTGAAGTCGTGGGCCAGGCCGCCGGCAAATACCCCGATGGATTCCAGCTTCTGGGCCTTGAGGATCTCATCCTCCATCTTGCGCTTCTCGGTGACATCGCGGAAAAGGCATTGGGTATAGACCGGGGCGCCGTCTTTAAAAATGGCCTTGGCGCTGCCCTCTATCTCCACCTTTTGGCCGTCTTTGCTCATAAAGCTGGTGTCGATCTCATGGACCCGGTCTTCGCTGATCACCTGTTGAAAGGTGTTTTGGCAGTGGCCCTGGCAGTCATTGGCAATGAGATCAAATATCCCCAGCCCCTTCACCTCCGCAAGGCTGTAGCCAAAGGTCTTTAACCAGGCGGGATTGACATGGAGAAAAGAGCCGTCAGGGGCGACTATCTGCATGATATCGGAGCTGTTTTCAAAGAGGGTGCGAAATCGCTCCTCACTTTCCCGCAGGGCGTTGTCGCTGTTGATGCCGATGGAGATATTTTTATATATGCCTGTTATGGCAACGGGCTGGCCGTCGGCAAAGCTGGTCCAGCACCGGCCGGCGACAGCGATCTTTTCGCCGTCTCGGGTGAGAAAGATGGTCTCATTGTCATCTATGGTTTCACCCTTGGCCAGGGCGTCAAAGATGCAGAGGCAGTGGTCCCGGCATGACTTATCAACGAGATCGAGCAGGGACAGTTTCCGGCTCTCTGCGGCGGAGTAACCCAGCGTCTCCTGCCAGGCCCGGTTGACATAGACAAAACGGCCCTCCGGGGTAACCCGGATGATCAGGTCGCTGCACTGGTCAAATAAATTAGCACATAGTTCTGCCTCTTCCCTGAGCCAGGGGGCAGATGTAATCTGATCGGTCATAACCTTTTGTTATATGGAGAGAAATAAGTAATAGTAATTTATGTTGAAAAGCTATGATAGCATTTCTGCCCACCAATAAAAAGGGGCAGCGCCCCATAAGAGACCCTGCCCCGCTAAAGAGATGGGAGATTGAATAGTTATCCCTTCTTTCTTCTCCGTCTGGCCCCGGCCAAGCCGGCCAGGCCGCTGCCGAAGAGGAGCATGGTGGCCGGCTCGGGGACTGGATCGGTATAGGGTTCAGGATCGGTATATGATTCAGGCTCGGAAAAGGCTTCATAATAGGTAAAGTTGTCCATCGCAAAATGTTCCCCTCTATTATCGGCAAAGGCGCCGGCATTGGTTCCACCGTAAGAGCGGAAGGAGAGGGAGTCGATGCCGCTGAAGTTGAAATCGAACCAGGTTGGCCCGTCGCTATTGACCACAACCGTCCGCTGGCCTGTCTGGCTGCCAGCAAGATAGCCAGTAACCTCAATGTTGAGGCCGTCGTTCCAGGCCCCGGTGAGATAGGCCCCGCTGAAATCAAAGAGGGTGTTGCTGACAGTAGCGAAATAGCCGGATGCTGGCGAACTATAGGCAACATAATCACCGGAGACGGTGCCGTTTTCATAGCCGCTGGTCGAAAACCCCCAGGCAATGGGGTCAATAAAATTCATTGAGCCCCAGTTAAACCCGCCGTAACCATCGGCAATAAATGTGCCGCCTGGTCCAGTAGTGATGTCATCAAAGGTCAAAACCGCAGCATTACCACTGGCCGCCGGGCCCCCAAGAACTATTCCCATTGCCAACCCTGCCAGTAGTTTCTTCTTCATTGGATCTCCCCCATGTTTTGATGCCCATTTTTTTTGTTTAGTGGCTGTGGACAAAAGGCAGGATTAGCGGCTTGTTCAGGGGCGGGCACCGTCACCAGTAAAAAAGCCGGACTACCTCTTGGGGCAACCCGGCTGACTCGGCGAGTCCCGTGGCTTTCCGTCCTCCGATCACCCGGAGTTTGGCGGAGTAAAACTGTAATGGCAATATTCTAGCAAATAAATGGTGCCACTTTGTATGGGCAGAATGTTTAACGGCCCAGGTGCTAGACTCTGGCCTGGCAAGCAATTGCAAGAGTTGACTTTTTTAGTAGATAAAAATTTGGTCGGGCCGTTTTCAGGCCGGCCGAGGCGATGGTGGGGCGGTCGGTTCCGTTAACGCGGAAGTTTTTTCTCGGCCCGATCCGTGGTGGACCATGGTTCCAGGCCAAATTTTCGCCCTGTGAATTGCTGGCCCCTCTTAAGGCCCCTCCTTTGCCCGAGGAGGGAAAAAATATTAGACGGGGGGGATGGTCAGGCCCTTTTTTAGGTAGATTTTCCAGGATGAAATAATGGTTTAAATAGGTTATTTGTTGAGACAAATTTTATAAAGATGGTGTCGGCGGGTCTCTGTTGAGTCCTTGATTGGCCGCCTCGCTGCGCACATATTGCCAAGATACCTACCATTGTAATTTTACCTGAAGGAGAGATGATGAAACCCAAAGAAAGAATGGCCATACCGCGCCAGACCTGGCCTGAGTTGGACCCTGAGGTGCGGGTGCAGAGTTATGCCGAGGTGGCCCAGGGCTTTGATGAAGAGACCGTCAAGAAAGAGGCGCTGCGCTGCCTCCACTGTAAGAAGCCGGGCTGCCGCCAGGGTTGTCCCATCAATAACAAGATCCCTGAGTTCATCGGTCTGGCCGCCGAGGGTAAGTTTGAGGACGCCTACTGGAAGATTCGCGAGACCAGCTCCCTGCCCGCCGTCTGTTCCCGCGTCTGCCCCCATGAGTTTCAGTGTGAGGGCGGCTGCGTGCGCGGCAAGAAGGGCAATCCGGTGGCCATCGGCATGATCGAGCGCTATATCGCCGACTGGATGGTGAAGAATAACAAGAACATGCGCAAGTCTTGCGCCTTGAAGACGGGCAAGAAGGTGGCCATTGTCGGTTCCGGCCCGGCCGGGATGACCGCCGCCTACCACCTGGCCCACGCGGGCATCGAGTGCACCATCTATGAGGCGCTGCCGGTCTTAGGCGGCATGCTCAAGGTGGGCATCCCCCCTTACCGCCTGCCGCGCTATATCCTGGACGCGGAGTTCATGGCCCTGGTCAACTGCGGGGTGAAGATCGCCCACGGGGTGGTCATCGGCCGTGACATGAGCCTGGCCGACCTGAAGGAGAAGGAGGGCTTTGACGCCGTCTTTGTCGGGGTCGGGGCCCATAACAGCCGCAAGCTCGGCGTAGACGGCGAGGAGATGGACGGCGTCTTGCACGGGGTTGACTACCTGCGCCGCGTCCTCTCCGGCGAGAAGGTGGATGCCGGCCGTAACGTGGTGGTAGTGGGCGGCGGCAACGTGGCCATCGATTGCGCCCGGGTGGCCCTGCGGGAGGGATCTGACAAGGTGTTCATCCTCTACCGGAGGACCATCGAAGAGATGCCCGCCTCGGGCGAGGAGATCCATCACCTGCAGCAGGAGGGGGTTAAGATAGAGTTCCTTGCCGCCCCGGTGAGGGTGGTGGGCGAGAACGGCAAGATGACCGGTATCGAGTGCGTCAAGATGCAGCTGGGCGAGCCGGACGATTCGGGCCGCTGCCGGCCCGAGGTTATGGAGGGCTCCAACTATGTGATCCCGGCCGATTCGGTGATCCCGGCCATCAGCCAGAATGTTGACCACACGGTGGATAAGGGCCAGGACCTGGAGCTCACCAGCTGGGGCACCTATGTGGTGGACAAGGACACCTTCCAAAGTAATGTCGACTGGCTCTTCTCGGCCGGCGACTCGGTCCTGGGACCCCAGACCGTGGCCAAGGCGATCTATCAGGCCAAGGAGGCGGCGGAGTCGATCCGGCGTTACATCGTTGGTGAGGATATGCGGGCCGGCCGCGAGGTGCGTCACCTGGATTAAGCATTAAAGCTAACCGCAAAGGCGCAAAGGCCGCAAAGATGACTGATAGGTCTTAGGCATAACGCTCTCATCCCCTCGCTCTGCGGGGGGATGCGATGCGGGTTGTTACCTCTGCGCTTTTTGTTATAACGGGACTGCTGTCAAACTAGAATTCTGAAGAAAGATCGTAGAGCTGTTTATCAATGGGGTGGGTGCCTTGGCGGGCGTCTTGCCCCATTTTTTTTTCTGATTACCATGCAACTTCAGCCAGTTCGCAGGGAAGGTCGGTTGTCAGCTTAAGCCGCATTGCTCAAGAGTTGCCACGGAATCCACCGAAAGCACAGAATGTTTTCACTCAATTTCCGTCTCTTCTGTGGGTTCTGTGGCAAAATTAAAGGGGCGCATCTCATTGCTAAGTATATTTTCTGTTTAATTTTATAAAAAATAATAATTTAACAAAGTTAGCCTTTGAAGTGGACCCTGTGGCGTAGCAGGTGAGGCCAGCCACCATATCTAGCTTCTTTTAACTTTGAAATTGCCAGCCATGGGGCGTAAGATAGTGTTTTAATGCTAAACATTGGGCTTATCGCCGTTTTTTCCCCTTGCGGCGGGGGTGGTCTGCCAGTAATTATTTAAATAGCGTGGTTTAATATTAGATAAATTGTTGATTGCTGCCGGCCTTGCTGCCCGGCTTTTACCCAGGTTCCCAGATAATGTCCCTCTTCCTCGATAAAAAAACCCGCATCGGCGAGATGCTGGTCCAGTACGGCAAGATCTCAGAAGATCAGCTGGAGAGGGCGGTGGTCCACCTGGGCCAGGTACCCCAGGCCTTAGGCGAGATTCTCGTCTCCCTGGGTTTTGTCAGTGAAGAGGATGTGATCGAGGTGCTGGCCCTGCAGCTGGGGTTGAGCCTCTACCGCCAGGAGGAGGATGACAAGTTTCTGCCCATCAGCCTGGCCAAGGTCTTTCATCGCCAGCACCCCTTTGCCCTGGTCCACCGCCAGGAGCAGAGTATCCTGGTGACCCATGATCCGGAAAACAGCGAGATATTGAACGCGGCGGAGATCATGCTCAACTCCACCTTCCAGATGGAGACCGAGGAGGGGGTGGTGGCCATGCCCTCTCTCTTTAACGAGATCCTCATGTCCAGCCCCTTTGAGCTGCAGCTGGCCACCGAAAGTGACATTATTAAGCTGTGCGACGTCCAGTATGACTTAGGCCTATTGGAGCAGGTGGACGATACCCTGGTCATGGACGAGGAGGATGTGGACAAGCTCAAGGACATGGCATCTGAGGCGCCGGTGATCAGGTACGTCAACGGTCTGGTGGACACGGCGGTGGAGCAGCGCGCCTCTGATATCCATGTGGAGCCCATGGCCGAGGGGCAGATCGTCCGCTTCCGGATAGATGGCGTCCTCTACGAGCATGAGAAGCCGCCCAGGTCCATGCATTCGGCCATCATCTCCCGGATCAAGCTGCTGGCCGGTCTCGACATCGCCGAGCGGCGGGTACCCCAGGACGGCAAGATATCCTTACGGATCAGCGGCAAGGAGATTGACCTGCGCGTCTCCACCCTGCCCACCATCCATGGCGAGGGGGTGGTTATCAGGATCCTCGAGAAGGAGTCGATCATCCTCGAGCTGAGTGAGCTGGGCATGCCGGAGCTGGTGGAGGAGCGGTTCCAGCGCCTCATCAGGCAGCCCAACGGCATGGTCCTGGTTACCGGCCCCACCGGCAGCGGTAAGACCACCACCCTCTACTGCGCCCTGAACATGATCAACACGGGCAACAACAAGATCATTACGGTGGAGGATCCGGTGGAGTACCAGCTGGACGGGATCAACCAGATCCAGGTCCGGGCCGATATTGGCCTCGACTTTGCCAAGGGGCTGCGGGCCATTGTCCGCCAGGACCCGGACGTGATAATGGTGGGGGAGATTCGCGACCTGGAGACGGCGGAGATCGCTGTCCAGTCGGCTCTAACCGGCCACCTGGTTTTCTCCACCCTCCACACCAACGACTCCGCCTCCGCCATTATGCGGATGATCGACATCGGGGTGGAGCGCTTTCTCATCTCATCATCCCTGCGTGGCGTTGTGGCCCAGCGGCTGGTGCGCTGTGTCTGCCCCGAGTGCCGGGCCTCCCGGGGGAGGGCCAGTGAGCATCTGGGCCACGAGCCCCCTGGCGGCGACTTTGAGATCTTCAAGGGAACTGGCTGCCCCGCCTGCGCCCATACCGGTTTCATCGGCCGGAAGGGTATCTATGAGGTGCTGGAGATGAGTAACCATCTCTCCCGCGACGTCTCCCGGGGGGCAAGCCTTGAGGAGCTGCTCACCACTGCCACCATTGAGGGGTTCGAGCCGATGTTCAACGATGGCCTGGAGAAGGTGCGCCAGGGCGTCACCTCGCTCTCCGAGGTGATGCGGGTGAGTCAGGAGGCGGAACGTGCCGCAGTTTAGCTACAAGGCCCAGGGGCGTAATGGCCTGGAGGAGGGGGTGCTGGAGGAGGCGGACCGTCAGGCCGTGGTGCGCCACCTCCTCAGCCTGGGGCTAAGACCCCTGGTGGTGGAGCTCCAGGGCAAGCCGCGCCAGAAGATGAGCTTCAACCTCACCTGGCCGGGCCGGAAGAGGGAGAAGAAGATCAGCGGTAAAGAGCTGGCCTTTTTCACCAAAGAGCTGGCCCTGCTGGTCCAGGGCGGGGTGGGGCTGGACAAGGCGTTGCGCCTGATCAGGCGCCAGAGCGACAAGGAGACCATCAGCTCCTTTGCCGGCCGGCTGGAGGGGAAGCTGAAGGAGGGCATGACCCTGTCGGCCGCCCTGGCCGAGGAGTCCGCCTTTTCCCCCATGTATGCCAATATCGTCCGGGCCGGCGAGGAGGGCGGGGTGTTGCCGGAGATGCTGTTAAATATCGCCGATTACCAGGCGCGCTCCCGGGAGCTGAAGCAGTTCATCATCTCCAGCTCCATCTACCCCATTATCCTCCTCACCATGGGTATCGCCATCCTCTTTATCCTGGTGGCCGTGATCCTGCCCCGCTTTAAGCTGCTCTTCGCCGGCATGGGCCAGGATCTGCCCCTGAATGTGGCCCTGCTCATGGGTATGGCTGATTTTGTCTCCAACCATTTTTTCCTGACCCTGGCTCTGTTCATCGCCCCGCCCGCGGCCCTGGTCTGGTATGGGCGCCGGCCTGAGGGGCGGCAGCTGTTTGACCGGCTGGTGGTCAAGACCCCCATTGTCAGGGATTTTATCCGTGACATGGAGACCACCCGCATATTTCGCACCCTGGAGGTGCTGGTCAACAACGGGGTGCAGTTCATCACCGCCCTGCGGATCAGTGGCGGGGTGGCGGTGAATGAGCATTACCGGCAGCTCCTGCTCACGGCCACCACCGCGTTGAAGGAGGGGCAGCGGGTGGCGCCCAAGCTGCGCGGCGACCTCTTTCCGGGCCTGGCGGTGGACCTGCTGGCCATCGGCGAGGAGTCGGGGCGGATTGGCCCCATCTGCGGCCAGATCGCCAGTTATTTTGAGGATGAGCTGCGGGAGAGGTTGAAGCGGTTCATCACCCTGCTGGAACCGGTCTTCATCCTGGTTATGGCGGTGGGGGCGGGCTATATCGTCCTCTCCATGTTGACGGTGATCCTGTCCATGAACGATATAGCGGGGTAAGATTAGAAGCAAAAGGAATAGAGAATAATAGAAATAGAGAAGAAGGTACTTTTCTTAATAAATTTTATTCCATATTCGCTATTTCTATTATTCTTTAACTTCTTTATTTCTTGCCTGCAGAGCAACAAGTATGAAAATGGTCATAGCTGTCAAGGTCGAGTCTAGCCGTATTTGCTCAGCTGGTTTCTCCCTCTTTGAGCTCCTGGCGGTGCTGGTTATCCTGGCCATTGGCGCGGCCCTGGTGGCCCCGGCCACCGGCAACTGGCTCGATAAGATCAGCTTTCGCCAGGACAGGTTGGCGGTGAAGAAGCAGCTCCGGGGCCTCAAGGAACTGGCGGTGAGCCGGGGCCAGGCTGTGCGGCTGCAGTTTGCTGAAGGGGAGATGCGGGTCCAGCTCGGGGCGGGGGAGGCGGAGCCCAAACCCTTCCCGGTGGACCCGGAGTGTGAGGTGACCATGGAGCCGGAGCTGGTGCTCTTCAGCCCCTTGGGCACCGCCACCCCGGCTGCCTTTGCCATGAGCCGGGGGGAGAGGCGCCATATGATTCGCCTGGACGCCCTGACCGGCCAGCCCCTGGACGATATGGGCGGCCAAGAGATGGGTGAGTGAAGGTGGCCGCTTATCTTGAAGCTGACGATTTCCGGCCCGGCTCCATAGGTAGCCGTGGCATGACCCTGATGGAGGTTATGGTGGCCATGGCCCTGCTCGCCATGGTGACGATGATGGTCTACTCCATCCTGGACCGGGCTTTAGTCTTCGCCCATAAGGGCGAGGGGCGGATAGTCCAGCTGGAGCGGGACTCGGCCCTGCTCAACCTGTTGTCCCGCCAGGTTCGTTCCGGCTGGTATGACAGCAGGAGTAAAGGGGTGGTGATTGTGGCGGATGACAATGTCCTGCGCCTGATAACAAAGGCGCCGCTGCTCTATCCGGAAAACGGCACGGTGCTGGCCACCTACTATTTGCTGGATGACGCCCTCTACTACGATGAGCATAAGGACTTTTTCAACCCGGAACATCTGGATGGCGCCCTTGATCCGGAGGAGATGACCCAGCTTTTAGCCGATGCCCAAGGGCTGCACTTTGACTATGAGGGGGGCGCCGTTCTCCTGACCTGGCAGGAGCAGGAGTATGAATTATGGCCCTGGTGCACGGAGGAGGAGGAAGACGAATAATGAATATCGAATGTCGAATATCGAATGTCGAAGGCCGAAGGCCGAAGGAAGTGCCCTTGGGGGAAGCTTTTCTTAATAGATCTCATCCTTTCTTCGATATTCGCCATGACCTCGATATTCTGCGGTTCGCTGTTAAACGAGATGGCAATAAAGTAGAAAAAGAAGGAAAGAATGGCTTCACCTTGCTTGAGGTGATGGTGGCGGTGCTGCTCCTGGCCGTAAGCTATGTGGCGGTGTTGGAGTCGTTCTCCACCTCCCTGGCCAGGCTGGCCAAGGATGGCCCCCGGCGCCAGGCCCTCTTTGCCGAGGAGCTTGTCTTCGGGCGCCAGCTCCGGTTCAGCAATGTCCCCGGCCAGAAGAGCGACGAGGGAGATCTCTATCTCATGGGCAGCAGCTTAATGGTCCTGGAGTTGGGCAGTGCAGGTGAGCAGCTCCAGGGTCTGCAGCTGGTGGCGGTGGAGCCGCAATGAGGGGGGTCCGGGAAGAGCGCGGCTTTGCCCTGGTGGTGGTTATCCTCATCCTCCTCATGGTCAGCTTTCTGGCGGCCGAGCTGACCTTAGGGGTGCGCAGCGAGACGAGCAGCGGCTTTAATGAGCGCCAGCAGGTGGTGGGCCGTACCCTGGCCCAGGCCGGAATCAACCTGGCCCTCTTTCACCTGCTGGATGAGCCTGTCGATGGTGGTGGTGAGGGCGCCAGTTTTGAGCAGGGGGAGAGTCAGGATGTGTGGCTGGCCCAGGGGAGGGTGCGCTACCAGGTGGTGAGTGAGGCGGGCAAGATGGACTTGAACAATGTTGACCCGCGCCTCCTCTCTCTGCTTCTTGAATATTTTGGCTACAGCGAGGAGGAGGCGGATATCGTCAATGACTCGCTGCTGGACTGGCGGGACAACGATGATCTCCACCGCCTAAATGGGGCGGAGAGTGAATATTACGCGGAGCTGGCCGAACCATATCAGGCCCGCAACGGCAAGATTATGGATGCCAATGAATTTTTTTTACTAAAGGGGACTGCCAAGCTGGCAACCAGGATGAGGGCCGCAGATATCTTTACCGTGCATAATCGCAAGAAGAGACTGGCCTTTAATGACCTGACCCCGGCCATGCTCGCCTTTCTCACCGGCGGTGATGAGGAGTCGATGGCCCTCTATCATGATCTGCGCCAGGAGGAGGGACTGCTGGATGCGGCGGGGGCCATGCTGGTCCTGGGAGAGGAACGTTTCGGGATGTTTAAGCCCTACCTCTCCTACGGCAAGGGTTCCGGGACCTTTTACTCCATTGTCGCCACCGGTTTTGCCGGTGAGAGCAAGGATGATGAGACGGCCCAGCCGGATCGCCCATCGCCCGGCAGCCGGGTGTCTGTCTTGCTGGAGAAGAGGGGGCGGCAGATCTTTTACCGTGGCTGGCAGGAGGAGTGGTCATGAGCCGGACCATTGACATCTATATTGGCCGGGAAGAGGTGATGGTGGGCTGGCATAGGGGTGAGGGCTATCATAAGGTCAATATCCCCAGCTCCAAGGACCGTTTTGCCGCGTCCCTGGCCGAGATCGCCGCCCAGCCGGAGGCCCCCCGGGAGGTGGTGCTTTACCTGGCCGAGGACCTGCTCTTCTTCAGCCAGTTTGAGCTTGACCGCCAGACCCCTGACCTGGAGGAGGCCATAGCCATGCAGCTGGAGCTCCTCAGCCCCTATGGCGAGGACTCGGTCTACGCCTTTTCTTCCCAGCGTCAGAAGGAGAGCTACCAGATAAATTATTATGTCGGCAATCTGGCCTTTGTCGAGCCGTACCTGAATCAGATCCATGGCCTGGACCTGCGGCTGGCCGGTCTCTTTCCCGAGGGTCAGCGCTATCTTACCAAGGATACCCGCAAGGAGGAGTGGGGCTTGTGGGTGGAGGGCCGCTTCGGCAAGCTCCTCCACTTTAAAGAGGGCCGCCTTGAGGAGCGGTTGCAGAGCCCGGTCAGGCTGGGGGCGGACGAGCTGAAGAGACGTTCCGGCCTGGAAACCATCTACGCCCTTGAGGAGACGGAGGGCTTTGCCGATAGCCGGCCCATCTTGGCCGAGGATGCCGCGGGCCAGGAGTTTGATATGCTCCCCCCCTCATTCCGCCAGCCAGATTATCTGCGCGGGGTGATCATGGGTCTGGTGGCCATTAACCTGCTTCTTTTACTCCTGGTGGGTTCAGTGAAGATGGTGGCCCTGAGCCGGGAGGCGAATCTGCTGGAGAGAGAGGTTCAGCGTCTTGCCCCCCAGGTGGCCGAGATCGTTAAGCTTAAAGAAGAGGAGGAGGGGCTGGCGGAAGAGGTTGCCAACTTCCAGGGCTTGGAGGCCAATATTGACCTCATTGATTTTATGGCCCAGTTGAGTAAGGGGCTGCCCAAGAGCGCCTATCTGGATCAGCTGCGGGTGGACAAGAAGAAAAAGACCATTCACCTCCAGGGTTACTCCGACGACTTAGGCAAACTAACCTCTGCCCTGCAAAAGCTGGGCAACGCCACCCTGAAGTCCAGCCGGAAACGGCGGAACCAGACCTACTTTCATGTGGAGGTGAGCCAGCCATGAATCTCAGGTCAATAAATCTCAGGACCCTCCAGAACATGGACCGGCGGACCCTGCTGGTGGCCCTTGCCGTTGCGGCCCTGGTCTTCGGCACCCTGCGCTTTCTGGTGAGCTACTACCAGGGCCAGGTTGAGCAGCGGGACAAGAGCCGCAATGAGCTCTCTTTCCAGCGCAAACAGGTGGCTGACCTCCCTGGCCTGGAGCTGCGGCTCCGGGCCTTGCAGCGCCAGGCCGATCAGCTGCAACGAATGCTTTTTACGGCCGGCTCCCTGGATGGCGTCAGCTCGGCCGTGCAGATCCGCCTGCAGGCCATGATTACCGATGCCGGGCTGGAGCCGGAGTCCCTGCGCCCCGTAACGGATAGCCGCCAGACAGGGAAGAGTATTCAGACCATTACCATCAAGATGCGGCTGGCCGGCAGCCTGGAACAGTTTGAGAAGTTTCTGGCCCATATTTATCGGTCCAAGCAGCTCTTCCTGGTGGATAGCCTCACCGTGAAGCCGTACAGAAAAGAGGGGGTCAAGGTGTTCATTGACGTTAAGGCCCTCTACCGCCTTTCCGGCGCCTCTGAAGACAGGGACGGGGAGGGCGGGAATGGTTAAGATGATCGGCGCCGCCCTCCTGGCCCTGCTCTGTCTGCTGCTGCTCAAGGTTAATGTGGATACCCTGCTCTCCGCCCGGGTGGTGGAGATGCCGGAGGTAAAGAGGGGCAAGAAGGAGCAGCTGCCCAGGCAGGAAAAGCTGGGGCCCTTTAACCCCCGGCTGCCCAAAACCTTGCCGGACCTGAACAGCGGCTACCTGTTCAATGCCGAACGGCACATTGACACCGGCCAGGCTGCTGGTGACGAGCAGGAGGGTCAGGGGGAGGCGGCCCATGTCAATGTCTATGAGGTCTCCTATGACGGCTCGTTGATAGCAGGCGACGTGCGCCTTGGTCTCATCTCCTACCCCCTGCAGCAGGCCCGAAAAAGCCGGCGGAAGACCAGGAGCAGCCGCGGGGCCCAGAGGGGCTCCCTGCGGGTGCAGCTGGGCAATAAGGTGGGTGGCTATAAGGTGGAGGCCATTGAGGTTGAGCGGATCCTTTTCCGCAAGGGAGAGGAAGAGGTTGAAAAGTTTCTTAACGATAACGAAAAGTTGCGGACTAAGGTCAGCCGGCCGGCCCCTGGTAAGCGGCCGGCCCCGCGTAAGACGGCCCCGCCGCCGAAAATGATAAAAAAGATCCCGGCCAGACCAACGGCCAATAACCGTAAGCAAGTAAAATGAGACAGCTAAAAATGCGATTTCCCTGGGCCATATTCTGGCGAGGTACTGGTTGTTTGCTCATCATCTTTCTCCTGGCCGCCTGCGCGGATAAGAAGAAATTTGATCCCCGCCTTGACCTGGCCGAGATCAACAAAAATATCGTTAAGCCGCCCACCTCCTCCACCCTCCTGGAGGAGAAGGAGAAGGATGGCAAGGGACCAGCTCGGCCCCGCTCCAAGAAGATTACCGTCAAGGGCCAGGGGGGCAACCCGAACCTGGCTATCCTCACCGGGGCCAAGAAGTTCGCCCCTGGCACCTGGCAGGAGAGCGAGGTGGAGCGGATGCGGGAGGCGGTGGGTCAGGAGCCTGCCGTAACCGGCGAGCCGGGTGAGGCGCCCCAGGGCCCGGCGGCAGGCCTGCAGCTCAACTTTGATAATGCCGACATCTACGAGGTAATTCAGGTAATCGGCACGGCCCTGAAGCTCAACTATCTCATCGACCCCCAGGTTAAAGGGGTTGTTAATATCCGTTCCGGCCAGCCGGTGCCGGCCGAGCAGCTCTATGGTGTCTTTGAGAAGATCCTCCACATGAATGGCCTGGATATCCGCTCCGAGGGCGACCACAGCTACATCTATGTGAGTAAAAAGCCTTTCTCCCGCAAGGTCAACGGGCCGGGCCAGGTGACGGACCTCAGCCCCTCCTCCCGTCTCATAATCCAGGTTATGCCGGTCCAGCATCTGCCCTCGGCCCAGGCCCTGAAGCTGGTGGAGCAGTATCTCTCGGAGCAGGGCTCGGTGGTTGATCTGCCGGCCCAGAACACCTTGCTGATCAGCGACTATGAGGGCAAGATAATCGACGTGCTCACCATCCTGGCCCGCCTGGACATCTCCCCCCTGGCCGATCAGAATGTCAGGCTGGTGCGGGTGGAGAACGCCCCCATCCACGATCTCCGCGAGGAGCTGGAGGAGATCATGGCGGCGTTCAAGGTCAATAATGGTAACTTTCAGACCCTGAGTATCATCCCCCTGGAGCGCTTAAGCTCGCTCCTGCTGGTGAGTAAGAGTGAGTTTCTGGTCACCAATGGCGAGAGCTGGATCCGGGAGCTGGATGTGATCCAGGGCCAGGACCGGGATAACATCTACATCTACAACGCCCGCAACACGGTGGCCTCGGAACTGAGCGAACTGGTAAACTCATTGATCACCGATGAAAAACCGCTCTCCAAGAAGACCACCAAGGTGAAGACCAAGAGGGCCAGCCCCGTCACCGGCCAGCCCTCACCGGTCACCAGCACCAGGCAGACCACCATCAAGGGCAAAAGAACGGCCCAGTCCTCCCTGCGTTTTGCCGGCAGCCCCATCCTCTTTGCCGATGACACGCGGAACGTCATCCTCATCCGGGCCCTGCCCCCTGACTACGCCCGGATCGTCAAGCTGCTGGAGCGCCTCGACACCCTGCCCCGCCAGGTCCTGGTGGATGTGTTGGTGGCCGAGGTGTTTTTGAAGGATGAGCTCTCCCTGGGGGTGGAGTGGGCCCTGATGAATAACCACCTGGGCTGGGTGGGCGAGGACCGCTTCAGCTTTGATGTGGGCTCAAGCACCGATTTAAACGCCCTGGCCGCCGGAACCGGTGGTTTGATGAATGCCGTTACGGCCGGTATCGGCATCCGCTTTAACTCTGGCGACACCTCGCGCGACTTCCTCCGCGCCCTGGCCGGCGAGACGGACCTCTCCATCCTCTCCTCGCCCCAGGTCCTGGTCTTAAACAACGAGACCGCCACGGTGAACGTGGGTCAGCAGATTCCCATCGTTACCTCCATCACCGAGAACACCTCGGGCGCCAACCAGGTGGACAAGACGGTGCAGTATAAGGATACCGGTGTCATCCTGGAGGTGACGCCGCAGATCAACTATGACGGCATCATCCTTCTGGAGGTCAAACAGACGGTGAGTACGGCCCTGGACGTGCCGGAGAGAGGGGTCCAGTCACAGCCCATCAAGACCCGGGAGCTGCAGACCAAGCTGGCGGTGAAGGATGGCCAGTCAATCATGATCGGCGGCCTCATCGGTACCGATGAGAACGTCAACAACAGCGGCATCCCGCTCCTTAAAGACATCCCCTGGCTCGGCTACCTCTTCAAGTATGAGTCGCGCGAGAAGCAGAAGACGGAGCTGATCATCATGCTCACCACCTACGTGATCGAGAGCGAGGGCGTCCTGGCCCAGTATGTCCGGGAGTTTGGCGCCAAGACGGCGGAGCTGCGCAAGCAGCTGCACAGCGAAGTGGAGGATATCCGCCTGCGCAGCGAGTAGGAGAGGGGCAGAGTAAAACCTTGAAGCAAATAGCGATTCGCGGTATGGGGAAAAGCTCGAGTCCGCGGCTATGGCTGCGAGGTATTGGCAATCAAGGAGTAAGGAAAAGATTATGCGGCAATTTGTGGTTGATGAGTTAAGCAGGGAAGAGCACGATAACCTGGATACCTACCTGAAGAATCGTCTGCGGGCCGGCGGCATGCAGGGCATGTACTGGCTGGCCATCCCCCCGGACCTCTTGGGCCCGGCCCAGGAGGGCCATGATGAGTGCGGGCCCTTCGCCTTTGGCCTGGATCTGGCCGAAAACAAGCTCATTGTTGAGCTGCTGGTCCGCAGCGAGGTGAATATCCACTGCTCTTGCATCAGCTACGCCACCGTCGCCCAGCGCCAGTTTCTCCTCGACTTTCTCGATACCATGCTGGCGGAGGAACAGATCCGCTAGAAAAC
>JBDLJA010000035.1:0-24841 GCA_039714595.1 Thermodesulfobacteriota bacterium | reverse complement strand
CGTCTGGATACGTCCTTCGATGTACACCTTGGAGCCCTTGTGGAGGTACTCGCCGCAGATCTCGCCTAAGCGGGCAAAGGCGACGATGCGGTGCCACTCTGTCTGTTCCTGCTGCTGGCCCTGCTGGTCCTTCCATCTCTCCGTGGTGGCGATGTTGAAGTTGGCCACGGCCGTGCCCGACTGGGTGTAACGGATCTCCGGGTCTCCCCCGAGGTTGCCGATCAAAATTGCCTTGTTGATCATCTCGTCTCTCTCCTGGTTTGCAAGTTGTTTATCCGTGAAAATAGTAGCAATTAATGCAATATAAAAGGGATGGTGCAGGGCAGCATAGTCATAAAAAATCACTAAAGACGCAAGGGAAAAATTGTCAGGGTCTAGCAGCGCTGGCAGGCCAGATCCAGATCGGTGGGTAGATCCTGCGACTGGCCTGGGCTAAAGCCGCACTCCTGCCAGATCTCGTCACTCTCCATGCAGAAGTAGAGGCAGGTGTGCTCGGCCACCCTGGCGCGCAGCAGCTCCAGGATATGGTTGTACATCTCCACCCTTAAGGAGCGGAAGTAGCGCATCTTATTGTCCAGCCCCATGATGAACTCCTCATGGAAGAAGGTGGAGCCGGGAAAGCGGGTGAGGGCCGTGGGTTTGAGCTGGGGCAGAAAGCGTAAGGCCCCCAGGCTGATCCAGGCGATTTTCTCGGCCGGCACTGTGGCAAAGAGCTGGTCAATGGTCGCGGCGTAGCCTTGCCGCCAGTTGGTGTGATAGATGATCGGGTCAAAGTGGAAGGCCAGCTTGTAGCCCCACTGGCCGCACTGCACCGCGGCCGCCAGGCGCTGGCTGAGGCTGGCGGTGTGCATCTCCTCATTAGCCATGATGGCCGGGGCGTTCAGCGACCAGGCCACGATGGTGCGGCCGTTATGGTCGAGGTTCTCCAGGTTGGCGATGACACCGCTCTTGGTTTTCAGCTCCAGTACCCCTTTGGCCTGGCCGGCCATGTACTTCACCAGGTAGGGGCTGAGGCCGGTGAGGCTGTCCAGGGCCAGGGAGTCGCTGAACTCGCCGGTGCCGATGCGCCAGAACTGACTGGTGCGCTCAAAGGCCAGGTCAAGCTCACTTATGAGATCTTCGATATTGACGAAGACGGTGAGCCAGGGGCTGTTGAGGTAGGCCTGGAGGATGCAGTAGACGCACTCCATGGGACAGCCCATGCCGATGTTTAACACCTGATAGTCGCAGCAGCGGTAGTGGCGGGTGGAGGGGCAGGGCTTGAAGAAGGCGCCCTGGTTGCGGGTCAGCAGCAGGTGTCGCTTGCCGGCCCGGAAGCTGTGGGGCAGGGGGGCCAAAAGCTCGGTCGGCAGCTGGTCCCGGTGGCTGATGGTGATGGGAGTAAGGTCGCTGCGGGCCAGGATCTCCCTGGTGAGCGGCAGTTCTTCGCACCCCTCTTCCAGGTAAAGGGCCTTGATCCGTTTGCTCGGGTCTTGTGGCGCGGTGGTGGTGGCTTTCATGGGGCTAAACTAGCGTAAGGGTGGGTGGCCCGCAAGGTATTTGGACCTAAGGGGCGCCAGCCCTGACCGGGGCCGGAAATTTAAACTTTCCGGGTGGTTGGTACAAAAAATTGGACTTTGGCCGGGGAGGCCTGGGGCCATGGGTATTAAGGCGTGGGGGAGGGGAGGCGGGGTGAAAAAAGTTAAATTTTGGCCATATCTCCCTGCCCATGCCTTTTCTCTTTATCTAGTTGTTTCAGCGTGTAAAGATGGCCGAGTTTTGCCATGTGCGGAAAGGTGGCACGCATTCTGCAATTAAACCAAGACAACTCTTATCTCTTTCTCCTAAAGAAACCCGCCTGGCGTCTCCGCCTTGGCGGGTTTCTTGTTTTTAGCTGATTACCATCGTCTTTCAGCCAGAAGAGCGATGGGCAAAAACTGTTATTACAGCGCAGAGGCGCAAAGGGCGCAAAGTTTAAAAGACAAGCAGTTACCTTCTCGGAGTCTAGCCGCTGGTCGCTTACCTGCGTCCTCTGCGCCTCTGCGGTTAGCTCTTCTTTTAGATATCGCCCCTTGGCGCAGGCCACCCATCGCCAAGACTCACAAGGGGTCGTGACGATATGGCCGGAACATAGTGGTAAGCAGATATTTTTATCTCCCTTCGCTGCCATGGCCGCGCTTTCTCCCTGCCTCTTCTGGCAATATGGAATGGACAGAAGCGCCAGCTTACTGTACTATCGCGCCCTGGATTCACTTACTTGCCGCCCTCTAAAGCAGAGTGTCCCTGCCGTGCCGGCCGGTAATTTTAATGGACAATGTTATTTAGTAGCCAATGACCAGTTATAAAAAGGAAGTAGAGAGGCGCCGGACCTTCGGCATCATCAGTCACCCAGATGCCGGCAAGACCACCCTGACGGAAAAGCTGCTCCTCTTTGGCGGCGCCATCCAGATGGCCGGGGCGGTGAAGAGCCGCAAGACCGACCGCCACGCCACCAGTGACTGGATGGCCATCGAGCAGGAGCGCGGCATCTCGGTGACCAGTTCGGTGATGAAGTTCAACTACCGCGATTTCGAGATCAACCTCCTCGACACCCCGGGCCATCAGGACTTCTCCGAGGATACCTACCGGGTCCTCACCGCCGTTGATTCGGCCCTGATGGTGATCGATTCGGCCAAGGGGGTGGAGCCGCAGACCGAGAAGCTGATGGAGGTGTGCCGGTTGCGCAACACGCCGATCATCACCTTTGTCAACAAGCTTGACCGGGACGGCCTTGATCCGCTGACCATCATGGATGAGATCGAGGACAAGCTCCAGGTGGAGTGCACGCCGCTTTCCTGGCCCATCGGCATGGGCAAGCGGTTCAAGGGGGTCTACAACCTCTACGCCCGCACCCTGCACCTCTTTACCCCGGGCCAGGCCACCCGGTTGGATGGTGGCGTGGTGATCGATGACCTGGCCGATCCGCGCCTGGACGAGCTGTTGGGTGATGATGCCCAGGACCTGCGCGACGAGGTGGAGCTGTTGGAGGGGGCGGCCAACCCCTTTGAGCTCCGCCACTTCTTAAACGGCAGTCAGACCCCGGTCTTCTTCGGCAGCGCCATCAACAACTTCGGGGTCCAGGAGATGCTGGACGCCTTTGTCGAGCTGGCCCCGTCCCCTGGGACCCGGCCGGCCGAAAGCCGGGAGGTGTCCGCCGACGAGGAGGCGTTCTCCGGCTTTGTCTTCAAGGTCCAGGCCAATATGGACCGGGCCCATCGGGACCGCATCGCCTTCCTGCGCATCTGTTCCGGTAAGTTCTGCCGCGGCATGAAGGTGGTTCATCACCGCCTTGGCAAAGCGGTGACCTTTGCCAACGCCACCATCTTCATGGCCCAGGACCGGACCAACGTGGAGGAGGCGTACGCCGGCGACATCATCGGCATCCATAACCATGGCACCATCAAGATCGGCGACACCTTCACCACGAAGGAGGAGCTGAAATTCACCGGCATCCCCAACTTTGCCCCGGAACATTTCCGCCGGGTGGTCCTGAAGAACCCCTTGAAGACCAAGCAGCTCCAGAAGGGGCTCCTGCAGCTGGCCGAGGAGGGGGCGGTGCAGGTGTTCCGGCCGCTGATGGGCAGTGATTATATCCTCGGCGCGGTGGGGGTTCTCCAGTTTGAGGTGACCATGGCCCGCCTCAAGGACGAGTACTGGGTGGACGCCATCTACGAGCCGGTGGAGTATGCCGCGGCCCGCTGGGTGGAGTGCGACGATGAAAAGCGCTTGAAGGAGTTCGCGGCCCGCAACCAGTCCAGCCTGGCCCATGACTCCGAGGGCTTTCTCACCTATCTGGCCCCGGGTCAGTGGCACATCGGTTTTGTCGAGGAGCAGTGGCCTGATGTGAAGTTTGTCAAGACGCGCGAGCATGTTTGAGCAGGGAGGCGCAGAATCGCCAATGGTGAAGGAGGGCGCCCCGCGGGAAGTGCCCTTGGGGTATGCTTTTCTTATTAAGATTTCCTCCTTCCTTCGCTATTTGCTCTGCACTCTTCGCTGTTCTCCCCTTCTCTTTTTCCTCCTCCTCCTGCCTGCCCTCTGCCCCGCCGCCACCCCGCCCACCAGACATGTCCTGGTTCTTCATTCCTACCATAACGGCCTGAAATGGGTGGAGGACATCAACTCCGGCCTCTTCAAGGTGCTGCTGGCCAAGGATCGTAACGACCTGGAACTCCATGTGGAGTACCTGGACGCCATGCGCCTTGGCAACGGCCTCACCCTGGCCGGGATGAAGGACCTTATCGCCGCCCGCTACCAGGGGGTGGAGTTCGCCGCGGTCATAGCTGTTGACGATATCGCCATTGAATTTCTCGGCCGCCACCGGCAGCTGTTTGGCCCGGCCCAGCTCTTCTTCTGCGGCAAGGTGGGGGGCCAACCCCTGGACTCCTACCAGGTGGATGAGATGGTGGGGGTGGTGGAGGATGTGGATATGGTGGCCACCCTGACCATGGGGGTGGATCTCTACCCTGAGACCCGCCGGGTTATCATCATTAATGATGACAGCCTGGACGGCCGCCGCCTGACGCCCCTGGTGGATGAGCTGGAGAGAAGGTTTCCCTCCCGCGAGTTTGTCCGCTTCAAGGGCCTGGCCATGGAGCAGGTGGTGGAACGGGTCAGCCGGCTCACCGGCAACGAACTGGTGCTCTTGGTCAACTTCAGCCGGGATGGGGCCGGCGAGGTGTTCAGCTATGAGCAGGCCGCCTGGCACATCGCCAGCCGCTGCAAGGTGCCCATCCTCACCATGTGGGACTACTACCTGGGCAGTGGTGTCCTGGGTGGTCTGATGATAAGCGGCGTGGCCCAGGGGGAGAAGGTGGCGCGGCTGGTCATTGACCAGGCCTGGGGCGGGCAGGATCCCCTGGCGCCGGTGGTGAGTACGGAAAATCGTTTTATCTTTGATTACAACAAGATGAAGTGGTTTTCTGTCTCCTACGGCGATCTGCCGCCGGAGAGCAAGGTCACTAAGGAGCCGCAGTCGGTCCTCTGGAAGTATAAGCAGTTTGGCTGGTCCATCCTGGGGGTGGCCCTGGCCCTGGAGTTCACCGTCATCGTCCTCTCTGTTCTCATGTATCGCAGTAAAAAGGCGGAGGCGGAGCTGTCCGAGCACCGCAACCATCTGGAGGAGCTGGTGGAGCAGCGCACGGTGGAGCTTTCTTCCACCAATGATCAGCTCATAGCGGAGATCGACGAGCGTAAGAAGGTGGAAGAGGCGCTGCTGGAGAGTGAGGAGGTGCTCCATCAGCTCTCCGACAACCTGCTCACTGTCCAGGAGAATGAACGGCAGCGGATCTCGGCCGAGCTGCACGATGAGCTGGGCCAGTCCCTGGCCGCCCTGAAGCTTCAGCTCCGCGGGGTGGCGGGGGGGCTGGATCACCAGCCCCTGCCTGTCTTGCAGCAGGAGTGCCAGGAGCTGCGCAGCTCCATCAACGATATCATTGAGAATGTCAGGCGCCTCTCCCGGGACCTCTCCCCGGTCCTCCTGGATGACCTGGGGATTGACGCGGCCCTGGAGTATCTGGTCAACAGTTTCTGCAAGCTCTCCGGCATCGAGGCGAAGGTTAACCTGGTGGAGATCAATCACCTCTTTGGCCAGAATTCCCAGCGGATGATCTATCGCATCATCCAGGAGTCGTTGAACAATATGGGTAAGCACGCCCGGGCCAGCCATTTTGAGCTGAGCATAGAAAAACGGTCCAGCCGAATCTTTCTCGTTGTTAAAGATAATGGAAAAGGTTTTAATGTCGACGCGGTGTTAGGGCAGGTAAGCGCCGAGCGCGGTATGGGGCTTACGGCCATGGCCGAGCGGGTTCGCATCCTGCGGGGCACCCTGGACGTGGAAAGTTCTCCCGGCCTCGGGACCACCATCATGGTGACCGTGCCGGTCTAGATTGGCCGCCCCTGGTCTGGCGGAAATTTTTAGAAAGTTTATCCCTAGAGGCGTTTTTGTCCTGGCTTCAAGGGAGATTATAAATGGCTGGCAAGGCTATGCCGGTTGTTACGCTATTTTGAGTAAGGGTTGATATGGGAGAGCGAAAGGAAGAGGTGTGCCGGGTGGTGCTGGCCGATGATCACGTGTTGATCCGCCATGGCATCAAGAAGATTATCGAGGCGGAGGACTCTTTGGCCGTAATAGGCCAGGTGAGTGACGGCCTGGAGCTCCTGGACTTCATCAAGCGGATCACCCCCGACATCATCCTCCTGGACATCTCCATGCCCAACCTGCGGGGCATCGAGGCGATCGGTGAGGCGCGCAAGATCTGTCCCGGGGTCAAGATCATCATTCTCACCATGCACAAGTCCAAGCAGTATCTCTGTCACGCGCTTTCGGCCGGGGCGGACGGCTATGTGCTCAAAGAGGATTCCGACACCGAGCTCCTCACCGCCATTGAGCAGGCCTTGCGCGGCGAACTCTTTATCTCGCCGGGCCTGGCCCATGAGCTGCGGGAGGACGAGATCAGGGACTGCCGGGCCCGTAAGGGCATCCCCTCTGATTCCCTCACCCCGAGGGAGCGCCAGGTGCTGAAACTGGTGGCCGAGGGCCACACCAGCCGCGATATCGCCGAGCTGCTCTCCATCTCCACCCGTACCGTGGAGCATCACCGGGCCAATCTTCTCAAGAAGCTTAGTATCAACAACACCGCCGATCTGATCAAATACGCCATCCAGAAGGGCTACGTCCTGCCGGCCCCCTGATCCCCCCTCTTTTTTTTGGCCGTTTTCGAAAAGAATAGTAATTATAAGCGTTTACGCGGGGCTGTTTGCCTGCCTCTCTGGTGGAGCCGAATCCGCCACCGGTGCTGGCCTATTTTTGCGAGTAATTCTATCTCCTTGAACCTTGGCCTGTCTCTTATTATCCGTCAATAATTGCTTTACAAGCAGCCCTATATAGTGTTTCCTTGATCTGTGTCTACCATATTTGGTATGTCTTGGTGGTTTTCTATCCCCTTGCCCTGGCAAGGCTGTTTGCCTCCCCCTAACATCATAAAGAAGTGCCCAGTGCCATAAAGGAGAGATCTATGTCAGAAGAGTTACCTGTTGCCGCCGCGCCGGCCGCCGCCCCAGAGCCCCAGTTTGGCGAGACCGCCATCTCTGTCCTGGAACGCCGTTATCTCATCCGCGATGAGAAGGGGACTGTCCTGGAAGGGCCCAAGGATATGCTCTGGCGGGTGGCCTCCACCATTGCCGCCGCCGACAGCGCCTTTGACCCTGAGGCAGATATTGACTCTCTGGCCCTGGACTTCTACACGATGATGGCAGAGTTTGACTTCATGCCCAACTCCCCCACCCTGATGAACGCCGGTCGGCGCCTGGGCCAGCTCTCCGCCTGTTTTGTCCTGCCGGTGGAGGACTCCATGGAGTCGATCTTTGAGGCGGTGAAACAGACGGCCCTGATCCACAAGAGCGGCGGCGGCACCGGTTTCTCCTTTTCCCGGATACGGCCCCACCGCGACATCGTCCACTCCACCAAGGGGGTGTCGTCGGGGCCCATCTCCTTTATGTCGGTCTTTGACTCGGCCACTGAGACGATCAAGCAGGGGGGAACCAGGCGGGGGGCCAATATGGCCATGCTCCGGGTGGACCATCCCGACATCATGGATTTCATCAATGTTAAGAGTGATCTCTCCAAGCTCAATAACTTCAATATCTCGGTGGCCATCACCGACCGCTTCATGGAGGCGCTGGAGAATAACGACGATTACGAGATCATCAACCCGCGCAACGGTGAGACGGTGACCACCAAGAACGCGGCCAAGGTGTTCAAGCAGATCGTCCATCAGGCCTGGCTCACCGGCGAGCCGGGGGTGGTCTTCATCGACCGGATGAACGAGAATAACCCGACGCCTAAGGTGGGGGCCATTGAGTCCACCAACCCGTGCGGCGAGCAGCCTTTATTGCCCCACGAGTCGTGTAACCTTGGCTCCATCAACCTGGCCAATATGGTCGCCGGTGGCGAGATAGACTATGACCACCTGGGGCGGGTGGTGAAGCAGGCGGTCCATTTCCTCGATAACGTGGTGGATATCAACAACTATCCCCTGCCGGAGATCGAGAAGATGACCAAGGCCAACCGCAAGATCGGCCTCGGCGTCATGGGTTTTGCCGACATGCTCATCCGCCTGGGGATTCCCTACTCCTCGGAGCAGGGGGTGAAGATGGCGCAAGAGGTGATGGGTTTTGTCAACGATACCGCCCTGGCCGCCTCGGTGGAGCTGGGCCGAGCCCGCGGCGCCTTCCCCAACTTTCCTGAAAGTATCTACGGGCAAGAGGATCCCGCCACTCCGGTGCGCAACGCCACCCGGACAACAATAGCCCCCACTGGCACCATCTCCATCCTGGCCGGCTGCTCCTCCGGGGTTGAGCCGCTCTTTGCCGTCTCCTTTGTCCGCCGGGTGATGGATAACGATGAGTTTTATGAGGTTAACCCGGTCTTTGCCGAGATCGCCAAGGAGGAGGGCTTCTACTCCCCCGGTCTGCTGAAAAAAATCTCCAAGCATGGCTCGCTCCAGGGGATAAGCGAGGTGCCGGCCAAGTATCGCCAGGTGTTTGAGACGGCCCACGACATCAGCCCCAAGAATCACATCGATATCCAGGCCGCCATCCAGACGGCCACCGACAACGCGGTGAGTAAGACCATTAACTTCCCCAACTCGGCCACGGAGGTTGATGTCCATGAGGCGTATATGAACGCCTTTAAGGCCGGCTGTAAGGGGGTGACCATCTACCGCGACGGCTGCCGGGACAATCAGGTCTTAAGTGTCGGCACCACGGAGAAGAAGGAGGAAGAGACCCCGGCCGCCATTCCCCCCGGCCCGCGGCCGGTGAAAAAAGACCGGCCCCGCTCACTCTCCGGCTCCACCTTTCAGATGGAGACCGGTTGCGGCCCCATGTACGTGACCATCAACGAGGACGACCAGCAGCGCCAGTTTGAGCTGTTCAACACGGTGGGCAAGGCGGGCGGCTGCGCGGCCAGCCAGTGCGAGGCCATCGGCCGCCTGGTCTCTCTGGCCTGGCGCTCCGGCATGGCGCCGGAGCCGATAGTAAAGCAGCTCATCGGCATCAGCTGCCATAAGCCGTATGGCTTGGGCAAGAACAAGGTGGTCTCCTGCGCCGACGCCATCGCCAAGGCGATTCGCCAGCACATGGAGCGCAGCGGCAACGGCCAGGGCTGCCGGGCGGAGGGGAGCAGCAACCAGATGTTCGGCGCCTGCCCCGAGTGCGGCGGGGTGGTGGAGCATGAGGGCGGCTGCTGTATCTGCCACTCCTGCGGCTACTCCGAGTGCGGTTGATTTTTTTCTAAAAGAAGCCAAGTCTTAAAAATGCGCCTTTGGCCCGGGAATATTTCCGGGGCCAAAGGCGCATTTTTTTTTCTGCTGATTAGCAGAGCTAAGAGAGTTGCGTCGCCAGTTTAGCAAATAGGCCGCCGTCACTGCCAGCGCCAGCGAAGCAGTCTCTTGTTTTTATCGGTTCAGAGATTGCCACGGCCTTAAGGCCTGCTGGCAATGACGAGTAGGGCGGGCAGGCAGCCAGCCTACCTTCTTAGTCTCAAGGGGCATGAGAAAATATTTTTGCCCAGCACCACCCGCCTTGCCCTGGCCCGGTTGCCGGGAGCGTAGAGCTATTTTGGCTGCTGCTGCTGGTGGTGGCCAGGGTAAATATTTCTTTGTAACTGAAAATTTAAAAAAAGTGTAATGTGCTGGTTGCTTAGGCCGCGGGCGCTACTCTTTAAATACCCTGGGGGAGGGGAGGGCAAACGAGGCGGTGGGGCGGATTATCCAAAAGGCAGCCATTAGCAAGAGGTTGCCTTTAAGCTAAGGGGGCGAAGGGGAGGGGAAAAACCATGCCAGAAGAGCGCTTTGGCCAAGAGGAGTTTGCCAGGATGGCCGGCCGGGCCGAGGAGCAGGCCAAGAGAAATTTGCCCATCTATAAGTTAAAGCTGCTGCTCTATGCCGCCTTGGGTTACGCCGTTATCTTTCTGGTGATCTTTCTTCTTCTCGGGCTCACTTCGGCTATTGTCGCCAGCGCCTTTTTCAGCACCGGTCTTTTTATCCTCCTGGTTAAAAAGAAGATTCTTTTTATTATCCTGCCCACTATCTGGCTGCTGGCTAAAGCTCTTTGGGTTCGTTTTGACAGCCCGGAGGGCTACCAGTTGTCCCAGCGCCAATATCCCGTTCTCTTTGCCGAGATAGAGCGCTTAAGCCGGGAGTTGCGGAGTAAAAAGATCCACCAGGTCCTCTTGACGCCTGAGTTTAACGCGGCGGTGGTCCAGACGCCGCGCTTGGGGATATTTGGCTGGGAGAAGAACAGTCTGATCCTGGGCCTGGAGCTTCTCCTTACCCTGTCGCCGGAGCAGGCCCGCTCGGTGCTGGCCCACGAGTTTGGCCATTTATCCGGCAACCACAGCCGCTTTAGTGGCTGGATCTATCGGGTCCGCGCCAGTTGGCAGCGGATAATGGACTCCTTTGCCTTGGCCCATAAGTCCTGGGGCGCCAAGCTTATGGGCCGCTTCTGCAACTGGTATTCGCCGAGGTTTGCCGCCTACTCCTTTGCCCTGGCCCGCAGCCATGAGTATGAGGCGGACATGATCGCCGCCCGCCTCACCTCGCCCGCCATCACGGCCGCGGCCCTGGTTAACAGTCACGTGGCCGCAGGTTACCTTGATAACAGCTATTGGTCCCGTTTCTTTAAGCAGGCGGATCAGCAGCCCGCCCCGACCGCTGGCCCGTGGGCCGAGCTGGCCAATTTTTGGCTGGCGGAGAGGGGGACGGACCCTTATCTGGCAAATTTACTGGCGGAAAACCTCAAGGAAGAAACGGAGTTCAGCGACACCCACCCCGCCTTGCGGGACCGGTTGGCCGCCCTGGCCGTGGCCGCCGATCTGCCCGGCCCGACCGCAGAGTCGGCGGCCAAGGTCTGGCTGGCAAGGGGCTACGCCACCGTTATCGGCGATTTTGATCGTGACTGGCTGGAGTATAACGGTGAAAAATGGCGGCAGCGCTATGACTATGTTTTGGCCAGCAAGAAAACCATGACCGAGCTGGCTGGCAAAGAGGTGGCCGAGTTGGCCGATGAAGAGCTTTGGCGCCTGGCTATTTTGAGCGAGGAGTTTGCCGGCGATGAAAAAGCCTTGCCCCTCCTGCGCGAGTATCAGCGCCGCCAGCCGGACGATATGGATGGGGCCTTTGTCCTGGGCCGCATCCTGGCCCGGGCCGAAGATGAAGAGCTGCTGGCCCAGCTGAAGATTGCCATCTCCTCGCCGAGCCTAGCCGTTGAGGCGTGCCAGCTGGCCCACCACTATCTCCAGAGCCGGGGCCGGGCTGAAGAGAGTGAGTGGTGGCGGCAGGTGGCCATAAGGCAGGAGGAAAGGGATGAGGAGAGCCAGCGGGAACGGGGGCTGTTGCAGGTGGATGACAACTTGGGGCCGGCCCGAGAGCTTAGCGACGAGGATCGGGCGGCGATAGTGGCCGCTCTTTCGGCCAGGGGAGATGTGAAAAAGGCGTGGCTGGCCGCCAAAGAGCTTAAACACTACCCGGAGGTGCCGGCCCTGGCCATTGCCGTGCAGCTGCGCGGCTTTATCGTCAGCGCCAATAAAAAGAGCGATGAGATTGCCGCAGAGCTGGAGGTGCCCGGCACCCTTTTTCTCGTCCCCAAGAATGGTGATTTTAAGCCCCTGGCCAAAAAGATAATTAAACATGGGGAGCGACTCTTCTAATGATGCTGGTGCGAATGTTGAAGATTACTCTGGCAGCGCTGCTGCTGTTGCTGCTGCCGCTTTTTTCGGCCGGCCCGGCCGTGGCCATAACCGGCGAAGAGCTGGCCGCAGCGGCCATGGCCCGGAGCAAATCCGCGGTTATCTATGATGGCAGCTATCAAAAGATAGACTATCCGGGCGGTGATGTGCCGGCCCATACCGGGGTGTGCACCGACGTGGTGATCCGCAGCTACCGCAAACTGGGGATCGATCTCCAGGTTCTGGTCCACCTGGATATAAAAGAAAATTTCCAGCAATACCCCTCCCGCCGGATTTGGGGCCAGCTAAGGCCCGATACAAATATTGACCATAGACGGGTGCCGAATTTACAGGTATTCTTCGCCCGGGCCGGTGGTGAGCTGCCGGTGAGCAAGGAGCCTGGCGACTATGGGCCTGGTGATCTGGTGACCTGGATGTTGCCGGGCAACCTGCCCCACATCGGCATCGTCAGCAGTAAAAAGGCGTGGCGCAGCGCTAACCCCTTGATCGCCCACAATATCGGCCGCGGTCCGGAGCTTAGTGATATGCTCTTTGCCTACCCCATTACTGGCCATTATCGTTATCTGCCCCGTTAGTTTATTTTTTGGCAAAAAAAAGTTTGAGGATCTAGCCATGAAAAAGTGTTTCGCGTCTCTATGCGTCTTGTCGGTTGTTTTTGTCTGGTCCGGGGCCAACTCCCAGGCCCTGGGGGCCTCCTGGTGGGAAACCGGTTTAAATGTTCTTAAGGCGGTGAATGGGGAAAGTGGCGGAGCGACAACGGCCATAAACGGACCCAACGTCACCGAGATTGACCAGGCCTTCCGCCAGGCCCTGAAGATGGGGAGCGAGCAGGTGGTGGCCCGGGTGGGGGTGGTTGACGGCTTTAACCTCGACCCGGCCATCCACATCCCGCTGCCGCCGGAGCTGGTCCGGATTAAGACGGCCTTGGCCGCAGTGGGCATGTCCTACTACGTTGATGATCTTGAGCTGAAATTAAACCGGGCGGCCGAGTATGCCGCGCCCCGGGCCAGGGGGCTTTTCAGCCAGGCCATCAGCGAGATGAGCTTTGATGACATCATGCGTATCTATGAGGGTCCCAATGACTCCGCCACCAGATACTTTCAAGGTAAGATGTCCCCTGGTCTGCGGGCCGAGATGCACCCCATCATTGAGAGCACCATGGCCCAGGCCGGGGCGGTGCAGGCCTATGACAGGGTAATGGGCAAGTATAAGGCCCTGCCCTTTGTCCCGGACGTGAAGGCCAACCTGGAAGCGCATGTGGTCCAGCGGGGAATTGACGGCATTTTTTATTACATGGCCAGGGAAGAGGCCGCCATCCGCCAGGATCCGGCCCGGCAGACCACGGCCCTGTTGAAAAAAGTTTTTGCCGGCCAGTAGGCGCTGGCAAAAAGATGGGCGTGATAAACCCATGGCCTGATTTGGCCAATAAGTCAGGGTTCCCGAGGGAGTAAAAAACATGACGACCCAAGACGCCATAAGTAAAACCGGCGATTTTATTAGAAACTCCGCGTCAGTAAAAATAATATCCATTGGCATCCTGGTGCTGGTCCTGCTTATTCCCACCTCCATGATCTCCTCGCTCATGCGGGAGAGGGAGTCGCGGCGCGACTCGGTGGTTGCCGAGATTACCCAGAAATGGGGGAGCGCTCAGACCATCACCGGGCCATTTTTGACCGTGCCCTACAAGTCATTTTATAAAGACGACGATGATAAGGTGCGCCAGGTCATCAACTATTTTCACATCCTGCCGGACAAGTTGCGCATAACCGGCAGGCTTGATCCCCAGGTCAGGTATCGCAGCCTCTACGAGGCGGTGGTCTACGAAGGCAGGATAGATCTCTCCGGCGCCTTCACCGTGCCTGAGCTTAGCCAGCTCAACATCGAACTTGATAACATCCTCTGGCAAAAGGCGGTGTTTGCCATTGGCCTGACCGATATGCGGGGCATTAAGGAGAATATCAATGTCATCTTTGCTGACGAGAACTATGCCGTGAGCCCCGGCCTGAAGACCTCTGATATTGCCAGGGCCGGGGTAAGCGCCCCGGTTCCCTTAAGCCAGGGAGACCGGGCCAAGGAGTTTTCCTTCAGCCTGAACCTGAACGGTAGTGAGCAGATACGATTCACGCCGTTGGGCGAGGAGACAGTGGTCAGCCTCAAGTCGAGTTGGGCCTCGCCCAGCTTTAACGGCGCCTTTCTCCCCAGCCAGCGGCAGATCAGTGAAGACGGCTTTGTCGCCAACTGGCGGGTTCTCCATCTGAACCGCAACTATCCCCAGTTCTGGCAGGGGAGCCGCTATAAGGTGGATGACTCCCGTTTCGGCCTTAAACTGCTCATCACCGCCGATGTCTATCAGAAGTCGATCAGGATCGCCAAATACGCCCTGATGTTTGTCGTCTTCACCTTCTCCGCCTTCTTCTTCTCGGAGATTATCAGCAAAAACAAGGTCCATCCCATTCAGTATCTGCTCATCGGCCTGGCCGTGATCCTCTTCTACGTCCTGCTGCTCTCCATCTCTGAGCATCTGAGCTTTGATTCCGCCTATCTGCTGGCCTCTTTTGCCGTCACCGTGCTGATTACCGCTTATTCGCGGGGCATGGGCCAGAATAAACAGTTCACCGCCATCCTCTTTTCCTTGCTGGTTAGCCTCTACCTTTACCTCTACATAGTTCTTCAGTTGGAAGATTACGCCCTGCTCATGGGTAGTGTGGGCCTGCTGGCGGTCCTTGGCACGGTGATGTTTATCACCAGGAAGGTTAACTGGTACGCCCTGGAGGGGGGGGAGTAGTTTTCTGTGCAGTTTTGGTGAAGTTTATTAGGGGGGGAGAGTAACAAAAAAACGGGAGTTACAAGTGAAAGTAATCAGAAACGTAAGTGGCGCATTTACTGGGGGCTGTGTGGGCTCCCTGTTGGACAGTTTTGGCATCTGGCTCCTGGCCAATCTTGGCCTGCTGGAGCTGTTGGGCATAAGCATGAAGTCAGGCTTTTCCACCTACTGGCTCTATAAACGGGTGATCTGGGGCGGGATCTGGATGCTGCTCCTCCTCCTGCCATTTATGAAAGGTAAGATTATCTTACGGGGCATGATCTTAAGCCTGGTCCCGTCGATGATCATGATCTTCAACCTGGTGCCGGCCATGGGCAGCGGCGTCGCCGGTCTCGGCCATGGCCGTTTAATGCCGGTGGTTGTCCTGCTGTTAAACTTTATCTATGGCATCTTCGCCTCCTACTGGTACTCCCTGGCGAAAAAGTAAGGAATTTCTTCCGGGCTGTGGGGCCGCGGAGCGCGACACCACAGCCCGGTTTCATTGGCCTTTGCCCGACCCCGCTCGTCTTTAAGGTCACTGCCCGGAACCCTGAAGGGCCACTCGTCTTGCTCTGCCGTGATTGCCTCTAGGCTTACCCCCTTGATCCGCGTCTCCTCTCCCTGCTAGGCGCAGTTTATCCCCGCATGGGGATTTTTATTTGCGCTGCTCCTTAGTCCTTGGGCCAGACAGCTCTAATTATTCAAGACACCCTTATATTTCGCTTACCTGAATGACCAGGGCGGTGATGTTGTCGTGGCCTCCCGCCTCATTGGCCAGCTCGATGAGGCGGGCGCAGGCGGGCTCGGGCTCACTCTCCTGGGTCAGGGCGGCGGTGATCTCCTCATCGCTCACCATGTTCCACAGCCCGTCTGAGCAGAGCAGGAGGCGATCATCTGCGGCCAGCTCCTGGACGTGATATTCCGGGTCCTGCTCCATGGTCACGCCGATGCAGCGGGTGACTATATTCTTGGGCAGCCCTGGGCTGTTGTCCTCCGCGGCCAGGGAATGATCACTGGTAATCTGCTGCAGCTCCCCCTGGCGCAGGAGATAGCCGCGCACATCCCCCACATGACATAGGTGCGCCTTCTCGCCGCTTACCAGGGCGCAGATCATGGTGCAGCCCATGCCGGAGAGGTTGGCGTCTTTGCCGGCGTGATGGAGCACCTCATCGTTGGCCTGGCGGAAGGCCTGGCTCAGGAGATGGCGGCAGGCCACGGGGTTGTTGCGGCTCTTGCGGATTCGTTTTGCTGTCAGGGCGGTGAGGGCGGCAGAGATGGCCAGCCGGCTGGCCAGGGCCCCGCCGGTATGGCCCCCCATCCCGTCGCTGACCAGGAAGATCTTGAGGGCGGGGTCCAGGGCGAAGCTGTCTTCGTTGGCCTGGCGGACGATCCCGGTGTCGGTGCAGCCGGCGCTGTTGAGCTGGGCCAGTTTTGGCCGGAAACGGTTCAGAAGACGGGAGATTAGGTGCATGGTGGGGCGGGCCAGCTTGGGCGAGATAAGCACGGCTTAGTCGACTATGAAGCGCAGGCAATGCTTGCCCATGACGATCTGGTCGCCATCTTTGAGTTTGTAGGGGGATTGGATTGTGATGTTGTTGACCTTGGTCTTTCTCCAGCTCTTCTGGGGGATGAGGTGGTAGCCATTGTCCCGCAGGCTGATATAACACTGGCTGGCGGCGATAAAGAGGCCGGTGATGACGATATCGCTGTTGGCGTCTTTACCTATCTTTACGCTGTTACGACCCTTTAGCAGTAACTTGCCGGGCGAGCCGTTGCCGCTGGCAACCTGGAGCAGGGGGCCGATGCCCTCCTTTTTCTCCGGCTGGGCCGGTTTTTTGCCCGGGGTGAAGATGGTGGCGTCCTCCAGGTCCATGGGGGCGCCGGCTGAGGAAAGGGTGGTCCGGCTGTTTTCCGGGGTGCCGGATATGAGGGTGAATTTGCCCAGGTTGATGGTGTCAGACTCTGATATCTGGATAAAGTCAACAGCCTTGCCGTTGACCTTGGTGCCGTTCAGGCTGCACAGGTCCTGGATATAGGGCTTGCCGTTCTGGATCTCCAGGGCGGCATGATGGCGCGATATGGCCGGGTTGTCGATGCGGATGTTAGCGTCATCGCCCCGGCCGATGATTAACCGTTCGCCATCCTCAATGGCAAAGGTGCGGATTACCTTGTCCTGCAGCATGACGGACCATTGCTTCATGGTGGGTCTACCTCTTCTGGTGTTGGTTGTGGGGGAGAAGGGGCGGGCAAAAGGGCGTCCCTAATTGCTAACCAGCTATAAATTATACAAAATAAAAGTGTTTTCCCCTACTGTTTTATTTGTTCCGCGCCCCGGGGTGGCCGGGAAGAAAGGGGGTGCTTTCGCCGTCCAGGGCCGTTCTTTTGCAGAGCCCCCTGGCCCCGCCGGGAAGCCATGGCCACCGCGCCCCGCTGGCATCTTACTGGCGCCGTAGGGTGGAGGGCGGTTCTGGCTGGTTTCTGCTCTTATTTATAGCGGTTGCTTAGAGACTAAATGTGTGTAATAATTTTGTTTTTTAAGCTTGAAAGGCAATCCGTTTTGTGGACTTTTCTGTTGCGTAACTAAAAACATCATACTCCATGCCCTCTTTTTTTCGTGGAAATAAAGCCGTCCTGTTCTCCCTGCTTTTGACGGCGCTGGCGGCCCTTGCCATCTCCTTCGCCTGGCGTGACGCTGGGGTAGGGGGAGTGGTGGTGCTGGCCCTGGCCCTCATTGTCATGGGCCTGGGCGCCCTGCTCTGCCAGCACCAGCGTTGGCGGCAACAGGAAGAGGTAGCTGCCCTGGCCACGGCCTTGAAAGAGATGGGTGCCACCGGTGATTATGGCCGGCGGCTGGAACCCTCCCCCTTTTTTGCCGTACTGGGCGAAGAGCTTAACCTGCTTCTGGCTGAGGTTGATAATGGCCGGCGGGATATGGCCAAGCTCCAGGGACACCTGGAGTCGCGGGTGGCGTCCCGGACGGCCGCCCTGGAAACGGTGAACAGGCGCTTATTCCAGGAAAAGGCCCGGGCCGATATGGCGACAATGGTCAAGAGCGACTTTTTGGCCAATATGAGTCATGAGCTCCGCACCCCGATGAACGGCATCATCGCCGCCTGTGATCTGGCCAGTGAGGAGAAGGTCTCTCCTAAGATTGCTAATTACCTGAGGATTATTCAGGAGTCGTCCCAGGCCCTGTTGATGATTGTCCGTGACACCTTGGACTTCTCCCAACTGGAGGCAGGCGACCTGGCCCTGGACATTACCACCTTTCCCCTGGCCCGCCTCACCACTGGCCTGGAAGAGACCTTTCGTCCCCGGGCCGAACAGGAGCAGCTGTCTCTGGTGGTGAGTGCCAGCCATGATATCCCGCCCCTGTTGCGGGGTGATTTGGCCCGCCTGCAGCAGATCATTGATAATCTGGTGGATAATGGCCTGAAGTTTACCCGGCAGGGCGCGGTGACGGTGAACTTCTCCTGCCAGGAGAGGCAGGGGGACACGGTGATGCTGGTGGTTAAGGTGGCTGATACCGGTATCGGTATGGAGCAGGCCAGCATGGAGCGCATCTTTGACGCCTTTCATCAGGAGGACTCTTCCAAGACCCGGGAGTTTGGGGGGGCAGGGCTGGGGCTCGCCATATCCCAGCGGTTGGCCAAGATGATGGGGGGCTCCATCTCTGTTGCGGGGGAAGAGGGCCAGGGCTGTGTGTTCACTGTCCGGGTCCGTCTGGGTTGTCAGGCGAATGGCGCGCCTCTGCTGGTGGCCGGTGACGGAGATGAGGGCGGCGCCCCTAAGGGCGAACTGGATCTCTCCGGCCGCCACGTCCTTCTGGTGGAGGATGATGAGATCAACCGTGGCATTATCGAGGCCCTGCTCACCGGTCTCGGGGTAACGGTGGACACGGCCATAGATGGCCAGCAGGGGGTTGATAAGGTGGTGGAGAACCTTTACGATGCCGTCTTTATGGATATGCAGATGCCGGTGCTCAATGGCTTCCAGGCCATTGAGCAGATTCGCGATCTGCCCCAGGCCGGCGATCTGCCCATTATCGCCCTCACGGCCCATGCCCTGGAACATGATCGTGAGCGTTGTCTGGAGGCCGGGGCGGATGACTATATCAGTAAGCCGGTGAATCGTCAGCAGATCAGCCAGGTGCTCCTCCGCTTCTTCGCGGTTGAGGAGCCCCTCGAGCCCCAGGAGTTGCCGCCGGGGGGCGGGGAGGATGAGCAGGAGCCGCTGCCTGATCTGGGGGCGGTTGACCGGGCTGCCGCCATTGTCCGGCTGGGGGTTGAGAGGGATGTCTACGAGCGGGTTGTTAAGACGTTTTGTAATGATTATCGGGAGTTTGGCGAGAGGCTTTTGCCGGCCCATGGGGGCGGGGATCAGAAGGGTCTGGAGACCATGCTCCATTCCCTCAAGGGCAGCAGCGGCACGGTGGGGGCCCAGAACCTCTCGGCCTACGCCCTGGAGCTTGAGGGGATGGCCCGGGCCGGGAATCAGCCCACCGCAGATGAGTTGGCTGAGCTGCTCACCGGGCTAACCCAGGTCCTGGCCGGCTTTGCCGACCTGGATGGGCCGGAAGGGGAGGTGGAGGCCTCCCCCCAGGCCGCTGCTCTCTCTGAGGAGGAGGTGCTGGCTATCCTGGAGGAGTTGGCCGAATCCCTTGATCAATCGATCTATGATAATATAAACTCGGCCTTTAAGCGGCTGGAGAGTGGTCTGGCCGTGCCGGAGGTTGCCACCCTGGGCCAGATGATCAGGGTCTACCAGTATGACGAGGCCCTGGCCCTGGTGGGTGCCCTGCTTGCCGATCTTAAGGGCAAGGGTGATGGCGACCAGGCCAATGATGAGAGCAGCAAGGTAAATGGCTGTTGCCCAGGTGAGGGCGGGGATTAAATGGAGATACAGCAAAAACCGCTGGTTTTGATTGTCGATGATACCATGCTCAATATTGATCTGCTGGCGGATGTCCTGCGGGATGAGTATCGGCTGGGGATCGCCACCAATGGCATGAAGGCCCTGGAGTTTGTCCGCAAGAACAAGCCTGACCTGATTCTCCTCGATGTGATGATGCCGGAGATGGATGGCTTTGAGGTGTGCCGCCAGTTGAAGGACGACGACGCCTACGCCTACATCCCGATAATCTTTATCACCGCCCTCTCAGATACCGAGAATGTGGCCAAGGGTTTTGAGGTGGGGGGCTGTGATTATATCTCCAAGCCATTTCACGCCCTGGAGGTGAAGGTCAGGGTCCAGTCCAAACTCAATCAGATAAATCAGCTCAACTTCTTTGAGAATATCTTTCACCACAGTCTCGAGGGTATCCTGGTGGCCGACCCGCAGATGGTGATCCGCCAGGCCAACCCCATGGCCTGCGCCATAACCGGTTACACGGTGGAGGAGCTCTTGGGCAGCCGTTTTGATATCCTCCAGGTCAAGGATGGCGAGGATGACCTCGACATCGGCCATATCCTCGATGAGCAGGATGACTGGTCTGGCGAGGTATGGAACCGGCGGAAAAACGGGGAGAAGTTTCCCCAGAAACTGGCCCTAACGGCCGTGCGCAGTCTCTGGGGGGAGATCATCAACTATGTGGCGGTGTTTCATGATATGTCGGAGGTTAAACGCCATAAGGATGAGCTGAAATTTCAGGCCGATCATGACGCCCTCACCGGCCTCCCCAACCGGGTGGCCTTTCAGCGCCGTCTTGCCTCCGCCCTGCTGGACGCCAGCCGCCATGGTGAGAAGCTGGCCGTTCTCATCCTCGACCTGGACAAGTTCAAGCACATCAATGACAGCCTGGGTCACCGGGTGGGGGATATGATCCTCAAAGAGGTCTCCCGGCGCCTCAAGGGTTGTATCGGTTCCGCCCTGCTGGCCCGCCTCGGCTCTGACGAGTTTGGCGTGCTGCTCACCGACCTGCCCCATGCCGAGGGCGCGGTTAAGGTGGCGGAACGGGTCAACACCAGTCTGGCCCTGCCCATGCGCCAGTATGGCCATGAGCTGTTCAGCTCGGCCAGTATCGGTATTACCTTCTTCCCGGATGATGGCAACAGTCAGGAGACCCTGATGAAGAACGGTGATATGGCCATGGCCCAGGCCAAGGAGAGGGGAGGGAATACCTACCAGGTCTTCCTGCCGGAGATGGACCGGAAGATATCCCAGCGCCTCGCCCTGGAGGGCAGGCTCCGGCGGGCCCTGGATAAGGGGGAGTTTGCCGTCTTCTACCAGCCCAAGGTAAGCCTGGTCAGCGGTGAGATCGTCGGCATGGAGGCCCTTGTCCGCTGGTTTCCCCCCGGAGGCGGGGTAGTTGCCCCCATCGAGTTTATTCCCCTGGCCGAGAGTACCGGCCTCATTGTTCTCCTGGGTGAGTGGGTATTGCGCAGCGCCGCTAAGCAGGTGAAATGCTGGTGGGATGCCGGCTATCCGATCTCGGTGGCGGTTAACATCTCCCCCCGCCAGTTTGAGGAGGAGGGTTTGGTGAAGATGATCAAATCCGTTCTCACCGAGAGCCGCCTGCCGCCCCAGGCCCTGGAGCTGGAGATTACCGAGGGGGTGGTGATGGAAAATGAGAAACAGGCCATGGCCACCCTGCACCAGATCAGCAATATGGGCGTCCGTCTCTCCATCGATGACTTTGGTACCGGCTACTCGTCGCTCAACTACCTGAAGCGCTTCCCCATCAAGACCTTGAAGATTGATAAGTCATTTGTCGATGATCTGCCCCATGATAGCGACAGCGTGGCCATCACCACCGCCATTGTCTCCATGGCCCGCAGTCTTGGTCTGGCCGTGGTGGCCGAAGGGGTGGAGGATAAGGAGCAGCTGGCCTTTCTCCAGGGTCAGGGCTGTGATATGGTCCAGGGCTTTATCTTCAGCCGCGCAGTGGGGGAAGAGGATATGTCGGCCCTGCTGGCCAGCGGGCGGGTGCTGGAGATCCCCTGAGGGGTCCCTCCGGCTCCTCCTTATCTGCCGCTAAACTTATTGTTTTTCCAGATCCCCTGGCGCGGCTGGCCATTTCTTGGGGTGTAGACGCCGGGGCCGTTCATGAGCCCGGCCTGCCAGCCCCCTACATACTTGTCCCCGTTTTTAAAGGCATAGCTGCCCTGGCCGGACCTGACCCCCTTCTTAAAGCCGCCAACATAACGGTCGCCACTGGCATAGCGGTAGGAGCCTTGGCCCTCGGCCGCGCCCGCCTTGAAGGGGCCGCTGTAGCGGTTGCCGTTCTTCAGGGTGTAGATGCCCTTGCCGTTAATACCGTTGTTCCGCCACAGGCCATCATGGATTCGGCCGTCGCGGAAGGTGGTTACGCCCTTGGGGCCAAAGGCGCCGCCGCTGAACTGGCCCACATATTTGTTGCCGTTTTTGAAGCTGTAGCTGCCCTTGCCATTTTTTAACCCCTTGGCGTAGGTGCCATAATAGGTGGCGCCGTTGCTGTAGGTGGCACGGCCCGTTCCCTGGGGGACCCCGCCTTTGAACGGGCCAAGATAGGAGGCGCCGCTACTACTGGTATAGGTGCCCTTGCCATTGATCGCGCCGGCGGCAAACTTCCCCGCATACTTTGAACCATTGGGCCAGACACGCACCCCGTTGCCATGGAAAAGGCCTTTGCTCCAGCCGCCGCTGTACTTTCCCCTGTCCTTGAAGGTAAAGGTGCCCTGGCCCTCTTTAAGGCCATTTTGCCAGTTGCCGCTGTACGTTCCCTGGCCGGGGTATGTTCTTTTACCCTTGCCCTGGGCCCGGCCGTTGACAAAGGTTCCCACGTGGATGACCCCGCTGGCGGAGGTGAGGGTGCCTTGGCCGTGGGGGAGGCCATTTTTCACGGCGCCCACATACTTGCGGCCGCCGGGAAGCTGATGCGTCTTGCTGGCCTTGGTGGGGGAGGGCGGTTTGGCTGGGGCGGCCACTGATTTGCGGGGAGGCTTGCGCCCCTTCTTGGCGGCCTTGACCGGTTTCTTCTTGGTCACTCCCTGGACTGCGACCTGTTTTCCCTCTTTGTAGACCCCCTTAATGATCTCGCCATCTGGCATGTGCATGGTGCCCTTGCCGTGCCGCATGCCTTCAAGCCATTGGCCCACATATTTGCTGCCGTTGGGATAGGTCTGGGTCCCTTTTCCATCTTTCATGCCATTGCGCCAATCTCCCTCGTACCTAATGCCGCTGCGGCTCTCTGAGACGCCGAAACCGTCGTCACAGTTGCCTTCCAGGCAGCCGGCCTGCAGGCTGGGGCTGGATAATAAGATTGCGAGGGAAGAGGCGATTATTATTAGGGGGCGCTGGGACATAACGGTTTTCCGGGCATCAAGGATTTCAGGGTGGGCGGCCAAATTTCAGGCGAAACAGTGTTATTTAAACATAACCTTTATTAAAAAACTAACTAGTTGAAATAGCAAGAAGAAAGCATGAATATTCATTCATAATGGCCTGGCCCGGGGCAAATGTTTAAGTGGCGTGAATGTGTCAGGGGTTGCCGGCCTGGGCTGGCTGTGGCTGTTATTTACTGAAAATCAACATGTTACCAGTCTGTTGCCTGGCAGGTGGTGGGGCTGTTTTATTGCGAGTCCCGGAGATTATGGTATATTCCCGTTTTTCGTTTTTACGGGGGCTGCCCGGGCCAGGCAACTGTTGCGGGAGACCTCACTTCTACCATGATTCTCCAGGTTGAACCACGATGATAACACTTCTTGACTATGGCGCCGGTAATGTCCGCAGTGTCCGCAATGCCATAAAAAAATTGGGCTTTGAGGTGCGGGATGTCACCACACCGGCTGATATTAAAGGGGCCGGCCGTCTGGTCTTCCCGGGGGTGGGCAGCTTTGGTCACGCCATGGAGCGGCTCCGGGAGATGGGCTGCGCTGAGGCGTTGGTTCGCCATATCCAGGAGGATAAACCTTTTTTGGGCATCTGTCTGGGGCTCCAGACCCTGTTCGAGGGCAGTGCCGAGTCGCCCGGGGTGGCGGGCTTAGGTATCCTCAAGGGTCAGGTGCAGCGTTTTCCCGTCGGCCCTGCCGTGCCCCAGATCGGCTGGAACGGTCTCGTTGTTCACCGGCCCCAGGCCCCGCTGCTGCACGACTACGATGGCGGTAAGCTCTACTTCGTCCACTCCTATTACGCCCCCCTGCTGGCCGAGAATAGTGAGTGGCTGCTCACCTCCACCAGCTACGGCGAGCAGCCCTTTGTCAGTGGGGTGCAACGGGGCAACGTCTGTGCCATGCAGTTCCACCCGGAAAAAAGTGGGACCACCGGCCTTGCTATCCTGGCCAACTTCCTGGGCGCGGAGAAGCTGGCCCCGGCCGAGAACCCCCTGGAACTTCCCACCCGCACCAAGATGGCTAAAAGGGTCATCGCCTGTCTCGACGTGCGCAGTAATGATGCAGGGGACTTAGTGGTCACCAAGGGCGATCAGTATGACGTGCGGGAAGAGGGCGAGGTGCGTAACCTGGGTCTGCCGGTGGAGCTGGCCCACCGCTACTATGAGGAGGGGGCCGATGAGGTTACCTTCCTCAATATCACCGGCTTCCGCGATTTTCCCATGAAGGATCAGCCCATGCTCGATGTCCTGAAAAAGACCTCGGAAAAGGTGTTCGTCCCCCTGACCATTGGCGGCGGGATCCGTGAGTATACCGATTCTAAAGGCCGTGAATACTCGGCCCTGGATGTGGCGGCCGAGTATTTTCGTTCCGGGGCGGACAAGATCTCCATCGGCAGCGACGCGGTTTACGCCGTGGAAGAGTATCTGGCAGCCGGCGGGGCCAAGACGGGAAAGAGCGCCATTGAGCAGATTTCCCACGTCTATGGCGCCCAGGCCGTGGTGATCTCGGTGGACCCGCGCCGGGTCTATGTGACTTCTGCCGAGGCCACCCCCCACCACACCATTAAGACCGATTTTCCCGGGCCAGACGGTGAGGAGTACTGCTGGTATCAGTGTACGGTGAAGGGGGGGCGCGAGGGGTGCGACCTGGATGCGGTGCAGCTGGTGACGGCCTGTGAGGCGCTGGGGGCCGGCGAGATCCTCTTAAACTGCATTGACAAGGACGGCACCAACTCCGGCTTTGACCATGAGCTGATCAACATGGTGCGAGGGGCTGTCTCCATCCCGGTGATCGCCTCCAGCGGCGCGGGCAAGGTGGAGCATTTCTCTGAAGTTTTCGCCGCCACCGACGCCGAGGCGGCTCTGGCCGCCGGCATATTCCACCGGTGCGAGGTGCCCATTGCGGCGGTGAAGGAGCATCTTGTTGCTGAAGGGATTGAGGTGCGTTGAGATGAAGAGCGAATAG
>JBDLJA010000034.1:0-25585 GCA_039714595.1 Thermodesulfobacteriota bacterium | reverse complement strand
GTTAGGGAAAAAGGGGGCTTTTCAGCCCCCTTTTCTCGTCTGCCGCAACCGCGCGGCCCCGGGCCTGGCTGCTCGCCTTTTCTAGGGGGTGTAGGTTTCGCCGCAGCCCCCTTCGCCGGTGCTGCGCAGCTCACCTGAGGCGGGGTAGCGGTAGACAAAGTTATTGGCGTCCACCGCCTCAAAGTGGTAGGAGCGGCAGCCGGCGGCCTCGGCTGTGGCCCAGCGGTAAGTGCCCCGGCTGGCTGCGCCCATATCAAGGGTCATGGGATGGGAGACCCCCGCCAGGACCAGGCGAACCTGGTGGGGTGCGCTGCCGGCCGAATCAAAGAAGGTGGCCAGAAAGCGGATCTCACCAGAGTAGAAGATGTGACTGCCGTCCACCAGCTTGGACTTGTAGACATTGTTACCGCTGCACTCGTTGGCCCCAAAGTCCTGGGTAAAGGTGTGACCGAGCTGGTCTGGGGCGGAGTAGCCAACGCCAAGCAACTTATAGTCGGCCGCCATGATATTACGCCGGTGACCATCGCAGGAAGCACCATCAGCGCAGCAGACGTCACCCGTAGAATCACAGAGCCACTGGTTGATAATTAAACGGGGACCCTCTTCAGAGCTATAGGCGATATTCTCCGCCTGGTCGCCGCCGCAGGGATAGAAGCCGGCAATGCGGACAAATGAGTCGGTGCCGTCACAGGAGTTATGCTGGAGAGAGCCGCAGTTGCTGTTCATGTCGTCGGAGTGAGAGCGGGCCGCCTGATTGAGCGCTGCCAGGTAGTAGAGGGGATCAACCGCCGGGTAGTTTGCTTGGCTTAAGACCGGGGCCAGGCTCGGCTGGAAGTCAGCGCCGTATGAAGACCGGTACGCTAAGGGGGCCATGCGCACCGAATTGGTCAGCACGGCCGCGGCCCGTTCCTGCCAGTTGGGGAAGGTAGCCCCTTGGTTACCGTACAGCTGGCAGAAGGTCGTAGACTCTGGCACGGGACAGGGATCGCAGGCGTCGGGGATCAGGTCCAAGTCGCTGTCGGTGCTGTCACCGCCGTTGGCGCAGACGTAGCTGTCAGCCCCGCTGGAGCAGGCCACGCCGTCCCAGCTGCCCCCCACCGCCACACAGGCCGCTGGGCTGGTACAGTTGCTAAGCTCTGTGGCGCTGCAGCCGCTGGAGCCGGAGCTATCAAGGCTGGAGCCACCACCGCAGGCGGCAATTGCCGCCAGGATAAAGAGGGCCGGGACAAGGTGATTGACTAATTTTTGCATTTATTCCCCTTAAACGTTGCAGTGGCGGCGCCAAACAAGCGTTGCCAGGAGCCAAAAAAAACAAAAGAAAGCCCCTTTTGGCCAGCAGCGCCATTAGTTTCCCTTTAAAAAAACTCAACAATATCATAGCGCTCCATCGTCTGCCCCTTAATTTCGCCCCCTCCTGCGGCACCCTTTTGTAAGCGCGGAAGCTGGCCAAGCTAAGAGTTTGGGCCCTCGGACGAGTGAATGGCTGCCAGCTTTTGTTTGCTGGCGCAAATACCTTGCCCTTGGCTGGCCTGCGTGCTATTGCCTGGTTCTCCAGCTAAAAAAAAAATCTCGTCATTGCGAAGCCGTAAGGCCGCAGGGCAATCTGACCACTGTGGTGCTACAGCGAGTCATTGCGAGCGCAGCGCGGCAATCTTGTGTCCGTGCCACTGGTTTGAGACTGCCGCGATCGCTTTCCTCCCTCGCCGTGACCTATCAGGAGTAAACCATGATTCACCTCGCCAACATAACCAAGCAGCATGGCAGCCAGGTGCTGTTCCAAAACGCCAGTTTGCAGATCTTGCCCGGGGTGCGCAGCGGCCTGGTGGGGGCCAACGGTACGGGTAAGTCCACCATCTTCCGTCTCATCATGGGCGAGGAAAGCGTGGACGATGGCGCCGTTTCAGTGGGCAAAAAGACGGTGATCGGTCATTTCTCCCAGGAGGTGGGCGAGATGGCGGGCCGCTCCGCCTTGGCCGAGACCATGAGCGCAGTGAGCGAGGTGATGGAGCTGGGGGATAAGATCAGCAAAATGGAGGCGGCCATGGCCCAGCCCATGGCGGATGATGAGCTGGCCGAACTGTTGGAGCAATACGGCGCGGCCCAGGAGGAGTTTGAGCATCGGGGCGGCTATGATCTGGAATCGCGGGCCCAGGCCGTCCTCACCGGTTTGGGTATCGGCCCGGATGATTACCTCCGGCCGGTGGAGTCGTTCAGCGGCGGCTGGAAGATGCGCATCGCTTTAGCAAAAATCCTCACCATGAACCCGGACGTACTACTCCTGGACGAGCCCACCAACCATCTGGACATGGAGTCGATCATCTGGCTGGAGGGGTGGCTGCAAAATGATTTCAAGGGGGCGCTGCTCATGACCAGCCATGACCGGACCTTTATGAACAGTATTGTCAGCCGCATCATCGAGGTTAGCAATAAATCGCTCACCACCTACGGCGGCGACTATGACTTTTACCTCACCGAGCGCGAGGTGCGCCGGCAGCAGCTGGAGGCCAGCTTCCGCCGTCAGCAGGAGATGCTGGCTAAAGAAGAGGATTTTATCGCTCGCTTTGCCGCCCGGGTCTCCCACGCGGCCCAGGTTCAGTCACGGATCAAGAAGCTGGAGAAGATCGAGCGCATCGAGCTGCCGCCGGCCGAGAGGGTAATAAAATTCACCTTCAGCGAGCCGCCGCGCAGCGGCAACGATGTGGTGAGCATGACTGACCTGGCCAAGGAGTGGCCCTTAGATGATGGCGCCAGCAGCAGCAAAAAAGTATTTAGCGGGGTGAGCGGCGTGATCCGCCGCCAGGAGAAGGTGGCGGTGGTGGGGGTTAACGGGGCGGGCAAGTCTACCTTTTTAAAGGTAGTGGCCGGCGAGACTTCCGCCAGTAGTGGCACGGTGAGCTTAGGGGCCAAGGTAGAGGTGGGCTATTTCAGCCAGCACTCCATGGACATCCTCGATGGCGGCAAAACCGTCTTTGCCACCCTGCAAGAGGTGATGCCATTAGAGAACATCGGCACCATCAGAAACCTGGCCGCCGCCTTTTTATTCCAGGGCGATGATGTGGAAAAACGGGTGGCAAACCTATCAGGCGGCGAAAAGAGCCGGGTGGTCTTGGCCATGCTTCTGGCCCGGCCTTTAAACCTGCTGATCTTAGACGAGCCCACCAATCACCTGGATATGCAGTCGCGTGAGGTTCTCTTAGAGGCGCTGCAGAAGTTTACTGGCACCGTTATCCTGGTGAGCCATGACCGTTTTTTCTTAAGCCGCCTGGTGGATCAGGTGATGGAGATCGACCAGGGCGAGATGCGCCTCTACCCCGGCGACTATGATTATTATCTGGAGAAGAAGAAGGGAGAACAGGGGGCGCTGGCTTAAAAAAGCGAACCGCAGAATATCGAATATTGAATGTCGAACCGCAGAAGGAAGGTACTTTTCTTAATTAGACAACATCATTCCTTCGACATTCGACATTTCTGGTGACCTCGATATTCGCTGTTAACTTCTAGCTAAAAGCTATCCGCCGGGTAAGCGAGTGCAACGAGACTCCGCAAGGCGGCGACTTCAACCTTGAACAAAGAAAAAATGAAAATCTGGGTGGACGCGGACGCCTGTCCGCTGGTGACTAAAGAGATCCTTTTCAAGGCGGCAGAGCGGACTAGCTGCGAGTTGACCCTGGTGGCCAACCAGCAGATGCGTGTTCCTTCTTCGCCACTAATCAGCTTTATCCGGGTGGCGGCCGGCCTGGACGTGGCTGACAATGAGATCGTCCGCCTGATGAGCAGTGGCGATCTGGTCATCACCGCTGATATCCCCCTGGCGGCCCAGGTGATTGACCAGGGCGGCCACGCCTTGAACCCGCGGGGCGAGATGTACAGCACGGAAAACATCGGCGAGCGCTTAGGGATGCGCGACTTCATGGCCGAGCTACGCGAAAGCGGCATCGACACCGGCGGTCCAGCCGCCTTAAACAAACGAGACCGCCAGAATTTCGCCAATAGGCTGGACACCTTCTTGCGCCAGCACGGCCAGGGCTGACGACCATCCCGGCTGGATTACCACAATCTTTTTACTCTGTCATTGCCAGGACTTCTGGCCGCGGCAGGTAAGCGAAGCGAAGCAAAGACTCCGATCTCTTTGCACGAGTCATGGTCTGAGACTGCCGCGCTGGCGCTCGCAGTGACGGGAGAGGGGGGGGGCAACCGGCGGGCCGCCGCTCTTTTCTGCCCCACTGCCCGCCAAGGCAGGCTGGTAGTCAGAAATTCCAAACCAGGAAATTTCTGCCGCTCACGCAAAACTCAAGAAAACTGCTGGCGCAGCTCCTCCACCTGTTCGTCTACCAGGTAATCGCTAAAGGACATGGTCCGGTCGATAACGCCGCCGGGCAGGATTTCGATAATGCGGTTGGCGATGGTATCGACGAATTGATGGTCGTGGGAGGTGAAGAGGATCACCTCCGGAAAGGCCATGAGGCCGTTGTTAAGGGCGGTGATCGACTCTAAGTCCAGGTGGTTGGTGGGCTCGTCTAAGATCAGGGCATTGCCGTCGGAGAGCATCATCCGGGCCAGCATGCAGCGCACCCGCTCACCACCGGAGAGGACCGAGGTCTTTTTTAGGGCCTCTTCGCCGGAGAAAAGCATCTTGCCCAAGAAGCCGCGGGCAAAGCTCTCGCCCTCGGTAGCCGGGGTAAAATGACTCAGCCACTCCACTAAGGTGATATCACTAGCAAAAAAGGAGCTGTTCTCCTTGGGGAAGTAGGAGCTGCTCATGGTCACCCCCCAGCGCACCTCGCCGCTGTCAGGGGCTTCTTCACCGGCCAGGATCTCCAGCAGGGTGCTCTTGGCCACGCTGTTTGTGCTGCCGACAAAGGCGATCTTCTCCCCTTTATTCACCGTCAGATTAAAGTCCTTGAGCAGGGGCTGACCGTCCACCTCCTTACAAAGACCCTGCACCTCCAGGATATTATTGCCGCAGCTGCGGCCCGCCTTGAAATGGATGAAGGGATATTTACGCGAGGAGACCGGCATATCCTCTAAGGTGAGCTTGTCCAACAGCTTCTTGCGCGAGGTGGCTTGCTTAGCCTTGGAGGCGTTGGAGGAGAAGCGCTGGATAAATTCTTTAAGCTCCTTGGCCTTGGCCGTCGCCTTCTTGTTCTCGTTCTGCTTCTGTTGCAGGGCCAGTTGACTGGCCTGGTACCAGAAGTCGTAGTTGCCAGCATAGATGGTGACCCGGCCAAAGTCGATATCGGCCATGTGGGTGCAGACCTGATTTAAGAAATGGCGGTCATGGGAGACGATGATCACCGTGTTGCTAAAGCGGGCCAGAAAATGCTCCAGCCAGCTGATGGAGGCGATGTCCAGGTTATTGGTGGGCTCGTCCAGCAGGAGGATATCCGGGTTGCCGAACAGGGCCTGGGCCAGGAGGACGCGGACCTTGTCGCCGCCCTCAAGCTCCTTCATATTCCGCTCGTGGAGATCCTCGCCCACGCCTAAACCGGCCAGCAGGGTGGCGGCCTCTGCTTCCGCCTCGTAGCCGTTCATCTCGCCAAACTCCGCCTCCAGCTCGCCGCTGCGAATGCCGTCCGCCTCGGTAAACTCACTCTTACTATAAATCGCCTCCCGCTCGGCCATAATCTCGTAGAGGCGGGGGTGGCCCATGATTACCGTGTTTAAGACCGTCTCCTCGTCAAAGGCAAAATGGTCCTGACGCAGCATGGCCAAGCGCTGGCGAGCGCCCATTGTCACCTCGCCCTTGTCCGCCTCGATCTCGCCGCCCAAAATCTTTAAAAAGGTGGATTTGCCCGCCCCGTTGGCGCCAATGAGGCCGTAGCAGTTGCCAGGGCTGAACTTGATATTAACGTCCTGGAAAATGACCCTCTTGCCGTAGGAGAGGGCGACATTGGCGGCATTGATCATGGTGGTTCCTCGAAAGAGCGGGGGGAGGGAGAGGGAGAAAAAATAAAAAACCACAGGCAAGACCCCGTGGTTTTTTAGCTGGAGAGACCATTTAGCATTAATAACTGGCCGCGGCAAGATTTTTCCAGGCCTTTACCGCGAACCGGCCCAGCCCCATAAAGCCCTTGGCATGCCAGGGCCCATCATTAATAAGAGCAACTTGCCAAGAGCGGCTCTTCCGCCCTTATAGCCAGCCAGAGAGAGAGCCCCCTCTTCCTTAGCAGGCAAGTCAGAAAGGAAGGCCAACGCCCTGAAGCCCCCCTCCCCTTCTGGCGCCATTTTTTTGCAGGATCTTACAGCTCAAACTCCTCGGCGTCATCATAGGCCATTTGCCGCCGGCCCAGCAGGGTCACCAACAGGGCGGCCAGACCGCCCAGGATGCCAGGGATACCGTGCAGGTTCATCACCCCGCAGGTTTCGCTGCCCTTGATCGGCGGCCCCGGCCAGGCCGGCTGACAAAAATATTAGAAACAGCGGGCCACAGCCCCCAAGGGCCAAAAAAATTTCTTCACAATCCCACCTCTCACAAAAAAGTAATAAACCAGAGCCAAAGAAGGCATGAACCACAACTGACGGGCATTAAAGAGAATTACATTTTTGTAATTAAACCAAAAACACCGCTACCCCCAGCCACACGACCAAGATTATTTTGGCAAGGGGGAATAAAACCGCAAAAAATAGTTGTGACGAAATTGTGCGAAAGTGGTAATAGATTTTTCCAGCAGTTGGCCTTATAATCAACAGCTCTGTTGCAGGCAGCAGGTGAGCATATCAATAACATGTCATTCTTAACCTTTCTCAGGAGAACAGTTCCATGACCAGAGACGACATCCTCAAAATTGTCGAAGAGCAGAAGATCAACTTCTTCCGTATGCAGTTCGTTGACATCAACGGCTTCCAGAAGAACGTTGCCATTCCCCGCAGCCAGATTGAGAAGGCCCTGGACGGCGGCATCATGTTTGACGGCTCCTCCATCGACGGCTTTGCCCGCATCGACGAGTCTGACATGTTCTTAAAGCCTGACTTTGACACCTTTGTTGTCCTGCCCTGGCGCAACAAGGAGGGCATTGCCGCGGCCCGGCTGATCTGCGACGTCCACCTGCCCGACGGCTCCCCCTTTGCCGGCTGCCCCCGCGGCGCCCTGAAGAGGGTTCTGGCCGAGGCCCAGGAGATGGGCTACACCATGAACATCGGCACCGAGGCCGAGTTCTTCCTCTTCGAGCGCGACGAGGAAGGCTACTCCACCACCATCACCAACGACACCGCCGGTTACTTCGCCTTAGATCCTGAGGATCTCGGCTCCGACTGCCGCCGGGAGATCATCGAGACCTTGGAGGAGATGGGCTTTGAGGTCGAGGCCTCCCACCACGAGGTGGCCGAGGGCCAGCACGAGGTCAACTTCAAGTACGCCGACGCCCTCACCGCCTGCGACAACACCGTGACCTTCAAGTGGGTAGTGAAGGCCATCGCCGCCAAGTACGGCCTGCACGCCACCTTCATGCCCAAGCCGATCTTCGGCATCAACGGCTCCGGCATGCACACCAACCAGTCGCTCTTCAAGATCGACGGCACCAACGCCTTTGAGGACACCAGCGACGAGCAGGGCCTCTCCGAGGTGGCCTACCAGTACATCGCCGGCATCATCAAAAACGCCCGCGGTTTCGCTGCCGTGACCAATCCCCTGGTTAACTCCTACAAACGGCTGGTGCCCGGCTACGAGGCTCCGGTTTACGTGGCCTGGTCCGCCTCCAACCGCTCTGTCCTCTGCCGCATCCCCGCCTCCCGGGGCCTGGGCACCCGGGTTGAGGTGCGCTGCCCCGATCCCACCTGCAACCCCTACCTGGCCGTGGCCATGATGCTCAGCTCCGGCCTCGACGGCGTCAAAAACAAGATGACCCCGCCCCCCTCCTCTGATCATGACCTGTTCACCATGGATCAGGCCGGCAAGGACGCCTTAGGCATCGCCACCCTGCCCGGCAATCTGGCCGAGGCCTTGGACGAGCTTGAGGCCAACCCCATTGCCAAGGAGACCCTGGGCGCGCACATCCTGGGCAAGTACCTGGAAGGCAAGCGCGCTGAGTGGGACGCCTACCGCACCGCCGTTACCGAGTGGGAGCTGGAGAACTACCTGGATCTCTACTAAAGCGCCCATAATCTCCAAGCCATAAAAAAAGGCCCCTACCTGTTTGCCAGGTAGGGGCCTTTTTTTTATTTAAGGGAATCTGCCACTATCAGCGCCATGGGCCCCAAGCAAGGGGCACCACGACCAGTCATCTACAGATAAACCAGCAGCGCGCCGCTCTTCGCCTTCTCCCGTTTCTGCCAGCGGAAGTCGCTGATGGCGCCCTGCCGTTTCAGGAGGCGGAGGCACTGCTCAACCGCGTCGGGCAGTACCGCTTTACCGCCAGGGGAATGAAGCCCCTTACCCGTTATCACGCACAGGGTCCGCAGGCTGCGGCGCCTGCCCTGGTTGACAAAGGCCGTCACCTTCGCCTCCGCCTCCTGGGCCGTGAAGCCATGCAGGTCAAGGGTCTCCTGGGGTGGCGGATAGCTCCGGGGCGAAGATGGCGGAGATGGCTCTTCCTGGCGCAGGTAGCCGTTCTGCAGGCTATCGAAGCGGGCCGGATCAAACATCTCGGCAAAGGAGGCTTGCTCCTCAGCCTGCCCGCCAAAGGGGTACTCCTCACCCGTCAACTTGCGGATCTTCTTTTTGGGGTATCTTGCCCTGGCCATCTTTCCCGTGCGTCCAATGATTCAACTCATCGCAATAGCTTAAATTACGGGCCACAGGATACCGTTAAACAGATATCCTGACAACTTCGTTATTGACCCGCCATAATCCTTAACGTATCTTATCTTTTGATAACACTTACAAAATATTATCAACCTCTGCCCCAGGTGCTGTCATGAGCAAGGCATTTAACAGCCGGCGTCACCGGCGAACCGACTCCCTTAACCTCTCCTATTTTCAGGTGGACGAAAATAACGAGGTTATTGACCAAGGCATGGGCCGGACATTAAATATCTCCCAATCTGGCATCCTCCTGGAGACCGCCTCCGAACTTGATAAGGGCCAGACCCTGGATATGGAGATGGCCCTGCACGACCAACTCATCTCCGCCATTGGCGTAGTCATCCACGTCCAGTCCCCGAACACCGATGTGCATCAGGTGGGGGTAGAATTCACCACCATCAGCGACAAGGACATGGAGACCCTCAAGGAATTTATTTAGACCCCATCCCGCCCCGCTTGCCTATTGTCTCCCGCTTGCCAATGTGCTAAGTTGCCGAATTTGGACCTTTCATCAACAGGCAAGCCCAGTGGACAAGCAAACCCTTCTCTCCCATCTCAGCCCTGATATCGAGCAGATCGACGCGGCCATGACCGCGGAATTTGCCGCCATAGGCAGCCCGAAACTGGCCATGGTGGTCCGCCATGCCATCTTTAACGGCGGCAAGCGCATCCGTCCCCTCTTAACCATGCTCACCGCCCGCCTGGCCACCTACAGCAATATGCCGGAGGGGCTGGCCAGCGAAGAGGACCTCACCCCGCCCAGCGACCTTTACCGGCTGGCCATGGTGTTTGAACTCCTCCATGGCGCAAGCCTCCTCCATGACGATGTCATTGACCACGCCGAACTGCGGCGAGGGACCACCACCGCCCATGCCAAGTGGGGCAAGGAGGTCGCCATCTTAGCCGGCGACTACCTGCACACCCGGGCCATGACCCTGGCCGGGACCATTGGCAACAGCCGCTGCCTCGACCTCATTGGCAGCGCCACCGCCGCCATGATCGACGCCGAGTTCCTCCAGGCCCTGGCCCAGGAAGAACAAGACCCGCGGGAAGAGACCTATTTTGCCATCCTCCGCGGCAAGACCGGCGCCCTGATCTCCTCCGCCTGTGAGGTTGGCGCCATCTTTGCCGAGGCCAGCCCGGAACAACGCCAGGCCCTGCGCACCTACGGCGATGGCCTGGGCCTCGCCTTTCAGATGGTGGACGATCTCCTGGACTACCAGGGCGACCCGGAGCGCACCGGCAAGGAGGTGGGCAATGATTTCCAGGAGGGCAAGATGACCCTGCCCCTCCTCCACGCCCTGGACAATAGTCCTGCTGAGCAGCGGCAATTCCTCCTGGAGCTGCTGGCCGCTGGCGCTGGCGAACGGCAGGAAAAATTCGCCAGGGCCAGGGAGATAATCAGCGAGGCCGGCGGCTTCAGTTATACCCGGGAGGGGGCCGAGGCCCTCATCGACGCCGCCCTGGAGGCCCTGGCCATCTTCCCCGAGTGCCAGGCCAAAGAGACCTTAAGCAACCTTGGCCACTACGTCTTAAGCCGCGACAAGTAATACCCTTGCCCAAGTTCCTAAATGGCCAAAAAAACCCGCAAAAAAAAGAAGGTGAACAAAAAGAGGAAGAAGAAGGCAAACCGCCGGTCCCGCCTGCGGATCCTCCTCCTCTTCCTCTCCTACAGTGTCATCCTGGGCGCAACCCTGGCGGCCACTGTTTACTTCATCTTTCTCCGCCCCGGCATCGTCCCCCACTCCCCGGTTACCCCCCCGCCAAAGACGACCTCTTCGCCAGAGCCAGCCCCCCTCACTGGCAATAATAAATTCAAGGTCGCCCCAGACAGCGGCGGGCAAGGGAGACCAATCATTGATTCGGCCAAGACGCCTCCCCCGCCGCCGGCTTTCCTCCCCCAGACCAGCAAGAAGGCCACTGACCCCAGCCCCAGAAGACCCCAGGTGGCCATCCTCATCGATGACATGGGGCAGCGCCGCGACCTGGGCCGGGAGATGATTCAGCTGGAGATGCCCCTCTCCTTCGCCTTTCTCCCCTTCCTCCCCCATTCAACAGAACTGATGGAGCTGGCCGGCCAGCAACAGCGCGACATCCTCCTCCACCTGCCCATGGAGGCCACTGACCCCAAATGGGACCCCGGCCCCGGCAGCATCACCACCAGGATGAATGACCAGGCCATTACCAGCCAGGTGAACAAGGACCTGGCCGCCGTGCCCCTGGCCATTGGGGTGAATAATCACATGGGCTCCCGCTTCAGCCAGGACCGGGCCAGGATGGCTGTTGCCCTGCAACCCCTGAAGGAGCGCCACCTCTTCTTCATCGACTCCGTCACCATTGCCAGCAGCGTGGCGGCCGAGGTGGCTGGCGAGATGGGCCTCAAAACGGGCCGCCGCGCCATCTTCCTGGACAACGACCAGGATGTGGCCCTGATAAAAAAACAGCTGGACCTCCTGGTCAGCCGGGCCAGACGCCATGACGGCCTCATCGCCATCGCCCACCCCCACCCCGCGACCCTTGAGGCCCTGAGCCGTTACCAGCACTGGCTCCAGGAGCAGGTGGAGGTTGTCCCGGTCCACCACCTGGTCCAGTGAGAGGCCAGCCCCAGGTAAAATTTCCTCCTTGGGGGAAAATCTTTCCCTAAGTAGATAAAAATCTTGAAATAAAGCAAAAATTCACGCTAAAATTAGAGTTTAAGGTTTCAAGAAAATACTTTACAAATCCCATCCACAGAACTAAGAATAAAATTAAATTCTTAAACAGGTGTTTACTTTGGACAACGATCAGATAGAATCAATTGCCGGCATGCTGAAGACCATGTCCCACCCCATCCGCCTCAAGATCCTCTGTCTCCTGCAGGACAAGGAGATGACGGTGGGCGACATCCGCGAAGAGGTGAAGACCACCAACGCCAATGTCTCCCAGCACCTCTCCATCCTGCGCAACCAGGGAATCATAGGCTACCGCAAGGACGCCAACTTCATCTATAATAAGATCAGCGACAAACGCATCCTGGAGCTGATGCAGACCATGCGCAAGCTCTACTGCCAGCCGGTCTAAGTCCCCGCTGGTCCAAAGAAGACACCTCCCGGCCAGCCCTGGCCCCTCTCCTTAAGCAGAATCAATCCCTATGAAACTCGGCAGCAAACTGGTTCAAACGTCCATCCGTAATCCCAAGACCATCACCATCGTCATGGTGCTGATCACCCTGGGCCTGGGCGCCCTCATCAGCAGGGTCCACGTGGATACCGACCCGGAAAACATGTTGAGCCCGGATGAGGCCGTGCGCCTCTTCCATGACGCCACCAAGGAAGAGTTTAACCTCCACGATGTGGTGGTGGTGGGCGTGGTCAATGAGACCCACGCCGACGGCGTCTTCAACCCGGAGACCCTGGGCCACGTCTTTGACCTGGCCCGCTACGCCGCCGATCTCAGCGACCCGGACCAGCCGGAGAGGCGGGTGGTAAAAAAGGACGTCATGTCGCCGGATAATGTCGACGCCATTGAACAGGCGGGCCCCGGCACCGTGCGCTTTTCCTGGCTCATGGACAAGCCCCCGGCCAGCCGGGAAGAGGCGTTGAAGATCCGCGAGCTGGCCATGGCCAACCCCCTCTTGAAGGGCACCTTGGTCTCGGAAGACGGCAAGGCCATGGGCATCTATCTGCCGGTGACCTCCAAGGATTTTTCATATGCCTTAAGCAAGCTGCTCAAAGATAAGATCAGTACCTTCAGCGATAACGGCGACAAGTATTACATCACCGGCCTGCCGGTGGCCGAAGACACCTTTGGCAAGGAGATGTTCATCCAGATGGCGGTGAGTGCGCCTCTGGCCATGCTGGCCATCTTCCTGCTTATGCTCTACTTCTTCAAGCAGCTGCGGTTGATCATCTCGCCCATGATAGTGGCCATGGTCTCGGTTATCACCACCATGGGCCTGCTTATCGGCACCGGCCACACCCTGCACATCATGAGCTCCATGATCCCCATCTTTCTCATGCCGGTGGCGGTGGTGGATTCCATCCACATCATGAGTGAGTTTTTTGATGAGTATCAACGGACCCGCGACCGAAGGCAGACCATAGAGCATGTGGTGGACCACCTGTTCATGCCCATGCTCTACACCTCGCTCACCTCGGCGGCCGGCTTTGCCTCCCTGGCCCTGACCCCCATTCCGCCGGTCCAGGCCTTTGGCATCTTCGTGGCCATCGGCATCCTCATCGCCTGGCTCACCACCATTATCTTCATCCCGGCCTACATCATGCTGATGCCGGAGGCGAGTCTGGAGGGCTTTGGCAGCAAAAATGACGGTGACGAACAGCAGACCCTCATGGCCCGTACCCTCCGGCGGATTGGCCGCTTTGTCCACAACTGGCCGGGGCTGATCATCACCTCCACCCTGCTCTTCTCCGTGGTGGCCCTCTACGGGATCAGCAAGATTGAGGTCAATGACAACCCGGTGAACTGGTTTCAAAAAGAGCATGAGATCCGGGTGGCGGACAAGGTGCTCAACTCCCATTTTGGCGGCACCTATGAGGCGTATCTGGTCTTAGAGAGCCATTTACCGCCGCTGACCAGCGCCGGCGTGGGTGAAGAGATGGGAGAGGCCCTGCGGGAAATGGCCTTAGACGACACCGCCAAAGCCGTGGTGGCCAAGGCCCTGGTCATTGTCCAGCGTTTGAGCAAATATAGCGAGCCAGAGACCATCATCAGCGCCCTGGAGGAGGAGTTTCTGGCCGCCCAGGAGAAGAGCTCCGATGCGGCCTACTACGTCTGGGACGATGTGATCGCCCTCCTCGACAAGTTGAAGAATCGTGAGGAGATATTCAAACGGCCCGACATGCTGAGCTATGTGACCGGCCTCCAGGAGCACCTGCAGGACAAAGGACTGGTGGGTAAATCAAACTCCATCAGCGATGTGGTCAAAAAGGTGCACCAGGAGCTGCACCTGGGGGAAGAGGAACAGTTTATGATCCCCGACTCCCCCGGCAAGGTGGCCGAATGCCTGATAACCTACCAGAACAGCCATAAGCCGGAGGATCTGTTTCACCTGGTTACCCCTGGTTACCATAAGGCCAACATCTGGCTGCAGCTGACCAACGGCGACAATAAAAAGATGGAAGAGGTGGTGGAACAGGTGGAGGCCTACCTGGCCGGCCACCCGGCCCCGGTTGACATCTCCCACCAGTGGGCCGGCCTCACCTATATCAACGTGGTCTGGCAGGATAAGATGGTCTCCGGTATGCGCGACGCCTTCCTCTCCAGCTTCGCCATCGTCTTCCTCATGATGGCCATCCTCTTCCGCTCCCCCTCCTGGGGGCTCTTGGCCATGATCCCCCTGTCGCTGACCATCGCCTGGATCTACGGGATCATCGGCCTCATCGGCAAGGACTACGACATGCCGGTGGCAGTGCTTTCCGCCCTCACCCTGGGCCTTGCCGTGGACTTTGCCATCCACTTCCTGGAACGGGCCCGGATGGCCTGGCGGAAGACTAAATCGTGGAGCCAGGCAGCGGCCCAGGTCTTTGAGGAACCGGCCCGGGCCATCAGCCGCAACATCATCGTCGTGGCCGTGGGCTTCACGCCGCTCCTGGCCGCGCCATTAGTCCCCTACCAGACCGTGGGCGTGCTCCTGGCCGCCATCATGGCCATCTCCGGCCTGGCCACCATGTTCATCCTGCCCACCCTGCTCAACCTGTTCCAGGGCTGGCTGTTTAGGAAATAACTACGAACCGCACTATTTCGAAGGACGGAACTTTTCTTAAGGAAGATAACATCCTTCCTTCGAAATTCGCCATTCGCCGTTCTGCGGTTCAACATTCGCTGTTAACCATCCTGAGGAGTAGCTTATGAAACGTATATTTACCCTTCTGCTCTTGCTCACCCTTGGCACCACTTCCTCCAGCCTGGCCGCCCCAACGGCGGACGAGATAGTCAACAAGGCCAACCTCGCCTCCTACTATGGCGGCGACGATGGCAAGTCCCAGGTGGAGATGATCATCACCGACGGCCAGGGCCGCACCAGGCAGCGCCTCTTTAACATCCTGCGCCAGGACGTGGAGGACGGCGGCCCCCAGCTCTTCTTTGTCTATTTCAAGAAGCCCAGCGACGTGCGGAAAACCACCTTCCTGGTCCACAAGTTCATCGACAAAGATGACGACCGCTGGATGTACCTGCCCAGCCTGGACCTGGTGAAACGCATCGCCGCGGCCGACAAACGGACCAGCTTCATGGGCTCCCACTTCCTCTACGAGGATGTCTCTGGCCGTAACATCACAGCGGACACCCATAAGCTGGTGGAAGAGACGGCGGAGCACTACATCTTAGACAATGTTCCCGTAAACCCGGAGGGCGTCCGCTTTGCCTCCTACCGCATCTGGATCGACAAGAAAAACTACATGCCCACCCGGACCGATTATCTGGACAAGGCGGGCAAGGTGTACCGGCGGGTGGAGGTGCTGGAGAGCAAGGTTATCGACGCCATCCCCACGGTCACCCTCTCCAAGGCGAGCAACCTGGAGGACGGCGGCCACACCGTGGCCACCTTCAGCAAGATCAAGTACAACTTAGGGCTTAAGGACTCCATCTTCAGCGAGCGCTACCTGCGCCGCCCCCCCCGCGAGGCGCGCAAGTAAGATAAAGGCGAACAACGAACAAGAAATATCGAATGTCGAAGGACCGAATTATCGGAAGTGCCCCCCGCAGCCTTGGTGGCCGGCAAAATCTTTAACCACTTCGTCATTCAAAATTCCTTGTTCCTTGTTCGATATTCGCTGTTAAATGCAACTGCTAGCTATAAGCTGTCCGCCTGAAAGACGGCGGTTTCAACCGTGAACAGAAACAATGAAACAGTTACCCCTTATATTCACCCTCCTCCTTGTCGCCTCCCCGGCCTGGGCCGGCGATAGTGCCGGCCTGCAGGACCGCCTTTACGACCAGTATGGCTTGGAGGCCTCAGGCTTTATCGAGGCGCGCGGCGGCCTGCGCACCCAGGATAATCCCTATGAAAAGGAGGAGAGCCTGGCCGAGGCGCGGTTGCAGCTGGACCTGAGCAAGGATATGGACCTGGCCATTATCCGGCTGAAGGGCGATATCTATGGCGACGCGGTGGTTGATGAGTATGCCGCCGAGCTGCGGGAGTTTAACGTCTCCTTTTCGCCCCTGGACAGCATGGACGTCAAAGTAGGCCGCCAGATCCTCACCTGGGGCACCGGCGACATGCTCTTTATCAACGATATGTTCCCCAAGGACTGGCAGTCCTTCTTCATCGGCCGGGATGATGAATACCTGAAGGCGCCCGCCGACGCCATCAAGAGCAGCCTCTTCACCGAGCTGATCAACATCGACCTGGTCTGGACCCCGATCTTTGACCCCTCCAACCATATCAGCGGCCAGCGCCTCTCCTACTGGAACTCTGGGCTTAACCGTATTGCCGGCCGCGACTACATCTTCGGGGTAACAAAACGCGACACCCTCTGGGACGACAGCGAGGTCTCCGTGCGGATCAGCCGCAACATCGGCTCAAAGGAGTTTGCCATCTATGGCTACAGCGGCTTCTGGAAGGAACCTGAGGGGATGGACCCAGCCTCAGGCAACCTGCGCTACCCCCGCCTCAGCGTCTACGGCGCTTCCCTGCGCGCGCCATTGGCCAAAGGCATCGCCAATATCGAGGCGGGCTATTACGACTCCCGCCAGGACCGGGACGGCACCGATCCGGCCACCAGGAACAGTGAGTCCCGCCTGCTGGTCGGTTATGAACAGGAGCTGAGTAGAAACTTCACCGGCGGGTTGCAATACTACCTGGAGCTCATGGACGACTATGAGGCGTACAAGGCGAGCCAGCCCGCGCCCTGGCGCGATGAGCTGCGCCACATGCTCACCATGCGGCTAACCAGGCTGATGATGAACCAGAACCTGATTCTCACCCTCTTCACCTACTACTCCCCCAGCGACCACGACGGCCATACCCGTCTCCGGGCGACCTATAAGCTTGATGACCACTGGCTCCTTGAGACCGGGGCCAACCTGTTTTTGGGTGAGGAGGAGCACACCTTCTGGGGCCAGTTCGAGGAGAACTCCAACGTATTTATCGCCTGCCGCTTAAGCTTCTAACCTTTATTCACCTTCACCGATAAACGAACACCATTGACATGATTATTTCCGATTGGATCCACACCCTGGCCGGCGCCTTTATCCTCATAAGTTTAGCCCTGGGGGTGGAGGCCAGCCCCATTTTCATCAGCAAGTATTGCCTCTGGTTCACCGCCTTTGTGGGAGTCAACCTCCTGCAGTTCGGCTTTACAAAATTCTGCCCCATTGGCCTTATCCTCAAGAAGATTGGCGTGCCAGAAGAGAGAAACTAAAAGTGTAAGGAGATCAAGCCATGCCCTGCAACATCCCCAAAACCATCATTGCCGCCCTGCTGATTGTCTTGGGCCTGGCCACTACGGCCACGGCCAACAACAGCATCCATCTCAGCCTCAATGACGACAGTGTCGAACTGGGCTACGCCCACACCCTCAGCCAGGACCAGTGGGGCCGCACCGTTTTCACGGCCCGGGCCCTGCGCAATGAAGATAAGGATACCAACCTGGGTTCGGCCGGCATTCATGCCCTGGCCGCCATTTACAATGTAAGGGGCCTGGAGGTAGGCGCCGGTCTGCGGGGTTATCTGGCCGAAAACTATGACGATGACATCGCCAGCACGGCCCTGGGGGTGATGGCCAACTACTTCCCCCCTGCCTTGGGCGGCTTCGGCCTCTCCGCCAGCTTCTTTTACGGGCCGGAGATCCTCACCGGCCTGGACGGGGAGAAGATCAAGGAGGGCAATATCAAGGCCGCCTTCAGGATTCAGCACCGGGCCGAGATCTTTGTTCACTACAGCAACATCAGGGCCGAATTCGACAACCGGCGCACCGAGACCACCCTGGATGAGACGGTCCGCGTGGGCGTGGGCCTCAACTTCTAAAGGAAGATCACCCCTGGCTCAGCAGGCGCTGGCCCAGGGGGTGAAAATCCCGGCGGGCCTCCGCCAGATTGTCATGCCGGGCCAAGCGCCCCAGCACCGCCACCCCGGTGAGCGCCTCGATGGTGGCCATATTGTCTACGACCAGAAGGTCATCTGGCCCGTACCCCTGTTCATCAGAGAAGATCAGCCCGCAGATGGGCAAACCCCGCTTGCGGGCCGCCTCAACGGTGAGCAGGGTGTGATTAATGGTCCCCAGGCCGGAACGGGCCACGATTATCAGGGGCAGATCCTGGCCGGCCAGGAAGTCGGCCAGGAGAAGGTCACGATTCAGGGGGACCAGCAGCCCCCCCGCTCCCTCCACCACCAACGGGTCATGAAGACTCATCGCCTGCCGTAGGCAATCGGCCAGCCGGCCCGCGCTCACCCTCTGGCCCTGCTGCTCCGCGGCAAGATGGGGTGAGGCGGCCAGAGAAAAATGATATATGGCCTGGACCTTATCAGCCGCCAGGCCGTTTTCCCTTTGACACACCTGGCAGTCAGGGGCCTCTTCTTCGCCCCCGCAGCTCACCAGCTTGAGATAGCCGGGCGCCATGCCCTGCCCTTGGAGAAAATCAAGGAGGAGGGAGGCCACATGGGTCTTGCCCACATCGGTATCCGTCCCCACCACGCAGTAACTAGTCATCTCCCTCCCCCCTTCTGCCCTGGCAGAGAAAGACCTCATACTCCACCTCAACCCCGCCCCGCTCACTGAACCACTCATCCAGGGCCGCCAGTTTTCCCCTGCTGAGCCGGGGCGCCTCCTGGCCCACACCGCCGGTACCGGTGGCGTGAATGGCCCGCAGCAGCTGCCAGACGTCGGCGTAACTCTGCCGGTGGTACAGGGGCTGGAGCCGCCAGTGGGAAAAGGTGCGCTCCAGCTCCTGACTTAACTCCTCCTCAGCCAGGAAACGGCTGCTGGGCAAGCTCCCCTGCCAACCCAGGACCTCAGTCAGGGCCTGGGCCAGGCTGGCCAGGGAGCCCGGCCCGAAGATGGAGAAGTAGAGCCCGCCACCGGGCCGCAGGCAGCGACGCATTGCGGCCAGACTGTTGGGCAGATCATTAAACCACTGACAGGCGCCATTGCTGATGATCAAATCATAGGTCTCCTGGTCGCAGGAGGCCAGAAACTCCTCGCCATCGCCGCAGATAAACTCCACGGGGTACGGGGCCAGCCGCTTGCGGGCCACCGTCACCATGTCCGGGGCAAAGTCAAGGCAGCTGAGACGGGCCCCCTGGTGAAAATGGTCCATGATCAGCTCGCTGCAGCGCCCGGTGCCGCAGCCGATCTCCAGGATATCGGGCCGCCCGGAGTGAAGGGGCAAGAGTCCCACCAACTTCTGGGCCACCAGAAACTGCACCCTGGCAAACTCATCGTAGGTGGCGGCGGCCCGGGAGAACTTGGCCCGTATCTGCTCTTTGTCACGATCCATCAGAACTCAAGGGTAAAGGGAAAATGACCGGCCCCGGCCACTACTGTGACCTTAGCCCCTGGCAGACTAGGCAGCTCGGCTAAAGGGGCGATCACGTCCTTACGGCCATGGACGAGACGCACCGGCAGTCCGGGAGGCAAAACGGGCAGGGTGAAACCAGCCAGGTAGTCGAGGCCGGCCAGGAGAAGGGGCAGATCGAGATCAGCCAGATAATCATCTTCGAGACGGCGGATAAACTTGGTATAGGCCGGGCGGTTACCCAGGAAACACTTGCGGTAAAAATCAGTCATGAAGGCCGCCATGTCGGCCTTCAGACCACGGCCAATGGCGGCCACCTCGGGCTTAGGCCAGCAGCGCCGCAAGCCCACCAGGGTGAGGGAGCGCACCAGCTCAGGCTGGCGGCTGGCCAGGTCAAGGGCCAGGTTGGCGCCCATGGACCAGCCCACCAGGTGATGGGGCTCGCCCGCCGCCTTAATCGCCTCTATAACCATATCCCCCAGCTCTGGCCGGCAGAAAGAGGAAAGGGCCTGCCAGGGCAAGGCGTCCTCGGCTGCTCCTGGCAGGAGGCTAAGAACACGCTGATCAAAGCCCCAGCCCGGCAAAAAAAAGAGTGGCCCGGGAAGGCTTTCCATGGGTGATTTAGACATAGAGACTGGTGGCAAAAGGGCAAGGAGTGAAAAAGGAAACTGCTTACCATTTTCCAGCAAAAAACACCAGGTCGCAATAGCCAGGCAAAAAAAGGTTTAGGCCCAGACCCCTCCAATTTCCGCCCCACAGCTGGGACAATGCCCCCCCGAGGCCAGGGAGTTGCGCAGGATCTGATAGCCAAAGCGATCCAGCAGTTCCGTGCCACAGGCGGGACAGCTGGTGGACTCACCGCCCTCCCCCGGCATATTACCGGCATAGACGTGGGCCAGCCCCTGGTCCAGGCCAATCTTCCGGGCCCGGGCCAGGGCAGCATGGCTGGTGGGGGGCCGGTCCAGCATCTTATAGCTGGGGTAAAAACCGCTGACATGCCAGGGGATGGCCGGGTCAACGGAATGAATAAAGCGGGCGATATCACGCAGCTCCGCAGGGGAATCATTCCAGCCAGGGATGATCAGGGTGGTAACCTCCAGCCAGACGCCAAGTTCGTGGAACAGGGCAATAGCATCCAGCACCGGCTGCAAGCGGGCCTGACAGACCCGCCGGTAGAAGTCATCCTGGAACGACTTGATATCAATATTAATACCATCGAGGAGCGGCGCCAGCCGGCGGACCGCCTCCTTGGTCATGAAACCGTTACTGACAAAGATATTCTTCAGCCCCTGGGCCTGGGCCAGCTCACAGCAGTCATGGGCAAACTCATAGTAGATGGCGGGCTCCCCATAGGTATAGCTTATGGACTGGCAGTCATTATCCCTGGCCCTCTCCACCACCTCATGGGGGGTGTGCTCCCGGCCGGATACGGAACCGTTATGGAGGAGGGGGTACTGGGAGATGGAGGAGTTCTGGCAGTGGCGGCAGCGGAAGTTGCAGCCCACCGTGGATATGGAGAAGGTATGGGAGCCAGGGAGAAAATGAAAGAGCGGCTTTTTCTCCACCGGATCGACATTCTCGGCCACCAGCCGGCCATAGACTAAAGAGTAGAGCTTGCCGTCCTGATTCTCCCGCACCTTGCAGCGCCCCCGCATCCCCGGGGTAATGAGGCAGCCATGGGGGCAGAGCCCGCACACCACCTTGTCATCCTTAATACGCCGATAAAAAAAAGCCTCTTGCTCCATCACTCTCCCTCCCATCTCCAAGACCCTTTTGAAGCATCACCCCCGCTCTCCTTTAAGGGGGTAAAAGAAAAATTAGTCCATCAAGAAAAGACAGTTGCCGGGGAAAAAAGATCTATAAATTAACAGGGCTGAAGCCAAGCCCGCTGGCGGTTAGACAAAAAAAAGGGCCAGTCTGGATAACTATCCAGACTGGCCCAAGGCAGAACCCTCAGCTTGGTTTAAGGGCGCAACTTTTTACCTGCGGCCGGGGATTGGCGGCAAGAGACGGTTTCTGTCCAGCACGTCCAGGATCTCCATGGAGGAGCGATGGATCTTGATAATATCCCCCTCAACCTGCCTATAGCTAACCCCCCGCGGCAGGGGCGGCAGGAGACGGATCGTCTCCCGGGGCACGGGATCCATATGGCGGTAGGTGTACTCATCAATATGCTGACCCCGGGCAAGCTTTTTCTGCCAGCCAGGAGGCAGAGGCTCCCCTCGATTGGCCTTCTTTTGCAGGCCGGGGGGCAACTGGCTGTGGCCGTCGCCCTTATGTTTATTGTTCTTGGCGTGGGCTGGCGCGGCCAGCAGCAACAGACAACAGATAATAAGCAGTTTTTTCATTACACTTTCCTCCATTAGAGAAATAAACTTTTCACAGCCGCCCCCTCTCATATTTTTTTATAGATCCAGCCAGCTTATCCCCAGACTCACTGACTTAAGACCCTGCGTAACACATGGCAGCCAATTGGCAATAATACTCCAACACAGTTTCAGCGCAAGCACTAAAGCTCCTCACCGGCCAAATTACCACCGTAACAGGCCAGGTTAGCTGGCAGCCAGCTGGCTCAGCAGGGGCAGGAAGGGGCCAAAATAGCATGTTGAAATAACTTGGATAATATGATGGAATATTCCTTCATTTTCCACGCCACCCCAGCCGCCCACCGCCCCCAAGAAAAAAACATGAAAAAGATACTGAGCGACATCCTGATCTGCCCCGCCTGCCTGCCCCGGGAAGAGCCGTTGACCCTCAGGGCCAAGGTCAGCGAAGGAGATGAGATCCTGGAAGGGAGCCTCAGCTGCCGCCACTGCGGCCGCGCCTTTAGCATAAGTGAAGGCATCGCCTACCTGGACCCGGAGGAGACGCCAGGCAGCCGGGAGGAGGCCAACAGGTATGAGCAAGAGGAGGTGGTCTCCTCCTATATCTGGAGCCACTACGGTGACCTGCTGGCCGATGAAGAGGCCTCAGAGGCGTACAGCCAGTGGAGCGCCCGCCAGCGCCCCCACCCCGGCCTGGCCCTGGACATGGGCGCCGCCGTGGGCCGCTTCACCTTTGAGATGGCCCAAAGATGCGAGCTGGCCGTGGGCTTGGACAACTCCCACGCCTTCATCAAGACTGCCCGCCGGCTCATGCAGGAAGGGGAGATCACTGTCCGCCTCAAGGAGGAGGGACTGCTCAGCCGGGAGATAACGGTGCGGTTGCCGGCAGGCTGGCAGCGCGACCGGCTCGACTTTATCGTCGCCGACGCCCAGCGGGTCCCCTTTGCCTCCCAGAGCTTCACCTCCTGCGCCTCGCTGAACCTGGTGGATAAACTCCCCCAGCCCCTGGCCCACCTGCGGGAGATGAACCGGCTGGTGACTGATGCCAAGGGGCAGTTTCTTTTCTCAGACCCCTTTTCCTGGTCCCCTGAGGCGGCGGAGCCGGAAGAGTGGCTGGGCGGCACGAAAGAGGGCCCCGCGGCCGGCTGGGGACTGACCAATATCAGCAATTGGCTGGCCGGCGGCGAGCAAGGCCTGGGCCCGGCCTGGCAGGTGGAAGAGACAGGCCATGTCTGGTGGAAGATCAGGAGCCATCGCAACCACTTTGAGTTGATCAGGAGCTGTTTCATCAAGGCGGCCCGCTAGACCCAGCGCCCCAGGGCCTGAGATAATCCCCCAGAAGACAAAAAAGGCAAAAAAACATGAAACGAGATACGGTGTGCCGGATGTGTTCATCCTGCTGTCCCGTCAAGGTGGAGGTGGAAGGAGGACGGCTACTCGCCGCCCGCCGCAAATCCTTCTTAAGCCAGGAAAAGCTGACCCCCTGCCCCAAGCTGGCGGCGGCCCCGGAGATTACCTACTCGGCCAAGAGGCTCACCACGCCCCTTATCAGGGAAAAGGGGGGAGTCTTCCGGCCGGCCGGCTGGGACGAGGCCCTGGAGCTGGTGGCCAGCCGCTTCAACCATTACAAGAGTGCGGGACGGCCTGAGGCAGTGGCCTGGCTGCGGGGCATGGCCGCCGACTGGGGGGCGCCCTGGGACTACGCCAACCGGCTGATGAACTGCTTCGGCTCGCCCAACACCATCGGCAATGGCTCCATCTGCTTTGTGGCCCGGGAGATGGCCCACACCTACACCTACGGCGCCATGGCCTATCCCGAACCGCGCCAGGCCAAGTGCATCCTGGTCTGGGGCAAGCATGACTTTGACACCACCCTGGGGGTGGCCGATGGCATCAGCGCGGCAATGGCGGACGGAGCCAAGCTCATCGTGGTGGACCCCATCAGGACGCCACTGGCCGAGAAGGCGGACATCTGGCTCCAGGTCAAGCCGGGCCACGACGGCTTGCTGGCCATGGCGATGATCAACGAGATTATCAGCCAAAACCTCCATGACCTTGAGTTTATTAAAAAATACTCCAGCGGCTTTGCTGAGTTACGCAAGTCCGCAGCCCACTTTAATCCCGACCAGATAGGGGAAAAAATCTGGCTTGAGCCGGCGAAGATAAGGGCGGCGGCCCGCCTCTACGCCAAGGCAAAACCGGCCTGCCTCATTGACGGCAACGGGTTGGACATGCAGCTGGACATCTTCCAGGCCACCCGGGCCGTGGCCTGCCTGCGCGGCCTCACCGGTAATATAGATAAAAAGGGGGGCGACGTGCTGCCCCAGCCCATCGCCCTGCGCGACATCCAGGCCAGAGAGGAACTGGTTGACTGCCCAGCCCCGCCCATCACCAAAGATTATCCCCTCTTCAACGACTTCAGCCCCAGCTGGGGCCATCAGGTCCAGTCGTGCCTCATCGACGCCATCAGGGACAAAGAGCCGTACCCGGTGGAGATGGCGGTGGTCCAGGCCGGTAACCCGGTGGTGACCATGGCCGACTCGGCCCGGGCCAAAGCCGCCCTGGAGAGCCTGGACACCCTGGTGGTGATCGATATGTTCATGACCAAGACGGCCGAACTGGCTGATATTATCCTGCCGGCGGCCGGCTGCTTTGAGAAGAGCCAGCTCAACCGGGCCGCCACCCGCAACAACCCGATCATCCTCCAGAGCCAGGTAATCGAGCCCCATGGCGACTCCTGGCCCGACTGGCAGATCGTCTTTGAGCTGGGCCGGCGCCTGGGGCTGGCAAAAAAGTTCCCCTGGCAGACGGCCGAGGCGGCCATGGACCATCAGCTCCAGCCCGTGGGGGTAACGGTGGCCCAGTTACGAGACGAGCCGGACGGCTTGCGGGTCGAGGAGCTGCGCCATGAAAAACACCGGACGGACGGCTTTGCCACCCCCTCCTCCAAGTTTGAGTTCTCCTCCGCCAGGCTGCAAGAACATGGCTTCGCCGCTGTGCCCTATGAAGATGGTCTTCCCCAAGAGTTGATCGGCTATGAAGAGAGGAAGGAAAAGTATCCCTTCATCGGCATCAGCGGCCGGCGCGACAAGCGCTTCACCAACTCCCAGTACCGGACCATCCCCAGCCTGCTCCAGGAGGCGAAGGGCTGCCAGGTGGACATCCATCCCACGGACGCGGGGAAATTGCAGATTGCTGAGGGGGACCAGGTGGAGATAGCCACCCCCAAAGGATCCATAACCATGGCGGCCAGGATAGCCAACATGGTCCACCCCGGCTCAGTGCGAATCGCCTGGGGCTGGGGAGATTACCGGGAGAGCGCCAACCTGAACAACCTCACCGATGACAGGAGGCGCAACCCCATCACCGGCACCCCCGCCTGCCGCACCTTCAGGTGTTCCCTGCGGGTTGTTTAATAAATTTACGGGTGGTAATCTCAGCCGAATTTACCCAATAACTACAGGAGGATAAGAGATGACAAAGATTGACTGGGCCTATATGCGCAAGGGCTGAAAATCATGCACCAGGGCCTGGGAGGCCCTTAAGACAAGTGGCGCGGAGATCAAGGAAGAGGTGGATGCGAGAAAGGAGCCAATCAAGGCGGAGGGCGCGGCTAAGCTTCTGGCCGGGGCCGAGACGGTCCATGTGGCCAGCGGCAAGAAGACCCTCACCTTTGCGGGGCCCGAGGCTGACCAGGAAACAATGATTGCCAAGGCCACCGGCCGGACCGGCAACCTGCGAGCCCCGACCTTGCGGCAGGGCAACACCTTCTACGTGGGCTTTAACGAGGAGATCTATTCCAAGTTTTAAGTGACACTCGGCCAGCTGCGCGGTTGCTAAAGTCCCCTTGCCAACCGCGCAGCAATGTAGGGTGGGCTGAGCCCACCCTACGAAATATTGCCAAACCGGAGAAGAGAGGCGGCAAGGGCTTTCCTGCCGCCCCTTTTATTTTCACTTTTTAATACCTGACCCTAAAAGCCAGGTCAAATATCATAGGGCCGGCCAATATTGTCCTTGTTCATTTTCTTTGCTTGCCTTTATGCCCGCAGGGTGTTTATGCCCGCAGGGT